>NZ_JBKKRK010000001.1:0-683869 GCF_048847255.1 Pseudomonas algeriensis | reverse complement strand
GCCGGCAACGATACCTACCACGTCGACAACGCCGGCGATACGGTCATCGAGCGAGGCGCCTCCCTGACCGAGATCGACAGCGTTATTTCGACCGTCAACTTCGCCTTGGGCACCAACGTTGAAAACCTGACGTTGAGCGGTGCCGGCAGCATCAATGGCAGCGGCAATGCACTGAACAACCGCATCACGGGCAATGCCGGCGCCAACATCCTGGACGGTGGCCTCGGTATCGACACGCTCGTTGGCGGCACCGGCAGCGACACCTACGTGGTCGACAACCTCAAGGATGTCGTCAGCGAAACCAGCACCCTGGCCAGCGAAATCGACAGCGTACGTGCTTCGGTCAACTGGGTGCTTGGCGCGAATCTGGAAAACCTCACCCTGACCGGTATCGCCGCCATCAACGGCAGCGGCAATGCGCTTAACAACGTACTGACCGGCAACGCCGGCGCCAACGTGCTGAACGGCCTCGCCGGACGCGACACGTTGGTCGGCGGTGATGGCAACGACATCTATATGCTCGATAACACAGGCGACAGCGTCGTTGAACTCGCCGACGAGGGGCGCGACGTCGTGCGTACGACAGTCAGCCACACCTTGGCGGCCAACGTCGAGGACGGTCAGTTGCTCGGCGCCGCCGCGCTCAGTCTCACCGGCAACGCGCTGGGCAACAGCCTGACCGGCAACGCCGCCGCCAACACCCTCAACGGCCTGGACGGTGCGGACATCCTCGATGGCGGCGCCGGCATCGACACCCTGATCGGGGGAACCGGCAACGACACCTACGTGGTGGACAACCTCAGGGACGTCATCAGCGAAACCAGCAGCCTCGCCAGCGAGATCGACACCGTGCGTTCCTCGGTGAGCTGGAGCCTGGGTGCCAATCTGGAAAACCTAACGCTTACCGGTGCTGCCGCGATCAACGGAAGCGGCAACGCCTTGGAAAACGTACTGATTGGCAACGCGGCCGGCAATGTCTTGAACGGCGGGGCAGGCGCGGACCAACTCGACGGCGGTGCCGGCAACGATACCTACCACGTCGACAACGCCGGCGATACGGTCATCGAGCGAGGCGCCTCCCTGACCGAGATCGACAGCGTTATTTCGACCGTCAACTTCGCCTTGGGCACCAACGTTGAAAACCTGACGTTGAGCGGTGCCGGCAGCATCAATGGCAGCGGCAATGCACTGAACAACCGCATCACGGGCAATGCCGGCGCCAACATCCTGGACGGTGGCCTCGGTATCGACACGCTCGTTGGCGGCACCGGCAGCGACACCTACGTGGTCGACAACCTCAAGGATGTCGTCAGCGAAACCAGCACCCTGGCCAGCGAAATCGACAGCGTACGTGCTTCGGTCAACTGGGTGCTTGGCGCGAATCTGGAAAACCTCACCCTGACCGGTATCGCCGCCATCAACGGCAGCGGCAATGCGCTTAACAACGTACTGACCGGCAACGCCGGCGCCAACGTGCTGAACGGCCTCGCCGGACGCGACACGTTGGTCGGCGGTGATGGCAACGACATCTATATGCTCGATAACACAGGCGACAGCGTCGTTGAACTCGCCGACGAGGGGCGCGACGTCGTGCGTACGACAGTCAGCCACACCTTGGCGGCCAACGTCGAGGACGGTCAGTTGCTCGGCGCCGCCGCGCTCAGTCTCACCGGCAACGCGCTGGGCAACAGCCTGACCGGCAACGCCGCCGCCAACACCCTCAACGGCCTGGACGGTGCGGACATCCTCGATGGCGGCGCCGGCATCGACACCCTGATCGGGGGAACCGGCAACGACACCTACGTGGTGGACAACCTCAGGGACGTCATCAGCGAAACCAGCAGCCTCGCCAGCGAGATCGACACCGTGCGTTCCTCGGTGAGCTGGAGCCTGGGTGCCAATCTGGAAAACCTAACGCTTACCGGTGCTGCCGCGATCAACGGAAGCGGCAACGCCTTGGAAAACGTACTGATTGGCAACGCGGCCGGCAATGTCTTGAACGGCGCGGCTGGCAATGATCGGATCGACGGCGGCGCAGGCAACGACACGCTGATGGGCGGAGCGGGGACAGACGCCCTCACCGGCGGCACCGGAGCCGATCGTTTTGTATTCAGTTCGTTGAGCGACCTGGGCAAGGACGGTGCTGGCGACGTCATCCTCGATTTCAGCCGCCTGCAAGGAGACAAGATCGACCTGTCGAAACTGGACGCGAATGCCCTGACGCCGGTGTTCAACAAGTTCAGCTTCATCGACGCGAGTGAGTTCACCGGCGCAGGGCAGTTACGCTTCGTTGATCATGTGTTGTATGGCAACGTAAACGGCGACCTCAACGCCGATTTCGAAATCCAGCTGGTCGGCGTGAATACCTTCAATAGCGGCGATCTGGTCGCTTGATAAGAAAGCGGTTTAGGACTCACGGCAGTCGCGGGTCCCGAACCGCTCTCCCTGCTTGGAGCCACCTTAACGGAATGTTCAGGCGAGGCTGCGTGACGGCAGGATGACGGCTGTCCGTGTGTTTGTCGGGCTCGCCTAGATTAGATGTCGATCAAAATCAAAACTGTTGACGGCTATGATTATGCTCATCATCATAGAGCTACCCTGACATGTATCGATGTCGGGCCCGACCCAGTTGCCGAGGAACACTCCATGACGATCCACAAACCCGTAGCCTTGGTGACCGGCGCTTCTTCCGGTATCGGCGAAGCCATTGCCAACTCCCTCGTAGCGGCCGGCTATCAGGTATACGGCACCAGCCGGCGCGGAGCCCGGGCCGATCATCAGGCGTATGAGATGCTGGCACTCGACGTGACCGACGATGCCTGCGTCGAGGCCGCGGTTGCGCAGTTGATGCGGTTGGAAGGGCGTATCGACCTGCTGGTCAACAACGCCGGTTTCGGGCTCGCCCCGGCCGCGGCCGAAGAAAGCTCGATCGACCAGGCCAAGGCGATCTTCGATACCAATTTCCTCGGTGTTGTGCGAATGACGCGCGCCGTTGTGCCGCATATGCGTCGCCAGGGTGTCGGTCGCATCATCAACATCGGTTCCATACTCGGCGTGGTATCCGTGCCCTATGTGGCGCTGTACGTGGCGAGCAAGCACGCGGTGGATGGCTATTCCCAAGCCCTTGATCATGAATTACGGACCCATGGCATCCGGGTCGTCGTCATCGAGCCCGGTTATACCAAGACATCATTCGAGAGCAACAGCCTGCAGGCTGACGCTAAGCTGGACCTGTACGAGGATATCCGGGGTAAGGTAACCAAGGTCGTCAATCACGCAATGGCCACGGCCGAGGGGCCCGATGTGGTCGCTGACGTGGTGCTCAAGGCCGCTCGCGCCGAGCGTCCGAAGTTGCGTTACACCGCCGGCAAGGCGGCAGCCCAATTGCAGTTCATGCGCCGCTTCGCGCCGGCGGGCATGCTGGATACCGGTATCCGCAAGGCGATGCAACTGGCGTGAATCTGCTCAACCGGGCCCACGACATTCGCCGCTCAAATGCACAGGAAAACAACCATGACCTTCAAAGCGCTGCTTGCCACCAAAACCGATGAAGCCATATCGACCGGCCTGGTCGACTTCACCGAAGAGGACCTGATGCCCGGTGATGTCACCGTCGCTATCGAATATTCCACGGTGAACTACAAAGATGCCATGGCCCTCAGTGGCCGCTCGCCGGTGATCCGCCAGTTCCCGTTGATTCCCGGCATCGACTTCGCCGGAATCGTTGAAAGCTCCAGCCACGCAGGTTTCCAGGCTGGCGACCGGGTACTGCTGAACGGTTGGGGGCTGAGCCAGACGCACCACGGCGGTTTCGCCCAGAAGGCCCGGGTGAGTGGTGACTGGCTCGTGAAGGTTCCGGACGTATTCTCGACCCGCCAAGCCATGGCCATTGGCACGGCGGGCTACACCGCGATGCTCAGCGTGCTGGCGCTGGAACACGGCGGCCTGGCGCCCGACGGGGGCGATATCCTGGTGACCGGCGCCAACGGCGGCGCGGGCTCGGTGGCGATAGCGCTGTTGTCGGGGCTGGGCTATCGGGTGATCGCGTCGACTGGACGCCTGGAAGAAGCCGACTATCTGCGTGACCTGGGCGCTGCAGAGGTGATTGATCGGCGCACCCTGTCGGAGCCGGGCGCACCGATTGCCAAGGAGCGTTGGGCGGGCGTCATCGACTCGGTCGGTAGCCATACCTTGGCCAATGCCCTGGCCCAGACCCGATACCGCGGGGTCGTCGCCGCTTTCGGCCTCGCCCAGGGCGCGGATCTGCCGGGGTCGGTGCTGCCTTTCATCCTGCGCAACGTGACCCTGGCCGGTATCGACTCCGTGAATGCGCCCCAGGCTGTCCGTTTGCAGGCATGGTCGCGTCTGGCCCGGGATCTGGATGTGGACAAGCTTGCTCGCACCACGCAGCTTGTCGGCCTGGCGCAAGTGCCGGAAGTCGCGGCTCGGGTGCTGCAAGGGCAGGTTCGCGGGCGCACGGTCGTGGATGTGAATGCTTGAGCGAAAGGACAAGCCAGCATTTATTAGCGGAGCGTTACAAGCATTCGGATGCCACACGCTGTAGCGGCTTCGCGCAAAAATTAATGAACATTTGCAGCACTGGGATATCGATTCTGTAACTGAACATTTCCGTGTGGGCATTCGGTCTCTAGCTTCGTTGGGCCACTGTCCGGGCGATCAGTCGGCCAACGGGGCGAGTTTCCATGAATGGCAGATACCAGTGCAGCATCGAGTACAACGGTCGCACCCTCAGGGGTAACGCTGACCAGCCGCTGATCGATTTTTTGGCAGAGCAGGGCATCGACCTGCCTCACGTCTGCTATCACCGCGCCCTCGGGCCGATCCAGACCTGCGATGTCTGTTGGATCGAGCATGATGGCGAGTTGGTCCGCGGGTGCGCGCTGCGTTCCGCCGACGGCATGAAGCTGGTGAGCGAAACGCCTCGCGTGAAGGCGGCGCAGGAAGAAGGCATGGACCGGATCCTTGCCAAGCACGAGCTTTATTGCACGGTCTGCGAGCACAACACCGGTGACTGCACGCTGCACAATACCGTCGCTGACATGAACCCCGTGATCCAGCGCTACAAATACCAGCGCAAGCCCTACAGCAAGGACCACTCGAACCCGTTTTATACCTACGATCCCGATCAATGCATCCTGTGCGGGCGTTGCGTGGAAGCGTGCCAGAACGTCGAGGTCAATGAAACGCTGAGCATCGATTTCACCCAGGACCATCCAAGGGTGTTGTGGGATGGCGGAACCAAGATAGAGGGTTCCAGTTGTGTGAGCTGCGGTCATTGCGTCACGGTTTGCCCCTGCAACGCGTTGCTCGAAAAAACCATGCAGCCGGATGCCGGACCGTTGACGTCGATGCCCGAGGACATCAAGCGGCCGCTCATCGACGCGGTGAAGACGATCGAGAATACGATCGGTGCGCCGCCCATTACCGCTATTTCCGTCATGGACATGCACTGGCGCCAGCCTGAAATCAAACGCACCAAGACCGTGTGCACCTATTGTGGCGTGGGCTGCTCGTTCGAAATGTGGACTCGCGACCGCACGCTGCTCAAGGTGCAGCCAGTGGTGAACGCACCGGCGAACGGCATTTCCACGTGTATCAAGGGCAAGTTCGCCTGGGATTTCGTGAACAGCGAAAAACGCCTGACGACGCCGCTGATCCGGGAAAACGGCCGGTTTCGTGAAGCAAGCTGGGACGAGGCGCTGACCTTGGTCGCAGGCCGTCTTCTGGCCTTAAAACGTGAGCACGGCGCCGATGCCATCGGCTTCATTGGGTCCAGCAAGGCCAGCAATGAAGAAGCTTACCTGACGCAGAAAATCGCTCGCCTGATCATCGGCACCAATAGCGTCGACAACTCTTCGCGCTACTGCCAGAACCCCGCGACACAGGGGTTGTTCCGCACGGTCGGTTACGGCGGCGACGCCGGCACGATCGCCGATCTTGAGCAGGCGGACCTCATCGTCCTGGTGGGCAGCAACCTGGCGGAGAACCATCCGGTTATCGCTTCGAAAATCAAGGCCGCGCGCAAGCATCGAGGGCAAAAACTGCTGGTGGTCGATCCACGCAAGCATGAAATGGCGGAGCGCGCCGACCTGTTCCTGCAGATCAGGTCGAGCACCGACATAGCCTGGGCCAGCGCCATGTCGCGTTACCTGTTCGATCATGGCATGGCGGACGCGGCATTCCTGGAAGCGCGGGTGAATCAGGTGGACGAGTACCGACGCTCCCTGGAACCCTTTACCCTACCATTCGCGTCGCAGGTCACCGGGTTGTCGGAGGCGGATCTGGTTAGCGCCGCGAACATGATCGGCAACGCCAAACGGGTCTGCCTGCTCTGGGCAATGGGCATTACCCAGCATAGCCACGGGGCCGACACGAGCACCGCACTGTCCAATCTCTTGTTGGTTACCGGCAACTACGGCCGCCCCGGAACCGGCGGTTATCCGATGCGCGGCCACAACAACGTCCAGGGGGCCAGCGACTTCGGGTGTTTGAAGAACGTCTATCCCGGTTATGAAAAAGTCACTGACGAAGCGGTTCGAGCCAAGTGGGCGAAGGCCTGGGGTGTGGCGCCGGAACGACTGTCCAACAAGGTCGGTGAAGACAACTTCCTGATGGTTCAGCATGCCGCCGAGCAGAAGATAAAAGCCATGTATGTGATCGGTGAAGAGACGGCGTTTTCCGACGCCGACACTGAAAACGTGCATGAGGCTTTCAGAAAACTCGATTTCATGGTCGTGCAGGACATTTTCTTCAGCCGCACCGCGCAGTTCGCCGACGTCGTGCTGCCAGGTTGCCCAAGCGTTGAGAAGGAGGGCACCTTCGTCAACACCGAGCGGCGGATCCAACGTTTTCATGAGGTTTTTCCGCCGCTGGGCAACAGCCTTCCAGACTGGCGCATCCTGACCGATCTGGCCAAGCGAATGGGCCATGACTGGGGATACGAGCATCCCTCGCAGATCTTCGCGGAGGTGGCCGGTATCGCCACCCTGTTCGCCGGCGCCAGCTATGAGCGCCTGGACGGTTGGAAATCTCTCCTCTGGCCAGTAAAGCCGGATGGCACCGATACCCCATTGCTCTATACCGACCGGTTCCACACCGACGACGGCAAAGCCGTGTTGTACCCGCTGGAGTGGAAACCTCCGGCGGAAGCGCCCGACAGCGAATTCGACTTGATGCTGGACAACGGACGCATGCTGGAGCATTTCCAGGGCAACAACCAGACGGGACGTGGCGACCGTGTCGATTCGTTGTCACCGCATTGGTACGTCGAAATCAGTCCCGAGCTTGCAGCCGAGCGGGGTATCCAGGATGGGACCCAGGTGCGGATCACTTCTCGCCGTGGTTCGGTCACGGTGCCGGTTCTGATCACCGATCGAGTGCGCGGCAAGGTGCTGTTCATGCCGATTCACCAGGGCAAGCCCGGCATTAATGAACTCACCGGGGAACATCATGATCCAGACGTCAACACGCCGGCCTACAAGGAAACCGCTGTGAAGATGACGATCCTGAGGGATCCCCCTCCGCAATCGGCATTGCCGCGCGGCAATTTCCGAAACGGCCACAGGACACCGAACAATGGCGTGGCTGTTGAGGTGAAGTGGGCCAGAGACGACTACGCGCCGATCGACGCACCGGCGCCCCATCCGGAGAGGTTTTGATGGCCGAACCTATTGATTACAACGTAAAACCAAGCAAGACCGAACCTGACGCGCAGGATGAACTCAATCGTCTGGTCCAGAGCCTCCATGAACACGGCGTGCTGCGCATGGCCAATGACCTGGTCTGTGCCAACACGGCGATTGCCAAAGTGCTGGTTGATGGCCTGAACAAGGAAGGCACGCTCAACGTCATTCAGAACCTGTCGATCCTGGCGATGGCACTGTCCCGCGTGCCGCCCGATGAATTCTACCGGCTGGTCTTCGCGCTGAAGGATGCCGGCGCTGCGGTCAGTCAATGGACCGCGCCCAACAACGACGACGTCGCGCCAGGCGTGCGGGGCTCATACCGTTTGCTGCATGACGAATCGCTTTGGCGCGCGATCTTGCCGCTCCTGGAGGGCTTGAAAGCGATGGGTGAGGGCATGAAGAGGCCGATCGATAAACCGATCAGTCAATTCTGCGGCAAACCCAGCGGCGCTTGAGCGGGGCCTGCCCATGGAATCGATGGATTCGGCGTTGATGCTGGCGCGCTACCAGTTTGCGTTCACCATTAGCTTCCACATCGTGGTTGCCGCATTTTCCATCGGCCTGGCCAATTACCTGATGGTGCTGGAAGCCCTCTGGCTGTGGCGAAAGCGTCAGGTCTATATGGACGTCTACCGATTCTGGCTGAAGATATTCGCCTTGACGGTCGCCGTGGGCACGGCATCGGGGCTGGTCATGGAGTTCGAGTTCGGGACCAACTGGAGCGCGCTGGCCAGTCGTGCGGGGGGCATCCTCGGGCCTCTGATGTTCTATGAAGTCATGGTCGCGTTTTTCCTGGAAGCAGGCTTCATCGGGGTGATGCTGTTTGGCATGAACAAAGTCGGGCCGCGCCTGCATTTTCTGTCCACGTGCGCGGTCGCCGTCGGCTCGTTGTTCAGTGCATTCTGGATACTGTCAGCCAATTCCTGGATGCACACACCGGCGGGCTTCAGCATTGCCGGCGATGGCCGGTTCGTGCCCGAAGACTGGCTGCAGATCATATTCAACCCCTCGTTTCCCTACCGTATGGTGCACATGAGCATCGCCGCCTTTCTCGGCACGGCCACCCTCGTGGGCGGCGCGGGCGCGTGGCACTTGTTGCGCGACAATACCCACGCGCCTGCGCGAGTGATGTTCTCAATGGCACTGTGGATGGCGGCCGTGGTCGGGCCTATCCAGCTCGTCGCGGGGGACCTGCACGGCGAAAATACCCGAGATCACCAGCCGCAGAAGCTGGCCGCGATGGAAGGTTCCTGGCGACGCCCGGAAGCCGGCCAGGGCGAGCCGCTCAGGTTGTTTGCGATACCGGATCAGGCCAACCGCAGAAATGATTTCGAACTGGCGATACCCCATCTCGGCTCGCTTTATCTGCGCCACGACTGGACCGGCACCATACAGAGCCTTGATGAGTTCGCGCCCGAAGACATCCCGCCCGTGGCCGTGGTCTTTTTCGCGTTTCGTATCATGGTGGGCATCGGCTTGCTGATCGTGGCCATGGGGATCGCCAGTCTCTTCTTGCGTTGGCGCGGTGGCCTGTTCGAGTGTCGATGGCTGATGCGCTGCGCGGTGCTCATGGCCCCGGCCGGGTTCGTAGCGATGGTTTGCGGATGGGTGGTTACCGAAGTCGGGCGCCAGCCATTCACGGTCTATGGCTTGATGCGCACCGTTCACAGCAGCTCGCAGCAACCGCTCTCATTCGTCCTGGGCAGCACACTCGCCCTGGTGATCCTGTACCTGCTGGTTTTCGGCCTGGGGCTGTTTTACCTGATACGCGCCATCAACCGACTGCCGGCAACTTCAGCGGATGCCGACGATCAAGCCAGCGCAACGCGGGGGAAATCGTGATGTTCATCTCTGAAGCGCTGTTGCCCAATCTGTCGGCCGCCGCAATTGCCTTTACCATCATCACCTACGTGATTCTGGACGGCACCGACCTGGGCGTCGGCATCCTCTTCGCGACCCGCCACAACCCCGATGATAAGCAGATCATGGTCAATTCCATCCTGCCGATCTGGGACGGGAACGAAACCTGGCTGGTGCTCGGTGGCGGCGGTTTGCTCGCGCTTTTTCCCGTGGCTTACAGCGTCTTGTTTTCCGCCCTGTATATCCCCGTGATTGCGATGCTGCTGGCATTGATTGTCCGGGCCGTCGCGTTGGAGTTCCGGGCCGACGCGCCGGCACGAATGAAGCGCTGGCTCGATGTCAGCCTCGTGACCGGCTCGTTGATCGCAACGCTTTGCCAGGGTGTCATCATGGGCAGCGTGGTACAGGGCATCGATCACCACGAGGGCCGGTTCGCCGGAAACGGTTGGGAGTGGTTGAGTGCATTTGCGCTGGCGTGTGGCGTGGTGCTGGTGATTGGCTACGCATTGCTTGGCAGTTGCTGGCTGTTCTGGCGAACCGAAGGCGCGCTGCAAGCGGCGGCCAGAAGGCAGGCGCGATGGCTGGGGTGGCTGACACTGGCAGGCATTGCAATCATTGTGGTGTGGACCAGCGAGTTGGCGCCGTCCTATCGAGACCATCTTCTTGAATCGAACCTGAGCCCGGCGCTTCTGCTTGTTCAGTGCGCGTTGCTGGTCGGGTTCTACCGGGCTTTTTCCAGCCGATACCATTTCCTTCCGTTGTTTGCGGTACTGGGATGGTTTGGCACGGCGTTCGCTGCCGCGATCATTACCCTCTATCCGTTGATCCTGCCGCCGTCGCTGGCGATCAGCCAAGCGTCTGCTCCCGCTTCGAGCCAAGGGTTCATGCTCGTGGGATTCGCGGTGCTGGTGCCGGTCACGCTGGCCTACAACACGTGGGGGTTCTGGGTGTTTCGCGGTAAGGTCAAAGCGCAGTACTTCCCAGACCGATAAAGCCTGTCTTCATTTCCCGTCCCCGAATGGTGTGTCGACTAATTTGTAGACATGCCTGTCGAGCGCGGGATTGCTACGGCATTGCCATTGCTGCACTCTCACTCTTCATTTTTGCATCGGGGCGGAGCATGGATTGGAGTGATGTGCGGGTCTTTCTCGCGATTGCCCGCAGTGGGTCATTGGGCGCTGCTGCCAAGCTGTTTCATCGCCGGGCATCGATTGTTTGACCTCGACTGGCAGGCTGGGAAGTGAATGGATCGCCACGACCGGTGAAGAGTCACAAATGATCAGCTAAACAGCCTGCCGGACGAAATCTAAAGACTCTCAGGATCGCCAAAAAACATCTGGATCCGCGACCGCAACCAGCGTTCTCCCGGGTCATTATCCTGTGATCCCCGCCAAGCCATGTGCAATTCGAAGCTTCGCACCGGGATGGGTGGGTCTTCGGCGCGCACGCCGCCGGCGGCGGTCAATGCGTCGGCGGTGTAATCGGGTACGGTGGCGATGATGTCGGTGCCCGATAACAGTGTGCTCAGGCCGTTGAATTGCGGAACCGCCAGTACCACATGGCGCTTGCGGTCGAGTTTTTCCAGTTCTTCATCGATAAAGCCGCTCAAATCCCCGGCGAATGACACCAGGGCGTGGGGCCGGGCGCAGAATTCGTCCAGGGTCAGCCGTCCCGGCGCGGTGTCGGCCCGTAGCACTTTCGGCGAACTGCGACGCAATACCTTGCGTTTGGCATTGGCCGGCAAGTCGTCGGTATAGCTGACGCCGATGGAGATTTCCCCCGAGGCCAGCAAGCCCGGCATCAGGATGTAATTGACCCGGCGCACCACCAGCACAATGCCCGGTGCTTCGGCTCGCAGGCGCTTGAGCAGCATGGGCAGGAGGGCGAATTCGGCATCGTCCGACAGGCCGATGCGAAACACCGAAGTGCTGGTGGCCGGGTCGAATTCCGCCGCCCGGCTGACCGCGGTGGAGATTGAATCCAGGGCCGGAGAGAGCAAGGCGAAGATTTCCACCGCTCGGGCGGTGGGTTCCATGCTGCGCCCGGTGCGCACGAACAAGGGGTCATCGAACAGGCTGCGCAGGCGCGACAGCGCGGCGCTGATGGCCGGCTGGCCGAGGAACAGCTTCTCGGCGGCGCGGGTCACACTGCGTTCATGCATCAATGTTTCGAACACGATCAACAGGTTCAGGTCGACACGACGCAGGTCATTACGATTCATCTGGGGTCCTGGCAGATTCGGCAAGCTTGACGTGGGCGGCCATATGGGAACAATGACCGGCATGAATCTTACGGGGAAAGGCTGGTACTCTGCATCGGGTAAATGCATTTTCTTAGGGATAAGTCCTACAGGACTGGTTCGGTTTTCTTGCTGCGGAATCAATGACAGGCATGTCGACTATTAATAGCCACTGATGGTCTTGGCTACAAAGCCCGGATAGAGTTCATGGCATTAGAGGTTACTTTGACGAGGTTTGCGATGTCCCGCACGATCCGTTTTCACAAGTTTGGTGGTGCCGAGGTGCTCAAATGCGAAGAGCATGCGGCGGCTCTTCCTGCGCCGGGAGAAGTGCAGGTCCGCGTCGAAGCGATCGGCATCAGCTGGTATGACACCCTGTGGCGCCAGAACCTGGCGTCGTCCCAGGCGCGCCTGCCTTCGGGGCTTGGCCATGAAATGGCTGGCGTGGTCACCGCCATCGGCGACGGTGTCGACGATCTGGCCGTCGGCGACAAGGTCGCCAGCTTCCCCGCAGAGAGTCCGAACGATTATCCGGTGTATGGCGAGGTCATCGTGCTGCCACGCACCGCGCTGACTCGCTATCCCGATGTGCTCAGCCCAATCGAGGCCGCGGTGCATTACACGCCGCTGTTGATCGCCTACTTCGCCTACATGGACCTGGCACGGGTCAAGCCTGGGCAGTTTGCCCTGGTCACCGATGCCAGCCATTGCGCCGGTCCGTCGTTCGTGCAGCTGGGCAAGGCCTTGGGTGTGCGGGTGATCGCAGCGACCAAGACTGCCGACGAGCGCGAATATCTGCTGTCGCTGGGCGCCGAAAAGGTGATCGTTACCGAAGAGCAGGACTTGCTGATGCAAATCAACAAGCTGACGGACAATCGTGGCGTCGACGTCGTGTTCGACGGCCTTGGCGGTCCGCAGATGTCGCTCCTGGGTGACGTGCTGGCACCTCGTGGCAGCCTGGTGCTGTATGGCTTGCAGGGTGGCAACCAGACGCCATTTCCGGCTTGCGCGGCCTTCCAGAAGAACATCCAGTTCTTCGTGCACTGCATCGGCAATTTCACCGGCAAGCCGGAACTGGGGATTGTCCAGGACCAGGTGGCCTTGCAGCGCGCATTGCGTGATATCAACCAGCTCACCGCCGATCGTGTCGTGTTGCCACTCAAGACTCGGGTCTTTCCCTTCTCCGAGTTCGTCGAGGCCCACCGCTACATGGGCGAATGCCCTTGCCGCGAACGTGTTGCCCTTCAGGTGGTCGACCCCGCCTGATTCCCCTCCTTGCGCAAGAGCCAGCGGTTTCGGCTCTTGCGCGGCCCTGGCCTGCCTGGCCACGCGCCTTTTCATTGCGTCTTGCCTTATCCTAGGCGGCCCTGCGCCTGCTTGTGCGCGTTACCTGTGCCGCTTTTCCCCGCGTTGAAAACCGAAGTCGCGCAACTGAACTGGTTTTTGGCGCCAATCTGTATCTTCTAATCATTATTTAAGTGCTGATAATTGAACGCTTGTTTCCAACTCAAGGAAGAAGTCGTGGCGCAATACAGACTTTACTCAGGTTTCGACCCTTCAGCGAATATTCAAAATGGCCCGGATGGTAGTTGCTTTGGTCCTGCCCGTCGATCATGGGGAAAATCGAGTTGGTCAACAGGAGAGTTGCTTTTCGGCATGTTCTTTATCTGTTGTCTCTCTAGTCTGTGGGAAGTTGTAAGAAATCTCCTAGGACGTAACGATTGTTCAGCGAGGGGCAATGATTGCGGGGTTTTCCTGGGTTCTGATGAGGCGGCGGGGTCAAGGTGCCTCGTAAGTGTCAAATGATTGCCCAAGGCAAACATGGAGCGTATTGCCAATACTGTTGGCAATAACAAAGCAATATTCAGAACTGCGTCGCGCAATCGGATTGGTGCGGGCGCGACGCCGATAATCGAATTTCCAGGTAAATGGTTATGAGTGCAATTCATGAACAGGCAATGACTTACGTTTACCAGCAAGTATTGCAACGCTTGCTGGATTTTTATTCCCGAGCGGAACGGACTGCACTGCAGCTCCTGATCCAACGCTTGATCGTCGCCGCTGGGGGCATCGAGCGAATCGGCGATTACCGGGTGCTGTCGGTGCAGAATGGGAGCCGGGAGGGGTTCTACGTCCTGACAGCCTTGCGAGCGGCGCAATTGAGCATCGCCGGTCGGCACCCGGCGACGTTTGATCTTCGCGTCGCCACGCCTCGCCTGGGGGAGACGACCCAGGCCAGCCTGGAGAATATTCATCGCTGCTACAGCGCGCTGTTCCTCTACGACGACCCCAGGGTGGAGCTGCTCATGGCCGACAACCGTGAGGTGGTGCCATTCGACCATCGCAAGGCACCTTCGGAGGCGTGGTATGAGTCCAATCGGACCCACATGCTGATGCTGGGCCACCTGCGTCCGTCCGACAGCCTCTTGGGCCTGGGGGATGAGGGCTACCTGGCAATGGCGGAATTCTACAGGCATGTGGCGCGCTGGGAGTCGGGCGTCGATTCATGGGTCAGCAGCGACACGCCACGCCAGCAGAAGCAATTCATGGCGGGCCTTCATCGTGCGACCCGCAAGGTTGGCCAGCCGGTCGATCCGAGTTGTGGCTTCGACGGCCTCTTCATGCAGCTCGACACGATAGGCGGCGATTTCTTCCAACAGTTCTATGGCCGGGCCCGCCTGGGGCCGTGGCGGCCCGAAGGTCAGTTCGAGGCCTGTCGGCGGATAGGGCATATCAGCATCGACGACCTGATCGTCGATCGCCTGGAGGAAAACAACTGGCCTCTGTTCAGTGAATTTCTGCGGGTACGTCCCGATGGGCTGGTTGCGCCAACGATCGAGCATGAGTTCCTCAGTCCGTTCCTGTCCGCTCACCTGTACGGCTTGCAGGCCTGCTATCTGCAAGGCCGCAGCTATGAAACCGGCTATGGCGACTATGTGCAGCGCACTGTCATGCTCATGCATCGCAAGCAATTACCCCTCCATGTCTGCCAACAGGTCCAGGAACTGTTCGGCTCGCCGGCGGCCATCCCCGAGCGTCGCGCCCAGGCAGCCAACGAGGTGCAAAACACCCTGAGGCTCAATGAAACCCAACTGGTGTGCATGCTGTTTGCGCCCTTCGTGGACAATGGAGCGGGGCTGGAGCATTTCCTGCGCTGTAGCCATCCGGGCATGCTGGTGGCGATGCCGGACCTGCACAAAGCCTTGCAGGGAGGGACCGTCGCCGATCAGGTTGCGCAATGGATGGTGGATGTCAGCGGCCTGTCTATCCCGATGCTTGGCAAGTTGTACCGCGTCCGACTCGTCCCCGCGGAACGGGGGGCGGTTTCGGTGGTCGGCCCGCAATCAGTCGAGCAAGGCTTCGATACGGATGAAGATGAGCAGGGTACCGATGGATTGCGCGAACGCTCGGCGCGACGCTGAGGAACGGGGTTTGAAGGGGTTGGCTTTTCTCGTCCCGGCACGGCTGGCCATGGCTCGTATCGTTGGCGCGGGCTCATGAAGGTAGGCCGGGAAACAGATTTCGCCTACCAGGCGGTCTACCGATACCTGACGAACCTCATCAATGAGCTTGGCGCAGACGCCAAGGTGCGATTGCCATCGTTGCGGCAGTTGTCCGAGCGCCTGAGCGTATCCATCTCGACGATCCAGTACGCCTACTCCCTACTGGAGAAGGAAGGGCGCGTGTATTCGATCGCCAAGTCCGGTTACTACGCGTCGCCGGTGCCCTGCGTTGCCGACCTGGGCGACGGTGAGGATTTGCTCGAAACCTTGTATGTCAACGCCCGCAGGCCTGGCATGCTGGTGCTCAGCGATGATGAGCCGGCTTCCCTGCAGCCGCTGGACAGCCCGCTGCTTTTGCTCGAGCGTGAGTTGCTCCGCCAATACCCGCGCGCTTCACAATTGCCCTCGCAACCCTGGGGCGAACAGGAGCTGCGAACGGCCCTTGCGGCTCGCTATACGTCTTCACCGGCCCGATGCTGGAATGCCGACGACGTTTATATCGGTGCCGACCTGCGAGGTGTCCTGGAGATCCTCATCGCGGTATTGGCCCTCAAGGGGGCGACGGTGCTGATGGAGTCGCCCGGCGACTGGACTGTCCTGCGCCTGCTGCAAGCGGCCGATGTGCAAGTGATCGAGCTGCCATCACCGGCGGGCGGGGACATGGACGTCGAGCAACTGGAGCGATTGCTTGCGAGCGAAACGGTGAGCCTGGTGGTGCTGTCCTCGGTCTTGAGCATGCCCAGGGGGACGCGCGCGAGCGAGGGTAATCGCCGCGCCGTGGCGCGGTTGCTCGAACGATACGGTACCTGGGTGCTGGAGAACGATAGCTACACCGACTTGGTATTCGAGCCAGGGAGCACGCCATTTCGGGATCTGCTGGACCCGGATCGCCTGATTGTCTACTCCACGTTCGAGAAAACCATCGGTGCCGAGGCGCCCTACGGTTACGTGCTGTCCAGGCAACTGACGTTGACCTTGCAACGGCACTTCCTGCTGCGCGCATTTCGCCTGTCGCCGATTCGCCAGAAGGCCATTGCACGCCTGTACAGCAATGGAAGGATCGACCAGCACCTCCTGGTCTTGCGCCGCTTGCTGCGGGAAAGCGCCGCGTCGACCTCGCATTTGTTGCGCGAGCGGGTGAGTGATTGCCTGCAATGGGTGGAGCCCGAAGGAGGGGCGACGGTCTGGGCGCGAACTTCGCGCCCAGCTGACATGCGCCGGGTCTTTCAGCGCCTGCTGGCCCGTCGAATCGTCATCGCGCCGGGAGAATTGTTCAGCATCCAGGGGATGTACGGCCAGCATCTGCGTCTGACCCACGCATTCAGCTCAGTGGACGATCGGCAGGCCGCCCTATCTGCATTGGCCGACGCTTTGAAGCTCGAGCAATCTTGATCGCTGGGCCAGGGATCGAACCCATCGCGTGATGGTCGAACTGTCAGTAAACTGCATCCATTTTCGAGCCACTCCATTCCGAGGTTTTGCATGACAGTCAGTCCATTTGCGGGCAAGCCGGCACCGGCAGAGTTGTTGATCGATATCCCGCGACTGGTTACGGCCTATTACACGGGCCGACCCGATGCCTCGGTTGCGACCCAGCGCGTCGCTTTCGGCACCTCGGGGCACCGCGGCAGTTCTTTCGACCTGGGCTTCAATGAATGGCATGTGCTGGCCATCAGCCAGGCGATTTGCCTTTACCGCGAAGCCCAAGGTATCGATGGGCCGCTGTTCGTCGGCATCGACACCCATGCGTTGTCGACCCCCGCGGCAGCCAGCGCCCTGGAAGTGCTGGCCGCCAACGGTGTCACCGTGATGATTGCCGAAGGCGATGAATACACCCCTACGCCGGCCGTTTCCCACGCCATCCTCTGCTACAACCGAGGCCGCACCACTGGCCTGGCCGATGGCATCGTCATCACGCCGTCCCATAATCCGCCGCAAAGCGGTGGCTACAAGTACAACCCCACCAACGGTGGCCCGGCGGATACCCATATCACCAAATGGATCGAAGCCAAGGCCAATGAGCTGCTCGCCAACCAGCTGGCCGGCGTCAAGCGCATCAGCTACGAACAGGCGCTCAAGGCCGACACCACCCACCGCCATGATTTCCTCAATACCTACGTGGCAGATCTGGTCAACGTCATCGATTTTGATGCCATTCGCAATGCCGGGTTGCGCTTGGGCGTCGACCCGCTGGGTGGCGCGGGCGTGCGCTACTGGCCAGCCATCGCCGAGCACTATCGACTGGATCTGGACGTGGTCAATACTCACGTCGATTCGACCTTCCGCTTCATGACGGTCGACTGGGATGGGCAAATCCGCATGGACCCATCCTCCAGTCACGCCATGCAAGGCCTGATCGGCCTGAAAGAACGTTTTGACGTGGCGTTCGCCTGTGACCCGGATCATGACCGCCACGGTATCGTGACTCCGAGCGGCGGCCTGCTGGCGCCGAACAACTACCTGGCAGTGTCGATCGACTACCTGTTCCAGAACCGCCCGCAATGGCGTGCCGATGCCGCTGTCGGCAAGACTGTCGTCAGCAGTGGCCTGATCGATCGAGTGGCCAACCGTCTGGGACGACGCCTCTATGAAGTCCCGGTGGGCTTCAAGTGGTTTGCCGATGGGCTGTTCGACGGTTCCCTCGGTTTCGGCGGCGAAGAAAGCGCCGGCGCCTCGTTCCTGCGCAAGGACGGTGGCGTCTGGAGTACCGACAAGGACGGTCTGATTCCGGCGTTACTGGCTGCGGAAATGACCGCTCGCACGGGTCGTGATCCAAGCCAGGCCTATCGCGCCCTGACGGACGAGTTGGGTGAACCGTTCTCGGTGCGGGTCGACGCCAAGGCCAGCCCGCAGCAAAAAGCACTGCTGAGCAAGTTGTCGCCGGACCAGGTCCAGTCCACCGAACTGGCCGGGGAGGCGATCCAGAACATCCTCAGCCATGCGCCAGGCAACGACCAGGCCATCGGCGGCCTGAAAGTGATGACCGAGAACGGCTGGTTCGCAGCGCGTCCGTCGGGCACTGAAGACATCTACAAGATCTATGCGGAGAGCTTCGTGAGCGACGAGCACCTTAAACAACTGGTGGTCGAAGCCCAGGCGCTGGTGGACGGGGCCATTTCCGGGCAGTAACCGAACGTAACGCTCCGCCCCTGTATTGGCAGCGATGCCAATACAGGGGCGGGTGACCCTGCTCGCGAAGCATTGCCATGCCAGCAAACCTTGCGATACCAACCTGCCATGGCACTTTCATTTCATCGCCTAAATCCATGACTTAAAAGCTTTTGGCTGGAATCCGCCGGTAAATCCAGACACCATAGTCGCCATGGTTCTGAACTCCGGAGACTCCAAGCGTGCCGCAACACCGTCCCGATCTTCCCTCCGACCTCTTGCCCCTGGCCCAGATGCCCTGGTTCAAGCGCCTGGCCGCGCGTTTATTCGGCCACGGCCTGACACGCTTGCGCGCCCAACACCGGGCGTCCTGGCTGCACGGTCAGGCCGATGGCTTTCGGAGCGGCCACACCGCCGGGTTTGACTATGGTTTCAGCGAAGGCAAGGCCGAGGGGTTGGAAGAGGGTCGCCAGGTCCTGTTGATCCGGGATTCGCGAAGCACTGAACATCCCGCTCCCCAAGTCGATGACCTGCTGTTCGATGACTGGCGCTTCCCCCTGACGGCCGAGCTGAAAAAACGCATGAAGGCTGACGTTGCCCGGCTGTTGCCGGCGCAGGCGCAACCCAGCAGCGCCCAATGGAAAATGATCTTCAGCGATACGCCGGCGACGTCGGTCGTTGCGGGCGCGGGCGCGGGCAAGTCCACCACCTTGGTGCTGCGCATCGTGCTGCTCTCACAGTACCTGGGCTTCGAGCTGGGCTCGATGACCGTGGTGACATTTACCCGGGAGTCGCGCAAGGATTTCATCGAGAAGCTCATCTCGGTCTTTGCGCTTTGGGGGCGGGCGATCGGGTTGAAGGAGGCGCGCGAACTGGTGCGCACCTTCCATTCTCGTATCCTGCCCATGGTCCGCAGTTTGCCGGGGTTCGAGCGGCTCCAGGCGTTCGAGACCCTGAGCCATCGAACCGGGCGTGATGATGAGGATGGCCAAGGCAATCCGTTCGATCTGCGCATCAACGATGCCCAGCGCCAGCAGCTCAACGCCTGCTACCACGGGCTTTACCAGCGTGACGAGCGGTTCCGTGAGCTGATGATGGCACTTTCCCGTCACGCCTTGCAGCTCAAGGAACTGGAGCGCGACCACCCGGATGTGCAAAAGCGCATCGCTGTGACCGAGTTGGCGGCCCAGCGCGACGAAGCGTTGTGCGATGCGATCGAGGACCTCTGGTTTCGTGCGGGCGCCTGGCCGATCAAAGGGGTTGAGCCCAAGCGCGAAACGTTTGAGATCAATGGGGCGAGGTTTCATTGCCACGGCTACATACCGACCCTCGATGCCTGGGTGATGCTAGGGTTCG
The DNA here is from genome assembly GCF_048847255.1 of Pseudomonas algeriensis. Classification (NCBI taxonomy): domain Bacteria; kingdom Pseudomonadati; phylum Pseudomonadota; class Gammaproteobacteria; order Pseudomonadales; family Pseudomonadaceae; genus Pseudomonas; species Pseudomonas algeriensis. The sequence goes on along the minus strand of NZ_JBKKRK010000001.1, from coordinate 664,097 downwards.
ATCCGCGAGAAAATACTCAACTGAGTCGGCCCGGCGCCAAGCTCAGCCTGCGCGCCGAATGGGCAGTTAAGCGAACCCTGTTTCAAGCTTTCTGCCGTAAGCCGTTGATTTGGCTCGAAAGCTATGAAGAGGCCAGGCGGGTCCTCGCCTCGCTGGCGGGGAACGCCACGGCGGGCCCCGGCTTTGATTACAAGATAAAGGGCGAGTTGGCTTCGGCACCGTTGCTGGATTGTTTCGTTTCGGCGGCGGGCTTCATCGAAAACCTCGGCCTGGATGTCCCGGACGCCGTGGGCAGGCTGTGTTTCTCCAAGGACGACCCGGATCGGTATTTTTTCGAGGCGCTGAGCCGTTTCTGGCGGGCTTTCGAGGACCATTTGCTTGACCAGTCCCCTCCGGTCATGACCTACAACCGGATGTTCTCGCTGTTCAGCGAGCATTCGCCGGAGAACTTCAAGCTGCTCGATGACGCGCTGCTGAGGTCGATGTCACATTTGATGATCGATGAGTTCCAGGACGTTTCGCCACAGATCGTCTCCTGGCTGCGAGCGACCCTAAGTGAGGTGCGCAAGCGCGGGCCCGCCATGCATGTGGGGCGGGGCGCCCAACGGTCATCGTTGCTGTGCGTGGGTGACGACTGGCAGTCGATCTACGGGTGGCGTGGCAGTTCGCCGAGTTTTTTCGTGGGATTCAACAAGCAATTTCCGTCACCGGCGAATACGCGGGTCATGCTCACCGAGAATTACCGCAGCCACCAATACATCATCGACGCGGCCGAACATATCGTGGGTACGACGCCTTCCATTCCCGGCAAAAAAGCCAAGGCCTGTGGAGAGCCTCGTTCGCCGAGCCCGGTCAATGTGCTGGAGCGGGACGACGAAGGCTTGGCGAGGCGGCTCGGCGAGCACTACCGCAACGGCGATTCGATCTTGATGCTGTATCGAAAAAGCAGCGATAAGCTATTGATACAAAAGTATATTGAGTCAATAGTTAATGTGGATTCTAGCTTGCCGTATTCTCAAAGGCGCCTCAGGCAGATGACCTACCATAGCGCCAAGGGTCTCCAGGCGGATGCGGTGTTCTTGATAGGCGATTGCCAACATTTGACCCGTTCGCCCTACAAAAACCAGGTGTATCGAATGGCTGGGTTGGGCCAGGAAGGCGACGCCGAACCTTACGACTCGGCGCAGCGCGATGAGATCCTGCGCTTGGCGTACGTGGGTATTACACGGGCGGTGCAGCATTGCTACTGGTATGTCGATGGTCAGGACAGCCAGGCGGCTAACGCACCGAAGGCCTCGGACCGGGTCGGGGTAGGCAAACCGTTTTTCGCTGATCACCGCCGTGCGCGCGGCTGAGCTGCCTTGGCGAAACCCTGAACGACAAAAAAGCCCACATGAAAATGTGGGCTTTTTTCGTCACGAGGCGAATCGTCGCAAACCAACCGGGGGAACGAAGGCTTCTAGCTCGGCTTCCACCGCTTCGATAATTCGCTCGACGTCGGGGGCGTTCATCACGGTTGCGCAGGGAATGCCTGCAATCGCGATCATGGTTTCGCCGCTCGCGCGATCAAATAACCGGGCAACCATACTGCCCGGCGCGTCCATGCTGGCTTCGAAGCCCATGGGATGGAAGTGCCAGCGCATCAACTGGCAGGCGTTGGGGAACGTTACCTTGCTGAAAGATCCTTTATTCATCTGTAGCCCGCCTTCTTCATCAAGCGCTTCCTTTTGCTCATGTCAGGAAGGAAGAGCCATCTTGGCTCTACCAATGAGAACTAAAAATAGCATTTGAAAATGAACGGCACGTGGATTTTTTCAGTCCGTTTGGCGATTGGTTCAGTTTTTTTGATCCGCGTCATGACCTAACACTAAATGTTCAGAACGCCATCACCGTTTGCTGGTGCGCTCCGCGCTTTGCTTCAACCGCTCTGGCACGCGGGTTGCGGCGCTTATCAACCACGCCAGGGCGGTCAGGGCCAGGCCGGCGGCAAACGTGAGATGCATGCCGTTCGTTACGTCTTCCGGACTTGCGACAGAGATACCGTTGGTCGGCAAAACCGCGGCAAAAACCGCACCGAGCACTGACGCGCCAGAAAGGAAGCCAAGATTGCGCGATAAATTGAGCAGGCCGGCAACCACGCCACGCTTGTCATCGGAGACCGGCGCCATCACCGCCGCGTTGTTCGCGGGTTGAAACAGCGCGTAGCCAAGGGTTGTCACCGCAATGGCAAGAACATAGCCCGCAATGCCCTGCGTGGGGGGAATCCGCGACAAGAGCAGGGTGCCGAGGACCATCGTCGCCAGCCCGGCTAGCCGCATTGGACGTACCCCGAACCGATCAGCCAGGCGTCCGGCGGGCACACCGGCGAGCGCGGCCACGCAGGGGCCCACCGCCAGTACCAGGCCGACGATTGCCGGAGGCAGACCGAGGGTGATGGACAAGTAGAACGGACCGACCAGCAAAGTCGCCATCATGACCGCCGCGACCAATGCACTGGCCGCCAGGCCTGACACCAAAGGGCGGTCGCGGAACATCGCCAGGGGAATCAGTGGCGAGTCGAGCCTACGTTGCACCTGGACGAACAGCCCGCCGCTGATAACCGCTACCAGTAACAGCCCGCTGTTCAGCCAGCCGAAGCTTGTGCGTCCGACGGTCATCGCCAAGGTATAGGCGCCCAGCCCGGTGGCGAGCAACAGCGTGCCCAGGCCGTCGAAGCGCAAGCGCCCGATGGCAATCGGCCTGGGCACGACAGGCAGGAATCGCCAAGCCAACAGCAGCGTCAGCAGGCCCAGGGGCACGTTGATCAAGAACAGTGCGTGCCAGCCAAACCCTGTGATCAGCAGGCCGCCCAGGGACGGGCCCAAGGCGGTGCCCACCGCCGACAGCGTGGCAAGCAGCCCCATGGCGCTGCCAGTCCTGCTCTTTTCCACCGTTTCGCCGACCAGGGCCAGCGTCAGGGTCATCATGATCGCCGCCCCCAGGCCTTGCAGGGCCCGGGCCGCGACCAACCACCAGAGCGACGGCGCCAGGGCGCACAGCGCCGACGCAAGGGTAAACAGCGCAATGCCTGCCAGCAGCAGCTTGCGTCGGCCCAGCAAGTCGCCGAGCCTGCCCACGCTCACGATCAGGGTGGTAATCGCGAGCAGGTAGGCCAGCACGACCCATTGAACTTGCGCGAACGAGGCCTCGAACGCCTCGGCGAGCACCGGCAAGCCGACGGTGGCTACGCTGGCGCCCAATGATGCCAGCAGTGTCGAGAGTGCGAGGCTGGTCAGGGCCCAGCGCACCGGGGTACTCGGCGAGTGAGCCGCTGTCGTTGGCAAGCTTTGTTCTGCATTGGCTGGCTTCATCATGTCTCCGTTGTTTGCAACCTGCTGTTACAACGGTACGTCGAGGCTTAACATGGCGGAAGACGCATGAGTTGCAGGTTATAGCTGCATGTGACGCCATCCAACCCAGCCAAAGGCCCGCCAATGTCTGCAATCGACCTGAATCTACTCGTCACCCTGGATGCGTTGTTGTCCGAAGGCAGCGTGGCCGGTGCGGCCCGGCGGCTGGGGCTAAGTGCCTCGGCCATGAGCCGAGCGTTGGCGCGGTTGCGGCAGGCGACGGGGGACCCGTTGCTGGTCCGGGCGGGGCGCGGCCTGGTTCCAACGCCCCGGGCCATGGAACTACGCGAGCAAGTCAGCCAGTTGGTGCAGGGCGCCCAGGCCGCCTTGCGTCCGGTGCAGGCTCCGGACTTGCGCCGTATCAACCGGACATTTACGTTGCGCACCCGCCAAGGATTCGTGGAGAACTTCGCGATCGACCTGATCGCATACCTAAGCGAGCACGCCCCAGGAATACGGTTGCGTTTTGTCGAGAAGACCGACCGGGACGGCACGGCGCTGCGCGAGGGCAGCGTGGACCTGGAGACCGCCGTCGTCGATGAGGACACGCGCCCGGAACTGCGCACCCAGGCGTTGTTCGTCGACCGCATCATAGGCGTGGTGCGTGCGGGGCATCCGCTGAGTCGGGCCGAGGTGGATGTAGCTGGTTACGCGGCCGGCAGGCATGTCGGCGTTTCCCTGCGCGGAATCGAGCATGGCCCGATCGATGAGGCCTTGGGGGCGTTGAATCTATCCCGCGACATCGCGACTTGCGTACCGGGTTTTTCCACTGCCCTGGGGCTCGCGCGGTCCAGCGATTTGATTGCCAGCGTGCCGGAGCGCTACACCACGCGCCTGCGCCACGGCATGCACAGCTTCGCGCTGCCAGTCCCGATTCCTGAATTCACTGTCGCAATGCTCTGGCATCCGCGAATGGATGCTGACCCCGTGCACCGTTGGTTGAGGGGCTGTCTGCGGGAAATATGTTCGGGGAAAACGCCGATATAGCGAAGCCAGCGAGGCTAGGGCCTTGGACTGGCGAGGGTCGGTCCGGTACAGGTGGACACAGGGGAGGGCCCGGGATCCGTTCAGTCTTCCTTGCGAATCGTGGCGACTTCATCGGCACGAACGCGGACTTTCTTGCCTGAAATGTCTTCGAATTCGTAGAAGCCATCCGCCGTGCGGGTATTGGGGGTGTCCTCGGTCAAGTATTGGGTACCGTTCTGCAACGTCACCACGGTTGGTGATGCACAGCCGGCCAGCGCCAGGAATGCCACGGCGACCCAGGGCAGGCCCAGAAACCTGATGTTCATATCCATAACCTCTATGCATAGGGGTGAAGCCCAGCTGATTCGACCGGGCCATCACTGAGTTAACCGCCATTGGTCCCGCTTGTTGTAGGAAAGTTCATCGCCGCTTGAAGGTTTTCCCCTTTAAATATAGGAGACCGCTCATCTTTTGCAGTTGCCTGGGCTGCGACTAGCTGTTATCTGTACGCATAACCAGTACTTCAAGCACCGTGGCGCTATTTTCCGTGACAGCCAACCCCCTCGACGATCCCTTTTACTACCTGAACAATTTCCAGCGGGTGCTCGCCTGGCTGGCGCAACGCTACGCCGATGTACTCAGCGTCGAGGAGCAACGTTTCATCGAGGATTTCGCTGCACTGCCGCGTGCCGCCCAAGGCCTGCTGGTGCGGATGGTGATGCGCAAGGGGCGGCACTTTCGCCACGGCAAATTGCATTATCCCGAGATCGGCGACATCGGCACGGCGGTGCAACCCCTGATCGCCTTGGGCTGGGTGGTGGAAGAGGCTGAGCTGAGCCTGGAAGAATTGTTCGAAGTGTTGCTCAAGCCTGAAATCCTGCTCTGCCTGGGCCATGGGATCGAGCAGCCCAAGGCAAAGAAGGCTGACTGGCTATTGGCGTTGAGCGAGGGGTTCAGCCAACCCCAGCCATTTCGCGCCTGGTGCCCTCAGCTCGAGGATCGGTTGTTCAGTCTGACCGTCATGGCGCTGTGCGACCGCTTGCGTTTGATGTTCTTCGGCAATCTTTACCAGGATTGGTCGGAGTTCGTGCTGGCGGATCTGGGTATTTTTACCTACGAGGCCGTTGAGTTCAGTGTCGAGTCCCGGGGGCTGCGCAGCCGGCAGGACATCGATGCTTGTCTTTTCCTGCATGAATGCCAGCAGTGCTTCGAAGCCGGCGAAGCGCTTGAGGCGATCGTCGCCCGGATCAATACCCTGGAATTGGATAATCCTTGGCTGGAGCGGCGTCGGGGCAAGCTGTTGTTCCAGATCGGCCAGCACGCTGAACGTATCGGCGACTTTGCCACGGCCCTGTGCATCTATCGCGATTGCACCTATCCCGGCGCGCGGTTGCGCATGATCCGGGTGCTTGAACGTGTCGGTGAATATGCCTTGGCGCTTGACCTGGGCGAAGCCGCGGCGCAGTCACCGCAAAGCGCCGCCGAACAACAAGCCCTGTTGCGGATCGTGCCGCGGCTGCGGCGCAAACTGGGCGGGCCACCCGTGCCGCGCCCGATGGCCCGGAGCGTCGAGCGGCTGGATTTGCACTTGCCCCGGGTCGATCCGGCATTGTCGGTGGAATATTGCGTCCAGGCCCATTTGCATGACGACGTCGCGCCGGTGCACTACGTCGAGAACAGCTTGGTCAATTCCCTGTTCGGCCTGCTGTGCTGGCCGGCGATTTTCGCGCCGTTGCCAGGGTCGTTCTTCCACCCGTTCCAGCGCGGCCCGGTGGACCTGCTCAACGAGGACTTTCACGACCGTCGCGCCGAGCTGTTCGCGGCGTGCTTCGCCGAGCTGGATGACGGGCGCTACCGTGAAACCATCCGCCGTCGTTATTCAGAAAAATGTGGCGTGCAATCACCTTTCGTGTTCTGGGGGGCGCTGTCCGAAGCGCTGTTGGACCAGGCGCTCGACTGTCTGCCGGCAGAGCACCTCAAGCACTGGTTCAGTCGTTTGCTGTTGGACATCAAGGCCAACCGTGCGGGCATGCCGGACCTGATCCAGTTCTGGCCGCAGCACAAGACCTACCGCATGATCGAAGTCAAAGGCCCTGGCGATCGCCTGCAGGACAACCAGCTGCGATGGCTGGACTTCTGCCATGAGCACCGTATGCCGGTGGCTGTCTGTTACGTGCAATGGGCGGAGCAGGGCGCATGACCGAGGCACCGGGCTACAGCATCGCCGTGCGGGCATTGTGTGAATTCACCGCCAAGGTCGGCGACCTCGATTTGCGCTTTACTCCGTCACCCACCGCGCTGGAAGGGATTGTCGGCCACCGGACGGTGGCATCACGGCGCAGCGAGGGCTACCAGGCCGAGGTCAGCCTGGAAGGCACCTACCAGAGCCTGAAGGTCAAGGGGCGGGCCGATGGCTACGATCCTGCGACCAACCGGCTCGAAGAAGTGAAGACCTACCGCGGCGACCTCAGCAAGCAACCGGACAACCATCGGCAGCTGCACTGGGCCCAGGCGAAGATCTACGCCTGGCTGATGTGCCAGAAATTGGAGCTGCCGCGCATTGACGTTGCCTTGGTGTATTTCGATATCGTCAGCGAGAAGGAAACCTGCCTGGACCAGCGTTTCGAAGCGTCGCAACTCCAGACGTTTTTCGAGCAGCAATGCGCACGGTTCCTGGCCTGGGCAGAGCAGGAAATGCGTCATCGCCAGGCACGCAACCAGGGCGCACAGGCCCTGCCTTTTCCCCACGCGACCTTCAGGCCGGGGCAGCGCCACCTGGCCGAGTCGGTTTTCAAGGCCGTCAGCACCGGTCGTTGCCTGATGGCCCAGGCGCCCACTGGCATCGGCAAGACGGTTGGCACCTTGTTCCCCATGCTCAAGGCCTTGGCGCCGCAGCGCCTGGACAAGGTGTTTTTTCTCACGGCGAAAACCCCAGGACGCAAACTGGCATTGGACGCCGCCCGGCTGCTCACCAACAGCACGACCGCGATGCCGCTGCGGGTGCTGGAAATGATCGCCCGGGACAAGGCTTGTGAACATCCGGATAAAGCCTGCCATGGCGAATCCTGCCCGCTGGCCCGTGGATTCTATGACCGCCTGCCCCAGGCCCGGGCAGCGGCGAGCCAGGTAACGCTCCTCGATCAAGCCGCGTTGCGTGACATCGCCCTGCAACACGAGGTCTGCCCGTATTACCTGAGCCAGGAAATGGCCCGCTGGGCCGACGTGGTGGTGGCAGACTACAACTATTATTTCGATTTCAGCGCCTTGCTTTTCGGCCTTGCCCAGGCCAATGGCTGGGCGGTCGCGACCCTGGTGGACGAAGCCCACAACCTGGTGGAGCGAGGGCGGCAGATGTACAGCGCGACCCTGGATCAGGCCACCTTGTCGGCGGTGCTCAAAACCGCGCCCGAGCCCCTGAAGAAACCCCTGCAAAAGCTCAATCGCCAGTGGAATGCCTTGCACGCACCACAGGTAGCGGCTTACCAGGCTTATGGCCACCCCCCGGAAAAGCTGCTCCTTGCGCTGGGGTCCTGCGCCACGGCCATGGGCGATTACCTCAACGACCACCCCCAAGGCCTGGACAGCGGCCTGCAGGCCTTCTATTTCGACATTTTGCAGTTCGGGCGCGTGGCGGAGTCGTTCGACGAGCACTTTCTGTTCGATATCCATAAGCGCGAAACCGGTCGCCAGCGCAGCCTGTCCACGCTGTGCCTGCGCAACGTGGTCCCGGCCGGTTTCCTGCGGCCCCGGTTCACGGCGTCACGCAGCAGCGTGCTGTTCTCCGCGACCCTGAGTCCACGGCGCTACTACGCTGACTTGCTGGGTACGCCGGCGGACACGGTATCGATCGACGTTGAGTCACCGTTCCAGGCCCAACAATTGGACGTACAGGTGGTCAGTCGCATTTCCACCCGGTTCGCCCGTCGCCAGGCTTCCCTTGAGCCGATCGTCGAGTTGATGGGCCGCCAGTTCGACGAGCGCCCTGGCAACTACCTGGCGTTCTTCAGCAGTTTCGATTATTTACAGCAGGTGGCAGGGCTGTTCGCCGAGCGATATCCGCACGTCGAGACCTGGGCGCAATCGCGCGGCATGGGCGAGGCCCCACGACAGGCGTTTATCGAGCGATTCACGGAGCAGGGCCAGGGCATCGGCTTCGCCGTGCTGGGCGGGGCGTTCGGGGAAGGCATCGACCTGCCGGGCTCGCGCCTGATCGGCGCCTTCGTCGCCACCCTGGGACTGGCGCAGTTCAACCCGGTCAATGAACAGATCAAGCAGCGAATGGCGGCGATCTTTGGCGATGGATACGACTACACTTATTTGTACCCCGGCCTGCAGAAGGTCGTGCAAGCGGCTGGGCGCGTCATCCGTACCCAGCTGGATCGCGGAGTGGTGATGCTGATCGACGATCGCTTCGGCGAGGCCAAGGTGCAGCAGTTGCTGCCACGGTGGTGGTCAATCAATCCTGAGCAGCCCAAGGCACCTGCGGGAGCGAGCTTGATCGCGATGGCGCCTGCATATCCTGCCTCTTCTTAGGCGGATGCACCGCTGTCACAAGCCCAACAGCCTATAGCCCCACGAAAATCAGGTTTTTCCCGGCGCGTCAGTTGTTCCATACTCCACCCAAATTCCCTTGGATGCCTCGGCCACATGCTTGAGAACAACCCAAAGACCGCCCGTATCGATGAAGATCAGCGCTTTAGACTGTTGATCGATGCGGTGGTGGACTATGCCATCTACATGACCGATCCGTCGGGCATTATCATCAGTTGGAACTCCGGCGCCCGGCGCTTCAAAGGTTATGAAGAATCGGAAATCCTGGGCCAGCATTTTTCCCGTTTCTACACCGACCAGGACCGCGCCGCCGGCCTGCCGCAGCGGGCGCTGGACACCGCCGTGCGCGAAGGACGCTTCGAAGGCGAAGGCTGGCGAGTGCGAAAGGATGGCACGCTGTTCTGGTCCCACGTGGTGATCGACCCGATCATTGACGCCCAGAGCGGCGAGCTGCTCGGTTTCGCCAAGATCACCCGTGACCTGACCGATCGCAAGATGGCCGAGGAGACCCTCAAGCAAAGCGAACAGCAATTTCGCCTGCTGGTGCAAAGCGTCACCGACTATGCCATCTACATGCTCGATCCGGATGGACAAGTCACCAACTGGAACCAGGGTGCCCAGCGCATCAAGGGCTATCTGCCGGCTCAAGCCATCGGCCAGCATTTTTCCATGTTCTACACCCCTGAAGACCGCGAAGCCGGGGAGCCGCAGCGCGCTCTGAGCATCGCCGCCACGGAGGGGCGTTTCGAAAAGAAGGGCTGGCGCGTGCGCAGGGATGGCACGCGATTCATGGCCCACGTGGTTATCGATGCGATTCGCAGCGATACCGGTACGTTGCTGGGGTTTGCCAAGATCACCCGGGACATCACCGATGCCACCCAAGCGCAGCAGGCCCTTGAACAGGCTCGCGAGGCGTTGTTCCAATCCCAGAAATTGCAAGCCATCGGCCAGCTCACCGGCGGCATCGCCCATGATTTCAACAATCTGCTGACGGTGATCCTTGGCAACCTGGAGATCGTGCGCAAGCGTATGCCCAGCGAGCCGAAGCTGACCCAACTGCTGGACAACGCCACCCAGGGCGCTCTGCGCGGCGTGTCGCTGACCCAGCGCATGCTCGCGTTTGCCCGGCGGCAGAAACTCAGCGCCGAACCGGTCGAATTGTCGGCGCTGGTGGACGGCATCAGCGGTTTGCTGCAAAGCTCCATGGGCCCTTCGATACACATACAGACCCAGTTTGACGAGGCGTTGTCGCCGGTGCTGGCCGACGTCAACCAACTGGAACTGGCGATCCTCAACCTGGCGACGAATGCCCGGGACGCGATGCCCCAGGGCGGCCGGATCTTGATCCAGGCACAGGAGCGACAGGGGAGCGATGCTTCGACGGCAGGCAAGCCGCTGGCGACCGGACGCTACATCTGCCTGACCATCAGCGATGAAGGCGAGGGCATGGACGAGGAGACGCTGGCTTCGGCGGTGGATCCTTTTTTCACCACCAAGGGCGTCGGCAAAGGCACTGGCCTGGGTCTGTCCATGGTGCATGGCCTGGCCGAGCAGCTGGGCGGCCGGCTGATTCTCAAGAGCGAGAAAGGCGTCGGCACCAGTGCCGAGCTGTGGTTGCCAGTGGCCGACGATTCGGTCAGGGACAAGCCACCCGCCACCGAGATACCAACGCAACACGTCCAGAAACTGACGGTGCTGGTGGTGGACGATGACAGCCTGGTGCTGACCAGCACCCGTTTGCTGATCGAAGACTTGGGGCATCGGGTCCTCTGCGCGTTGTCTGGCGCCCAAGCGCTGGAGCTGTTCGAGCGCAATGAAGGGATCGACCTGGTGATCACTGACATGGCCATGCCCCAGATGGATGGCGCGCAGCTGGCCAGATTGCTGCGCGAGCGCCAACCGACCCTGCCGGTTATCCTCGCCACTGGTTACGCCGAGCGCCTGGAAGGGTTTGCAACGCAATTGCCGCGTTTGACCAAGCCATTCAAGCAGATCGACCTGGTGCAGATCATCGGGCAGACGATGGGTTAAACCGCCAAGTCGTCATGTGCGACCGCTGTGGCGAGGGGATCAAACCCCTTGCCACGATCAGATGGTGTGTCATTGGGTATTTTTCTTGAAGCCCCGCAGGTTCATCGCGCACAGGCAGAACTGCAAGACAATCAGCGCGTAGGCATCCGTGTGCATGCCCCAGATGACCCACAGGATGTTGCTGAGAATAAAACAACTGAAGCCCGCCACTCGCCGACGGGGCTGGCGCGATCCGATCAACCATGCCGCCAGTACCGTGATCGCCATTGCTGGCCATTGCACCCATCCAAGATAATCCACGCTTTTTTCCTCTTGCCTTCAATCCTTTAAAGACCCCGGCGGTGCAGCAGCGTTTCGTTGACCTTTGGTCCATCGGCTTGAACTTGCCCGGCCCTCATCCTTCTAGATGTACCCCAATCAAACCGAGGGAAAACCTGAGCAATGCCCAGAATCCTCACCCGCTTGACCCCTGAAGAAGAACTGACCGAACACAACGCCAAAATGTTCGGCTCGCCCAAGGAGCGGCTGGACTTTTATCGTCGGGAAATCCAGTACGAAACCAGCATTCTGGCCAATCGCACCGACGCCTACCTGACCGCCCAGTCATTCCTGGTGATCGCGTTTGCATCCTGCATGGCCAATCTGAACCCGGAGTGGGGCAAGCTCTTCACACTGATCGTGCCGCCATTTTTGGCGTTGCTCGGCGTCTTGAGTTCCCTCAATGCATGGCCGGGCATTCGGGCCGCCTACGACATCATCGACCACTGGCATTTCAAACAAAGCGAATTGCTGCGCAGCGAGCCGCTGATGGGGCTGGCCTACGACGAATCGCCGCTGTTCAGCGAGCGAGAGTCGACCCATAAGGGCTACCGTAAATCGCTGCTGTTTTCGGTGCGCACGCCGTGGATATTCGCAGCGTTCTGGGTGCTGTTGGGCATTTACTCGGTGTTTATCCAAGTGACCGATCCGGGCGGCTAGCCCACGCGACCGTCTTTGCGGCGCTCATACCACGCCAGGGCGGGTTGGGTGGTGACACCGTGGACAAGGATGCTCAGCGCCACCACCGACAGCGTGAGGTTGATGCACTGCTGCGCCACTTCCGATTGCACGTCGTGATTCAAGGCGTAGAACAGATAGAACAGGCTGCCGATCCCGCGGATACCGAACCAGCCGATCAACAGCCGTTGCGGATGGTCCAGCAACCGCCCCCAGGGCATCACCCACACACTCAACGGGCGAATGACCGCGAATAACAGGGCGCCGACGGCGAGGGCCCGCCAATCCCAATGAGTGGCAAGGACGACGCCCAGCAGTGTCACCAGGAAAACCTCCATGGAACGCTCCACCAGGCTGCCGAACGCCAGCATGTCGCTCATCATCACGCCAGCCGCCACTTGGCCGTCGTCCAAGGCCTGGGTGTCGCCGACCACCGCCTGCTGAGGCTCGACCGTTTCGTGTCCCACCACCGGCTGTACCAGGTGTTCTGCCGGTGGCGAGTGTTCGTCGGTGGACTCGACCTCGGCCTGGCGCAGCCCCAGGCCAGCGGCGAACACCGATAGGAAACCGTAGCCGTGGATCGCTTCTGCCGCCACGTAGGCGAGGGCGATGAGGGCCAGGGCCAGATAGTCGTTGGGTGACAAGGTGCTGTCGGCATTCTTGATACGCATCGACAACGTCAGCCCGCCGATGCCGCGCCCCAGCCAGTAGCCCACCAACAAACCCGCCGGCACCGCCCACAGGACGTCCCGCAACGCCCATTCGCCGAGGAATCCGCTGCCTTCCTCGCTCAGCATGAGCAAGCCAAGGATGACGAAGGGAAAAGCCGTGCCATCGTTCAGCCCGGCTTCACCGGACAGCCCGAACCGCACCCGGTCGTCGTCGCGGGCATCGTTGACCTGCACCAGGGCCGCGAGCACCGGGTCGGTCGGCGCCAGTATCGCGCCGATCAGCATCGACATGCCCCAACCGAGGCCAAACAGGTAATGCAGCGCCAGGCAAAGCCCGACGATCGTCAGGATCATCACCGGCCCGGCGAGCCCGTAAGCCACGCGCCAGCTGCGGTTCTTGAGGGGCAGGCGCAGCTTGAGACCGCTGACGAACAGCGAAAACACGACGGCGACTTCGGTCAGGTGCTCCATCCACCCGGACGAGTCATTGACATCGAGCCTTAGCAGCCCCAGCCCAGCCGGCCCGATGGCGACGCCCAGCGCCAGGCACACGGCGGAGGTGGTGACGGGCATCCAGCGCAGGTAGGAGGAGGTCAGGGCCAAGGTCAGCAAGACAGCGCCGAGTACGGCTACCCACACGGTAAAGATCATGATTGCTCCTTGGGTAATGAAAAGGCGCCTGTCCAACGTTCGAGGGCGATAGCGAAGCGAGGGTTCCGCCGCATATCAGGGCGATTCCGTTTATCCGGGCGCTTTTCGATCCAGGGGAATTTTTTGCCCTGCGCGAGGCTCTGCAAAGGAAGAGACGTGCCGATTCGAGCGTCCAGCCAAGAACCCAAGAGGCCTATATGACTGCGCTGACACCCCTCCAATCCAGGCCTGCCACCGCGCAGCCATTCACAAGTGCTGGTAACGTTCGCCAGTGTTACGAGCGGCTGTTGCAAGGCACCGACGATGCTGACAAACAAGCGGTTGCCCAGGCCTTCCTGCAACCGTGTCTCGAACAAGCGAGCGCATTGCCTCAAGAAATGCCTGACGACCCTGGCGCGTTGCTTGCCTGGGTAGAACAGCACAGCGCCGGCGTGGCCCGGCAATATGCCGACTACCTGGAACGGCGCAAAAGCGGCGGCGGTCGGGAGTTTTTCCAGACCAAGGCCCATGCCCTGTATTTTATCCAGGCCGTGGCGCCGACTAAGCTCGTGGACGGCGCATGGCTGTACGGTGTGCTCAAACACTGGCATGACCATCGCTTCGAAGGGCTGCTATGCACCTATCTGGAAGAGCTTGGGGATGGCGTTCCGGCCCAGAACCATGTCGTGCTCTACCGCAAGCTGTTGGCCGAACACGGCTTACAGGACATGCCCGACATCGATGACGAGCGCTACCTGCAAGGTGCTGTTCAATTGGCCCTGGGCTATGCCGGCGACGAATACCTGCCCGAGGTCATCGGTTACAACCTGGGTTATGAGCAACTGCCCCTGCATTTGCTGATCAGCGCCTATGAGCTGAGCGAGCTGGACATCGACCCGTATTACTTCACGCTTCACGTGACCATCGACAACGCCAGCACCGGGCACGCCCACAAAGCCGTGCAAGCGTTGCAACAACTGATGCCGATGGAAGCTGACCGCGAGTCGTTCTGGCGCCGGGTCACACTGGGCTATCGCCTCAACGACCTGGGGCAGGGCAGCCGGGCGGTCATCGAGTCGTTCGACCTTGAGCGCGAAGTCCTGGACATGCTTGAGCGCAAGCGCCCGTTCGGCCAGCACATGCATTCCGATTACTGCAAGTTCGAAGGCAAGACTGTCAACCAATGGCTGGCGGAACCGGGGCAGTTGGAGGGTTTCCTCAAGGCCATGCAAGGCAAAGGCTGGATCCGACGCCATGAAGATCCCCAGAACAGCCGTTTCTGGACCCTGATCGAAGGCCCGGGCGCGGCGATGTTCGGGGTTTTCAGCCCTTACGAAAAACAGCTGCTGCATGACTGGATTGCCGGCGACTGGCTGGACCAGCGCGGTCGTCCCGGCGCCCGCCGCAACCATGGCGCGGCCCATGAATCGCCGGCACCGGCCCAAGACCCGGATGTGCAGAACCTGCAGCAAACGCTGCGGGGCAAGGCCCCCGATGAGCAGATGCAAATTCTGATGCCCTGGCTCTCGGCCCGCTGCCACAGCCACCCGGCCGGGTTGTTGGCGACCCGCCGGTTCATCGAACTCAAATCCGCCCTTCGCTAGGAGCCCTGCATGAATCAGGAAGACCGCCTGTCCGAACCCGACCTGGCGCTGCTGCAGCTAGGTCGTCGCCTGCACGCTGACGGCTACCGTTTCATCACCCCAACGCCACTTACTCACGAGCGCGTCAACCAGCGGCCAGGCAACGAGCGCTCCAAGACCTTGCGGGATGTTTTCGGCTGGTCCAGGCCCTTCGCGCCGGGGCTTATTTCCGCCGACGAGCAGCGTCAATTGCAAGAAGCAGAAGTGTTGGAAGAACACGACGGCCTGCTGCGCAGCCGCGTGCGCTGGTCAAGCCTGGACGGCATGCTGTTCGCCCATTCGCAATTTCCGACCCAGGCCAACGACGCAGTGTTCTTCGGCCCCGACAGCTACCGTTTCGCCCACCTGATCCATACCCATCTGCAACAGAACTTCACGGCCGTGCATCGCGCGGTGGACATTGGCTGCGGCGCCGGTGTCGGGGCGATGGTGATTGCCCGCGCCCGTCGCGAAGCCCAGGTACTGGCCATCGACATCAACCCGATGGCCTTGCGGCTGTGCGCCGTCAACGCGGCGCTGGCCGAGGTGGCAAATGTCGAGATCGCCCGCAGCGACGTGCTCAAGGACGTCGAGGGCGACTTCGACCTGATCGTCGCCAACCCCCCGTATATGGCCGACCCCGCCGAGCGTGCTTATCGCCATGGCGGAGGAACGCTGGGCGCGGGATTGTCGCTGCGTATCGTCGAACAGGCATTGCCACGGCTGACACCCGGCGGTTCGCTGGTGCTCTACACCGGCGTGGCGATGGTCGACGGTCGTGATCCGTTTCTGGAGGCTCTGGGCCCTTGGCGCGATTCACCGCAGTTCGCCTGGACCTACAGGGAATTGGACCCGGATGTGTTTGGCGAGGAACTGCTGACACCCGGTTATCAGGACGTGGAACGGATCGCCGTGGTGGCGTTGGTTGTCACCCGCACGGGTGCGGGTATCGGAGGGAATATCGATGAACAGGCGTCTGAAGTTCGGCATTGAAGAGGAATATTTCATCACCGACCTGCAAACCCGCCGCATGCCCGATCAACCGTCGGCGGCGGCGGTGACGGCGTGCCGGGAAGAGCTGGGCAAGCACTTCGCCCATGAAATGTTCCAGAGCCAGGTGGAAATGGCTTCGCCCATCTTCCGCAGCCTGGCCGAAGCGGCCGATTACCTGGCCCAGGTGCGTAACGGCCTGACCCAGCGCTTGGCGCCCCATGGCCTGGGATTGCTGAGCGCAGGATCCCATCCAATGGCGACCGTTGGCTTGCAACCCACCGACGAGCTGCACTTCCAGCAGTTGTTCGACGACTACCAGCGCGTGGCGCGCCGCAGCGTCCTGTCGGGCCTGCACATACATGTGGAAGTGCCGGGCGATCATGACCGGGTCAAGGTGATGAATGAGGTGCTGCCCTGGCTGCCGATGCTGTTGGCGCTCAGCGCGTCATCGCCGTTCTGGAACGGCGCCTACAGTGGCTTCAGCAGTTATAGGCAAGTGGCCTGCGACGAATGGCCGCGCATGGGCGTGCCGGAATTCTTCGAGGACGAATCAGCCTTCAATGGCTACGTGGACATGCTCACCCGCACCAGCTCCATCCGCCAGCCCAGCGATTGCTGGTGGGTGATCAGGCCTTCCTCGCACTATCCGACCCTGGAGCTGCGTATCTGCGATGCCTGCCCACGGACCGAAGATGTGCTGTGCCTCGTCTCGCTGTTTCGGCTGATGATTGCCCACGCCGTCGCCCAGCCCAAGCCAGGCGCCCACTACAGCTTGATGTCCCACTGGATCCTCAAGGAAAACCGCTATCGGGCCAAGCGCCACGGCATCCTCGCGGAATTTATTGTCGAAGGCCAGGAGCAACCGATGCTGATTGGCGAGTGGCTGAACCTGGCCGAGCAGACCTTCGGCGACACCGCGACGGCGCTGGGCGTGCAGGACGTGTTCAAGCAAGCGCGCCGGATCATCCAGGAGGGCACCAGCGCTGATCGACAAGTGGTCCTCTACGAGCAAGGCCTGCTGCTGGGCGATACGACCGAAGAGGCCCTGGGCCGGGTGGTCGATCAGCTGTTGTCGGAAACCGCCGGTTTGCCGGTGGCCGATCCCACCCTCGCGCAAGTTGCAGGTGGCCAATGACCAGCAAAACCCTCGACGACTACAACCGCATGCGCGATTTCGGCGCCACCTCGGAGCCGTCGGCGAAGCGCTCTCGCAAATCGGCAAAAACCACCCACGCGTTGCAGTACTGCATACAGAAGCACGATGCAACGCGGCTGCATTACGACTTTCGCCTGGAGCTGGATGGCGCGCTCAAGAGCTGGGCGGTGCCCAAGGGGCCGTCCCTGGACCCGAAGGTCAAGCGCCTGGCGGTTCACGTTGAAGACCATCCCATCGATTACGCGACGTTCGAGGGCAGTATCCCGGAGGGGCACTACGGCGCGGGCGACGTCATCGTCTGGGACCGGGGCGTGTGGATTCCACAGGGTGACGTGCACGAAGCCTACGAAAAAGGCCGGCTCAAGTTCGAGCTGCGAGGGGAAAAGCTCGCGGGGCTGTGGAACCTGGTGCGCACCCATATGCCGGGCAAGCAGGAACAATGGTTTCTGATCAAGCATCAAGATGACGCCGCCCGGCCGGAAAGCGAGTACGACGTGGTGCAGGCCGAGCCCGACAGCGTGCTCAGTGACCGCACCATCGTGCCCAAGCGGCGGGGCAAGGCGGCCGCCGCCAAGGCTGTGAAGCAGCCGGAAAAACCCGCCAAGGCGAAGCCATCCAAAAAGAGCGGCAAGACCACCCTCAGCGGCGCCGTGGCCGGGCCCATCCCCGAGACCCTCAAGCCGGAACTGGCGACCCTGGTGGAAAGCGCACCCGACGGCGAATGGCTCTACGAAATCAAGTTCGACGGCTACCGCGTCATGGCGCGCATCGATAATGGCGACGTGCGCTTGATTACCCGCAACGGCCATGACTGGACCCACAAACTGCCGAAACAGGCCGAGGCTCTGGCGGGGCTGGGGTTGGAATCGGCCTGGCTGGACGGTGAAATGGTCGTCGCCGACGAGCAAGGCGTGCCGGACTTCCAAGCCCTGCAAAACGCCTTCGACGCTGGCAGCAGTGGCAAGATCGCTTATTACCTGTTCGACCTGCCGTACCTCAACGGCATGGACTTGCGCAAAGTGCCGGTGGAGGAGCGCCGGGCGGCGTTGGCTGCGGTCCTGGAACCCAACGAAGACCCCTTGCTGCGTTACTCCGACTCCTTCGAAGAAACCCCGCAAGCATTGCTCAACAGTGCCTGCCAGATGCGCATGGAAGGGCTGATCGGCAAGCGCCAGGGCAGCGCCTATGTGTCCCGGCGCAGCAGCGACTGGATCAAGCTCAAGTGCAAGAACCGCCAGGAATTCGTCGTGGTCGGCTTCAGCGAGCCGAAGGGCGCCCGCAGCGCGTTTGGCGCCTTGTTACTGGGCCTGCATGACGTCGACAGCGGCGAGCTGCGCTATGCCGGCAAGGTTGGCACCGGTTTCAACGAAACCACGCTCAAAAGCATCCATCAGCAGCTGTTGCCCCTGGAAACCAAAAAGGCCGCCGTGGTCAATCCGCCCACAGGGTATGACGCCAAGGGTGTGCACTGGCTAAAACCGGAGTTGCTGGCGGAAGTGGCGTTTGCCGAAATGACCAAGGAAGGCTCGGTACGCCATGCCGTGTTCCATGGCCTGCGCAATGACAAACCGGCAAAGGCGATTACCCAGGAATTGCCCAAAACCGTGAAAAAAGCGGCGGCCAAGGACAATGCTGAACCGGCGCCGGCCGAGCCGAAAGCCAAATCCAAATCCAAATCCAAGGCCACGGCCAAGGCCAAGACCACGCAGTCGCCAACCTTGGAAGGCAAGGTCCGCATTACCCATCCGGATCGGATTATCGACGCGAGCAGCGGCACCACGAAGATGCAACTCGCCGAGTACTACGCCAGCGTTGCTGATTTTATCCTGCCGGAGCTGGCCGATCGCCCGGTGGCGCTGGTACGGGCGCCGGATGGCATCGCCGGCGAGTTGTTCTTCCAGAAGAACCCCGAGCGCCTGGCAATTCCCGGCATCACCAGCCTGGACAAGGACCTGACCGGGCAACCAGTGATGATCATCAACAATGCCGAAGCGCTGATCGGCGCGGTACAGATGAGTACCGTGGAGCTGCACACCTGGAACGGGACTTCTGCCGATCTGGACAAGCCTGACCGCTTCGTCCTCGACCTTGACCCGGACCCGGCGCTGCCGTGGAAAAGCATGGTGGAAGCCACGCAATTGACTTTGTCAGTGCTGGATGAGCTGGGCCTGAAGGCGTTTCTAAAGACCAGCGGCGGCAAGGGCATCCACATTGTCGTGCCGATTACTCGCAAGTTGGGCTGGGATGAGGTGAAGGGCTTCAGCCATGCCATCGTCAGCCACATGGCCAAGCTGTTGCCCGATCGCTTCTCGGCAGTGTCGGGTCCCAAGAATCGGGTAGGGCGGATCTTCATCGATTACCTGCGCAACGGTTTGGGCGCAACCACCATTTGTGCCTACGCAGTGCGTACCAGGGAAGGGCTGCCGGTGTCGGTGCCCATCTACCGGGAAGAAGTGGCCGAGCTCAAGGGCGCCAACCTTTGGAACGTGAACAACGTCCACGAGCGGCTGGCGGAGGTGGGGCATGAGCCTTGGGCTGACTTGCCCAAGACCCGCCAGAGCATCACCGCCGACATGCGGCGGCGGATTGGGATGAAGAAGACTGGGAAGTAGCTTGATCGGCCTCGCTTTTTTGGCGAGGCAATGAGTAGCTAAAAATAACCCGCCTCTGTGGTGAGGGAGCAAGCTCCCCCGCTACAGAGGCTGTTCTAGCCAGCCCCAGCTAGTAAACCCGCGAACGCCGCAACTGCTCGATCGTTTCAATCAACTCGTCATAGGACACCGGCTTGCCGATGTGCTGGTCGAAGCCCGATTGTTGTGATTTATGCAGGTCGGTGGACGCACCGTAGCCCGTCAGGGCGATGGCCGGGATGTGTTTGATGTGAGGCAGCTCGCGCAGCGCCTGCATCAATTCATGGCCATTCATCACCGGCATGCCCAGATCGGAGATCACCACGTCGAAACGGGCGTCCTTGGCGGCCTGCAAGGCTTGCAGCGGCTGGTCGAAAGCGACCACGTTGGCGTCTTCCATTTCCAGCAGCAACTTGAGGGTATCGAGCACGTCCGGGGAATCGTCCACCAGCAACACCGTCAGGCCGCTCAGGCGTCCCGACTGTTCCTCGCAAGCCTGCGGTTTGGGCACGATCACGGCATTGCTCAGGGGCAGGCGAATCGTGAAGGTGCAACCTTTGCCCAGCCCCTCGGACTTGACCTCGACGCTGCCGCCGTGGGCTTCGGTCAATTGCCGGACCAGTGACAGGCCGATCCCCAG
Source organism: Pseudomonas algeriensis (assembly GCF_048847255.1). Taxonomy (NCBI): domain Bacteria; kingdom Pseudomonadati; phylum Pseudomonadota; class Gammaproteobacteria; order Pseudomonadales; family Pseudomonadaceae; genus Pseudomonas; species Pseudomonas algeriensis. The sequence continues at coordinate 643,822 of NZ_JBKKRK010000001.1, read as the reverse complement.
GCCTTCGCGCTGGTGTGTGGCGTGTTGGGTCTCGGCCTGGCCAAACAGGTCGAACACTTCGCTCAGGTGCTCCGCCGCGATACCCACGCCGGAGTCCTTTACGTCCAGGCGCGCCATATGGTCGTCGTGGCTGGCGACCAGTTGCACGCGGCCGCCGCTAGGGGTGAATTTCAGCGCATTGTTCACCAGGTTCCAGATGATCTGTTCCAGCCGGGTCGGGTCGGCATTGACGATCAGTTCTCCATTGGAACCCTCGGGCAGGTCCAGAGTGACCTTGTTGGGATGATTGTCGTTGATCACCACGGTGTAGATGTCTTGCAGCACCCGCGCCAGATCGACGGCTTGGCGCTTGAGCTTGAGCTTGCCGGTGCGGACACGGGCCACGTCCAGCAGATCGTCAATAATGCGTGCCTGGCTGTTGACCGCATCGCAAATGGTATTGACGGCCCGGGCCGCGGTGGTGGCGGCCTTGGTCACCGGCAGGCGGCGGAGCAATTCGGCGTTTAGCTGGATCAGGTTCAGCGGGTGCTTGAGCTCGTGGGACATGACGGCGAAGAACTCATCCTTCAAATGGCTGGAGTTCTGGGTTTCCATGAGCCGCTGGGTCTGTTCCTCGTGCAGGCGCTTGTGGCCGGTGAGGTCACGGGCAATCTTCACGTAACCCTGCAGATATTCGCCGCTGAGCAGTGTGACTTCGCCGCTGCAGAAGAAGCGGCTGCCATCCTTGCGCTGGTGCCAGCGCTCGTCTTCGCAACGGCCTTTGGCTCGAGCGGTGCTTAATTCTGTTTCGGGTACGCCAATGGCGCGGTCCTCGGGCGTGAACACGAAGTCGTAGTAACTGCCTTCGGCTTCGCTCTTGGTATGCCCGAAGATCAGCTCCGCCCCGGTGTTCCAGCTGGTGATCACGCCGTGCTCGTCCAACAGGATAATCGCGTAGTCGCGGGTGCTTTCAGCCACAAGGCGCATGCGTTCCTCGCCCAAGCGCAGCTCTTCTTCGGCCGCGCGACGCTTGGTGATATCGATGAAGGTCAGCACCGTGCCGTCGATATGATCTTCGCTGGAGCGGTATGGCAGCAGCCGGGCAATGTACCAGCGAGCGTCGCTGCTGCTGACTTCGCGCTCGATCATGTTCAGGGATTCGAATACCTGGGTGGCGTCCGCCGCCATGTCCGGGTAGTCCAGCCGATGGGTGATGTCCAGCAACGAACGACCGGTGTCCACCGGCAGCATGCTGAAGATCTCCGTGGCCCGAGGCGTGAACCACTTGATGCGCATGCTGCGGTCGACGAATACCGTGGCAATATCGGTGGAGGCGATCAGGTTGGTGAGGTAGTCGTTGATCTTGTCGGTTTCCTCCACCTTGGTCTTGAGCTCGTAGTTGACCGTCAGCAGTTCCTCATTGATCGATTGCAGCTCTTCCTTGCTGGTCTCCAGCTCCTCGGTGGCCGATCGCAACTCCTCGTTGATGGCCTGCATTTCTTCATTGGAAGCCTTGAGCTCTTCGCTGGAGACTTCTGCCTGCTCGATGGTGTCCTGCAGGTGCGACTTGGTGCGCTGGAGTTCGCGTTCCAGGTTGGCAAGCACCTGGTTTTCGGTCTGGCTGGTAATGGCGGCAACCTGCTGGCCGGGGTCGACTTCTTCCTCTTCGAAGACGACGAGCACAAAGTCGCCATCGGACTGTTCGTCGCGATAGGGCTGGACCAGCAGGTCCACCAGGAAACGCCGTCCGTCGCGTTCCATGTTGACCTGGCGTGACTTGACCGGTTGGCCGTTCTGGTTGACCTGAAACAACGCCGTGCGGATTTCCAGGCGCAGGTGCGGATTGATCAGCGTCAGCAGGTTGCGCGACATTTCGCCGCCGACATGGCGCAGGTAGCGGCCGGCACTTTCGATCATGTGCAGGATGTCGCCATTGTTGTCGACAATCATGCTGGGCGGCGCGGCCCGCTCGATGGCGCGCAGGTGGATGTCGGCGAACGAGACTTTGCGTGGCACCGCGACCTGGGGCGGGACCAACGCCGAGGTACTGCGCACATAACCGCCACGGGGCATGGTCGGTGTGCGGCGGCTGCTGGCGGTGCCGTACTTGGCGCGGAAGATCCGGTTGCGCTTGTCCACCGGGCTGAACAACTCGCTGCAGGCGTCGGCCGATTCCGAAGAGCCGAGAAACAGATAGCCGCCCGGCCGCAGGGCAAAGTGGAACATTTGCAGGATTTCACGCTGCACCTCGCGGTCGAGGTAGATCAGCAGGTTGCGGCACACGATCAGGTCGATCTGCGAGAACGGCGGGTCCGAGAGTAGGCTGTGCTTGGCGAACAGCACCCGTTCGCGGACTTCCTTGCGCACACGGAAAGTCGAGCTTTCCTTGACGAAGTACTGGCGCAGGCGGGTGGGCGGCACGTCGGTGATGATCGCTTCGGGGTAGGCCCCGCCGCGGCCCACGGTAATTGCCCGCTCATCGATGTCGGTGGCGAATATCTGCAGCTTGGCGTTGCTGGCGTCGTGTTGCAGTTGATCGCTGATCAACATGGCCAGGGTGTAGGCTTCCTCGCCGGTCGAGCAGCCGGCCGACCAGACCCTGATTTCCTCCGGCGGGACGCTGCCCGGTTCCACCGGCTTGAGCAGGTTGGGCAGTACGTCGCGCTCCAGGGCTTCGAAGGCCTCACGGTCCCGGAAGAAGTTGGTCACACCGATCAGCAGGTCACCGAGCAGGGCCTTGGTTTCCTCCGGATGACTCTGCAGATAGCTGTAGTAGGCGTTGAGGTCCGGTTGGGCGGTGACTTGCATGCGTCGTTCGATACGCCGCAGCACGGTGGCCCGTTTGTAATGCTTGAAGTCATGGCCGGTGCCTGCCCGCAGCTGCACCAGGATGTCGTGCAGCGATTGCTCGGCGGCAACGGCTTCTCGCTCGGATGTCGGCGGCTGGGTATGTATCTCAGGGTCGTTGGCGGTCGGCAGGCGGATGGCCTGGGAGTTTTGCCACAGCTCCAGGAGTTTTTGCGGCATTTCCGCCACCGGCAGCACCAGATCGACCATCTGGGTGCCGATGGCCGCCTGTGGCATGCCATCGAATTCGGCGTCCTGGGGCGACTGAGCGAGGGTCACCCCCCCTTGTTCCTTGATTCTCGACAGACCCACGGCACCGTCGGAACCGGTGCCCGACAGCACCAGGCAAAACGCGCGGTCCTTGTGCACATCGGCCAGGTCACGGAAAAACAGGTCGATCGCCACGTGCCCACCCTGGCGCGGTTCGGCCGGGGTAACCTTCAGATACCCGTCGTTCATCGATAAATGATGGGCCGGGGAAATCACATAGACATGGTTCTTCTCGATCGGCACCGCCTCGGTCACCTGCAATACAGGCATCTTGGTGGATTCCTGGATGATCTTGTCGGCGATGCTCTGATAATCCGGCGCCAAGTGAAGTACGATCACGAACGCCATGCCGTTGTCCTTGGGCATGTGCTCGAAAAACTGCTTGATGGCTTGCAACCCACCCGCCGAGGCGCCGATGCCCACGACGGCGAAATCCAGGTGACTGGGGCTCAGCTCCTTTCGTTGTGGAACGTTGGGAGAGCGTTTGCTTGGAGATGACATATTAGGTTAGGCCTTAAAGGGCGGCGGGGCGGTCCAGCGCTGCCGACTCGATTTCAGGATGCAAAGCCGCAGGATAGTCGTGTTACACGAACATTGCGAAATTGACGCTTCGCAACACCGCCGCCACCGTCATTGTGTACCTCAAAACCCGTTCAGCCTACCGGAACCCGCAAATACTCCGGCTGCAAATAGTTGAACCACAGCAGGATCATCTCCACCAGAATCGTGACCAGCACCAGCAGGCCGACGCCCCAGACACTGGCCGAATACAGTAGGCCCTGTTCCTTCTTCAAACCCATGAACTTAGGCAGGCCGACGAACAGCAGGAAAGTCGAGTACACCGAAGCCGCCAGCAGGACCGCCACTGCCAGCCATCGGCTGGGGTACACGCCGAATATTCCGGCCAGGAAGTAGGGGGTCGCGGTGTAGGCAGCGAAACCGATGCATTGGTTGACGGTTGGCCGGGCCTCGAAGGTGCGCGACATCCAGCGGATGAACAGCCCCATCAACGTCACGCCGACAACGATGGTCACATACAGCAAGACGCACAGCTGCAGCGCACTGGCGTGGCTGAGTCGCACGGTTTCGTTTTCGGCCAGACTCCAACCGGTCCAAGTGGTACCGACGAACAGGCATACCGCCGGAATCAGTGCGAGCAACAGAAGATGCGCCAGGTAATGGTGGGGATGGGCCTGTTCCTGCTCGCGAATGTCCCCCCAGGCGAATTCCGGATGGGTGAACAGTTTGACGAAAAGCACGGACATAACGACCTCCTGATCAAGACAGCCTCTGCATGAGGCTCATACCGTTATGAGGTACAGGAATGACCAGGGGTTTCATTTATTTGACCGCTTGGCGCGACGGCGCGATAAAGGGAATGATTCGAGGCGGCGGGGGTCAACCCATCAGCATCCATGAAGGACTGTATGCCATGACTGTTGCCCATTCCCTGATCGAGTACATGCGTGAACATGAGTTGCGCCTGACCACTGCCGAGTCCTGCACCGCAGGGCTTATCGTCACGCTGTTGGCCGAAGTGCCGGGCAGCGGTTCGCTGATCGAAAGCGGTTACGTGGTGTATTCCCCCGAAGCCAAGCAGCGGCTGCTGGGTGTCAAGCCGCGGACCATCGATACCTTCAACCTGACCAGCCGCGAAGTCGCCGAGGAAATGGCTTTTGGCGCATTGCGCGACGCCAACGCCAACGTGGCGGTGGCCACCACCGGCCTGCTCGGGCCCGACGACAAGGACGGCATTCCCGCCGGCACGGTGTGTTTTGCCTGGGCGTTCGAATTGAACGGGCAGCGCGCGCTGTTCAGCCGCCGAGAGCGTTTTTTCGGCGATCGGCGCCAGGTGCAACGGTTATCCAGTGAATACGCCTTGCAGCAATTGCCCAGCTATCACCGGCGCGCCATGGCGGGTGAACGTCGATAGGAGGACCCCATGACCGACCAATGCGAACAGGACGATCATCGCAGTCGCCAGTACCCGGTATGCGAGGACATGGCGTTCCAGCACAAGGTCTGGCGTTTCGAACGGGTGGGTTGGTATGCGTTGGTGCTGCTGGTCTTGTTGACGTTGCTCGGGCTGTTTTCCCATGGGCCACTGAGCAATAGCGAGATTCACAGTGCTGACGGCAGCATCGGGGTCGAATACGAGAGGTTCCATCGCAACGGCTCGACCAATCCCGTGATCGTGCGCTTGAAGGGAGCACCCAATGCAGTGCTGGAAATCGAGCTCGGGGGCGACTGGCTGGAGGGATTCGACGTGCAAAGCGTGCAACCTACGCCCATGCGCTCGGCCGCCGCGGGTCCGGGCATGAAGCTCTGGCTCCAGGCGGATGGTCAGGGGCAGGCGAACCTGCACCTGTCATTGCTCAGCGAAGGCCTCGGCACGTACCAGAGCCGCATCGCAACGCCCAACGGCGCCGTGGTCACGTTCAGTCAATTCATCTTTCCTTAGGTGACATATGGATTCGGTACTGCGAGCCGCCGCGATGTATGCGGTGCTGATGGTGTTGTTCAAGATCGCCGGGCGTCGTTCGTTGGCGGAAATCACCACGTTCGATTTCGTGCTCTTGATGATCATTGGCGAGGCGACCCAGCAAGCGCTGCTGGGGGATGACTTTTCGATGACCAACTCGTTCATGGTCATCGTCACGCTGATCGCCATTGATGTCGGATTTTCGTTGCTCAAGCTGCGCTCCGACTGGGTGTCCCGGCTCATCGACGGCGGCCCGACCATCATCGTCGAGGACGGGCGCATCCTCCAGGGCCGCATGCGCCACGCACGGCTGGTTGAGGCGGACATCATGGAAGCGGCACGCTCGAGCCAGGGCATCGAGACCCTGGACCAGATCAAATTCGCGATCATCGAGCGCAATGGGAAGATTTCGGTGATTGCCAAGGAGTGAGCCGAAGGGCGCTTTCCGTGGCGAGGGAGCAAGCTCCCTCGCCACGGAATATGTGCCTGCGCTTACAGGATCGGCTTGCCCCCCGTCACCGCATACCGCGAGCCGGAGATGTAGCTGGACTCATCCGACGCCAGCAGCACGAAGATCGGCGCCACTTCCACCGGTTGGCCGGGGCGGCCCAGCGGCGTCTGGGAACCGAAATTCTGCACTTCTTCCTCGGGCATGGTGGCGACGATCAGCGGCGTCCAGATCGGCCCCGGCGCAACACTGTTCACGCGAATACCCTTGGGCCCGAGCATCTGGGCCAGACCGCCGGTAAAGTTGGCAATGGCGCCCTTGGTCGTAGCATAGGCCAGCAGCGTCGGCTTGGGCATGTCGGAGTTGACCGATGTGGTGTTGATGATCGAGCCTCCGGCCTTCATGTGCGGCACCGCGGCCTGGCAGATCCTGAACATCGCCGTGATGTTGATATCGAACGTGCGCACCCATTCTTCATCGGGAATTTCTTCGAGGGTTTCATGGGTCATCTGGAACGCGGCGTTGTTGACCAGGACATCGATACGCCCGAAGCGCGCCACGGTTTCATCGACAACCTTGCGACACTGGGCCTTGTCGGCAAGATCGCCCGGCAGCAACAGGCACTGGCGACCGGCCTGTTCAACCCAGCGCGCGGTTTCCTTGGCATCTTCGTGTTCGTTCAGGTAGGAAATGGCCACGTCCGCGCCTTCACGGGCGAAGGCAATCGCCACGGCGCGCCCGATGCCGCTGTCGGCGCCGGTGATCAGGGCGATCTTGTTCGCCAGGCGTCCTGAACCTTTGTAACTCTGTTCGCCGCAGTCTGGATAAGGGTCCATTTTCTGCTGGCTGCCAGGTACGGGTTGGTTTTGCTTAGGGAAGGGTGGGGTTGGGTAATCGGCCATTTTCGTTCTCCATTTCCAGTGGTTGCGATGGAGGGTGGACCCTGGGGTTTTGGCCGGAGTTCGGTCGGATTTTCCTGCCGGTCGATAAGCGTGACCACGAGCGTTTCATCGACCGATCACCGATTAAAGTGAACGTGGGCGAAATCGCCTTCTCCAATGGCAATAAGGTTCAGAAGGAGAAGCGCATGTTCAGTCATATACAGATCGGCGCGCGCGACCTACAGAAGATGGTCGCGTTTTATGATGCGGTCCTGGGCTGCCTTGGCCTGGTGCGCATGGACAGTGAGGACGACTCTGGCCCACCCGGCGAGGGCTGGCATCAGCCCGGCAGGCATTGGCCGCAGGTGTTCGTCCAGGTGCCCATCAACGGGCTGCCGGCGACCTGGGGCAATGGGATGCAGGTCAGCTTTGCCGCTGAATCACAGCAAGCCGTGCGCGAGGCCTGGAAGATGGCGATGGACATGGGAGGTTTCGACGAAGGCGAGCCGGGCCCGAGGCCCCAATATTCGAAGGATTACTTCGGCGCCTATTGCCGGGATCCGGAGGGGAACAAGCTGTGTTTTGTGCATACGCCGGATATGCATGACTGACTTCGGCATGGCCGGTGGTGGAGGCTTTTGTGGCGAGGGAGCTTGCTCCCGCTCGGTCGGTCCGACGCTTCGGGCGCAGCGACCGCAAGATTTTGGGGCCGCTTCGCAGCCCAGCGGGAGCAAGCTCCCTCGCCACAGGGGATCCGGTCAGGTTCGGGATTTCAGGCTACGCTCCATCCGCGCAATCCCTTCCTCCAGCAACGCCCGTGGGCAGCCGAAGTTCAGCCGCACGAACTGCCCCGCGTCGTCGCCGAAATCCAGCCCGGCGCTCAGGCCGACCTTGGCTTGCTTCAGGAAAAAGCCCTGTGGGTCGTCCAACCCCAATCCGGAGCAATCCAGCCACGCCAGGTACGTTCCCTGCGGCACGGTCATGGTGATGCCCGGCAAGCGGGTCTTCACCGCCTCGACCAGGTAATCACGATTGGCCTGCAAATACTGCTTCAAGGCCTCCAGCCACGGTCCCGCTTCGCTGTACGCGGCGCGGGTGGCCTCCAGGCCAAGGGCGTTCACACTGTCGACCATGCCGGCCCTGGCGCCGTTGACCCGCTCGCGCAGCTTGGCGTTCTGGATAATGGCGAAGGAGGTTTTCAGCCCCGCGATGTTATAGGCCTTGCTGGCGGACATCAGGGTGATGGTGCGTTCGGCAATGTCCGCGCCCAGGCTGGCGGTGGGGATGTGCACGCGGCCATCGAAGCATAGCTCGGCATGGATTTCGTCGGAGATGATCCAGGCGTCCTGCTCGACACAAATTTCCGCCACCGCCTTGAGTTCGTCGCGACCGAATACCTTGCCCAGTGGGTTATGAGGGTTGCTCAGCAACAGTGCACCGCCGCCTTGAAGGGCATCCCGTAGTTCGGCCTGCGGTGTGCGGAACTCGCCATCGACCGTGTCGAATGCCAATTCCACCTTGTTCAGGTTCCAGTTCCCAGGCGCGTTGCGTAGCGGTGGATAGTTGGGCACCTGCACCACGACGTTCTGCTGCGGTTCCACCAGCGCATGCAGTGCCATGTTGAAACCCGGCTCGACCCCAGGCAGGAATAGGATTTGCTGGGGCTCGACGCGCCAGGCGTATTTGCTCCAGAGATCGGCGACGATGGCCGCGCGCAGATTGTCCTGGGCAACGCTGTAGCCGAGCATCGGGTGCTCCAGGCGTTTGCGCAGCGCATCGACGACGACCGGTGGCGCGGCGAAATCCATATCGGCCACCCACATTGGTAATACATCCGCCGGGTAGCGGCTCCACTTGGTACTACCGGTGCCGTGGCGCTCGAACACCAGGTCGAAATCGAAAGTCATGGTCGTTCCATCAGGTCAGGGAATGGGGATGGCGCCATGATAAAGCGTGAACGGCATGATTGTATCGCTGTGTATCCAGACCCTTTGCCGATACGCACTGATTCCTTTGAGCCTGTCGATGAAACATCCCAGATACCTCGCCGGCGTCAAATGAGCCCATCGAGACAGCACAAGCCGTCTCAGCTACTCACTCAAACGTCGGAGACATCGCCATGAACGTCAAGAATCTCAGCATTGCTTCACTGTTCGCCGTCCTCAGCCTCGGCGCTCTGGCAGCCAACGCCCAGGACGCCGTCAAGCCGCATACCTACATGTACGGTGATCACCTGGACATCGCCAAGGTGCTGTCGGTCAAGCAAGGGATGGGCTCAGGCTGCGGCGTCGTCGAGTCGCGAATGACCTACCTGGATTCCACCGGGGCGATCCAGGCGCTGGACTACAGCGCGATCGAGCAGGATTGCGGTCAGGGCAATTGAAGAAACGGGTGTCCCATGTGGTTGTGGCGAGGGGATAAAACCCCTCGCCAAGGTTTGGCGTTCGCTCCCAATCAAGCCAGGCTGAACGGCAACTGCCGCAGGGGTTTGCCCGTCAGGCTGGCAATGGCATTGGCAAACGCCGGGGCCAAGGCGGGCAGGCCGGGTTCGCCCATGCCGGTCGGTGGCTCAGCGCTCGGGACGATGTGGACGGCAATTTGCGGCATGTCGGTGATACGCGGCACGCTGAAGTCGGCAAAGTTGCTTTGTTGCACGACACCGTCCTTCAACGTCACGGCGCCACCAGGCAGGCACATCGACAGGCCCATCAGCGCAGCGCCTTGGACCTGGGCTTCAATGCTGCGTGGGTTGACCGCCAGATTGCAGTGCACGCCCGCCGTGACGTTATGGAGCACGGGACGGCCATCCTGCACCGAGGCTTCAACCACGTAGGCCACCACCGAGCTGAACGACTCGTGCACCGCCACGCCCCAGGCTTGACCGGCGGGTAACTGGCGCTTGCCGTAGCCGCTCTTGTCCACCGCCAACTGTAGCGCGTCGCGATGACGCGGGTTCTGGTCGCCAAACAGCTTCATGCGGTACGCCACCGGGTCCTGCTTGGTCGTGCGGGCGATGTCGTCGAGCAGCGTCTCCATCACGAAGGCGGTGTGGGTCGAGCCGACGCTGCGCCACCACAGTACGGGCACGTTGAGCTTGGGATGATGCACCGTCAATCGCATCGGCAGCGGATACGGATCGCGCAGGCCTTCGGTGGCGGTGGGGTCGATGCCGTTTTTCATCTGCCCGGCGAACAAGGTGCCGGTCAAGATGGATTGCCCCACCAGCGCGTGGTCCCAGGCCAACACGTTGCCGCTGTCGTCAAAGCCGATCCGCGCGCGGTGAAGGTGCATGGGGCGGTAGTAGCCGCCCTTGATGTCGTCTTCACGGCTCCAAAGGGTGCGGATGGGGGCATCGAGCCCGGCGGCGCGGGCCGCCTTGGCCACTTCGCAAGCCTGTACGACGAAATCATTGGTGGGCACGCCGCGCCGGCCGAAGCCACCACCCGCCGTCTGCACATTCACCTGGACCTGCTCGGGCTTGAGATTGAGCACCTTGGCCGCTGCCGCGCCGTCGCCGCCGGGAAACTGCGTACCCACCCACAACTGCGCACGGCCCTCGGACAGCTGGACGGTGCAGTTCAGCGGCTCCATGGGCGCATGGGCCAGATAAGGAAATACGAACTCGGCTTCCAGTTGATGGGGCGCCGACGCCAGGGGCTTCATGTCGGCATCGAAGTGGAGCGGTCCGGATTGGCCGGCGAGTTCGCGGTACTGGGCCAGTTGTTTTTCCGTGTCGACTTTTTCGACCTTGGCTACGTCCCATTCGACCTTCAGCGCATCACGCGCCAGCTTGGCCTGCCAGTAGCCGTCGGCGATCACCGCGACGCCTTCGGCACCGCCGTCCAACGGCACGCGCAGCACGGCTTTTACACCTTTGGTCGCGCGTGCGGCGCTGTCGTCCAGGGAGGCGATGCGGGCGCCGAATACCGGTGGATGGGCGACCACGGCGGTCAGTTGCCCCGGCAGATGCACGTCGATGCCGAAATCCTGTTGGCCGCTGCTCTTGGCCTTGGCGTCGAGGCGGGTGGTGGCCTGGCCGATGAGGCGGAAGTCCTTGGGGTCCTTGAGCGTGACCTTCTCCGGCACGGGCATCGCCATGGCGGCTTCGGCCAACTCACCGTAGGTGGCCTTGCGACCGCCAGGGCCAAGCACCGCGCCGTTTTGCGTGGTCAGGCTGGAGGCGTCGACATTCCAGCGCGCCGCTGCGGCGGCCAGCAGCATCGAACGGGCCCGGGCGCCCAGTTCGCGGTATTGGGTGTAGCTGTTCTTGATCGAATTGGAGCCGCCGGTAAGGTGAATGCCAAAGGCCGGATCCATGTACGCCGCGTCGTTGCTGCCGTTGCGCGTGCGCACCAGGCTCCAGTCGGCGTCGAGCTCTTCGGCGAGGATCATCGGCAGGCCGGTCTGCACGCCCTGGCCGAACTCAAGGCGATTGATGGTCACCGTCACCTCGCCGTTAGGCGCGATCTGGACGAAGGCAGAGGGTTGCTGGGTCGGCTTGAGTGGGCCTTCGCCCGCGCCGTTGGCCTGTTCGGCCAGGGCCAAGTGAGGAAAAGCCCCCAAGGCCAGACCGCCGATGCCGACGATCTTGAGGAAGCTGCGGCGGGGCAGGGTCGCGGGACCGTCCGCGTCATGGCGTTCGAGCAGGTGCTGCAAGGCTCGCGGAAGTTCGGTTGGAAAAATCTCGTTCAGCATGGCGCAACTCCCTGTCAGGCGAGGGCTTTGGCGGCGTCAGCCACCGCGGCGCGGATTCGTGCGTAGGTGCCGCAGCGGCAGATATTGCCGGCCATGGCCGAGTCGATCTCGGCCGGTGTCGGCTGCTTGCCCTTGGGCTGGGCCTTGAGAAACGCGGTCGCGCTCATGATCTGCCCGCTCTGGCAGTAGCCGCACTGCGCCACGTCATGCTTGACCCAGGCTTCGTGCACCGCGGTGCCTACCGGGTCGCTGCCGTCGGTGGCCGCCTCGATGGTCGTGATCTTCCTGCCAACCGCCGCGGCTATCGGCGTCACGCAGGAGCGAATGGCCTGGCCATCCAGATGAACGGTGCAGGCGCCGCACAAGGCCGCACCGCAGCCGAACTTGGTGCCGGTCATGCCCAGCGTGTCGCGCAGGGCCCAAAGAATAGGGGTGCCAGGGTCTACGTCAACCGTGTGCTCACGGCCATTGATATTGAGGGCGCTCATAGTCGGACCAGCTCCAGATGGTTGGGCACCGATTACTATAGAAAGCATTCGGCGCGATAGCTTGCACGATCCGGTCCGATGATTGCCCAATCTTGCAAATCACCCAGCCGTTCGTTTGAAACGACCACGCCAAGATGTGGCCACGGCATACCCGCGTATGATATCGGGCGCCCCATACCGCGATGCACACTCGTCCTCCAGGTGATCCGTTGTTCTGTTCCCGGTGGCTTTCGACCATCCCGACTGGCAAAACGGCTTCGAGCATGACCCTGAAGAAGCGGTGCGCGTTCGCGTACGGTTGATGCAAGAGGCCGCGGCAAGCGAGGAGCTGTTCGTGGCGACCCACCTTTCGTTTCCTTCCGTGGGCCGTGTGGCGGTGGATGGCGACGCGTTTCGTTGGGTGGGGGGCCCTGGAATTATTGAGTGCTGGCTGGGCTTGGATGTCAGTTCGGGCCCAGCGTAACGAACCAAGTCGCGACGTTGTCACTTCGAACTCAGTTGCACCGGCGTCGTCTCGATCAGCCGTCGCGAGCGGATCATCGACTTCGTTTGCTCGACGTAAAGCTTGAAATGTCGATCTCAAGTTGCGCGATACGGACCACGGCCGTGGAAGGGAAGCTTTGCGCCGATGCCCAGCCACCAGCAAAGAGACCCGGTACTAACGCGCATGCGAAAAACAGGCGATGGATTTTCATGAACTCTCCTGACTGCTATTCATACTCGGTGAATCGGTGACAGGCGGGGACAAACAAAACGCCAATCCCGGTTCCGCCCTGTGCGCAACCAGTGTCCACCCGTGTGCGCGAGCGATCTCCTGGCAGATGGTCAGCCCCAGTCCCGCGCCGTGATCGCGCCGATGGGCGCCGCGCCAGAAACGAGTGAATATGTGGGGCAGTTGCGCTTGCTCCACGCCGGAGCCCCAGTCGCGCACGGTCAGCTTGTCGGCGGTACATTGCACCCGCACCTGCGTGCCTTCAGGCGCGTGCTGGATGGCGTTTTCCAGCAGGTTTTTCAGCAGCGTGAACAGGGCGCTGCGGTCGGCCTGCCAAGGCGTTTGCGTGGCCGTATGCCCTGTCAGGACGATGCCGACCCGCGCGGCGTCGGCCATGCGTTGCAGGTAGTCTGCGGCTTGCTGCACCACTTCCCCGACGTTCACGGCGGCAAAGCTGTAGTTGTGGGCCTCGCTGGTCTCGGCCAGCAGCAGTAATTGTTGAACCTGGCGTGTCATGTGCTCGACGTCATTGAGCAGCGAGTCGCGGGTCTTGTCTGGAGCCATCAATTCGATTTGCGCGCGGATCAGCGCCAGTGGCGTCTTCAGTTCATGGGCCGCGGTCGCGAGGAATTCCTGCTGCACACGGTATCCCTGTTCCAGGCGTTCAAGGGCGCTGTTGAAGCTGCTGACCAGTGGCGCGACTTCCGACGGCACGGTTTTGCTGTCCAGGCGTGAATGCAAGGATCGAGGGGAAATGGCCGCCGCCGATTCCGAGACTTCGCGCAGTGGCTTGAGCGCATACCCCAGCGTGAAATAGGCGCAAGCGCCGAAGACAAAAAGCAGCACCAGGCTGAACAGGACGATACCGGCCCCCATGAAAGGCCAGGCGAAACCCTGATGAAGCAGTTCCATCAGTCGTTCGCTGACGGCGAATTGCAGATACCAGATCGTGCCGTCGCGCTCCACCGGGGCGGTGGCGGCGTACATCAGCATGCCCTCACGCTCGAACTTGAAGCGCCCTTGGTCCGAAGGCGGTGATTTGGCGACCGGCGACCAGAATGCCTCGTCGGTGGAGGCCAGGACGACGTTTGCCTGCGAGTCCAGCACGCGATAGCCGATTTCCACCCCCAGGCTCTTGAAGGTCCAGACGCGATCACCTTCGCTGTCATCGAAGCCAGTAGGATGGCCCGCAACGTCGAACATCAGCTTGCCGGCGAGTTCATGGGTGCGTTCGGCGACGTCGGTGGTCAGGAGGATATCGCTCCTGGACGTAATGAGCGCGACAGCGCCCAGCGCAATCAGCAAGATACTCAAGCCCACGCCGGCGACGTAGGCGAGCAGGACCTTAAAACTGATGCTATTGCGCCAGGTCGTCTTGACGAAGGGCATAGCCCAGGCCTCTCAAGTTGACTATCCGTTGGTGGGAGCCGATCGCCAAAAGCTTGCGGCGAATGCGATGCAAGGCCACGTCGAGGGCGTTTGGCGTCACGGCTTCGCTCAAGCCCCACGCAGCCGCCTCGATGGCGCTGCGACGGACGATTTCACCGGGCTTGCGCAGTAACAACAACATGATCTGCATTTCCGCCGGTGCCAGTGGAACGCTGCCTTTGACGCTGCACATGACCCCTGCGTCGGGTTGCACGCTGAGGTCGCCGTGTGACGGCGCCAACGGGCGGCGCTCCACGGGGCGGCGCAACAAGGACCGCACTCGTGCGACCATTTCGTCCATGGCGAATGGCTTGGGCAGGTAGTCATCGGCCCCGGCGTCCAGGCCTTCGATCCGGTCATGCAGCGCGTCGCGGGCCGTCAGCACCAGGCAGGGCACGCCCAACCCGGCGTTGCGCAAGCGTTCGAGCAGTAGCAGCCCATCGCCATCCGGCAAACCCCGGTCGAGAATCAACGCCTGGTAGGGCACCTGTTGGATGGCCGCCCATGCCGCATCGATGCGGCTGATGACGTCGACGGCGATGCCTGCGCTCGACAAACCCTTGCACACCAGTTGCGCCAGACGCTCATGGTCTTCGACCAGCAGTATGCGGCTCATCAGAAACGGTACAGGTAGCCGAACAGCGCGCTGTTTTCGGTAGATCGATCTACCAGCGGGCTGTCCTTGATTTCATCGGACAGGCTCGTGGCCTTGAGGTCCAGAAACACGGAGTGATGATCATCGAACATATAGTTTCCACGTAAGCCGATTTCGGTGTTCATGCCGGACTTGCCATCATAGGCTGCCCGATCGGCGCGAGCTTCATTTTCCCGGACGCCGAAGTAGTAGTCGACGTAGTTGTCGTCCTGCCAGATGGCGGCCAGCCGTGGCGTGAGCCTGATGTGCTCGCCGAAATTCCACGACCGTTCCAGGCCCAGGGTGAAGCGCTGGCCCTTGCTGTTGCTCGAAACGTCGCCCAACCACTCGGCGCTGACATCGGCCAGGTCGTTGCGCCACTGCACCTTGGCCCCCGCCCAAAAGCCGCCCTTGCGGTCGCTCATCCCGTCCAGGATGCGGGCGTCATCGTCATCATAGCCACTGAAATCGTACTCACCGACGAGGCTGAATTCGAGTTGCTGGGTGTCGCTGATGTCCAGGCTCGGCAATTTGATCTCGGCGGTTGGGCCAAAGACGCGCACATATTCGTTTTCAAAATAGATCAGCGGCAGGACCTCGCTGTCACGGTCGATGCCTTTGTAGGGCTGTTGGCTGCTGGCTGCACCCACGCCGAGGCCCCAAGCGGAGCCTTCAGACTCGTCGGCACTGGCCGCGATCGGTGAGCACACGCCCAGCACAAGCGCGGAGCTGGCAATGGTCAGCCGGATCGCAAGGTAAGGTTTCGATAAGGTCAAGGCGCGCATGGAAGTCTCCGGATCGGTGGGATGAATGCATGCCTATCGTTGAGAACTTCTTCTTACTGAACACCTACGGTTCGGCATGGCTAACCGCCTTTTGCCGGTAAGTGTTGCGAAAGACTGCCTGTCGGATAGTGGCCGTCTCGAGCAATCGCGCCATGTGGATGTATCGGCACCCGCGAGCGATGCGAACCCTGCGCAGGAATCCGATCCCCATGAAAAGAAAAACCCGCCACGTCGTTCTGTTTGTCGCGACCATCGCCTGCACCGTTGCATTGGTGATGATGGGCCTGTCGCCGGACCCGGGACCGCCCGGTTCTGAACATCACCCCAAACCGGCACTGACCGTGGCCGTCACCCGGCTTGAATCGGCCATGCTACCGGTGCGCATCCAGGCCAATGGCAACATCATGGCGTGGCAGGAAGCGAGCGTCGGCACCGAGGCCGATGGCTTGCGGTTGGCCGAGGTCATGGTGAACGTTGGCGATGTGGTGCGGCGTGGCCAGGTGCTCGCAACGTTCAGCTCCGATACGGTGGCCGCCGAACTCGCGCAACGTCGCGCGGCCACCGCCGAAGCACACTCGGCCCTGGCCGAAGCCCGGGCCATCGCGCGGCGTGCCCGGCAGTTGCAGTCGAGCGGGGCGCTCTCGCAGCAGCAGGTCCATCAACATGTGACAGCCGAACGCACGGCGCAGGCAAGGCTTGAGGCGGGCGAGGCCGCCGAACGATTGCAGCACCTGCGCCTGGCCCAGACCCGCGTCCTGGCGCCCGACAACGGAGTGATATCGGCGCGCAGTGCCACGGTGGGCGCCGTATTACCCGCCGGCCAGGAGCTGTTTCGCCTGATCCGCGAGAGCCGGCTCGAATGGCGCGCCGAGGTCGCGGCAGCGGATCTCGCGAAATTCCATCCCGGCCAGCTTGCGCGTGTGGTGCCGGTTAACGGCGCGGCGATCGAGGGCAGGGTGCGCAGGGTTGCGCCCACAGTGGACATGCAGACCCGCAATGGCCTGGTGTATGTCGACCTGCCCGCCGACACGGCGGCGCGTGCCGGGATGTTTGCCCGTGGCGAGTTCCACGTCGGGGCCGAGCGGATGGCGACGCTGCCGCAAACTGCCGTGCTGCAGCACGACGGCTTCAGTTACGTCTTGCAGGTCGGCGCGGCGTTCCAAGTGGCCCAGGCCAAGGTGACAGTAGGGCGCCGCGTCGGCGATCGAATCGAGATCACCGCTGGCATCGACAGCACCGCCGCCGTGATCGAAGCCGGAGGCGGTTTTCTCGCTGAAGGTGACCTTGTCCGCGTCGTCCAGGGGCGCACCCAACCGATACACAATCTCACCAGCGGGAGCGCGCAATGAGCCTTAACGTGTCGTCCTGGTCGATCCGCAACCCGACGCCTTCGGTGCTGTTGTTCATCCTGCTGACATTTGCCGGCGCGATGGCCTTCTGGAAGATGAAGGTGCAGAACTTTCCCGACATCGACCTGCCCATGGTCGCTATCTCAGCCGAGCTGCCGGGTGCTTCGCCGGTCCAGCTGGAAAACGATGTGGCCCGCAAGATCGAGGATTCTCTCGCCACCGTGCAGGGCGTCAAGCATATCCAGAGCACCTTGACCGACGGCAACGCCGATATCACGGTTGAGTTCCGCCTCGGCAAACCCACCCAGGAAGCGCTCGATGACGTTCGTGATGCGGTTTCCAGGGTTCGGGCAGACCTGCCCGCCGACCTGCGCGACCCGGTGATCAGCAAGATCGAGGTTGCTGGCACGCCGATCCTGACCTACACGGTGTCGGCCACGGGCCTGGACGAAGAGGCGCTGTCATGGTTCGTCGACAACACCCTCAGCAAGGCCTTGCTGGCTGTCCCTGGCGTGGGCGCAGTCGAGCGTGTCGGTGGGGTGACGAGGGAAATCCGCATCGATCTGGACCCGGCACGCCTGTTGGCCTTGAATACCACGGCGCTGGATATTTCCCGTCAACTTCGCCAGATCCAGCAAGAGGCCTCCGGCGGGCGCGTGGATCTGGGTGGCATCGAGCAAACGGTGCGTACGCTTGCCACGGTACGGTCGGCCAATGAAGTCGCGATGCTGGACGTGACCTTGAGTGACGGCAGGCGAGTGCGGCTCGTCCAGGTCGCGACGGTATCCGATACCGTTGGCGAGCGACGTTCGGCGGCGCTGCTGGACGGCGAGCCGGTGGTCGCGTTCGAAATCGTACGGGCAAAAGGGGCCGGGGAAATCGAGGTCGATGAAGGTGTACGCGCCGCCCTTGAGCGGCTCAAGAACCGACATCCTGGAGTCACGTTCAACCAGGCGTTCAGTTTCGTCGAGCCGGTGATCGAAAATTACCAGGGTTCCCTGCACCTGCTCTACGAGGGCGCGGCACTGGCGGTGCTGGTGGTGTTCCTGTTCTTGCCGGATTGGCGAGCGACCTTCGTCTCGGCTGTCGCGCTGCCGCTGTCGGCGATACCGACATTCGCGGTGATGCACTGGATGGGGTTCACGATCAACACCGTTACGCTGCTGTCGCTGTCGCTGGTGGTCGGTGTGCTGGTGGACGACGCCATCGTCGAAGTGGAAAACATCGGGCGTCACTTGCAGATGGGCAAGAAACCCTACCAGGCGGCCATGGATGCCTCTGAGGAGATCGGCCTCGCGGTGGTCGCCACGGCGTTTACGTTGATTGCGGTGTTTCTGCCCACCGCGTTCATGAGCGGCACGGTCGGCAAGTTTTTCGTCCAGTTCGGCTGGACGGCGGCCACGGCGGTATTTTTCTCTCTCGTTGTCGCGCGCCTGCTGACGCCCATGATGGCGGCCTACCTGATGCGCGCCCCGAAAAAACCCGAGCCCAGGGTGGCCGGATGGGTGACGCACTACTTGTCCTGGGCCCGCTGGTGCCTGCGTCATCGAGCCGTGACCGCTGTTGGCGCAGCGATTTTTTTTGTCGGCGGGTTGATGCTCGCGGCAGCGTTGCCGGGCACCTTCATGCCGCCCGATGACGACTGGCAAACCCAGGTCACCCTCACGCTTGCGCCCGGTAGCAGACTGGGCGACACCCTGGTGCTGGCCGAGCAGGCCCGGGGGATAGTCCGGCACAACCCCCAGGTGAAAAAGGTCTACACCGCCGTCGGGGACGGCAATGCCGGCACCGACCCTATAGGAGCGGGCGGCAACGTCAAAAATGTCCGCACGGCGGTGCTGACACTTAACCTGACGCACCGTAACGATCGACCTGGACTGAGTAAGCAACAGATCGAGAAACAATTGCGCGAAGCCCTCGCGATACTGCCCGCAACGCGGGTGAAGGTGGGCATGGGCGAGTCGGAGAACTACGTGCTGGTGCTCGCCGGCGAAGACGGCGCCTTGCTCACCCGGCATGCGCAGCTGGTGGAGCGCGAACTGCGCGGCGTGCCTGGCGTGGGCGCGGTGATTTCGACCGCGAGCCTGAAACGCCCCGAACTGCTGGTGCGACCCGATTTCGCCAGGGCGGCCGACCTTGGCGTGACCTCCGCAGCTATCGCCGACACCCTGCGCGTCGCCACCTTGGGTGACTACGACCAGGCGCTCGCCAAACTCAATTTCAGTGAACGGCAAGTGCCTGTTGTCTTGCGCTTGACCGACGCCGCTCGTCAGGATTTCGAGACGCTCAAGCGCCTACCGGTGCCCGGCGCCCGTGGTCCGGTGCCGCTGGAAAATGTCGCGTCGCTGGAGATCGCCAGCGGCCCGGCGCAGATCGAACGTTTCGACCGCATGCGCAACGTCAACATCGAAATCGAGGCAAACGGCCAGCCATTGGGCGACATTGAACAGGCAGTGCTTGCCTTGCCGAGCCTGCAAGCACTGCCGCCCGGCCTGGTGCGCACTTCGGTGGGAGATGCCGAAGCCATGGGGGAGCTTGCCACGGGATTCGGCGTGGCGATGCTGACCGGGGTGTTGTGCATCTATATGGTCCTGGTCCTGTTACTAAAGGACTTCCTGCAACCGCTGACCATCCTCGCCGCCTTGGTGCTCTCGGTGCCAGGCGCCTTCCTTGCGCTGTTCGTCACCGGCTCGACATTGTCGATGCCGTCGATGATTGGGCTCATCATGCTAATGGGGATTGCCACGAAGAATTCGATCCTGCTGATCGACTACATCATCCTCGCGCGCCGAGACCACGGATTGACGCGCTCTGAAGCGATCATCGATGCCTGCGGCAAGCGTGCGCGGCCCATTGTCATGACGACAATCGCCACGGGCGCCGGCATGATGCCCATCGCACTCGGTTGGGGGGCTGACCCGAGCTTCCGCGCGCCGATGGCCATCGTGTTGATTGGCGGGCTTATCACTTCGACAGTGCTGAGCCTGCTGGTCATTCCCGTGGTGTTTTCCTTGGTGGACGACGGCGCGCAGGGAATATATGCGTGTATGCGTAACATCACGGGTAATGAAGCGGTGTGGGGTCACTCCGAGCACTCATGAAGCCGACCCAAGCCCCTGTCGCGCGACAGGGACAAGGCGCTCTGAGAAACAATGGGTCAGCGTCCTGGCGTCTTGTTCTCGACCAAGCGTTGTGGTGAGCGAGTATGGCATCGATTGGCCGGTGCATAGGGTTGGCCTCTACTGTGGCCACTGCTCCAGCAGGATCGAGACGAATTTTTCCGCAGCGGGGGAAAGGGAGGCACCGCGTCGATAAACCAGGCCCAGCGACCGATTCACCACCGGCTCGATCAGCGGTACGCTGACCAGCGTCGGATGATCGACCGCCGGCATCGCCAGGCTGGGCATCGCCGACACGCCGAGGCCAGCCTCGACCAAGCCCAAGGATGTGGACAGGTGCTGCACTTCGTAGAACCACTGCGGACGCCAGCTCAGGCCTGACAAGGCGTGGTCAAGCAGCATGCGGTTGCCACTCAAGCGACCGACACCGATCAGCCGATAGTCGCTGAGCTCCGACCAGGTGACCGCACTGCGGCCAGCGAGCTCATGGTCTCGTCGGCAGGCCAGCACAAAGGGTTCGTTGACCAGGGGCACGAACTCGATGTCCGGGTGCTGGCCACTCATCATGTTGATGCCGAAGTCAGCTTCGCCACGCAGTACAGCCTCCAATCCTTCGTTGGCACTGAGATCGAGCAGGCGTATGCGGATCTTCGGGTAGCGTTCGTTATAAAGCCGGATCACCGAGGGCAAAAAATAGAACGCCGCCGTCGGGATGCAGGCCAAGGTGACTCGGCCGATCTGCCGCTCGGCCAACTCGCGGATATTGAGAATGGAATCGTCAAAATCATCCAACAAACGCCGCGCCTTAGGCAGGAAATCGCGCCCAACGCTGGTCAGGCTGACCTTTCGCGTCGTGCGGTCGAGCAAGGCGGTGCCTAATCCTTCCTCAAGCTTTTTCATCCGTCGGCTAAGGGCGGGCTGGGATAGGTGCAGTGCATCGGCGGCTTCATGGAAACTGCCAAGTTCGGCGATCTTAACGAAAGATCGAATGTCCTGAAGTTCATATTCCATCAATTTTTCTCGCTACCAGGTTCCAAAGAACTCCAAAATAATTCTTTTGTGAAACGCAATAATAACTCCGATCTTTGCATTGGAAACACTTTTTAAACCCTGCCACTCTTGTGCACAGAGCATCAATTATCCAGATTGATCAACAAGAGTTAGTGGTCATGCAACGAATTCCTTGTGTACTCATGCGCGGCGGCACTTCCAAAGGTCCGGTTTTTCTCGCCTGGGATTTGCCGGCAACGATTCCTGAACGTGACGAGTTGCTGCTCAACCTGATGGGTTCTGGCCATGAGCTGGAGATCGACGGCATCGGGGGTGGTAGTCCACAAACCAGCAAGGTGGCGATCGTCAGCCCATCGCTGCACCCTGAAGCCGACGTGGATTACCTGTTTGTCCAGGTCATGGTTTCCCAGCGCCGGGTCGACACTGCACCCAACTGCGGCAACATGCTCTGTGCCGTCGGCCCGTTCGCAATTGAGCAAGGGCTGGTCAAGCCCACAGGCGACCTGACCCGCGTGCGGATCCGCAACCTCAATACCGGAACCTTCGTCAATGCCGAGGTCCAGACACCTCAGGGCAAGGTCAGCTACGAAGGCGACACTGCCATCGACGGTGTGCCGGGCACGGCCGCTCCAGTGCAACTGACTTTTCTCGACGCAGCCGGCAGCAAGACCGGAAAACTCTTCCCCACGGGGCAATCCGTCGACTTGATCGATGGCATCCCGGTGACTTGCATCGACATGGCCATGCCGATGCTGATTGTCGAGGCCGGCCAGCTCGGCAAGCGTGGCGACGAAAGCCCCGCCGAGCTTGATGGCGATACGGCGTTCTTGCAGCGCTTGGAGTCCTTGCGCTTGAAGGCCGGCCTGGCGATGGGCCTGGGCGACGTCAGCGACAAAGTGATTCCCAAGCCAGTGCTGGTCTCGACGGCCACGTGCGGCGGGACGATCCAGGTGCGCTACTTCATGCCGCATAGCTGTCATCGCGCCTTGGCGATTACCGGTTCCATCGGGCTGGCGACGGCCTGCGTGACCGACGGCAGTGTCGCGGCCAACCTGCTTGGCGGCGTCAGCGAACCACGCCTTCAGCGGGTGCGCATCGAGCACCCCAGTGGCGGTATCGATGTCGTGTTGTCCTACACCGGCGAAAAGGGTGAGACCATCCGCGCCTCGGTGGTCCGTACCGCCCGCAGGCTTTTTTCAGGTTTTGTCTACGCCACGGTTCCCCAGCGCCTGGCCGGATGACCCGGGCAGACTTTGTCATTGCATCAGCGACTCATAACAACAAGAGAACTGACTTATGCTCGCTTTACTTGGCTTGGCCATGGTGGTGGTCTTCACCTTTCTGATAATGACCAAACGGCTGTCGCCGATCGTCGCCCTGACGATCGTGCCGATAGTCTTCGCGGTGATCGGCGGCTTCGGTGGGACCACTGGCAAGATGATGCTGGATGGGCTGAAGATGGTTGCACCGTCGGCGGCACTGCTGTTGTTCGCGATTCTTTTTTTCGGTCTGATGATCGACGCGGGCCTGTTCGACCCGCTGATCCGCAAGATCCTCAAGCGGGTCAATGGCGACCCGATGAAAATCGCCGTGGGCACCGCACTGCTGTCGCTTCTCGTTGCACTGGACGGTGACGGCACGACGACCTACATGATTACCTGCGCCGCGATGCTGCCACTGTACAAGCGCATCGGCATGAATCCGATGATCCTGGCGACCGTCGCGATGCTTTCGCTGAGCATCATGAGCGGCATGACGCCTTGGGGCGGGCCGGCGACCCGGGCCATCGCGGCACTCGGCCTGGATGCCGGCGAGTACTTCGTGCCTTTGTTGCCGACTATGATCGGTGGCGCGATGTGGGTGGTGTTCACCGCGTTCCTGCTGGGTCGTGCCGAGCGCAAGCGTATCGGCAACATTCAACTACAGAGCGGAGGCGGCGATTGCTATATCAAGGCCATCCTGGAGGACACGCCGCACAAGCGTCCGAAACTGGCCTATGTCAATTTGCTGTTGGTCGTCGCAGTCATGGTCGCGCTGGTGATGGGCCTCATGCACTCGGCGATCCTGTTCCTGATCGGTTTCGTCCTGGCGCTGGTGATCAACTATCCGCAGCTGGACATCCAGAAAGAGCGCATTCTCGCCCACTCGGGTAACGCCATGACTGTGGTCCTGCTGGTGTTCGCGGCGGGTATCTTCGCCGGAATTTTCTCCGGAACGAAAATGGTCGATGCCCTGGCGCAAACGCTGGTCGACTGGATTCCGCCTTCCTGGGGCCATTTGTTCCCCCTGGTGGTGGCAATTACCAGCATGCCGCTGACGTTCGTATTGTCCAACGATGCCTATTACTTTGGGGTCGTTCCTATCCTGGCTAACGCCGCTGCCGCCTACGGGATTCACCCGGTCGAAATAGCTCGGGCGTCCATCCTCGGTCAGCCGGTGCACCTGATGAGCCCATTGGTGGCCTCGACCTTGTTGCTGGTGGGCATGGTCGATCGCGACCTGGGCGATTTCCAGAAAGCCACCATCAAATGGGCGGTGCTCACCTCAATCGTAATAACGGCGCTGGCGCTTCTGACCGGGGCGCTGACGCTGTTCTCCTGATTCACCCGACACCCTTTAGTCCTTGCCTGACGCTCCCCGCATGGGGAGTGCGCCGGCCTGCGCGCCAAATAACAACAACGAGACACTCGACATGAGTATTTACCTGATTCGCGGGGTTCTGTTTCCGATTCTTGGTCTGCTGCCGCTGGCCAACGCCAGTGCAGAGGGAATCGTCGACGACAGCAAGCTCAAATTGCAGTTGCGCAATGTTTACTTCAACGAGAACTTTCGCGATGAACATGGCATGAGTGCGCGAGCGGCGCGGACCGCCAAAAGCGAGCGCACCGAATGGGCTCAGGGCTTGCTGTTGGATTATCAGTCAGGCTACACGTCAGGCACGGTCGGTTTCGGCGTCGATGCCCTGGGCCTGCTCGGATTCAGGCTTGATTCGGGGCGCGGTCGTAGCGGCACTGGCTTGCTACCGGTCCATGACGACGGTCGTGCCGCAGAAGAGTTCGCCAGCGCGGGGATGACCGCCAAGGCCCGACTGGCAAAAACCACGTTCAAATACGGCACGCTGCTGCCCAAGAACCCAGTATTGATCTACAACGACGCGAGGCTGCTGCCCCAGACCTATCAGGGGGGGCAGGTCAGCAGCAACGACATCGACAACCTCACCCTGACGGGGGGGGCGGCTGGAACGATTCAAACTGCGCGATTCAAGCGACAGCATGCCGATCGTGCCCGACGGCTACAGTGGCAACGAGTCAGGCGACTTCATTTATGCCGGCGCCGACTACAAGCTGGGAAAGAACATTCGCTTGAGCTATTTCTATGGCGAACTGGAAAACTTCTACCGGCAGAACTTCGCCGGTGTCCAACATGACCTACAGCTCGGTCCCGGCGTGCTCACCAGCGACCTGCGCTACTTCAACAGTGCCGATTCGGGCTTGGCCCATGGCGGTAAAGTCGACAATGACATGTTCAGCGGCTCGCTGTCGTACGTTGCCCTCGGCCACACGTTCAGTGCCGGTTACCAGAAGCTCAGCGGGGAAGGGGGCTTGCCATACATCAGCGGCGCCACGGTCTATTCCTTCAGCAACGTTGGGATCGGCAAGTTCATCGAGGAAGATGAAAAGACCTGGATGCTCGGCTACGGCTACGATTTCGCTCGCCTAGGCGTGCCCGGCCTGACGTTTTCCAGCCGCTACCTCAGTGGCGCCGATGGCAAATCCAATAGCGTCGTGAACGAGTGGGAGCGCGACGCCGAAGTCGCTTACATCGTGCAGCAAGGTAAGTTGAAGGGGTTGGGTGTCAAATTGCGTAACTATGTCTATCGCTCCGACTTTTCACGGGGACGCGATAGTAACCGTGTCTACGTCACTTATGACGTCGCGCTTTGGTAGGGTCTGGGTTCGCGGGGGGGCTTTCTGACAAGAATGTCAGCAAGCCGTCAGCCTCCGGACACCTTCTGCGTCTAGACTCTTCTGGTTGCCCCGCTTTCGTAGAGGAGTCACCAGATGCGCTTGCTGATCGTCGAGGACGAAGAAAAAACCTCCTCCTATGTCCACCGCGGCTTGAGCGAGCTCGGCTACATTGTCGATGTCGCGACGAACGGCATCGATGGCTTGCACTACGCCCTGGAGCTTGAGTACGACGTGGTCATCCTCGATGTCATGTTGCCGGGCAAGGACGGCTATGCCGTGTTGCAGGGCCTGCGCCTGCACAAGAAAACCCCGGTGATCATGTTGTCGGCCAGGGGCACGGTGGATGATCGCGTCCGGGGATTGCGCGAGGGCGCTGATGACTACTTGGGCAAGCCCTTTTCGTTTGCCGAGCTGGTGGCGCGCGTCCAGGCGTTGATCCGCCGTCGCGCCGATGACGCGGCCGATCCCACGCATCTGCGCATCGACGACCTGGAGGTCGACCTGCAAGCCCGCAAGGTCACCCGGGCCGGTTTGCGGCTGGACCTCACGGCAAAGGAGTTCTGCCTGTTGAGCCTGCTGGCGCGACACCAGGGGGAGATTCTTTCCAAATTGATGATTGCCGAGCAGGTCTGGGACATGAATTTCGACAGCGATGCCAACGTGGTGGAGGTCGCGATCAAGCGTGTGCGCGCCAAGGTGGATGCGCCATATCCACGCAAATTGCTGCATACCGTGCGCGGAATGGGCTATGTATTGGAAAGTCGTGAAGCGGACGACAGGCACGTTGGGATGGTGTGATGAAAGGATCGATCTCCAAGCGGCTCGCCCTGATGTTTGCCCTCGCGGTCATGCTTATCACCGCGGTCAGCGCAACGCTGCTGCGCTGTTCCTTGAAGCAATCGCTCGAAGACCAGATGCAGAACGAGCTGATCCTGCGGCATTCGGTTCTCGATCCGGTGCTCGCGAAATATGACTCACCGGAATTCTGGGTGGGGCTGCGGCAGAAGCTCGACGGCCTGACACCCACCGATGAGCGCGTGCGTTACTGGGTCCTGGTCGATAACCCGGCCTACAGCTACGGCGGGGCGATGCCGGATGGCCAGGATTGGTCAAAGCGTCCGGATGGGTTTTCCACGGTCGCCATCCCTGACCGGGATCGCCCCATGGTGCTGATGATCGAAACCATCGCGGCCATGGGCAGCCGGCCGGAGGTGCGTTTTATCGTGGGGCTCGATTCGACGCCGTTCATGAAGACCCTGAATAATTTCACCAAGACGTTGATCGTAACGTCCGCGTTGGGTGTCGTGCTGGTCGCGCTGCTGGGGTATTGGATCGCGCGTTTTGGCCTGGGACCGGTCCGGCGCCTGAGCCGCCAGGCCAACAGCCTGCCGCCGGGGGATTCCAAGCAACGGCTGGACACCGAGGCGTTGCCTGGGGAATTGCAGGAGCTGGCGGTGTCGTTCAACGGCGCCCTGGCTCGCCAGGAGGCCGCCTGGTGCCAGCTCGAAGGGTTCAATGCCAATGTCGCCCACGAATTGCGCACGCCCTTGACCAACTTGATCGGCCAGACCCAGGTCGCCCTGGCCCACGGCCGGGACGTGAATGAGCTTCAAGACCTGCTGCAATCGAACCTCGAAGAGCTGGAGCGGATGGGCACCATCGTCAATGACATGCTGTTCCTGGCGGGTGCCGAAAGCGGGCAGCGAGCCACGGAGCTGAGCGATGTCTCGCTCTATGAAGAGGCGTCCAAGACAGTGGACTACCTGGAGCCGGTCTTGCACGACAAGCAGTTGAGCGTGGTGATTCAAGGCGACATGCGGGTGTGCATCGACCGACGTCTGTTCCACCGTTCCCTGGCCAACCTGATCCAGAATGCTGCGCGATACGCGGTACCGACCAGCACGATCACGGTAAGCCTGGTCAGCCATGGCATGCAGGCCGAGGTGAGCGTGTCCAATGCTGGCGAGCCGATTGATAACGTTCATCTGCAACGCTTGTTCGAGCGCTTCTACCGGGCCGACGCCGCCCGGGCCCGCAGTGACGCGCATCATGGCTTGGGGCTTTCCATCGTACGGGCGGTGGCCTCCATGCACGGCGGTCGCGTGTTCGCCCACAGCAAGGACGGGCTCAATACCTTCGGGTTCTCGTTGACAAGCCAGGCAGCGCGTTAGTCCGCCTTCAGTCCCCGTTGCCTGTGATACAGCCATCGCGAGCAAGCTCGCTCCCACATTGGATCTGCGGGTGACTTGAATCCCAAGGGCGACACAAACCCCGTGGGAGCGAGCCTGCTCGCGAAGATGCCGGCACATTCAGCATCTTCATCAACTGAAGCACCGCCATCGCGAGCAGGCTCGCTCCCACATTGGATCTGCGGGTGACTTGAATCCCAAGGGCAATACAACCCCCTGTGTGCGAGCTTGCTCGCGAAGACGCCGGCACATTCAGCATCTTCATCAACTGAAGCACCGCCATCGCGAGCAGGCTCGCTCCCACATTGGATTTGCGGCTGACTTGAATCCCAAGGGCAATACAACCCCCCCTGTGGGAGCGAGCCTGCTCGCGAAGATGCCGGCACATTCAGCATCTTCCTCAACTGAAGCACCGCCATCGCGAGCAGGCTCGCTCCCACATTGGATCTGCGGGTGACTTGAATCCCAAGGGCAACACAACTCCCTGTGGGAGCGAGCCTGCTCGCGAAGATGCCGGCACATTCAGCATCTTCATCAACTGAAGCACCGCCATCGCATTGGCGTTTGACATGTTCCTGACAGGCACCGGTCACCTTGACGTCAGCGTCCCGCTCTTAAAGTTCAACCACCATCCCGGTCAGGACAGTGGAGTCCACCATGAACATTCAAACCTTGTCGGTCGCCAGTCTGCTGGCAGTGATCACGTTGAGCGGTTCGCCTCTGTTTGCCAAAGAGCAAACCCCTATTCCGGCTTATGAGTACGGCATGCCGTTGGACGTTGCCCAGGCCTTGCGTATCGAGGAGCCGAAATCAGCCGTATGCGAGGTCGCGCGGGCAAAGATGACCTACGTAGACACCCAAGGACAGATCCGGCACGTCAGTTTCCTTCAGCAGACTGACGCCTGCGCCATTCAGTAAGCCCGGTCGCGCCGGTTGCCACCCAATCAAGGAACTCAATCATGTGGAATAGAACGATCACCCCCGCCGTTGGCTTTTCATACAACATCAGCAAGCTCATGAGGCTGGCCCGTACGTTGACGGCCGGCGTCGCGCTCCTCAGTGCGATGAGTCTCGAAGCGTCGGATCGTGCCGCGCCGAAACCCGACTGGTCGGCCCGTGACATGCCCTCCCAGAAGGGCCGGATCGTGCTGGTGACCGGCGGCACCAGCGGCATGGGCTACGAAGATGCGCTGGCGTTGGCGCGCGCCGGCGCCGAAGTGATTATCGCGGCGCGTAACCCGGAGCGGGGCGCGGAGACCATCAAGCGTATCCGCCAGGCCGTACCCGACGCCAAGTTGCAGTTCGAGCCCGTCGACCTGGCCAACCTGTCATCGGTGCGCGGCCTGGCCGAGCGGCTCAACCAGCGATTGCCGCGCCTCGACGTGCTGATCAACAACGCCGCCATCATGGCGCCGCCGGAGCGGGGCACCTCCGCCGATGGCTTTGAGCTTCAGCTGGCGACCAATTACCTGGGGCACTTCGCGCTGACTGGCCTGCTGGTTCCGCTTCTGCGCCAAAGCGACGACGCGCGAGTGGTAAGCCTTTCCAGCATCGCGGCCACGCGCGGCGCGGTGAATCTCGATGACTTGCAGTCCGAGGAGAAATACGACCCTTATGCAGCCTATGCCCAGTCGAAACTGGCTGTGCTCCAGTGGTCGTTCGAATTACAACGGCGTAGTGACGCGCAAAAATGGGGTATCCGCAGCATTGCCGCCCATCCCGGCGTGGCCGTCACCGAACTGATCGCCCGCGGCCCGGGCGTCAATAGCGTGTTCGGCCAGCGCTGGGCGAAGGACCGCGATGCGTACCATTCCGCGGCACAAGGTGCGCTGCCCACGCTCTACGGGGCCACCGCCGAGCAGGCCGTTGGCGGTGCCTACTACGGCCCGACGGGCGATGAGGAAAAACGCGGCCCGCTGGGGTTCGCCAAGACACCGCCAGCCGCGACCAACGAAGCGGACGCCGAACGGCTCTGGGCCGCCTCCGAACGTCTGACCGGCGTTACCTATCGCTGAACCGGTCATGGCGCGAGTGTCCGTCCCGCGCCTGCTCTCTAGCCTGCTGCCGCCTCCCTCTGGAGTTTTCATGAGTACGACTTCCTACTTGCATCGGCTGAGTCTCGCCCTCAACGCCCGCGACGGCGAGCTGCGTCCGGCGCTGTGCGGGTTCCTGCTGTTTCTTTGCCTGTTTACCGGTTACTTCATGCTGCGTCCGATCCGCGAATCGATGGGCATTGCAGCAGGCGTCGAGAACTTGCAATGGCTGTTTACCGCGACCTTCCTGGTCATGCTCGCGGCCGTTCCGCTGTTCGCCTGGCTCAGTTCCCGGGTGCCGCGATTGCGTCTGATCGACTGGGTCTACGGCTTTTTCGGCATTAACCTGTTGATGTTCGTCGAGTTCTTTCAATTCCAACCGGACAGCGTCTGGCTGGCCCGGGTGTTTTATGTCTGGATATCGGTTTACAACCTGTTCGTCGTGTCGGTGGCCTGGAGTTTGATGGCGGATGTGTTCGACAGCGAGCAGGCCAAGCGCTTGTTCGCGTTCATCGCCGCCGGCGCCAGTGTCGGCGGCCTGTTGGGGCCGGCCCTGAGCGCTTTGCTTATCGACATCGTGGGTGCGTCAGGCTTGATGCTGTTGGCGGCGGTGTTGCTCGGTGCGACGCTGGTGTTGAAAAGGACCTTGATGAACTGGCGTGAAGAAGGTGGGGCGGGGCGGCCCGGTGCTGCGCCCACGCAAAGCCCTCGACAGCCGTTGGCCGGCAATCCGTTGAGTGGGATGGTTGCCGTGCTTCGCTCGCCTTACTTGTTGGGCATCGCCGGTTTCGTGGTGTTGTTGGCGACGGTCAGTACGTTTCTCTATTTCGAGCAAGCGCGTCTGGTGGCCGAACACTATCCGGACCGCGCCTCGCAAGTTCGCATCTTCAGCACCATCGACATCATCGTGCAGGCCGGTGCGTTGCTGTCCCAGCTATTCATCACCGGCAGAATCGCACCGAGGCTTGGCGTGCGCGCGTTGCTGGCTATCGTCCCGTTGCTGATGTGCATCGGCTTCCTGGGCCTGGCCCTGGCGCCTGGGTTTGCGCTGCTGGCGACCCTGATGATTGTGCGACGCATCGGCGAATACGCATTCGTGCGGCCGGGCCGGGAGATGCTCTTCGCACCGCTGGATGCTGAAAGTAAATACACGGCCAAGAACTTCATCGACACCGTGGTCTATCGCGCCGGCGACGCCATGAGCGGCTGGGCCAAGAGCCTGCTCGACCAGCTGGGCCAAGGGGCAGGGGTGGCGGCAATGGTGGGTGCGTGTTGCGCGTTACTGTGGGGTTACCTGGGCTGGCAACTGGGGCGACAGGCGGATCACGCCGCATCAAGGGAACTGCGCCTGGCGGCCATTTCGGCCAGGGCATGACGCCTGTGCATTTGCATCGCGGCGTGGCGCTAACGACTTGAACGTCTACCACGATGCAGCCTCTGACAATAATGCAGGGCGGATGCATTTCGCCCATTACCGATCGGAGGAAAGGTGTACATGAAAATTTTGATGGTGCTTACATCTCATGATCAGTTGGGCGACACCGGCAAGAAGACCGGTTTCTGGCTGGAAGAATTCGCGGCCCCTTATTACGTGTTCATCGACGCCAACGCCGCGGTGACGCTGGCGTCCCCGAAGGGCGGGCAGCCCCCTCTGGACCCCAAGAGCGATGAGGAACAAGCCCAGACCGACGCCACGCGGCGCTTCGCCATGGATACCAGCGCCCAAGCGGCACTGGCCGATACCGTGCCCCTGGGCGAGGTCGACCCCTATGATTTCGATGCGGTGTTCTATCCTGGCGGCCACGGCCCCCTGTGGGATCTCGCCGAAGACACCGACTCCAAGACCCTCATCGAAGCCTTTTATGCATCGAACAAACCCATCGCCGCGGTCTGCCATGCGCCTGGGGTGTTCAAGGATGTCAACGCACCGGATGGCGAGCCTGTGGTGAAAGGTAAAAAAGTCACCGGATTCACCAACTCCGAAGAAGAGGCGGTGGGCCTGACGCAAGTGGTGCCGTTTTTGGTGGAGGACATGCTCAAGGCCAAAGGCGCGCAATACTCCAAGGGCGCGGACTGGGCGAGTCATGTGGTGGAGGATGGGCACCTGATCACCGGCCAGAATCCGGCCTCATCGCAAGCGGCCGCCCATGCGTTGCTCAAGCGGCTGAAGCAAGAGCAGAGCGCTTGAATCCGGCTTTGTGGGGGCGACAGATCAAGTCGCTCCCGTTGGAGGAGCATCAAACATGCACGACCCATACAATCTGGCCCGTTTCGTTGACGCGCAACACCCGGTATTCAGTCGCGTCATGGATGAGTTGCGTGCGGGCCGTAAGACGAGCCACTGGATGTGGTTCATATTCCCGCAATTGCGCGGGCTTGGCCGTTCCGAAATGGCCAGTCGCTTCGCCATTTCCGGCCTTGCCGAGGCCCGCGCGTATCTGCAACACGATGTGCTCGGTCCGCGACTGGAGAGCTCTGTTGAAGCGGTGTTGCAACACAGCGACGTCAGCGCCGAGCGCATATTCGGCTCGCCCGATGATATGAAGTTTCGTTCTTGTCTTACGCTGTTCGTCAGCGCCCAGTCGGGCTCTCCTTTGTATCAACAGGCGCTCGACCAGTTCTATTCCGGCGAGCCGGATCGCAAAACCCTCGCCCTGCTTGAGCAACAGGTATGAACGGCGGACGCGTCACACCGACCTAATCAGCAGGCCCCTGAGGCTGCGAGGACATCGGCTTCAGAACGCCCTGTATCAATGCCGTGAACGCTTCGATCACTTCCTCCTCGCCATGTCGCCCCCTAACCAAGGCGCCGGAGAGCGCTTCTCCCGCGCCGACCAGGCCGATGCAGCACCGCTCAAGTTCGGCTTCTGCCAGACGGGCGTGGGGCTTGAGAACGGCCATGAACATCTTTACGCAATTGTCGAGCAATTCCTGGAACGCCGCCTTTTCGTCACTGCCGGCCAAGGCCGCGCCCACCGCGTGAAACTCGTCGGTATGGTCCGCCGCGCACTGGATGTAGGCGCTGGCCAGGGCCTGGGCGGTTTGCTCAAGGCTCAGGGTGGTGCTGGACATCGCGTCCCGGAACGCGTTGACCCGCTCGGTATCGATCCACTTGTAGAGCTCGATCAACAGCCCCGAGCGTGTCCCGAAATGATCATAGACGACGGGCTTGGACACACCGGCGCGGACGGCCAGGTGGCCCAGGGTCAGTCGGTCGGCGTTTTCCTCGCGCACGATCAACAAGGCAGTGTCCAGTAGCTGGCGTCGCCGTTCGGCTTTGGAAAGCCTGCGGGGCGGAGCGCCGACAGGGGTCGGCTCGATTTCTTTTTGCACGTTGTCGCTTCCAATTCAAAAAAACCTACCAATGGTAGGTAACTGTCGGTGAGGGTGTGCTAGGTTACCTACTAATAGTAGGTTAACCCGGAAACAAGGAGAACAAACAATGTCACTCAATCCTATCTTGTTCATGGGCGGTTCCGGCGCAATCGGCCACCACACAGCCCGAGCGCTACGCGCCGCTTATCCTGACGTGCCGCTGCTGATTGGTGGGCGGGACCTTGCGAAGGCCCAACGGGTCGCAGCGCAGATGGGCGGGGCGCAGGCCGTGGTGATCGATTCCAGCGCAGACGACCTGGGCCTCGGCGATCGTCCGGTCAGCGCCGTGGTGGTTTTCTACATGGACCACGCCCTCGCCGGATTGCGCTATGCGCAAAAGCGCGGGGTGCCGCACCTGAGCATATCTTCCGGGGTCTTCGAGATCGCCCCCGAAATCGCAATGTACATGCATGCGCCAGGCGCCTCGCCCATTGTTCTGGGTTACGAATGGATGGCCGGCGCAACGACGGCGGCGACGTTGAGCGTGGCCCGGGAATTTGGCCGGATCGATGATATCCGCATCGATGCGCTGGTCGATGAGCAGGACACTGGCGGGCCGACCGTCGCCAGCGATTTCGAACACCTCAACAAGATGCTCCCCGCAGCGCTGACAAGGCGCGACGGGGTGTTCGTATGGCGTGAAGGCGAACATTCCAATACGCAGTTCCAAGCCGTGGACGGTACGTCAATCGACGCCGGCGGCTTCTCATCCATTGATGTCGCCGGCCTGGCGGCTGCGACGGGCGCGGCCAATGTCCAGTTCAACATCGGCATCGGGGTGAGCTCCAGTCGGCGACAAGGACAACCGATGTCCACCGAGATCATCATCGAGCTTGCCGGCGCGGACCTGAAAGGCGAACCGCTGCGCACCCGTCACGCCGTCGTTCACCCGGCGGGCACGGCACCGCTGACCGGCCTTAGCGTCGCCATGCTTCTTGAACGCCTGCTTGGGTTGGATGGTCAGCCGGTGACGTCGGCAGGGCTTTATTTTCCCTATCAGTTGTTGGACGCTGCGGCGTACCTGGAACGCTTGAAACAAGAGGGCGGCGAGTTGCGCCGGTTGCAGGTGCAATGATGCTGCGAATCAGCGCTCCCTAAGCTGGCGCCTGGCAAAACCTCGCCGCAGGGCAGATTCTTGCCCCAGGCAACGGCTCAACGTTCGCCGGCCTTTTCGAGCACCTGGCTGCTGAGCCGCGCGTCGCTGGCTCGGTTGTCCGGGCCCTGGCAAATTGCGCTGCAAAGGGCCCGGACGACCGGTACGTAGCTCACCTGACTGGGCTGCCCGACATTGACAGCACCCGTTGGGTTGATCAGGTGCACGGCGATTTCGCCTGGCAACCATGGAACCAGTGGCCAACTCGCACGGTTGGCCAGTATCGCGCAACGATTGCCCATCGCGGGCCCGATATCACAAGAGGTCACCAGAGCCACGCCCATCAGCCAGGCGCCTTCAAGCTGCGAGCGCACACGGCCTGGGCTCTCTACATGACCCAGGTCCGCCACTACGACCGCGTGATGAACAATCAAGCGGCGCTCATCGCTCATCTCGATATCGACGACGATCGCGGCGCAGCCCTGGGCATCGTAATGAGCGGCGATCCCCTGAGTCCGGCCACGTTCGCCTGCCTTGCCCCAATGGCCCCTCGCGGCCGCCTCGGTAATGACGCGACGCATTCGATGGGCATCGAAGGGGGAGGGTTGGCCTGCGCCTTCGCTCACGGCCGATGCCGAATCAATCACCGCGAGCAGATAGTCCCGATGATCCATATTGCGGGCTCGCAGCTGCGCGGCCACGAACTGCTGTTCGGCGAGCATGTGAAGCAACAGGTCTTTCTTGTCCAGATTGCGGTCAAGGGGCGCCCGCCAGGTCAATTGATTGAGCGTGCTGTCGTGCCCATCGGGATGGCTCATTAGCGTTTCTCCTTCCGCTGATGCATGAGGCCAGCAAAAAACGACGTCCCACCGGGCCTGTTGCTCGCGCAACCACTCAGAGAGATCGAGGCCTACCTTAGGCGCAGGGAACTGACGTCAGGGTGACGGGCCGCTGACAGGAACATGTCAGGTCGAAAAAAGCGACGTTGCCATTCGATCTTCATAAAAACGTAACAACTCTGTTGCAGAGTTCCTCAGCCCGTCATCACAAGGAGTTTCCTTTAATGAAAAGTTTGATGAAGTCTGCTGCGCTTGCCGTTACGGTTTCTCTTTGTGCCAGCTCGGCATCCTTCGCCGCAGAGAGCGTCCGCCTGACGGGCTCTGGCGCCAGTTTCCCCGCGCCGATCTACCTCACCTGGTTCAAGGATTTCAGCAAGAAGTCCGACGGTGTCACCGTGGATTACCAATCCAAGGGCAGTGGCGCCGGGGTTCAGGATTTCCTGAACAAGACCGTCGATTTCGCCGCCAGCGATTCGGCCATGAAAGACGAAGACATCGCCAAGGTCGCCGAAGGCGTGCAGTTGTTGCCGATGACGGCCGGTGAAATCGTCCTGGCCTATAACCTGCCGGGCAATCCCAAGGGGCTGAAGCTGCCACGGGACGTTTACTCCAACATTTTCCTGGGCAAGATCACCCGTTGGAACGATCCTCAGATCGTCGCCGCCAACCCGGACCTGAAACTGTCCGATACGCCGATCACCGTCGTTGTGCGTGCGGATTCCAGCGGTACGACCGCGGTATTCACCAAGCATTTGGCGACCATCAACCCTGAGTTCAAGCAGGCGCTGGGCGAGGGCAATACCGTCAACTGGCCGGCCAGCGACAAGTTCATCAAATCGCCGAAGAACGATGGCGTGACGGCTACCGTGCGCCAGACCCCGGGTGCAATTGGCTACATCGAATACGGCTTCGCCAAACTCGCCAAGGTCGACTTTGCCCAGTTGCAGAACAAGGCCGGCCAGTACGTCGTGCCGAACGCCGAAAGCGGTGCCGAGGCCTTGGCTGCGGTGAAGATGCCGCAAAGCCTGGTGTCGTGGTTGCCTGATCCGGACGGCGCCAAGTCCTACCCGATCACGTCCTACACCTGGATGATCTTCCGCAAGGACAACGGCAATCCGGCCAAGGCCAAGGCCATGCGTGAAATGGTCGAATACAGCCTGACCGAAGGCCAGAAGATTGCCGACTCGATGGGTTACATCCCACTGCCGGCCTCCGTCGTCGAGCAGGTTCGCAAAGCGTCCGCCAACATTCAGTGATGCATGAGACCTCTCCCGGTGCGTGCGCGATCAGCCGCGCCGGGAGAGCTTTTCCCTTGTTCGGACTTAGCCAATGAACAAACCTTTTGTCGTACCGGTTAATCCGGACTCTGCCTGCCAACCACCATCGGCGAAGGACTTCCTGGTTGATCGCACCTTCCGTGCGCTTGCACGCATAGGGGTGGTTCTGATCCTGGCGCTGGTATTTGCGCTGGTGTTCGAGGTGGGGCGCAAGGCGCTTCCGGGCATGGAGAAGCATGGCACGGATGTGCTTTTCGGCACTGTCTGGGACGTTAACCAAGGTAAATACGGCATCCTCCCGGCGATCTGGGGCACGCTCTACAGCGCCTTGATCGCATTGCTCATTGCAGGTTTCTTCGGCGTCAGCATGGCGATTTTCCTGACCCAGGACTTTCTGCCCCCCAAGCTCGCCGCCATTTTTCGCACCATCGTCGAACTGCTCGCGGCTATCCCCAGCGTCGTCTACGGCCTATGGGGCATCTACGTGGTCATCCCTGCGATCCGTCCGCTGACGACTTGGTTGAACAGCGAACTGGGCTGGATCCCGTTCTTCGGCACTTCCTTGAGCGGGCCGGGGCTGCTCCCTGCGGCGCTGGTGCTGGCCATCATGATCCTGCCAACCATTGCCGCCGTTTCCCAGGATGCGCTCACGGCCGTACCGATGAAAACCAAGCAGGCCGCCTACGGCATGGGCACCACCCACTGGGAAGCGATTCTCAAGGTGATGGTGCCGTCTGCCGCCACCGGCATCTTCGGCTCGCTGGTCCTTGGCTTGGGCCGGGCGCTGGGTGAAACGATGGCGCTGGCCATGCTGGTCGGCAACGCCAACACGCTATCGCTCTCGTTGTTCGCACCGGCCAATACCCTCGCGGCGCTGTTGGCGCTGAACTTCCCCGAGGCCGGGCCGAACGAGATCGAGGTGTTGATGTATGCCGCGCTGGTGCTGATGTTCATCACGCTGCTGGTGAACATCATCGGTTCGATGATCATGATGTACGCCCAACGGGGTAACAAGTGATGACTGATCTCACTGCTGCAACAGATTTGACGGCTCCAGCGGGCGCGATGCCCAGCCTGCAACGCAGGTTCGAGGGCCGGGCCCTGCGCAGCCTGATCTTGACCACCCTGGTCTGGGCGGGGGCGCTGCTGGCAAGCGTACCGCTGATTTCGGTGCTGTACATGCTGATCACCCGCGGCGGTGCGCGCTTGAACCTGGAAGTGTTCACCGAGCTGCCACCGACTGGCTTCGAGATGGGCGGCGGCTTCGGCAATGCCATGGCAGGCACCTTCGTAATGGTGGGTATCGCGGCGGCCATCGCGGTGCCCGTCGGCATCATGGCAGCGATCTTCCTCGCAGAGCTGGGGCCGGACAGCAAACTGGCAAACGCCGCGCGTTTTGCGGCCAAGATGCTCACGGGTCTGCCATCGATTCTTGCCGGTGTCTTCGCTTATGCCCTGGTGGTGATGACCACCGGCACGTATTCGGCACCGGCCGGTGGCGTGGCGCTGGCGGTGCTGATGCTGCCTATCGTCGTGCTGACAGCGGAAGAGTCGATGCGGATGGTGCCCAAGATCATGAAAGACGCCGCCTATGGCATGGGCTGCACCCGCTCGCAGGTGATCTGGAAAATCATCTTGCCCACCGGCATGCCCGCGATCCTCACCGGCGTGATGCTGGCGGTAGCGCGCGCCGCCGGCGAAACCGCGCCGTTGCTGTTTACCGCGTTGTTCAGCAACTACTGGATCTACCACCAAGGCAACCTGGAGGTCATGAATCCGACGGCATCGCTTGCCGTGCTGATCTACAACTTTTCCGGCATGCCTTTCGACAACCAACTGGAGCTCGCCTGGGCGGCCTCGTTGGTGCTGGTGATGATCGTGCTGGTCGTGAACATCATCAGCCGTATTTTCGGCAAGCCCAAGTATTGAGAACGGGAGCATCTGATCTTGAACGTATCCACTGCGCAAATAGCCGCTCCGTTTGTCACCCAGGCGCCTGTAGTCATGGACTGCAAACTGGACAAGATTTTCTATGGCAACTTCATGGCGGTGCGTGACAGCCACGTACCGATCGAGAAAAACAAGATCACCGGCTTCATCGGCCCATCCGGCTGCGGCAAGAGCACCGTACTGCGCAGCCTCAACCGGATGAACGATCTGGTGAAGGGGTTCCGCTTCGAGGGCCACGTGCATTTTCTTGGCCAGGACGTCTACGGCAAGGGTGTCGACCCGGTGGTGGTGCGCCGTTATATCGGCATGGTGTTCCAACAGCCGAACCCGTTCTCGATGAGCATCTTCGACAACGTCGCGTTCGGCCTGCGCCTCAATCGCTATAAAGGTGACATTGGCGACCGGGTCAAGCATGCGCTGCAAGGCGCGGCGCTGTGGGACGAGGTCAAGGACAAGCTCAAGGTCAGCGGCCTGTCGCTCTCCGGTGGCCAGCAACAACGGCTGTGCATTGCCCGCGCCATCGCCACCGAGCCGGAAGTGTTGCTGCTGGATGAACCCTGTTCGGCGCTCGACCCGATCGCTACCCGGCGGGTCGAGGAACTGATGGTCGAGTTGAAAAAGGACTACACCATCGCGCTGGTGACTCACAACATGCAGCAAGCCATCCGCGTTGCTGACACCACAGCGTTTTTCTCTGTGGACATTTCCCAGGGCACACGCACCGGCTATCTGGTGGAGATGGGCCCGACGACGCAGATTTTCGATAACCCCCGTGAACAGATGACCGGCGATTACATCAGCGGCAAGTTCAGCTAAGCCACATCCCCGGTCGAGGCCGCATCCCTGCAGAAGCCAAATGGATTTGGCGGGCATCCGGTAGACATTTACCAAGCGTTTCCAAGGAGCACCAATGCCTGCTACGCATCGCCTTGATTTGCCAGCGATTGAGCGCGCACTGCGCGAAGTGCAAAAGAGCTTCGCCGCGCTGAGCCGGCACTTCACGGAGCCGCGGGACCCCCTGACGGATGAAGTGCTGCAAAATGTGCTTGAAGGCTATGGGCTGATTGACGACTATGTGGCCCGCGGCGTCGACCTGTTCGATCTCCAGCAACTGAACCTGATGCTCGAGATCAACGCCACGGTGCTGTGTGGCCGAGACCCCGTACGCCGGCTGGAATACGCCCAGCACCTGGCGGCGACCGAGGCGCATTTCTTCAACAACGTTGAGGGCGGCATCAAGGATTTGTACAACTGGTATTGCGCCTATCGCAGTGAGTCGGTGTGGAAGCGTGCGGCCGGCGTCTATGTACGCATTCTCAGCAAGCCGCAGTTGTTCATCGAGGGCAACAACCGCAGTGGGTCGCTCATCGTCAGCTATCTGCTCATGCGCGCGGGGCTTCCTCCTTTTGTGCTGTCACTGGAAAATGCCGAGGGCTACTTCAATCCGTCCTCGGTCATACGCAACTCCGCCAAGCATGGCGTCAAGGCTTTGTATGAATTGCCCAAGATCAAGAAGAAATACGCAGCGTTCCTCGAAGAACAGGCACCGGACCCAATGAAATTTTTCCTCGAGGGCAAATCCTTGCCCGTCTCACAGGGCCGCCACTGATGAGCAGGGCTCTGGTGCTCGCTGGATGCAAAACCTTAGGTGGCCGGGTAGGGCAGGCTATCCGCAGCGTCAATCCGACGCGGCTGCTCCAACGCCAGCGCATACGCATTTCGTTCGACATCGACGACACGCTCGCCTGTCAACTGCACCACTGCGATGTCGAGCGAAGCCGGTTGCCGGCCTGTGTTCACCGCTGGCTGGGAGAGCCGCTGCGCATGGGTACGCGCTCGCTGATCCGGGAGCTGCGTCGCCAGGGTTGCAGTATCTGGGTCTACACATCGTCTGGGCGCACGCCGTCCTACATCAGGCGTTGGCTGCTGCTGTACGGCATCCGCGTCGACGGTGTCGTCAACAGCGTGCTGCACAACCGCGCCTTGACGGTGCATGGGCTGTCCAACTCACCCTCCAAGTACCCGCCAGCGTTCGATATCGACTTGCACGTCGATGATTCCGAGGGTGTGCAGATTGAAGGGGATGACCACGGGTTTCGCGTTGTCGTGGTGCATCCGGAGGATGAAGGCTGGGCGCAGAAGGTGCTGGATGCGGTGGCCATGGTCCAGGCGCAGCTTGATTGGCAGCAGAGGCCGGTCCAGCGGGCTCCGTTGCGCCGGGTTACGACCGGCTAGCAAGTCAGGCTGTCATCGTGCGATTCAGGGCCACAATCTGCTCATGGGTAAGCTGACTGCCGGGATCCATGAACCTGGCGATCAGTGCGTCGCGGTTCTCCGGTGCCCGTGCCTTTTCAGCCGCGTCCAGCGCCGTTTCCAGCTCCGGCAGCGTCAATTCAGTGCAGTAAGCCGGTGTGCCTGGCTGCTGACGCCATGAGGCTTCGAGGCTACCGGCGGCAAAAGCGGTAAAGCCTGTCTGCTCGACAAGATCCTGCGCTAGCGCCACAGCGGCGGCATCGTTCCCAGCCACGGGTATCGCGATGCGCGTTGAAGCTTCCGCCGGCTGGCCTTTGTCGGCAAGCGTGGCGGCGAGCAGGGCATTCCATGCCTTGACCACCGGGCGACCAAGCTGTTCGCTCACCCAGACGCTCTCGGGCTTGCCGTCCTCAACTTCCTTGATTGCCCCGTCGCGACCCGGATAGTAATTGGAAGTATCGATGACGACGGTCTTCGGGGAAGCATTGCTCAACGTCTGCTTGAGGTCAGGGTATCTAGCAAATGGAATCGACAGGATTACAGCGTCCACGCCAGACACCGCATCGTCCTTGGTCACGGCACGCACGCCGATTTCGCTGGCAAGTTTCTGGATGCTTTGAGGGTCTTTTGAGTTCGCCAGTTTGACGTCATGGCCGCACGCCGCGAGTTTGCGGGCAAGGGTCGCCCCAATGTTGCCTGCGCCGATAATCCCGATTTTCATTTCAGTCACCTCGCTTGTGGACAGTCTGCAAGTTTCATCATTCCTGCGCCGGCCTGTATCCGGCCAGCAAACTTAGAATCTCGTCATGTGAGCCGTTGGATTCGGCAAACCGTAATGGCTTGGCGCGCTCGACGACAAGTGCCTGTGGAGTCGATTTCGAGCAATTCAAGAACGTCATGCAGGAACTCGTCCAAGGGCATGGCGTTTTTCTTCATTTTTCGTATTTCAGCGGGAGTCGGAGAAATTCCGGCCCTCTGCGGGTAAAAATTCTGAGCAAACGGCACTGTCTGCGCGTCCAAAACCCTCAACGCATCCTTTAAATGCGACTATCTATTCGTCAGATCGTTTTGGAAATCACCATGCTTCGCCTATTTGAACAACGGCTAGACCCTTTCCCACCCGATGAAGTCCCCCCGCCACCCGACGGTCTGGCGCGGTTCCTGTGGGCTTGCACGCGAGGAGCACGCGGTTACATTCTCGCATTCGCGCTGCTCAGTGCCGGTGTGTCGATCTACGAAGCCTGGCTGTTTTCTTTCCTCGGTCAGGTCGTGGACTTGCTCTCGACCTGGCAGGCAGGCGGCGATGCGGCAGCGCAAGAGAGTCGGGTGCTGTGGGGCATCGGCATCATCCTGGTGGCCAGCGTTGGGCTGGTCGCGTTGCGCACGATGGTGCAGCACCAGATTCTAGCGATCATTTTGCCGTTGCGCCTCCGCTGGGATTTTCACCGGCTGATGCTGAGGCAAAGCCTGTCGTTCTTTTCGGATGAGTTTTCCGGCCGGGTCACCACCAAAGTGATGCAGACGGCGCTGTCGGTGCGTGAGGTGCTGTTCACCATCATCGAGATCGTTCCCGGGATCGGCGTGTACTTCATCGCGATCATCGCCCTGGCAGGCGGTTTTGACCTGAAACTGATGCTGCCTTTCATTGCCTGGATGGTCTTGTTCGGTGTCGCCATGCGCTACTTCGTGCCGCGCCTGGAGAAAGTAGGGCAGGAACAGGCCAATGCGCGGTCGTCGATGACCGGGCGAGTTTCAGACGCCTACACCAACATCACCACGGTAAAGCTGTTCTCCCACTCCAAGCGCGAAGCGCATTTTGCGCGCGCCGCCATGGAGGATTTCAAGCAAACCGGCTTTCGCCAGATGCGCTTGGTCAGCCAGTTCGAGATCGTCAACCAGGCTTTGGTGGTCGGGTTGATCATGGGCTCGGGCGGTTATGCCCTCTGGCTATGGCATCAAGGCGAAGTCGGCACCGGTGCCGTCGCGGCGATTACCGCCATGGCGTTGCGCATCAATGGCATGTCGCACTGGATCATGTGGCAGATGACCTCGCTGTTCGAGAACATCGGCACGGTGCAGGATGGCATGGCGACCCTGACCCGCGGCCCCAAGGTGCAGGATGCGCCAGACGCCGGCGTGCTGGTCACCACGGGCGGCGCGGTGACCTTCGACAAGGTGCGCTTCAACTATAACGGCGAACGCCAGGTGCTCGATGGTCTGAGCCTGAGCATCCGCCCGGGCGAAAAGATCGGCCTGGTAGGCCGTTCCGGCGCCGGGAAATCCACGCTGATCAACCTGCTGCTGCGTTTCTACGACGTGGACAGCGGCGAGATTCGGATCGATGGGCAGAATATCGCCCACGTCACCCAGGACAGCTTGCGCAGTGCCATCGGCATGGTCACCCAGGACACGTCGCTGTTGCACCGCTCCATCCGCGACAACATCGCCTATGGCCGCCCCGATGCAACCGACGCGCAGATCCGCAGCGCCGCGATCAGCGCTCAAGCCGATGGATTCATCAGCCAACTGAGTGACAAGCAAGGTCATTGCGGCTACGACACCCTGGTTGGGGAGCGTGGGATCAAGCTTTCGGGAGGCCAGCGACAACGCATCGCCATTGCCCGGGTGATGCTCAAGAACGCCCCGATCCTGCTGCTTGACGAAGCCACCAGCGCACTGGATTCAGAAGTCGAGGTCGCCATCCAGGAAAGCCTCGATGAAATGATGAAGGGCAAGACCGTGATCGCCATTGCCCATCGGCTGTCGACGATCGCGGCCATGGACCGGCTCATCGTCATGGATGAAGGCCGCATCATCGAGCAGGGCACCCACGCCGAGCTGCTCGGGAAGAACGGGACCTATGCGCGATTGTGGCATCACCAGAGTGGCGGTTTCCTGGGGGAGGATCAGGGGGTGGTTGAGGCGGTGGAGTAGGCTGGCTCAGTATCGGAACAACACACGATTCCGGTTCCGTGTAATCGTGCAATCCGAAGGACCCGCGCATTTCAGGGCTTGTTCCAGGGAAGCGATTTTCTCGCAGGCGGGGTTTTGCAAGAATGTACCCTCTGCATATGACTGCTCCCCCTGAAGGAACCTCCCCGGTGAACGTCAATGACGCCAGCTTCGAAGAACTGCTCAACGCTCTCCATGACGGCGTCTACATCACGGATGGCGACGGCAAGACGCTAAAAGTAAATCAAGCCTATGAGCGCCTGACCGGGCTCAGTGGTGCGGATCTCGTCGGTCGATCCATGCAGGAGCTGGTGAAGGAGGGCGTCATCTCGCAATCGGCCACATTGCG
Organism: Pseudomonas algeriensis; assembly: GCF_048847255.1. Classification (NCBI taxonomy): domain Bacteria; kingdom Pseudomonadati; phylum Pseudomonadota; class Gammaproteobacteria; order Pseudomonadales; family Pseudomonadaceae; genus Pseudomonas; species Pseudomonas algeriensis. The sequence continues at coordinate 600,416 of NZ_JBKKRK010000001.1, read as the reverse complement.
CGTGTTACAGGGCGGTCGGCCGGTATCGGTGATGCAGAGCCTGAGCCATGGCAAGAAGCTGCTCGTCAGTGCCACGCCAATTCTCGACGCTGGAAAGCGAATTTCATATGTGGTCAGCACCGTGCGCGACATGACTGAACTGCTGCGCATGAAACACGAGCGCGATGAGTTGCAACAGCTCAAACAACTGCGCAACAGCACCGCCAAGCTTCATGCCGGGCAACGGGACAATCTGCTGCGTTCTCCGCTCATGGCCGATCAGGAAGTTTCCGGCCGCGTCCTTTCGCTGGCCCGGCAGGTTGCGAGCAGCTCGGTGAAGGTGTTGCTTCAAGGCGAAACCGGCGTCGGGAAGACCCTCGTCGCGCAATTCATCCATAACGCCAGCCCCCGTGCCAGCGAACCCTTCCTCGCGCTCAACTGCGGCGCGCTGCCCGAGAATCTGATCGAAGCCGAGCTGTTTGGCTATGCACCTGGGGCGTTCACTGGCGCAGGTCCCAAAGGCAAGCGTGGCCTGCTGGAACTGGCGCATCACGGCACGTTGTTTCTAGATGAGATTGGTGATCTTCCGCTGCCGGTGCAGGTCAAGCTGCTCAAGGTCATCGAAGAGAACCGCTTCATTCCTGTCGGCGGCCTGGAATTGAAGGAGGTGGATGTACGCATCATCAGCGCCACCCACCATGACCTCAAGCAGCGGGTGGCGGAGGGGCATTTTCGGGCTGATTTGTATTACCGGCTCAACGTGGTGCCGATTCACATACCGGCACTGCGCGAACGTCGGGAGGAGATTGCGCCACTCCTGCGTTACTACCTCGACCGATTCAACGTTCGTTATGAACGCCAGGTCCAGTGGAGTCTGGATGCCCTCGACTTGATGTGCGAATACGCCTGGCCCGGCAATATTCGCGAGTTGATCAATGTCGTCGAACGGCTGGTGGTGACCAATCAGACCGGGACTGTCGAGGCGCTTGATATGCCGGAAGAGATCCTCAACCTTAATCCGTCGAAAACCAATGACGCGGGGCTGCCACTGCGCAAGGTATTGGAAAATGCCGAGCGCAGCGCGATTCGCGCCGCGCTGCTTGCGCACAAGACCACGCGCCTTGCGGCCAAGGCGTTAGGGGTGAGCCAGGCGACTGTGGTGCAGAAAATGAAACGCTGGGAACAGTCTGATTAGGATTCTGATCAATGTAGGGTAAAACGATCAGAAAACTAATCGGAGCTCACCGGTAAAAAAGCCCATAATTCACGCAAAGTCCCGTAGGGCGGGGCTTCCAGGGCATTGGCACGGCTTTCGCTATCCCATTTGGCACGTCTTCCATAAAACAACATCAACTGGACGAGCCCGATGAACATTTCTTCTTTCAAAATCGCCAATAAATTAATCACCGGACCCGGCGCAATCGAGCAGCTTTGCGCTGAGCTGACGCGCCTTGAGATCAAGAACCCACTGATCGTCACGGACACCGTCCTGGTGAACTCCGGCACTGTGGACCTGGCGCTGGCGCAACTCGGTGATCGCCACTACGGCGTTTTCGACCAGGTCAAACCGGAGCCTGAGGTGGCCATCGTGGAGGAGTGCACTCGCGCCTATCGCGAGGGTGGACACGACGGATTGATTGCGGTGGGTGGCGGCAGTGCCATCGATATTGCCAAGGGCGTCGCGGCGTATGCCGGTCATGCAGGTCCGCTGACGGAACTGTTCGGAGTCGATCTGGTGAAACGCAAGGGCCCGCCCTTGATTGCTATCCCGACAACCGCCGGCACAGGTTCGGAAGTGACCAACGTCGCGATTTTCTCCGACAAGCAAGCACAGCTGAAAAAAGGCATCGTCAGTGACTACCTGCTACCGGACGTGGCGCTGGTCAGTCCGACCATGACGTTGACCTGCCCACGCAGTGTGACGGCGGCCAGTGGCGTCGATGCGCTGGTGCATGCGGTCGAGTCCTATCTTTCAGTCAACGCTTCGCCAATCACCGATGCCATCGCGCTCGGTGCGATCAAGTTGATCAGCAGGGCGCTGCCGAAGGCTTATGCCAACCCAACCAACCTGCAAGCCCGGGAAGACATGGCCACCGCGAGTCTGATGGCCGGTATGGCGTTTGGCAACGCGGGGGTAGGGGCGGTGCATGCGCTGGCGTACCCGCTCGGCGGACGGTTCAACATCGCCCATGGCGTCAGCAACGCCTTGCTGCTGCCGTACGTAATGGAGTGGAACAAGACGGCTTGCGTCGAGCGTTTCCGTGACATCGCCGAAGCCATGGACGTGCGCGTCGCGAACCTGAGCGACAGGGACGCTGCGGACCAGGCTGTGAAAGCCATGGCGGATCTGTGTGCTGGCGTTGATATTCCCTCCGGGCTGCGCAGTTTCAACGTGCCCGAGGAGGCCATCCCAGCGATGGCGGAGGAGGCCAGCAAGATCGACCGTTTGATGCGCAACAACCCGCGCAAGCTGACGGCCGCCGATATCGAGAAGATCTATCGCGCCGCCTACTGATCCATAAAGCCATGGCTCCGGTTTCCCGGAGCGTGCGCCCGCCACTACAAGACCAATAACACAGGTGAACCCAATGTCTGACACTCCTGCGCAGCGGGGCGAAAGTCCATACATCCCGCTCGGTCCTTTCAAGGTCCGGTTGCCGTTTCTCCATTACAAAATCGAACTTCCAGACTACCTCCAAGGCTTGTTGATGTGTGCCGTGGACCTGGCCGCGATCCCGCTGATGACCGAACTGCTGGGCATGCCTTTCGAAGTCGCGCTTGCCGTGGTGATGCTCAACGGCTTGCTTTACCTGGCGCACCATTTGCTCGGTGACCCGACCGTTCCTGGCTGGATCACGCCGGCGGTTCCTCTGTTGATGGCTTACTGCGCGCAGTTCCCAATGGGCCCGGAGCGTGTCCATGCCTTGATAGCCTTCCAACTGATGCTTGGCGTATTTTCAATTGCCCTGGGGGCGACTGGAATGGCGAAAAAGGTTGTGGAATTCGTGCCCTCGGCAATCAAGTCCGGCATCATCGTCGGGGCTGGCTTGAGTGCCGTGATCGCGGTGTTCCAGGTGGGCGGGAAATTCAATGTACTGCCCTGGACCATCTCCATTGCGGTGGGCATAGCCTTCTACCTGATCTTTTCCCAGCACTTCAACGAGCTCAAGCAACGCAACCGCTTCTGGTGGAACTTCGCCAAGCTCGGCATCCTGCCGATCATCCTGCTGGCGGTGGTGATTGCACCGTTGTTTGGTGAGGCGCCATGGCCGACGATTCAGTGGGGAATCAGCCAACCGGACTTTGCCGGATTGTGGAATGACTACACCGTCTTCGGTCTGGGCATGCCGCCAGTCTCCATGTTCATCTCAGCGTTGCCAACCATGCTGGCGGCCTACATCATCGTGTTCGGCGACGTGCTCAGCGCCAAATCGCTCCTTGATGAGGCAGAAACCGTGCGCACCGACGAAGTCGTCGACTACAACGCCGATCGCGCTCACCTGATCTTCGGCGCGCGCAACGCGTTCATGAGCATCTTTGGTCCCGATGTCGCCATGTGCGGGCCAAAATGGGCCGCGATGCTGGTGGTTGTGATCGAGCGTTTCAAAGGTGGACCGAAGGCAATGAAGTCGATCATCGGCGGCGTCGGGTCGTTCCGCTGGGGTACCAACAGCGGTCTGCTGTTGTTGCCGGTCGTCACGCTGGTACAGCCGATTCTCGGTGTCGCCTTGTCACTGACGCTGCTGATCCAAGGGTACGTTAGCGTACGCCTGGGCATTCTCGAAGCCCGAAGCCAGCGTGACCTGGGAATCGCGGGCGTGATTGGCGCGGTGCTGGCGATCAAAGGCGCGAGCTGGGCATTTGGAATTGGCGTTGTGTTGTGCTTGCTGATCTACGGCAAGAACTTTTTCAAGGGGGAGGTGGACGGGACGTTTGCCAAGGACCTGAAGGCGCCGGGCGGCAACCCTGTCAGAGATGTCGGGTCGGCCCCCGCGATCAAGCGGGTTGCAACGGAGAATGTGCTTTAACCTGGGCGACGTGTCCGTCGATATCAGCCGGGCCGCAGCTGCAAAGCTCCGGCCCGGCATCTCCCTCGCTTGGACGTTAGGAAAATTCTGGTAGCGAGCGTGTGAGCCGGAAACAGTCCAAGCCGTTAGTGAGCGTCGATGCAATCTTCTGATTTTCGAGAAGCGGGGTTACTGGAAGTGGACAGGAAGGGAGCGGATACGTAAACATCGTGTTTAACATAATATACATTATGTGAACCTTCGTATGGAGCTACCTGGGGCGTGGGCAGACAGATTTGAAGCCACGATCGCCACCTCAGCACGTTCACACTGAGCATGAACGGTCACAGCGTCATGCAACCGGACAGCAACTGTAATGAGCAGCATTGCAAGGACTGCGGACTTGAACAGTCAGGATTTTCGACGACACATGACACGCACTGGTCGGCACATGGATCTGCTCGGTCCACAGTACGAAGCCCCATCGGTCATGCTCGGCCTGCGTTATTCCCTCTGACGCAACAGGATGTAGCAAGCGACTATAGCCATTTACCTGATCACCGGAAACGATCAAAATCGCCCCCATTCGTCTACCCTCACAACGCGCCCGGCAAGAATGCCAGGTGATTGAACCTTTTTGCTTTCACGCACCGGAGATTTCCATGCTCAAGCGTTCCCTGGCTTTGGCCGTCGGTTTCACCCTGACCCTGAGTTCTGTCCTGGCGCAGGCCGCCGACACCCTGAAAGTCAGCGCGATTCCCGACGAAGCGCCGACCGAATTGCTGCGCAAGTTCAAGCCGCTGGGGGCTTACCTGGAGCAGCAGATCGGCATGAAGGTCGAGTTCGTATCGGTGAGCGACTATCCCGCGGTGGTCGAGGCATTGGCCACCGACCGCATCGACATGGCCTGGCTGGGCGGTTTTACTTTCGTCCAGGCTCGCCTGAAGACCGGTAACGCCATTCCATTGGTGCAACGTGAGCAGGACGCGCAGTTCACCAGTAAATTCATCAGTGCCGACCCGGCCGTCAAATCCCTGGCCGACCTGAAGGGCAAGAGCTTTGCCTTTGGCTCTGTTTCGTCTACCTCCGGCAGCCTGATGCCGCGTTACTTCATGCTCCAGGATGGCATCAAGCCGGAAACCTACTTCAGCCGCGTGGGCTACTCCGGTGCCCATGACGCGACGGCCGCGTGGGTCCAGGCCGGCAAGGTCGACGCCGGCGTGCTCAACGCCAGCGTCTGGGAAAAACTGGTGGCCGCCGGCAAGGTCGACACCAGCAAGGTCAAGGTCTTCGCCACCACCCCAGCGTATTTCGACTACAACTGGACGGTGCGCGGGACCCTCGACCCGGCGGTGGCCGCCAAGATCAAGGCCGCGTTCCTGGCGCTCGATCCGGCGAACCCAAAGGACAAGGAGATCCTTGATTTGCAAGCCGCCAGCCGCTTCATCGAAACCAAGCCCGAGAACTACAAGGGCATCGAAGACGCCGCACGCGCCGCTGACCTGCTCAGATGACATTGCGTTTGACCCAGGCCAGCGTCATCCACGCCAACGGCGCCCAGGCGTTGCGCGGCGTGGACCTGCACCTGCGCGCAGGGGAACAGGTCGCGATCATCGGCCCGTCCGGCGCTGGCAAGTCGAGCCTGCTCAACGTCCTTGCCACCGCGCTGCGGCCAGGCCACGGTGAAGTAGAAGTGCTGGGCGAGCGGGCCTGGCAGCTGTCGGCGCGCCAGCGCCAACGCCTGCGTGCGCGCATTGGCTTGATTCATCAAGCGCCTCCCCTGCCCCCGCGCCAACGTGTGGTCACCGCAGTACTGGCTGGCAAGCTGGGGCAATGGGGTATCGGCAAAAGCTTGCTGAACCTGTTCCATCCGCTGGATATCCCCGGGGCTCGGGCAGCCTTGGCCCGTCTGGACCTGGGGGAAAAACTGTTCGTGCAATGCCAGCAATTGTCCGGCGGGCAACTGCAACGCGTCGGCATCGCCCGCGTGCTTTACCAGGCGCCGGAGGTGTTGCTGGCGGATGAACCGGTATCGGCGATGGACCCGGTGCTCGCCGAGCACACGCTCTCGGTGCTCTGCCAGCATGCCCGGGAGCAACAGGTCACCCTGGTGACCAGTCTGCATGCGGTGGACCTGGCGCTTGCGCATTTTTCGCGAATCATTGGTTTGCGTGACGGCCAGATTCTCTTCGACTTGCCGACCGAAGCGGTTGATCGCAAGCAGCTCGATGCACTTTATGCCAATGAGCAACTGGAGTCGCTGTCGAGCCCACCGCCGCCGTCGAGCGTGCAGATTCCCCGATGCTGATGCGTGACGCTCGGGACCCCGCCTCCCTCCCTCGCCTGTTTGTTGGCCTGCTGGCCATTGCCCTGCTGTGGCCGGGTATCCATTTCAGCGAATTGGACCTGGGTGTGCTGCTGGCCAGCGATAGCCAAAGCGAGATGGGCCGGTTCGCCGCCGCGTTCTGGCCGCCGGCCCATGACGAAACGTTTGTCGAATTGCTGCTGCAAGCCACGGTGCAGACGCTCGCCATCGCTACCGCCGGCATGACCTTGGCACTGCTGTTGGCGGTGCCCGCAAGCCTGGTCGCCAGCCGGGCGCTGTCGTTGTCCGCCGCGTACCGCGCAGGCAGGCCTGGCCTTTGGGGTCAGTGGCTGCGTTGGCCGGTCCGTGGCCTGCTCATCTTCCTGCGCAGCGTGCCGGAGATTGTCTGGGCGTTGCTCTTCGTCCGGGCCGTCGGTCTTGGCCCCACCGCCGGGGTATTGGCCATCGCCATCACCTACAGCGGCATGCTGGGCAAGGTCTACGCGGAAATCTTCGAGTCGGTTGACCAACGTCCCGCACACGCGCTGATGCAAGCCGGAAGCGGTCGGCTCGCCGCCTTCTGCTACGGCATCTTGCCCAACGTCGCCGCCGAGCTGCTGTCGTACACCGTGTACCGCTGGGAATGCGCCATCCGCGCCTCGGTGGTGATGGGCTTCGTCGGCGCTGGTGGACTGGGCCAACAGATGGACCTGTCGTTGCGCATGTTCGCCGGCGGTGAAGTCGCCAGCCTGCTGCTGACTTTCCTGATATTGGTGCTGCTCGCCGACCAGCTCAGTCGCGTGCTGCGCTGGAGGTTGGCATGAGTCGCCTGCTCAACGCGCTGTTGCTGCTGTGCATCGGCGCGGCCGTGGTTGCCTCGTTCGTCTATCTGGGTATCGACCTGGACGCCCTTGGCGATCACTCGAATCTCAAGCAAATGGCCGCTTATGCCCAGCGTTTCCTGACCCCTGACCTGAGCCCGACCTACCTCAAGGCGATCGGCCATGGCGCGCTGGAAACCATCGCCATGTCCGCCCTTGGCACACTGCTCGCGGCAGTGCTGGGTTTGGCCTTGGCGCTGCCCGCCGCCGGGCGCCTTGGCTGGCCGTTGCAGAGCGTGTCGCGCCTGTTGTTGAACGCCTTGCGCGCGGTGCCGGAGCTGGTATGGGCGGCGCTGATGGTGCTTGCCGCCGGGCTTGGCCCTAACGCCGGTACGCTGGCGCTCGCCCTGCACACCGTCGGCGTGCTCGGTCGATTGTTTGCCGAAGCCTTGGAAAACACTCCGTCGCAACCCGCCGATGCCCTCCGCCTGCAAGGTGCCAGCGCCCTCTGGGCGTTCTGCTACGGCACGCTGCCCAACCTGATGCCGCAACTGTTGGCCTACACCTTGTACCGCTGGGAAAACAACATCCGCATGGCCAGCGTTCTAGGGTTCGTCGGCGCCGGCGGCCTGGGCCAGATGCTCTACGTCAGCCTCAGCCTGTTCCAGGAGGCGCAAGGCAGCACGGTGATCCTGGCGATGTTGCTGCTGGTCTTCACCGTCGATACGTTGAGCAGTTGGAGCCGTCAGCGTTGGGTCAAGGCTTGACGGCCTGGGGACTCACCACAACGCCATCGTATAGCTGACGATCAAACGGTTCTCATCCAGGTCATTGCCGAAGTTCGAACGCACCGTTGCATTGCGCCATTTGAAACCCAGCCCTTTCAATGTGCCGTCTTGGATCACATAGGCAATGTCGGTGTTGCGCTCCCATTCCTGGCCCTCCCCTGGCGCGCTGCGTTGCACGTTGTCGCCACTGATGTAGCGGGTCATGAATGTCAGGCCCGGCACACCGAGGACGGCGAAGTTGTAGTCGTAGCGGGCTTGCCAGGAGCGTTCGTCGGTGTTGGCGAAGTCGCCGATCTGCACGAAGTTGACCAGATAGGGATCGCTGCGGGAGATGTAGGGGAACGGATCGTCGCCGCTCATGCGCTGATAGCCCAGCCCGAACCCGTGGCCAGCGAGGCTGTAGGTGAACAGTGCGCCGAACGCTTGGTTATCGATCCTGCGGAAACTGCCGTCCTCGGTGCTGCGCGAGTAACGCACGTCGCTTTTCAGTGACTGGCCATCGCCCAGGTCCAGGGTGTGGACGAAGCCGAGGTAGTTCTGCTGGTAGATATCCTCGAGCTTGCCGTAGCGGTACTGCGCCGTGAGATTGGGCAGAAGCTGGTAGTCCGCCCCGGCGAACTGGAACCTGTCGCTGGTGCCGCCGATGCGATTGGCGGTCATGTCATGATAGTCGGTGGAATCGACGAAATTGATCTGGGAGAGCTGCCCGGCGGTGAGCTTGAGGCGGTCGATTTCCTGCACGTTCAACAGCCCGCCCTTGAAGGTGCTCGGCAATAGGCGCGTGTCGTTGGAATTCACCACCGGGTCCTTGATCTGCAGCGTCCCGGCTTTCAGCGTGCTGTTGGACAAGCGCATTTTCGCGGTGAGGCCGACTTCGCCGTAGCGATCCTGGGAGCCGCCGGACAGGTCCGCCGGCAAAAGATTGGTACCCGCCGTGCCGCCGCCCGAGTCCAGCTTGATGCCGGCCATGGCCAAGGCGTCGAGACCAAAACCCACGGTGCCGGCCGTGTACCCCGACTCCAGGCGCAGCAAGAACCCTTGCGCCCATTCCTCGGCCTTGTCCCGAGCGCTCTCCTGCCTGAAATCGCGGTTGAAGTAAAAATTGCGAGCTTCCAGGCTGGCCTTGCTGTCGCCAATGAAATCGGCGTGGGCCACCGGCGCGCCGATCAGGCCCAGGCCGAGCAAGGGACCAATGGGCGAACGGCTCCAGTGGGTATCGATGAAACAGGGCATGGCGTGCTCCTTTTTGTGGGCGCGAACGATCCCTTCGGGGACGGCGTACGCGCCTCGCTTATTATTTGGGGCAGTGCGGATACTGTGGCGAGTGAGCTTGCTCCCGCTGCGCCGGTCCGACGCCTCGGGCGCAGCGGCCCCATTCACGGTGAGCGCTGCGCGCTTAAGCGAGCAAGCTCCCTCGCCACGGGGCGGATTCTTCGCAGTGGCGCGATACAGCGTCAAACGGGAAAAACCCAGGCGCGCACATAAGAAAATTTGATGCGCGCCGAAGCCCTATCTGGAGTAACAATTGCAACGATAAGAACGATAAACGCCAAGAGAGCCACCATGAACCTCAAGTTCCTCGAAACCTTCGTCTGGGTCGCTCGCCTGCAAAGCTTCAGCCTGACCGCCGAAAAGATGTTCAGCACCCAGGCCGCGATTTCCAGTCGGATCGCCTCGTTGGAAGACGAGCTGGGCCTGCGCCTGTTCGTGCGTGATTCACGGGGCGTGTCATTGACCCCGGAAGGCACCAAGGTCCTTGAATATGCCGAGCGAATGCTCGACGTCCAGCGCGAGTTGAAGCAGTCCCTGGACAACAGCACCCCACAGCAAGGCCTGGTGCGCATCGGTGTGATGGACACGGTGATTCACACCTGGCTGAGCCCGTTGATGTCGATGCTGATGCAGGCGTTTCCCGCCGTGGAGATCGAAATCACCGCCGACGCGGCGCGAAATCTTTGTGAGCAGCTGCAAAAAGGTTACCTGGATATCGCCTTCCAGACCGACCTGGTCCGCCACGAAAGCGTGCGCAATCTCGAGCTGGGGCATTACCCGATGCACTGGATCGCCGCCAGCCAATCGATTTACGCCCGGCCCTACGCCTCGCTGGCGGAAATGGCGAGCGAGCGCATCATCACTTTCGTCAAGCATTCACGGCCTCACCAGGATGTGCTCAACCTGCTGTATGCCCATGGCGTCGGTACGCCGAGGGTCAGTTGCGTCAATTCGGTATCGGCGATGACGCGACTGATACGCGACGGTTTCGGCATTGGTGCGCTGCCCGCGGCGCTGGTGACCAAGCCGCTGGCCCGTGGCGAGTTGATCCAGCTGGAACCGGGCGCGCCCCTTCCCCAGCTCGATGTCGTCGCATCGTGGCGGGCCGGCGTGGGGCTCGAACTGATCGAAAGCATCGTGCACATGAGCCGCCAAGTGGTCTGCCAGTACGCCACGGACGTCGGACCGCAACGCATGGTCGCGGTACCGGGGCTGTCGACGGTCGAATAACTTTTACTTGTCAGGGGGTAGCAATTTTCCTTGTTGGACGCCATCGCCGGGATTTTCTAAAAAGGACTCACTCAGAAAAAGAACCCAACGGAGCCCCTTGCGATGAGCCCATCAGCCCTGTCCTTCGAGCAACTGCAGCAGTGTTCACCCCAAGCCTTGCGCCAGAAAATCGCCGCCGGGCAATACCACGGCCATACCAGCGGCCTGGGCCAGGGCCGGGTCCAAGCCAATATCGTGATCCTGCCGGGAGACTGGGCCGACGAGTTCCTGCGCTACTGCACGCTCAACCGTCAGGCTTGTCCGGTGCTGGACGTGACGGAACCGGGTGACCCCTTCCTGCGCAACCTGGGCGCTCCCATCGACATCCGCCACGAGGTCCCAAGCTACCGGGTCTTTCACCACGGAGAGATAAGTGAGCAACCTTCGGACATCGAACACCTTTGGCGCGATGACCTGGTGACTTTCGCCCTCGGCTGTTCGTTTTCTTTCGAGCAACCGTTGCTTGAGGCCGGCATTCGGATGAGGCACATCGACCTGGGTCGCAACGTCGCCATGTTCCGCACCAACATCGACACACGTCCCACCGTGCGACTGTCTGGCAAAATGGTCGTGAGCATGCGCCCGATGAAAGCGGCGGCGGCGATCCAGGCGATCCAGATCACCGGGCGCATGCCCGGCGTCCATGGCGCTCCGGTACACATTGGCGATCCATCGCTGATCGGCATTCAGTCCCTGGAGACGCCGGACTACGGCGATGCGGTACCGGTCGAAAGCGATGAAATACCGGTATTCTGGGCCTGTGGCGTGACGCCGCAATCGGTGGTCCAGGCGTCGCGTCCGCCGCTGTGTATCACTCACGCGCCGGGTTGCATGCTGGTCACCGATCTATGGAACAGCGCATTGTGATGTATCCACCCGGAGACGGAGATTTGATGAACAGCCCGCGACGATCGATCGAGCAGTACATCCGCGCCAAGGACGGCTACCTGCACTGCGATCTCCCAGCCTTTTCGTTTCAAGGAGCTGCCCGACATGAATATCAAGTTCCTAGAAACCTTCGTCTGGGTCGCCCGCTTGAAAAGCTTCCGGCTGACGGCGGAAAAGCTCTTCACCACCCAGGCGTCGATTTCCAGCCGTATCGCGGCCCTTGAAGATGAAATGGGCGTGCGCTTGTTCGTCCGCGATCCCAAGGGCGTATCGCTGACATCCGAAGGCCTGCGGGTACTCGAATATGCCGAGCGCATCATGGAAACCATGCAAAGCATGAAGGCGGTGATCAAGGATCCCCGTCAGGTGCGCGGTCGGATCCGCATCGGCGCGATGGACACGGTGATCCATACCTGGCTCAGCCCGTTGGTGACACGGCTGATGGAATGCTACCCGGCCCTGGAAATCGAGTTGTCGGCCGATACCGCGAGCAACCTGTGCTCGCAGCTGGAAAAAGGCTATCAGGACATCATCTTCCAAACCGACATCCTGCGCCTGGACAGCGTGCGCAATACGCTTTTGACCCGTTATCCGATGCATTGGGTGGTGCGCACCGGCTCCGCCTATGACCGCCATTATGCTTCGCTGGAAGAATTATCCCAGGAGCGCATCGTGACCTTTTCGCGCAACTCGCGTCCGCACCAGGACATCCTCAACTTGCTGCACTCGGCCAATATCGTCTCGCCGCGCATCAATTGCGTGAATTCGGCGTCGGCCATCACGCGGCTGGTGCGCGACGGCTTTGGCATCGGCGCCATGCCCGCGGCGCTGGTTCAAGGCGAACTGGCCCAGGGCACGTTGAGGCTGGTGGATGGCGTGCCGCTGCCCTCGGTGATGGACGTGGTCGCCAGCTGGCGCACCGGCGCGGGCATGGAGCGGGTCGAAGACATCGTCACCCAGACCCGGGAGGTGGTTGAAGAATTCAGCGCGCAACTGCCTGCCCAATACCGGCTGGCGGCGGACCCTGCCCCGGCAGGCTGTCAGTGAACTGCAACATCCCCGCCCTATCCTGAAACGAGCGCACCGCGGTGTACCGCTGGGTGCGGCCGCTCGGGATGGTCCAGGGAGTTCGCCATGAAGATCAGCGTGTTCGGCAGTGGTTACGTTGGATTGGTGCAAGCCGTCGTGTTGGCCGAGGTCGGTCATGACGTGGTGTGCATGGACATCGACGAGCAAAAGATCGAGAACCTGCGCCAGGGCCAGGTGAGTATTTTCGAACCCGGCCTGGCGACGCTGGTACGCGAGGGGCTCGATGCCGGGCGCTTACGTTTTACCAGCGACGAACAAATGGCCGTCCGGCATGGGCAGGTCGTGTTCATCGCCGTCGGCACGCCGTCCAGGGAAGACGGCTCGGCGGACTTACGCCAAGTCCTCGCCGTCGCTGAAGCCGTTGCCCGCTACGGCGAACAGCCGCTGGTGGTGGTGGAAAAGTCCACCGTGCCGGTGGGCACTGGCGATATCCTGCGCGCCCACATCGATAAGTGCCTGCTCAAGGCCGGGCGCCTGCTGCAATTCGATGTCGTGTCCAATCCCGAATTCCTCAAGGAGGGCTCCGCGGTCTCCGATTGCCGGCGTCCCGATCGCATCGTGATCGGCTGTGAGCGTGAGGAAGTTCGGGAAACCATGCGCGAGCTGTATGCGCCATTCAACCGCAACCACGACCGGATCCTGTTCATGGACGTGCGCAGCGCCGAGCTGACCAAATACGCGGCCAACGGCATGCTGGCGACCAAAATCAGCTTCATCAACCAGATCGCCGAACTGGCCGAACACCTCGGTGCCGACATCGAGTCGGTGCGCCAGGGCATAGGGGCCGACTCGCGCATCGGCTATCACTTCATTTATCCCGGTTGCGGCTACGGCGGTTCGTGCTTCCCCAAAGACATGCGGGCCTTGATCCATACAGCGCAGCAAGCCCATTGCGCCAGTGACCTGCTGCAGGCGGTGGAGTCCATCAATCTGCGGCAGAAACACAAACTGTTCGAACGCATCAATGCTTACTACCAGGGCGACTTGCACGGCAAGACCTTTGCCCTGTGGGGCCTGGCCTTCAAGCCCAACACCGACGACATGCGCGACGCCCCCAGTCGCATGCTCCTGGAAGCGTTGTGGGCGGCTGGGGCCAACGTCCGCGCGTTTGACCCCGAAGCAATGCAACAGACCCAGCTGCTCTACCCCAACGAGCCGAAACTGATGCTGATGGGAACGCCAGAGTCAGTCCTGGCCGGCGCCGATGCGTTGATCATCTGCACCGAATGGCAGTCGTTCAAGGCCCCCGATTTCCAGCTGATCCGGCAGCGCCTGAACGCACCGGTGATTTTTGATGGGCGAAACCTCTATGAACCGGAACGCATGGCGGACAGAGGTTTCGTCTATTTCCCGATGGGCCGCGGACAGTCATGCAGCTTGCCCATTGCCCACCAGCCTTGGTTACAAGCCAGAAGCGCTTGATCAAACTGCAAAATAAATGAACTCAACCAGCATTAATATGAATTTGTAAGCAAGAGAGCCGAACGGCACACTGTGCTCCGTTCCTCCCCCAAATGTTGGAACGCTTAAAGGGCTTTCTGGGATTCTCCCGTAAGCCCCTTTTTTTGTTGGCTTTTTGGATCTCCGCTTAATGTTTTCTCGCTGGTTCCCCGCTGCTATCAATACCCGTCCCACCGAATGGAGCCGTGCCGCGATCGGCATGGCTTTAGGAACAATGTTCAGTGTCTGGCTCTGCGGCCAGGTGTTTGGCCTCGAAGTGGCGCAACACCTGATCGGCCCTCTCGGGGCCTCGGCGGTATTGCTGTTCGCCGTGTCGTCGGGCGCCCTGGCCCAGCCTTGGTCGATTTTTGGCGGTTACCTCTGTGCTTCAGTCGTGGCGTTGCTGGTCGCCCATGTGCTCGGCCGAACACTGGGCAGCGCTTGCCTCGCAGCGGGCATGGCGCTGGTTCTGATGTGCTGGCTGCGTTGCCTGCACCCGCCGGCGGGGGCCTTGGCGGCCACGCTGGTGCTGGCGGATCATTCGATCATTGCCCTGGATTGGCAGGCGCTTGGCGCTTCGATGCTGGCCGGCTCCGGTCTGCTCGCCTTCGCATTGGCCTACAACAACCTGACGCGCGTACGCTACCCCAAGCGCGCCAGCGAGCCGGTCGCCGCCATTCCGGCCGACCACCCGCCCGTGGATCGCCAGGCCATCACCGCCGAAGACTTGAAGCTTGCGCTCGAGGAAATGGAAGCATTCTTCGACGTAACTCCCGAGGATCTCGAACAATTGATCCACGCCAGCGAGCGCCATGCCAAGCGCCGCAGCATCACGCAGGTGCTGTCGGGTCGCGGTTGAGCCTGTGGCTGCTATAAATATGCAGACAGGACCTGCACGTATCCCGGTTGTGCAATGCAAATTTGCACTGTTACGATCCCGATCGGGTACGCGCGACATTATTTATAAAGACAATAAAAGCAGGGAGTTAGCGATGACAGCTCAGGTTTCATCCCAAGCTGCGGACGGCGTCGAGACCGCGCCATACGAGGTGCTGTTCGACGTCCGCAACCACATTGGCCACTTGACCCTGAACCGCCCCGCCGGCCTCAATGCCCTTACCTTGGGCATGGTGCGCAGCATGCAACAGCAACTCGATGCCTGGGCGCAGGATGCGCAGATTCGCGCGGTGGTCCTTCGCGGTGCCGGCGACAAGGCGTTCTGTGCCGGCGGTGATATCCGCTCGCTGTACGACAGCCACAAGCAGGGCGATACCCTGCATGAAGACTTCTTCGTCGAGGAATACGCCCTCGACTTGACCATCCACCACTATCGCAAGCCCATTCTGGCCCTGTTGGACGGTTTCGTGCTGGGCGGCGGCATGGGCCTGGCGCAAGGCGCCGACCTGCGGGTAGTGACCGAGCGCACTCGCCTGGGCATGCCTGAAGTGTCCATCGGTTATTTCCCGGACGTGGGCGGCAGTTATTTCCTGCCGCGCATTCCCGGTGAGCTGGGGATCTACCTGGGCGTCAGTGGTGTGCACATCCGCGCCGCCGACGCGTTGTACTGTGGGCTCGCCGACTGGTACCTCGATAGCCGCAAGCTTGCCCAGCTCGATGAGCGTCTCGATCGACTGGAGTGGCGCGATACCCCACTCAAGGACTTGCAAAGCCTGCTGGCAAAAATGGCGGTTCAACAGCTACCTGCCCCGCCCCTCGCCGATTTGCGGTCCGTCATCGACCATTTCTTCGCTCTGCCCGATGTGCCGAGCATGGTCGAGCAGTTGCGTCAGGTCACGGTTGCCAACAGCCATGATTGGGCGATGGAAACCGCCAATCTGCTGGAAACCCGCTCGCCGTTGGCCATGGCGGTGACCCTGGAAATGTTGCGTCGCGGCCGTCATTTGAGCCTGGAAGACTGTTTCGCCCTCGAGCTGCACCTGGACCGCCAATGGTTCGAGCGCGGTGACCTGATCGAAGGCGTACGCGCCTTGCTGATCGATAAAGACAAGCGCCCGCGCTGGAACCCGCCGACCCTGGAGGCGCTGGACGCCTCGGTCGTGGCGAGTTTCTTCGACGGCCTCGACTACCACGGGAATTGATCATGCAAGACCTCGAGCTGACCGAAGAACAAGTGATGATCCGCGACATGGCCCGTGACTTCGCCCGCGGTGAAATCGCGCCCCACGCTCAGGCCTGGGAGAAAGCCGGGTGGATCGACGACAGCCTGGTGGCGAAGATGGGCGAGTTGGGCCTGCTGGGCATGGTCGTGCCGGAGGAATGGGGCGGCACCTATGTCGATTACGTGGCCTACGCCCTCGCCGTGGAAGAAATCTCCGCTGGCGACGGTGCGACGGGCGCATTGATGAGCATTCATAACTCGGTGGGTTGCGGGCCGGTCCTCAATTTCGGCACCGAAGAGCAGAAGCAGACGTGGCTGGCGGATCTTGCCAGCGGCCAGGCGATTGGCTGCTTTTGCCTGACCGAACCCCAGGCCGGCTCCGAAGCCCACAACCTGCGCACCCGCGCCGAGCTGCGGGACGGCCAATGGGTGATCAACGGCGCGAAGCAGTTCGTCAGCAATGGCAAACGGGCGAAGCTGGCGATCGTCTTCGCTGTGACCGACCCGGACCTGGGCAAGAAAGGCATCTCGGCGTTCCTGGTGCCGACCGATACCCCGGGCTTCAACGTCGATCGCTCCGAACACAAAATGGGCATTCGCGCTTCCGACACCTGCGCGGTGACATTGAGCAACTGCACCGTGCCCGAGGCCAATCTGCTGGGTGCTCGAGGCAAAGGCCTGGCCATTGCGCTCTCCAATCTCGAAGGCGGTCGCATCGGCATTGCCGCCCAGGCACTAGGCATCGCCCGCGCAGCGTTCGAAGCGGCATTGGCCTACTCCCGCGATCGTGTTCAGTTCGACAAGCCGATCATCGAGCACCAAAGCATCGCCAACCTGCTGGCCGACATGCACACCCGCCTGAACGCCGCCCGCCTGCTGATCCTCCATGCCGCGCGCCTGCGCAGCGCTGGCAAACCGTGCTTGTCGGAAGCGTCGCAAGCCAAGCTGTTTGCTTCGGAAATGGCCGAGAAAGTCTGCTCGTCGGCGATACAGATCCACGGGGGGTACGGGTATCTGGAGGATTATCCGGTGGAGCGCTACTACCGGGATGCGCGGATTACCCAGATCTACGAAGGATCTAGCGAAATACAACGCATGGTCATTGCCCGCGAACTCAAGCACTACCTGGCGTAACGGCGGGAAAAACATCGCGAGCTAGCTCGCTCCCACAGGGTTTGGAGGCGTACGCAATGGCGCGTACACCTCAGATCTACTGTGGGGGCGAGCTAGCTCGCGATGGGGTCAGTCGGAACGCCGCCTTACTTGTCCTGGAACGCCGCCGCACGCTTGGCCACGAACGCCGCCATGCCTTCCTTTTGGTCCTGTGTCGCAAACGCGGCGTGGAATACCCGCCGCTCGAAACGCACGCCTTCGGACAGGCTGACTTCAAAAGCGCGATTGACGCTTTCCTTGATCATCATGCTGATAGGCACGGACTTGGAGGCGATCAGTGCCGCCGTCTTCATTGCATCGTCCAGCAGCTCATCAGCCGGCACGATCCGCGCAACGATGCCGCAACGCTCGGCCTCGACCGCATCGATAAAACGCCCGGTGAGGCACATTTCCATAGCCTTGGCCTTGCCCACGGCGCGGGTCAGACGCTGGGTGCCGCCCATGCCCGGCAGCACGCCGAGGTTGATTTCCGGCTGGCCGAACTTGGCGTTGTCACCCGCCAGGATGAAGTCGCACATCAACGCCAATTCACACCCGCCGCCCAAGGCAAAACCGTTCACCGCCGCAATGATCGGCTTTCGGCGATTGGCAACGCGGTCGCTGTCGCTGAACAGATCGTCCAAATAGATTTGCGGGTAGGTCAGCTCGGCCATTTCTTTGATGTCGGCGCCGGCGGCGAAGGCTTTTTTCGAGCCGGTCAGCACGATGCAACCGATCTGCGGGTCCGCCTCCAGGCTGTCCAGCGCCTGGTTCAGCTCGCTGACAATCTGCGCGTTGAGCGCATTCAGCGCCTGAGGACGGTTTAGCGTGATCAGGCCGACGCGGTCCTTGATCTCCAACAAAATCGTTTCGTAATTCATGCAGGATTCCTTGTTCAAAGATTGCGCGAAATGACCATGCGCTGGATATCGCTGGTGCCTTCGTAAATCTGGCAGACCCGCACGTCGCGGTAGATGCGCTCCAGCGGGAAATCGTTGAG
Source organism: Pseudomonas algeriensis (assembly GCF_048847255.1). Taxonomy (NCBI): domain Bacteria; kingdom Pseudomonadati; phylum Pseudomonadota; class Gammaproteobacteria; order Pseudomonadales; family Pseudomonadaceae; genus Pseudomonas; species Pseudomonas algeriensis. Next base: position 582,287 of record NZ_JBKKRK010000001.1, on the reverse strand, counting down.
GTAACCGTAGCCGCCCAGGGTTTGCAGCGCCATGGAGCAGACCTTCTCGGCCATTTCCGAGGCGAACAGTTTGGCCATGGATGCTTCCACCAGCGCCGGCTGGCCGCCATCGCGCAGGGCTGCGGCATGATGAACCATCTGCCGTGCCACGGCGATCTGAGTCGCCATGTCGGCCAGACGGAACGCCACGGCCTGATGTTCGATAATCGGTTTGCCGAAACTCTGGCGCTCACGGGCATAGTCGCGCGCCGCTTCGAATGCCGCGCGGGCCATGCCCACCGACTGCGCGGCAATGCCGACCCGCCCGCCTTCCAGGTTCGCCAGGGCGATCTTGTAGCCCTCGCCCTCTTCTCCCAGCCGATTGGCGACGGGCACCTTCAGGTCCTCGAAGAGGATCTGGCAAGTGTCGGAGGCGTGCTGGCCGAGTTTGTCTTCGACCCGCGCCACGCTGTAGCCCGGCGAGTCGGTGGGCACGATGAAAGCACTGATACCGCGCTTGCCGGCGCTCGGATCGGTGACCGCAAACACGATGACCACCCCAGCGTTCTGCCCGGACGTGATGAACTGCTTGCTGCCGTTGAGCACGTAATGGTCGCCCTCCAACCGCGCCCTGGTCTTCAAGCTGCTGGCGTCGGAGCCGGCCTGAGGCTCGGTCAGGGCAAAGGCGCCGAGCATCGTGCCGCTGGCCAGGGGTGTGAGGAACCTGGCTTTCTGCTCGTCAGTGCCGAATTTCAGGATCGGCACGCAACCCACCGAGTTGTGCACACTCATGATGGTCGAGCACGCGCCGTCGCCGGCGGCGATTTCTTCCAGCGTCATCGCGTAGGCCAGGTAACCGGTGTCGCAGCCGCCCCACTGTTCCGGCACCAACATGCCGAAAAAGCCCAGCTCGGCCATTTCACCAATGGCCTCCTTGGGAAAACGATGCTCGCGGTCCCATTCAGCCGAGAACGGTTTCAAACGCTCCTGGGCGAATTGCCGAGCCATGTCGCGGATTTGTGTCTGTTCTTCAGTCGGGAGCATGGCAGTTCCTTAATACAGGCATTCAACGGCCATGGCCGTGGCTTCGCCGCCGCCGATGCAGATGGCCGCGACGCCGCGCTTGAGGCCCTTCTGGCGCAGGGCCGACAACAAGGTCACCAGGATCCGTGCGCCGGATGCACCGATCGGATGGCCCAAGGCGCAGGCGCCCCCATGGACGTTGACCTTGTCATGGGGGATTTCCAGCTTGTCCATCGTTACCACGCCCACCACGGCAAAAGCTTCGTTGACTTCGAACAGATCAACCTCGTCCAGCGACCAGCCAGTCTTGCCCATCAGCTTCTTGACCGCGCCAATCGGCGCCGTGGGAAACAGGCCCGGGGCGTCGGCAAAGGCCGCATGGCCATGGATGACCGCCAAAGGTTTCAAGCCGCGCTGTTGCGCCTGGCTCTGGCGCATCATCACCAGGGCTGCCGCGCCATCGGAAATCGAGCTGGAGTTGGCCGCCGTCACGCTACCGCCTTCGCGGAACGCCGGTTTGAGCGTGGGGATCTTGTCGATGCGTGCCTTGGGCGGTTGCTCGTCGTGGCGCACGGTGACCTGTTCCTTGCCGACCATGACCTGCAACGGCACGATTTCGGCATCGAAACTGCCATCCTCGATTGCCTGTTGCGCGCGGGTGGTGGACGCGATGGCGAAGGCATCCTGGGCCTCACGGCTGTAGCCGTTGGCCTCGGCGCAGTCTTCGGCAAAGGTGCCCATCAGGCGCCCCTTGTCGTAGGCGTCTTCGAGGCCGTCGAGGAACATGTGGTCCAGCACCTTGCCGTGGCCCATGCGCAAGCCGGCGCGAGCACGGTCCAGCAGATACGGGGCGTTGGACATGCTTTCCATGCCGCCCGCCACCACGACGTCGGCGCTGCCGGCGACGAGCATGTCATGGGCGAGGATCGCTGCTTCCATGCCCGAACCGCACATCTTGTTGAGTGTGGTGCAACGGGTCGATTTGTCGAGCCCGGCGCCGAGGGCTGCCTGCCGTGCCGGCGCCTGGCCTTGGCCTGCGGCGAGCACACACCCGAACAACACTTCTTCAACCGTGTCCGGTGCGATGCCGGCACGCTCCACGGCAGCCTTGATGGCGGCGGAACCCAGCTGCGGCGCGGTCAGACTTTTGAGTTCGCCCTGGAAGCCGCCCATCGGGGTGCGGACAGCGCTGACGATGACAATCGGATCATGGGACATGACAAATCCTCCTATTTGGCGGCCATGCGCAAGGCGCCGTCGAGACGGATTACCTCGCCGTTGAGCATGCTGTTTTCAATGATATGCCGGACCAGCGCCGCGTACTCGGCGGGTTTGCCCAGGCGCGGCGGGAACGGCACGCCGGCGGCCAGGGAGTCGCGCACTTGCGGGGTCATGCCGGCCATCATCGGGGTTTCGAAAATGCCCGGCGCGATGGTCATCACACGGATGCCGAAGCGTGCCAGCTCACGGGCGGCCGGCAGGGTCAGGCTGGCGATCGCACCCTTGGATGCGGCATAGGCTGCCTGGCCGATCTGGCCGTCGAAGGCCGCCACCGACGCGGTATTGATGATCACACCGCGCTCGCCGTCGGCGTTGGCTTCGGTTTCGGCAATGGCCGCAGCGGCCAGGCGCAACAGGTTGAAACTGCCGATCAGGTTGACGTTGATCACCTGGCTGAAACTGGCGAGGGCGTGAGGACCGTTCTTGCCGAGGATCTTCTCGCCGCGCACGATCCCTGCACAGTTGACCAAGCCGTTGAGGCCACCAAACGCATCGACCGTGGCCTTGACCGCCGCTTCGGCGGCTGCTTCGTTGCTGATGTCCGCGACCACGCTCTGGCAGCCAAGCCTTTGCGCCTGGGCGGCCACGGCGTCGGCGTTGAGGTCCAGCAGCATCACCTTGGCGCCGGCCTTGACCAGCATTTCACCGGTGGCCGCGCCGAGGCCGGAAGCGCCACCGCTGACGAGGAATATCTTGTTGTCGATCTGCATCATGGTTTCCTTGGATTCAAGCTGAAACGTTCTTCGCCGCAGCCTCTTGAGCTTTGGCGATTTCTTGGTTGCGCAAGATAAAGCGCTGCAATTTGCCGCTTGGGGTTTTCGGCAAGTCGCTGACAAATTCGATTTCTCGCGGATACGCATGGGCAGCGAGGCGCTTGCGCACGTGCAGCCGCAGTTCTTCGGCCAGCTCTGGCGCGGCGCGGTACTGGGCGCTGAGCACCACAAAGGCTTTGACCAGCTCGGTACGTTCCGGATCGGGCTTGCCGACCACGGCAGCTTCGACCACCGCCGGATGCTCGATCAACGCGCTTTCCACATCGAACGGGCCAACGCGATAGCCGGACGTGGTGATCACGTCATCGCTGCGCCCGACGAAGCTGATGCTGCCGTCCGGATTGAACTCGACGGTGTCGCCACTCAGGTAATAATCGCCGACGAAGGCCTTGGTCGGCCCGCCCTGGTAGCCGGCGAACCAACACATGGGTGACTGACTACGGTCGACCGCAAGAATGCCCGGTTGGCCGACCCCCAACTCCTGATTGCTTTCATCCAGCACCACGATGCGATGGCCCGGCGAGGCAAAACCCGCGGCGCCCTGGTGCACCGGATGCTTGAGGCCGTGGTGATTGCACAGCACCATGCCCAGTTCAGTCTGGCCGTAATGGTCGTGGATCACCACGTCCAGGTTGTCGGCGAACCAGCGGATCACTTCCGGATTCAGCGGCTCGCCGGCGCTGCTGACGATGCGCAGCTTGCCTTTGATTGAGCGGGCGAACTGCTCGCCGCCAGCGATCAGCAGGCGATAGGCCGTTGGCGAGCCCGCGAGGTTGGTGATCCCGTATTTATTGATGACCCGGCAGGTGCTGTCCAGGGTGAACGGGCCGTCGTAGAACGTGATCGGATGCCCCATCGCCAAAGGCCCGGTCACGCCAAAATAGATGCCGTAGGCCCAGCCGGGATCGGCAACGTTCCAGAACGCGTCTTCGGGGCGCAGGTCCACGGCGTCGCGCATGTAGCTCTGGAACGCCACGATCGCCTTGAGCGGCACCGACAACGCCTTGGCCGGGCCGGTGGTGCCGGAGGTGAACATCAGCAGGAACGGGTCTTCGCCAGTCAGCATCAGGGGTTCGCACTGGTTGGGCTGATTGGCGACTTCGGCCCAGAAGCTGAAATCGCCACGAACGATTCCCTCGCCCTTTTTCCCGCCGACCGTGACGACGATGGGGCAATCGGCAACCTCAGTGAGTTTTGGACGGTTGACGGCGTCAGTGACCACAACCCGTGCCCCGGAGCTGCCGAGGCGGTGTTCGATGGCTTTCGGGCCGAACGCGGTGAACAGCGGCTGGTACACCGCGCCGATGCGCCAGGTGGCGAGCACCACGATCAGTAATTCGGCAGTGCGCGGCAACAGGCCGGCCACCCTGTCACCCTTGCCGACGCCCTGGGCGCGCAGGAAATTGGCGAAGCGCGCCGCGTTGTCCTGCAGGTCACGGTAAGTCCAGGTCGCGTCACTGCCGTCACGGCCCTCCCAAAACAAGGCGATGCGCCCCGGCAAGGTGTGCCTGTCGCAGCATTCGACGCAGGCATTGAGCGCTTCGAGCGAGCCGTGCAACGAGGCATTGACGGTGTTCAGGTAATCGAACTGCGACGTGGCGGACGAATAATCGCGCATGACCAGAATCCCTCTGTACTTTTTATTGGTGGGGGGAACCGTGAATAGCAGGGAAATACTCGCGCCGAAGAGGCGGCGCGGCAATGGTCAAAGCCTTCAAGTTGCTTGACTGGTTTGGCCATGGACCAAAGTAGGCGTTGGCTGTGCGGGCCGTCAGCCCGCCTCGTTGAGAATCAAGCTGCGATAGTGCCCAGGATTGGACCCGGACCACTTGCGAAACGCCTTGTAGAACGAACTGGCGTCGGCGAACCCCAGGCGCGAGGCGATTTCCACGAAACTGATGGAAGGTTCGGCCAGCCAGGCAATGGCCAGCTCCTTGCGGACGCCGTCCTTGAGGCCCTGGTAGGTTTGCCCCTCCTCTGCCAGGCGTCGGCGCAGGGTCGAGGCGGAAACGCATAACCGCTGGGCCAGGGCCTCGGTTTCCGGCCACTGCTCGGCGGGCAGCTGGCGCAGGTCATGGCGAATGCGGCTGGAGAGGCTTTGCGGGTCGCGGTACTTGACCAGGATATTCGCCGGTGCCTGGGCCAGGAAGCGCTTGAGCTCCTCGGGACTGCGGCGGATGGGCAGGTCCAGGCAGTCGGCGGAAAAGATCATCCGCGTACGGGGCCGGTCGAAGCGCAGGTTCTGGGAGAACATGACGCGGTAATCATCACAGAAGTCGGGCTGCGGGCACCGCAACTCGACGGACAGGATCGGAATGCGTCGCCCGGCCAGCCAGCAGGCCACGCCATGGACGATCATCCAATAGGTGAAATACGTGAAGGCCCGGCGCGGTGTCTGGTCTTCTTCGAGCAGGACAATTTCCGCCAGGCTTTGTTGGCGAGCCCATTGCGCCGGCAGGTGTTCGAGCATCAGCGAAAGGAACCCCAGCCCCGCCGTCAGCCCGGACGCCAATGTCGGCTGGGCCATGGCGCAGCGGCACAGAAAGGCCAGGCTGCCGGACTTGAGCTTACGCGGGTCCATACCGAAAAATTCATCATCCAGGCGCCTCGCCAGCAGGCGCCAAAGCTGCGCATAGGCATGGGCCGGGACCCGCGCCTGGGCATCGCCGAGCAACGCCGGGTCGATGCCGACTTTGCGCAGCACCTCGTCGGTCGCAGCGCCAGGGGCACAGCTTTGCAGCAGTGCTTCGCGCACCAACTGGACCGAGATGGTGTCTTTTTCCGACATGGCCTGGGTTTTCACAGGATCCGGTAAAGCAGACGCTCTATTCGCACCCGGCTGACGCGCTTGAGGAACTTGCCCACCGCTGCGGGGTAATCCGGCAGGGTTTCCAGGTCCAGGTAGCGTTCGATTCGCTGGGTGTGCCGATAGATCCGCTCGAGCTCGGCCTGGCGCGGTCCCGACAACTCGCCCTTGGGATCGTCCAGCAACAGGGCATTTTCCAGGTCCAGGCGAAACGCCCGTGGGTTGAGGTTGTTGCCGGTGAGCAAGGTATAGCGCTCGTCCACCCACATGCCCTTGAGGTGGTAGGTATTGTCGCCGTCTCGCCACAGGTGCAGGTTCAACTGGCCGCTGTCGATGTAGCGCTGGTGCCGCTTGGCGAAGCGACGCAGGCTGATTTCGTACAGGTAGGGCAACGCGGCGATGATCTTGAACGGCTCGCTCGCAGGAATATAAAAATCGTTGGCGGTCTTGTCGCCAACGATGATGTCGATTCGCACGCCGCGAGCCAGGGCACGGTTGATTTCCCGCGTCACAGCCAATGGCAGGTTGAAATACGGCGTGCAGATGGTCAGTTGCTTGCGGCTGCCGGCGATCAGTTCACCGATCACCCTGCTCAGCGGGTTGTTCTTGCCGACGCCCAGCAACGGGCTCACCGACAGGCCATTCTTGTCGAGGCTGCCCGCCGTGGTGTCGTAGGCCGCGTACTTGAGGCGGCTGCGCAGGTCGCCGATGTCCTTGCGCAAACTGCGGGTGCTGGGCAGGTCCGGCAGGTCGAGGCGATGCACGGCCCTGGAGGCGATCAGGCCATGTTGCACCAGATGATGCATCGAATCGGCTAGCGGGGCGTTCTGCAGCAGGTGATAACGGTCGTAGCGGTACTTGTCGAACTTGTGCAGGTAGACGTTGTTGAGGCTCGCACCGCTGTAGAGCACACAGTCGTCGATCACGAAGCCTTTGAGGTGCAGTACCCCGAACAGCTCGCGGGTCTGCACCGGCACGCCGTAGATCGGCACTTCGCTGGCATGGGCGCGGGTCTGTTTTTGATACCACGCCGAGTTGCCCGGCTGTTTTTTGGCCCCGATCAGCCCACGTTGCGCCCGCAACCAGTCCACCACCACCGCAATGTCCAGTTCGGGACGTGCGGTTTTGGCGGCATGCAAGGCATCGAGGATTTCCTGGCCGGCCTCGTCCTCTTGCAGGTAGAGGGCGACGATGTAGATGCGCTGGGTGGCCTGGGCGATTTTCTCAAGCAGGCAACGGCGAAACTCGGCGGCACCGTCGAGGATCGTCACGGCGTCGGCGGTGAGTGGAAAGCTGCGCAGCTTGGGCAGCAAGGAACGTTTGAAAAGCGACGGCATAGGGCTCGCAAAAAGTCGATTCCGAAGAACCGATGAGCTTACACCATGACGCGTGGCTTGGGGTCTCCCCGTCGAGATGAAAAAATATTTGACCAAGGAGAATGACCGTTCTACTTTAGGTCGCATGAACGAAATCACTGGCACTGAAACACGAGACATCATCCTTGATGTCGCCGAAAAGTTGATCTACAGAAGTGGCATCGCGGCCACCGGCATGGATCTTCTGGTAAAAACCGCCGGCGTCTCCAGGAAGAGTATCTACCGCTACTTCGCCAACAAGGAGGAGCTCGTCGTCGCGGCGCTCAAGCGCCGTGATGAACGCTGGATGCAGTGGTTCAGCAGCGAAGTGGGCAAGGCGCCGACACCCCTCGCACGTTTGCTCAGCCTGTTTCCCGTGCTCAAGGGCTGGTTCCAGAGCGAAGGCTTCCGTGGTTGTGCATTCATCAACACCAGCGGCGAAACCGGCGACCCTCAGGACCCGGTCCGCCAGGTTGCGAAAATGCACAAACAGGCATTGCTCGAGTATGTGACCCGCTTGTGTACCGAACAGGGTATTGAGCAGCCGCACGTGCTTGCCCGACAGCTGCTCATCCTGATTGACGGCGCCATTACCCTCGCGCTCGTCATGGGCGATCACGATGCTGCCGATCAGGCCCAAGACGTCCTGAAGATGTTGTTGGCGATTGAATAAGCAACACGTGTAAACCGCAGGACCGCTCGTAAAGACCCTCGCTGTAAAGCAATCGTGCAACCCACGTTCATTATCTGGAGATTGGCCATGTCGTCCTCTGCCGTAGTTCGCCCACCGCTGCCACCTTTCACCCGTGAAACAGCTATCGAAAAAGTTCGCCTGGCCGAAGACGGCTGGAACGGTCGTGACCCGCAGAAAGTATCGCTGGCCTACACTCTCGATACTCAATGGCGTAACCGCGCTGAATTCGCCCATAACCGGGAAGAAGCGAAGGCCTTTTTGACCCGCAAGTGGGCCAAGGAACTCGACTACCGGCTTATCAAGGAGCTCTGGGCCTTTACTGGCAACCGTATTGCCGTGCGCTACGCCTATGAATGGCACGACGACTCGGGCAACTGGTTCCGCTCCTACGGCAATGAAAATTGGGAATTCGATGAGAACGGCCTGATGGCCAACCGCTACGCCTGCATCAATGACATGCCGATCAAGGAAAGCGAACGTAAATTTCATTGGCCGCTGGGACGTCGGCCGGACGATCACCCAGGCCTTTCTGAGCTGGGGCTGTAACCAAACCCTTGTGGGGGCGAGCCTGCTCGTGAATGCGGTGTATCAGCCAATGCAATATTGGATGGGCCGCCGCCTTCGCGAGCAGGTTCGTTCCCACATTGATCCCCGTGGCGTCAGGCACTACGTCGATTCAACAAGAATTCCAACACGTCAGGAATGAATCCCGGTCGCCGAGAATATCCACGGGGCAGACCCCGAAATTGATCGGATTGACACCGCCCAGGGCCACCACTCGCAACGTGCCGTCGGACTCGATGCGCTTGACCAGCATGGCGATCTCGTCCAGGTGCGCCATGATCCGGATCGACTGATTCGTCTTCGTGCCCGGCCTGGCGCCCTTGATCAGCCCGATGACATTGCCCGCCGGGTCGCCCCAGGTTTCGCCGCCCTGGCGAAACTGACGAGCGGCCCCCATGAAGCGCGGACAGGCGGCCTTCCCGAAGGGTTGACCGACACGCCGTCAGGCATCACATTGCCTGGATCGTCCCTACGCCGAAGGCGGTTTGTCGTGTTGCAGAGCTTGTGGAGCCCATGACCGCGTCGATGCCCATCCGTCCCCCCTGCCCGCCTGGTGTCTGTGATTGCGGGCGTGATGCGTTGCTGCAAACGCCGGGCAGCGATCTGCGCATCCTTTGCCTGAATCGCCAGGAAGAGAAACGCCTGCTTGAGCGACTGGAAAATATCCAGAGCCTGGACGAGCTTGAACGGTTGCAGCAGCGGTTGTTCGAGAACCTGGGTGTGCGGGTAACCATCGAGCCCGGCTATAACGAGGTTCGGACGATGCGCGGTATTGCCATCGAATTCCAGGAGCAGCCGGGGCTGTGCCGCAAGATTCGCCAGTCGATCCCGGCTGCGATTCGCCGGGGGCTGGAGAAGCGGCCTGAGATTGCCTGGCGGTTGCTGGACTCGCGGGATCTGTTTCGGGGTGGTTGAGGCTGCTCTTGGCCGGTTTGTATATCCGTCATCCTGGTAACGGATATACCTCCACTTCGGCGCCTTCGACCACAAAGGCACCGGCGGTCTCAATGGCTGGCGTGGAGGGTCTTGGGCACTTCAGGCATGGCCGATGAGTGATGGTTGATGATTTTCCACTGCCCGTCGAGTCGTTCATAGAGGAAGGTGTACCGCGCCTGGACCTCTCGCTTGGAACCGTCGGCCTGGGTCAGCGTGAACGTGTAGACCCCGCTGTCCATCGCAGCGTCGGCGCCTAGGTGACGGATCTCCCGGTAGTTGATTACCCCGACCGGCTTGGCCGCCAGGAAGTGCACGAAGTAATCCTGGATCTGGTCCGGTGTGCTGCGCACCTTGTTGGAAACAGTCGGTTGCAATACCGCATCCGGCGCGTAGAGGGCGGTCACCGCGCTGGCGCTGCCGGTTTGCAGTGCTGCGTTCCAGCGGTCGAAAAGCCCCGCTATTTCCCGGTCGGTTTGCTTTTGCGGTTGCTCGACGACGGTGCGATAGACGAACGGCGCGGTCTCCGCAGCCTGGACAAAGGGAGCAGCCAGCACGAAAAAAGCGGCGATGGCACAGGTTTTCATTTTCATCGTTGTGGTCCTTTGGGTTTCAATGGCCCCACTTTGCCGATCCCCGTAGCGCTCGCCATCGGCCAACCGGTGCTGATCGCCTATGCCATTCGGCAGATAGGCCAGGTGCCGATCCCAAGGTCTAATGTCGCCATCGCGAACCAGGCCGGTTCACGTCCACGCTGGAGTTCCCCCATGCAAAGCCCACCCCACGACCCTGGCAGCGCCCTGGCGATCCGCAGCCAATACCGCCAGTCGCAAAGCCGCGCGGCACGTTTGGGCCTTCTGTTGGGCACCGGGCACGAATTGACCCGCCTGCCCTTGGCGCAAATGCGCGAGCGCGCGGTGCAGCGAGCGTGCGCATTCGTCGCCATGGACCATGGCTTGTTGCTGGAGTGGACGCCGCAAGCCACGTTGCAAACCGTTGCCAGTCACGGCAGCGGCGATGGGCTCGATTTGCTTGCCCAGCTCGCGCAGCCGTCGGCGCCCGAACCGCAGTGGTTGGACTGTCCGGGGAAAACCCTGGCGCAGGTTCTGCGCGTGCCGCTGCGAGGCGCGGACGGCATCGTGTTCGGTGCCCTGCTGCTGGGTAACAGCGTGCCCCTCGGGGCCCCCGACAACGAGGACATCGAGTCGCTGCAATTGCTCGCGACGCTGCTGGCGGCGCACCTGGAAAACAGCCGGCTGCTCCAGGCGCTGCAAGCCCGTGAGCGGACCATGTCCGAGCTGGTCCATCGGCTATTCAGCGCCCAGGAAGACGAACGCAAGCGCGTGGCCTATGACCTTCACGATGGCCTTGCGCAGAACCTCGCGGGGCTGCATCAGCGCCTGCAAGGTTTCGCCGGCCGCTGCCCGCCGCTGTCGTCGACGCTGGACAGCGAACACCAGGCCATCCTCGACCTGGCCCAGCGTTGCGTCGGCGAGAGCCGGCAGTTGATCGGCGGCCTTCGCCCCCATGTACTGGACGATTTTGGCTTGTACACCGCCATCGACAAGGAAGCCGATCGCCTGCGTGACGCCGGGCTGACGGTGGATTGGGTCGAGCACAGCGCTGCGCGGCTGTCGGGAAACGCCGAGATTGCCCTGTTCCGCATCGCCCAGGAAGGCATCAACAATATCCTCAAGCATGCCCAGGCCAGGCATGTTTGCCTTGGCTTGGTGGTGCGTGACGGACGGGCAACGTTGCGGGTCGAGGACGATGGCCGCGGGTTTGCCCTCGAACCGCCCATCGAAAGCAATGGCTCCAGCCACCTGGGCCTGGCGGCCATGCAGGAACGTGCCAGCCTCCTGGGAGGCCATCTGGACTGTCGCAGCGAACGCAACGGTGGTACTCGGCTGTTGGCCAGCGTGCCCCTGCCAACCCATGGAGTCCAATCATGAACCGTCCTCTGCGCGTGCTGTTGGCCGATGATCACGAAGTGACCCGCACCGGTTTCATTTCAATGCTTTGCGGTATCGAGGGCTTCGAGGTGGTCGGCCAGGCCAGAGACGGCCAGGAGGCGCTCGATTTGTGCCAGCAGCTGCAACCGGACATCGCGATCCTGGATATTCGCATGCCGGTGCTCAATGGCCTCGGCGCGGCGCGCATCCTGAAACAACGCCAGCCGCAGCTCAAGGTCATGATTTTCACCATGGACGACAGCCCCGACCACCTGGAAGCGGCCATCGGCGCGGGCGCCGTCGGTTATCTGCTCAAGGATGCCAGTCGCGCCGAGTTGATCGATGCGCTCAGAAGGGTCGCCCAGGGAGAGGAAGCCTTGAACAGCTCGGTCAGTGCCCGCCTCTTGCGGCGCATGGCCGAGCGCGGCGCCGGAGGAACAACTCAGGTCCAGGCCCTGACCGCCCGTGAGCGGCAGGTGCTCGGCCTGGTCGCCAGTGGTTTCAGCAATCGTGAAATCGGCGAAAAACTCGGCATCGCCCCCGGCACCGCAAAGGCCCATGTCGAGCGGGTCATCGGCAAGCTTGGCGCCGCCGACCGCACCCAGGCCGCGGTGCGCGGTGTCGCCCTGGGGTTGGTCGCGCAACCGACGGGGCAATGGCCATGAAGATCCTCGCGGCCCGTCGCTGGGCCGACCTGCCCTTGCGGGGCAAGGCATTGGTGGTGATTTCCCTGCCGCTGGTTGTCCTGTTGCTGTCACTGGTGCTGATCTACATCACCGAGCGCCAGACCGCACGCGCCGAAGAGGATGTGCGCCGGGTGCTGCTGGTACAGGGCGACATCCAGGCGGTGCACACCCTACTGGCCGAAGCAGCCGCCAGCGTGCGCGGTTACCTGCTGACCCGCCGCGAAGATTTCCTGCCCGGCTACGAACAGGCCACCCCAAAGATCCAGGCCGCACTGCAACGCCTGGATCATAATATCCGCGACGCCAGAATGCGCGAGCACCTCAAGACCATCACACCGCTGATCACTGAAAAGCTCAACGGACTGGTCTCCCTGCGCACCGGCAAAGGCGACGACACCGCGACCATCACCGCCATCCTGATCGAAAACAAACAAGTGCTGGACGTGCTGCGCGAGCAGATCAGCGCCATGCGTATCCGTGAGGACGCCCTGCTCACCGACCGCAGCGCCGCCGCTTCCGCTACGCGCATGCGCCTGTTGTTCGCGACTCTGCTGGCGGCGCTGTGCGGACTGTTCGGCGCCATCGTTGCAGTGCTGTTCCTGTCCAAGGGCATCGTCGCCCGGGTCCAGAAGGTGCAAGGCAACGCCCAGCGTCTGGCGCTGGGCCAACCGCTGTTGCCACAACCACCGGAGCGCGATGAGATCGGCCAGTTGGGCACGCGCCTGGTGGAGGCTGGGCAATTATTGGCCGAGCGCGAACGAGCCTTGCGCGACAACGAAGAACGCCTGCGGCTGATCATCGATGGGGTGAAGGACTACGGGATCTTCGCCCTGGACGCCCAAGGCCACGTGATCACTTGGAACGTCGGCGCCGAACGGATCAAGGGCTATACCGAACAGGAAGTGCTCGGCCGGCATTTCTCGTTGTTCTACCTGGCCGAAGAATGCCCGGCGCATCCAAACATGGCCTTGCTCGCGGCCACCCGCGAAGGTCATTACATGGAAGAAGGCTGGCGATGCCGCAAGGACGGCAGTCGTTTCTGGGCCAGCGTGGTGATTACCGCCCAATACGACAGCACCGGCGCCCTGCGAGGCTTCTCCAAGATCACTCGGGACATCACCGACCGACGTGCCGCCGAGATAGCCCTGCGCACCGCCCGTGAAGAAGCCGAAAGCGCCAGTCGCGCCAAGAGTGAGTTCTTGTCGCGCATGAGTCATGAACTGCGCACGCCGTTGAATTCAATCCTGGGCTTCGCGCAACTGCTGGACATGGATTCCATTGCCGGCCAGCGCCCGCAAGTCAGCCACATCCTGCGAGCCGGTCAGCACTTGTTGGCGTTGATCAACGAGGTACTCGACATCGCCCGGATCGAAGCTGGCCGCCTGCCCCTGAACATCGAACCGATCGGATTGCCGGCGGTGCTGCACGAAGCGTTGACGCTGGTGTCGCCGATGGCGGCCGACGCCGGGATCCATCTGGCCGAGCTTGCATCGCTGCCCGAGGGCAGCGGCGTGCTTGCCGATCGCCAGCGCCTGGTGCAGGTATTGCTGAACTTGCTGTCCAATGCCATCAAATACAACCAGCCGGGTGGCGAAGTACGCATTGAGGTCACGGCTGAAGCTCCCCATGTCAGTATCGCCATCAGCGACACCGGGCGTGGCATCGCCCCCGAGCTGTTGGATCAGCTGTTCAAGCCATTCGAGCGCCTCGGCGCGGATCCCCAGATCGAAGGCACCGGGCTCGGCCTTTCGCTGAGCAAGAGCCTGCTGGAGATGATGCAAGGCAGCCTGCAAGTACGCAGCGATCCGGGACAAGGCTGTTGCTTCACCTTGCGACTGCCCGGCGCCCGGGTATCCGGCGCTCACCTGCCGCCCATGGTTGCGCTGGAAGTGGCACGCCCACGCACCGAATTCGACGGCAAGGTGCTGTGCATCGAGGACAACCTGTCTAGCCTCGCCCTGATCGAGACCCTGATGCAACGCCGTCCAGGCATTCAGTTGCTGTCCAGCATGCAAGGCCAGATGGGCCTCGACCTGGCTCGCCAGCACGCGCCGCAATTGATCCTGCTGGACGTGACATTGCCCGATCTGGATGGCCTGGAAGTTCTTCGCCGCCTGCGCCAATCCCCGACCACGGCCTACACGCCGGTGTTGATGATCACCGCCGATGCCAGCGACCTGTCCCACCGCGCCCTGCTTGACGCCGGCGCCACGGCGATCCTCACCAAACCCATTCATATCCAGGCCTTTCTTGGCCACCTTGAGCGTTATCTACCGGAGTCCGCATGAATCGCGACCTGCGCATCCTGATCATCGACGATCAGCGCCCCAACCTGGATCTGATGGAGCAATTGCTCGCCCGCGAAGGGCTGCACAATGTACTGAGCAGCACCGAACCGCTGCGCACCCTTGACCTGTTCAACAGTTTCGAGCCGGACCTGGTCATCCTGGACCTGCACATGCCTGCGTTCGATGGCTTCGCGGTGCTGGAGCAGCTCAACCGGCGGATCCCGGCCAATGATTACCTGCCGATCCTGGTCCTGACGGCCGACGCGACCCGCGACACCCGCCTGCGTGCCCTGGCGCTGGGCGCGCGCGACTTCATCAGCAAACCCCTCGATGCGCTGGAAACCATGTTGCGCGTGTGGAACCTGTTGGAAACCCGCGCCCTCTATAAATCCTTGCGCACCTTGATTCCCGCCCAACAAATCGAATTGTTGCGCCAGCACCGGCCAAGCGCTGATGCGGCCCAGCACGGAAGCGATTGAATGGCTTTCAGGCTCTCTTGCCACAAGGGCACAGCAGGTGCTCAATGCCCGCGAATGTAATGCTCCAACTGCCGGATCAGGTCCGCTTGTTCGACGATCGCTTCCTTGACCAGGTCGCCAATGGACAACAGCCCGATCAGCTCGCCGTTTTCCAGCACCGGCAAATGCCGCAGGTGGCTGTCGGTCATGACCGCCATGCAGCGGTCGATGCTCTGCTGGCTGTCGGCGGTGATCACCGGCGTGCTCATGATGGTGCGAACCGCAGTGCCCACGGATGAACGGCCCTTGAGGACCATCTTGCGCGCGTAGTCCCGCTCGCTGAACACCCCCACCACCTGCCCGCCTTCGATCACCGGCAGCGCACCGACATTTTTCTCGGCCATGATCTGCAACGCTTCGAGCACGGTCTGATCCGGTGCGATGCTGTGGACCCGCTGGTTCTGTACGCTCTTGAGCCTTACCAGTTGCGCGGCGGTCTTCATTACTAATCCCCAATCTCAAACAAAAGTGGCCGCTGTCGTGGCGAGGGAGCTTGCTCCCGCTGGGCTGCGCAGCGGCCCAAAAAATCTTACGGTCGCTACGCAACCGAGCGGGGATAAATCCCCTCGCCACAATCAGGCAAGCTAATCAGCCCTCGCCAATCTCCACCACATCGCCATTCAAGCGCACCGGCCAGACGCGCAAGCGCTGCTCCGGGTACTCCAGGCAAAGGCCGTCTTCCAGGCGGAAATGCTGTTTGTACATCGGCGAGGCAATGACCAGTTCGCCCTTGATATTGCCCAACAGGCCGCGGCCGATGACGTTGGCGCCGGACTTCGGATCGCGATTATCGACGGCGTACAGTGGCTTGTCCGCATGCTCTGGGAGATAGAGCAGCGCCACTTGGCTGCCGTCGTGCCAGGCGACCACGCCGGAGTTGGGCACCAGGTCCTCGCGGCTGCACAGGGCACGCCATTGCACGGATTCTTGGGCGATACGAACGACGTTTGGCTGGCTCATCAGAGCACCTCCTCGGTGACGGGAATCAAGTGAAGTTCGCCGGCATGCACCGGCCGGCGCTGGCCGCGTTCGCGGACGAAATGAACGTCCGGATCGCCGCGCTTGTCGTTGACGAAGGTGCGGAAGCGCTTGAGCTTTTCCGGGTCCTTCAGGGCGTTGGCCCATTCGCATTCGTAGCGGTCGACCACCAGTTGCATCTGCGCTTCGAGCTCGGCGCCCAGGCCCAGGCTGTCGTGAATGATCACGTCCTTGAGATAGTCCAGGCCACCTTCCAGGCTCTCGCGCCACACCGAGGTGCGTTGCAGCTTGTCGGCGGTGCGGATGTAGAACATCAGGAAGCGGTCGATGTAACGGATCAGCGTCGCATCGTCCAGGTCGGTGGCGAACAGTTCGGCGTGACGCGGACGCATACCGCCGTTGCCGGCCACATAGAGGTTCCAGCCCTTTTCAGTGGCGATCACGCCGACGTCCTTGCTCTGGGCTTCGGCGCACTCACGGGTGCAACCAGACACCGCGAACTTGAGCTTGTGGGGCGAGCGCAGGCCTTTGTAGCGATCCTCGATGGTCAGGGCCATTTGCACGCTGTCCTGCACGCCGTAGCGGCACCAGGTGCTGCCCACGCAGGATTTTACCGTGCGCGTGGATTTGCCGTAGGCGTGGCCGGTTTCGAACCCGGCTTCGATCAATTCGGCCCAGATGTCCGGCAACTGGTGCAGCTGCGCGCCGAACAGGTCGATGCGCTGGCCGCCAGTGATCTTGGTGTAAAGGTCGTATTTCTTGGCAACCACGCCGATGGCGATCAGTTTGTCGGCGGTGATTTCTCCACCGGCGATGCGCGGCACCACCGAATAGGTGCCGTTCTTCTGCATGTTCGCCATGAAGGTGTCGTTGGTGTCCTGCAACGGCACCAGGTGCGGGTCCATGATCGGCTGGTTCCAGCACGACGCCAGGATCGAGCCCACGGCCGGTTTGCACAGGTCGCAACCGGTGTGGCCACGACCGTGTTTGGCGAGCAATTCTTCGAAACTGATGATGCCTTCCACGCGCACCAGGGCATACAGTTCCTGGCGGGTATAGGCGAAGTGCTCGCACAGGCTCTTGTCGACGCTGACGCCGCGGGCGATCAGTTCGTGCTCGAAGACTTGCTTGACCAGCGCCGCGCAGCCGCCACAACCGGTGCCGGCCTTAGTGTCGCACTTGAGCTGGCCGAGATCGGTGCAGCCGCCGTCGATGGCCGAGCAGACCGCCCCCTTGGTGACGTTGTGGCACGAGCAGAGGGTGGCGGTTTCGGGTAAAGCCGCCGGGCCCAGTGTCGGGGCGCCTTCGGACGACGGCAGGATCAGGCTGGCGGCGTCCTTGGGCAACGCGATGCCGTTCTGCATGTACTGCAGCAAGGTGTCGTAGTAGCTGTTGTCGCCTACCAAAACCGCGCCGATCACGCGCTTGCCGTCAGCGTCGATTACCAGGCGACGGTAGCTGGCGCTGGTTTCGTCGATGAACTGGAAGCTGCGCGAACCCGGCGTGTTGCCGTGTGCGTCGCCGATGGAGCCGACGTCCACGCCCAGCAGTTTGAGCTTGGTGGACATGTCCGCGCCGGTAAACGCCTCGCCGGCTTCGCCGCACAGGCGCGACGCGACGTTGCGGGCCATCTGGTAGCCCGGCGCGACCAGGCCAAAAATGCTGCCGTTCCACGCCGCACATTCGCCGATGGCGTAAATGTCCGGGTCGCTGCTCTGGCAATGGTCGTCGATTACCACACCACCGCGGGGGCCGATCGGCAATTGGCATTGACGGGCCAACGCATCCTGGGCGCGAATACCGGCGGAAAACACGATCAAGTCGGTTTCGAGGAAATCGTCGTTGCCGAAGTTCATCCGATAACGGTACTGCTCGCCCGCGCCGATCGATTGGGTGCCCTTGGACAAATGCACGCCAACGCCCAGTTTCTCGATGCGCGCCTTGAGTGCCAGGCCGCCTTGCTCGTCCAATTGCACGGGCATCAACCGGGGGGCGAATTCCACGACGTGAGCTTCCAGGCCGAGGCTTTTCAAGGCATTGGCCGCTTCCAGCCCCAACAATCCGCCACCGACCACCACGCCACGACGGGCGTTGCTGGCGGCGGCGCGGATCGCATCGAGGTCTTCGAGGGTGCGGTAGACCAGGCAAGAATCACCCTCGGCGCCCTGGATCGGCGGCACGAACGGATAGGAACCGGTGGCGAGCACCAGCTTGTCATAGCCGAGGCGTTCAGTGGCGGTGACCACCTCACGCGCCTGGCGGTCGATTTCCAATACCGGCACGCCCAGGTGCAACGTCACACCCGGCGTCTGGTACAACGTCGCTTCGCCAAGGGCCAGGGATTCGGCGTCTCGCCCAGAAAAATATTCGGACAGATGCACGCGGTCGTAGGCCCGCATCGGCTCTTCGCTGAAGACATGCACGCGGTAATGGTTGAGGGCACCGCGCTCGATCAGTTGCTCGACGCAGTGATGGCCGACCATGCCATTGCCGATCACGATCAGCGTTTGCAGTTTGTTCAGGGAAGCAACGTTGGAATTCATAAAAGCACCCGACAAAAGCCCATCACGGTTTTTTGAAAGCAAAAAAAAGACGCCTGAAACCTTGCGGTTCCAGGCGTCTTTGCCTGTTCTGTGCGGTATCGACCCGGCGGCTGCGCCCTGATCTACCGTTATCCCCCGGCCTGCTGGCGCTCGATCTTCGTTGACCGACGGGGCTGCCCACTCGATTGTGTTCACGGTGGGCCTGGACAAGGTCTTGCAGCGAGCGTGCCAAACCTCATCAGCAATCGCATATTCGCCGCCAGCCCCCTGTGGGAGCGGGTTTGCTCGCGAAGGGGTCAGCTCGGCTACCCGAAACCCGTGGGCGACATCCGCCTGTTCCTTTGCCTTGCGATGGTGCGATCGGGCACCGACGGCTTCATATAAGTGCAACCCTGAGAGCCCGACCGCAAAAAATCCTGAACCTACGCCAGCCGGGATTTTCACAATAATTGGAAACCAACAGCGCCAGAGGGCGCAGGCTATTGATCGGATGTGAACGCAATGGATGAGCGAAACCCACCTGTCGTTGTCATCAGTGGATCCACCGCCGGCGTCGGTCGTGCGACCGCCCACCGGTTTGCCGCGGCGGGCTACCGCGTCGGGTTGCTGGCCCGGGGCGAACAAGCCTTGGCGGCTACCGCAGAAGAACTGAACCAATTGGGTACGACGTGCCTGGCGCTCAGCGTCGATGTCGCCGACGCCGATGCAGTCTTCGAAGCGGCCCAGCGGATGGAGCGCGAACTGGGACCTGTCGATGTGTGGATCAACTGCGCAATGGTCACGGTGTTTTCGCCGATCCGTCAGTTGAGCGCCGAAGAAATCCACCGAGTCACGAAGGTGACTTACCTGGGCACCGTCCACGGCACCCTCGCAGCGCTGGACCTGATGGGACGACGTAATCGCGGGGTGATCATCCAGGTCGGCTCGGCGCTGTCCTACCGCGCGATTCCCCTGCAAGCCGCTTATTGCGGGGCCAAGTTCGCGGTGCGTGGCTTTACCGATTCATTGCGCTGCGAACTGCTTCATGAGCACAGCAAAATCAAGGTCTGCATGGTGCAACTGCCGGCGATCAACACGCCGCAGTTCGATTGGGCCCGGAACAAGCTGGGCAAGCGCCCGCAACCGGTGCCACCGATTCATGATCCGGACGTGGCCGCCCGGGCGATATTGAGCGTGGTCAAGCGCACGCCCAGGGAATTGTGGCTGGGTGCGGCGTCGCTCAAAGCCATTGTCGGCACGTGTCTGATGCCTGGGCTGCTCGATCGCCTGTTGGCCCGCAACGCCTGGTCGGGGCAAATGACCAACGAGGATGACGACAATCAGCGCCCGGACAATCTGTTCGAGCCACAGGAGTCCATGCATCGTACCCGCGGGCGCTTCAACGGCCGCTCCCGGGACTCTGCGCTGGCCCTGAGCTCGACACAGGTGTCGGCCCTGCTGTTGGCCTGTGGCGGGTTGTTGGCGCTCGTGCTGCTACTGTTCTGAGCCACCGCGCCGGAACCAGCGATACCCGTATCCGTTCAGCGCCAGCTTCGATTGCGCCGGGGCCGGGTACGGGCTGTCCGAGAGCACTTCCTCGAAACCCTCCAGGTCCAGCTCGCGCAACTGCACGGTGACCGCGTCGGTGCCCAGATTCGCCAGCATCACCGAGGTGGCTCTGCATTCATGCGCGATGGCGAACACCGCTGGATGATCGACCGTCAACAGGCGCGCCTTGCCGTCGCCCACTTCACCCAACCGCCTGCGCGCCAACAGCAATCGACGGGCGCGAGCCAGCAGCGAATCGGGGTCATCCTGCTGCGCTTCCACGTTCAATCGCGTATAGGCGAACGGCCCTTCGTCGATCAGCGGCGCGGCCAGGCGCTGGGCCGATGAGAACCCGGCATTGGCCTCGTCGCTCCATTGCATGGGCGTGCGCACCGAAAGGCGCTCGGGACGGGACAAGTCCTCGCCCATGCCGATTTCTTCGCCGTAGCGCACGATCGGCGTCCCGGGCAGTGACAACAACAATGCCTGGGCCAAGGCCTGGCGCCGGACATCGCCGCCGAGCATCGGCGCCAGGCGCCGGCGGATGCCTCGGCCGTACAGGCGCATGTCCGGTTCCGGGGCGAACGCCTGCATCACTTCCTCGCGTTCCTGCTCACTCAAGCGCTCCAGATCGAGTTCGTCATGGTTGCGCAGCCAGACCGCGTAATTCGCACCATCCGGCGGCGCCGGACGCCGGATGATGGCCCGCTGCAAAGGCTCGGCCTCGCCACGGGCCAGTGCCAGGAACAGATGATTGTTGACCCAGAAATCCAGGACCAGGCCCAAGCGTTCCCCGGTACCGAAATAGTGGCTGAAGCGCTCCGGCTCGACATCCACTTCGCCCATCAGCACGCCTTCGGGGTTGATGCGGGTCATGCATTTGTAGAATCGGTCGAGCACCCAGACGCCCTGCTCTTCATTGCCGCCGCCAGCCTGTTCCACCAGGTGTGAAGCGGCATCGAGGCGAAAGCCGGCGATGCCCAGCTCGAGCCAATGGACCATGATGCGCTCGATCTCCTCGACCACGCGAGGGTTCGCCAGGTTGAGGTCCGGCTCATGGCGGTAGAACAGGTGTCGATAATACTGTCCGGCCTGTTCGTCCCAGCGCCAGATACTGTCCTCCACCGATGGGAAGATTGGCTGGTTGCCATCGTCCACCGGCGTGTCGGACCACAGATAATAATCTCGATAGACGCTGTCCTTGTCCCGCCGCGCGCGAAGGAACCAGGGGTGCTGATCGCTGGTGTGCTGCACCACCAATTCAAGGATCACTCGAATGCCGCGCTCACCGGCCTGGACGATCAACTGGCGCAAGTCTTCTTCGCTGCCAAAGCGCGGGTCCAGTGCCATGAAATCGCTGACGTCATAACCGGCGTCCTTGAACGGTGACCGATACAGCGGCATCAGCCAGAGCGCACCGACGCCCAACGCCTGAAGGTAGTCGAGCTGGCGAATGATGCCCTTGAGGTCGCCCCGGCCATCGCCGTTGCTGTCGTAGAACAAGGATGGATCGATCTGATAGATCAAAGTGTTTCGGTGCCAATTGGCTTTCATTGATCACTCCTTATCGACACAGGATCACGGCCTGCTCGGCAGCCAGAAGACCGCTGAACGGCTGGCCTTCGTCCGCCCCATCACTGGCGACTTCCACCCGCCAGGGATCGGCCAAAGGAAAGGTGTGTTCGTTGTCGGCAAAGTTGATGCAGACCAGGCGCTCGTCGCCTTCGCAATGGCGACGATAGGCCAGCACTTGTGGATGGGACGGCAGTTCTTCCCAGCCGCCCAGGCGCAGCGCCAGGCTATTGCGACGGCAGGCGAGCAAACGGCGATAAAGGGCCAACACCGAATCGGTGGCACGTTCCTGCGACTCCACCGACAACACGTCGGCGTCTGCTGCAAATGGCAACCACGGCGCCTGCCCCGACCAACCGTGCGGCGCCTGGGACGTCCACGGCAACGGTGCCCGGCTGCCGTCCCGCCCGCCAGGATCGACGCGGGTCTGGGCGGTTACCTGGGTGTCTTCCAGCCCCAATTCCTCGCCCTGGTAGATGAAGGGTGTGCCCCGCAGCGTCAGCAGCATCACTGCCGCGGCCCTCGCCCGGCGCAACGAGCCACCATAGCGACTGCGGTGACGGCTGTTGTCGTGATTGGACAGCACCCACGTGGGCCAGGCCTGCAAGGGGCCGAGGTCGTTTTCCACCTCGCGGATGCACATGCGAAACACCACCGGGTCCCAGGGGGCGTCCAGGGGTGGAAAATTGAATGACATGTGCAATTCGTCACTGGCGCCGTAGTAGGCCGCCACCTGCGCCGTGGAGCGAATGTTCACCTCACCGATCAGCACTCGCTCGCCGGGGTAGCTGTCAACGAGGCGTCGCAACCCTCGCAACACTTCATGGCTATAGGGCTGGTCGTTGATCTTGACCATCGTTTCACCGGCCATGCAGCGCGGGTCGTCGGCGAAACTCGGGTCCTTGCCGACGCAATGCACCACGTCGACGCGAAACCCGTCCACGCCGCGCTCGAGCCAGAAGTGCAGGACTTGGTGCATGGCGGCCACGACTTCGGGATTGTGCCAATTGAGATCCGGTTGTTGCGGCAAAAAGAAGTGCAAGTAGTACTGCTGGCTGGTCTCGTCCCAGGTCCATGCGCTGCCGCCATCGATCGAGGCCCGCCAGTTGTTGGGCTGGTCGCGCCAGATGTACCAGTCGCGCTTGGGGTTGTCGCGGCTGGAACGTGATTCGAGGAACCAGGGATGCTGGTCGGACGTATGGTTGGGCACGAAGTCGAGTAGGACCTTCAAGCCTCGTTCGTGGGCCTGGGCAATCAATGCGTCGAGGTCGGCCAGGTTGCCGAAGAGCGGATCGACATCGGTGTAGTCGCAGATGTCGTAGCCTGCGTCACACATCGGCGAGCGGTACACCGGCGACAGCCACAACGCATCGACGCCCAGACGTTGCAGATGGTCCAGACGTGCCGTCAAACCGGGAAGATCGCCGATGCCATCGCCGTTGGCATCGGCAAAAGAGCGAGGATAAACCTGGTAGATCACAGCGTTCTTCCACCAGGGCGAATGGAAGGAGTTGGGCATGTCGCCTCCTTTGATCGCAGTGTTTGGTGGGCAAGACCGCGGCCCCGCCTGATGTCCTTGTTATCAAGGGACATCAGTTAAGAACCGAAAAACGAGCCTGGGGTTCGTTTTTTCTTGGTGGAGAATCCTTGGAGAGAGGTTGAATGTGCTGCCGCCATCGCGAGCGGGCTCGCTCCCACATGGGGTTGTTCCGTTCACAAGACTTGTGAAAGCGAGCCTGCTCGCGATAACGGTTGATCAGTTTGAGGCATTTCCGGCAGCCCGCTCGACCATCGCAACGATGGTCAGGAACAACTCCCGCTTGGCCTCCTGCGCGCTGACCTCTGCATTGGCCGCCGCATCGGACAACGCCTCCGCCGCCCCCAGCATCGCCCGCAGGCTCGCTTGGGAAAGGCGTCCGGTTCCGGCGAAGGGTTCGAGGACCGATCGGCATTTTTCCAGAAAGCTTCGTTCACATTCCCTTTTTATGGACTCAAGTTCAGGCGTGCCGCTCAGCGCCGCGCTGACGCCCGGTATGTCCCTTCCCTGAAGCAGCACGCAATCCACAAAGGAGCCAGCAATCACCCGCGCGCGGCTTTCCAGATCCGGTTCGCTGGCGTCGATCGCGGCACCTATCAACGCGGTCTGACGGACATCGAAATCCTGATAAAGCGCGGCCAGTAGCCCTGATCGCGTGATGAAGTGGTTGTAGACGATGGGTTTGGTCACGCCAGCCTGTTCCGCCAGGCGGCCCAGGGTCAGCGCCTCGCTGCCTTCTTCGCGCACCATGCGCCAGGCGACTTCCAACAGCTGCCGTTGCCTGTCGGCGCGCGATAGCCGCCGCCGGGGTGCAGCGCCGGGGCGCCCATTTTCTTCGTGGGTTGACATGTTAACTATACCAACGGTAACTTACGTTCAGTAACTTAGCTGATCATACGCGCTTGTTAATGCGCGATACCAGAGGAAATCCATATGCATGCCGTTATCGTTGTTGCTCACCATAACCCGGGTTCTTTGACCCATGCCCTCGCCCAAGCCATTGGCAACGGGATCAATCAAGCCAATCCGACGGATACGTTCGAGATAGCCGATTTGGCGGCCGAAGGATTCGACCCACGCTTTGATTACGCCGACGGTGCGGTTCATCGCCGCGTTGCAGCACCGCCCGCCGATGTTCTGGCCGAGCAGGCCCGGATCGACCGTGCCGACGCATTGGTCGTGGTGTACCCGATCTACTGGTGGTCGATGCCGGCATTGCTCAAGGGATGGATCGACCGGGTATTTTCCAACGGCTGGGCGTTCGATTACATCCCCGGTCAACCATTTGTCCGGAAACTCCAGCGGCTGCGGGTTCATTTGGTGGGCGTCGGCGGCGCAGATGCCGGCAGTTTCGAACGCCACGGCTACGACAAGGCGATGGTCACGCAAATCGAACACGGGATCTTCGACTACTGCGGCGCCCACGTCGTGAGCTCCGACAGATTGCTCGAATCGGAAAGCCTCGATCCGAAGCTACATCTGCAAACGGCAGAGGCCCTTGGCCAACGGCTCTTTTCGACAACTGACGAGACAGCCCATGTAACGGGCGAAGCGGCCTGCGCCTGAGCCCCCTGTGCTCAGAGCGCACGGCGGTCAGCGGCAGACAGGGCGATATCACGTTGGTAGATATCCGGGATATACACCGCCCGGCCCTGGCTGTCCGCTTGCACTGTCCAATAGCCCAGCAGGATCGGCACGGGCTTGGCCAGCCTGAATTCATGGGTCAGCTCGCTTGCCAGCAGCGTGTCGGTCCGCTTGCGTTCAGCCGGGGTTACGAGCAAGTCCCGCATGTGCATGACCTGCTCGATGCGCACACAGCCAGAGCTGAAGGCCCGCGGGCCTTTGCTGAACAAAGCCTGGCTGGGCGTGTCGTGCAGGTACACGGAAAACGGATTGGGAAAGCGCACGACCAGTTTGCCCAAGGGATTCTTCGAGCCGGCATCCTGGCGCAGCATGAGATCGCCGGGGTGCTCCCAGTCGATACTCTCCGCTGCCACCGGCAAGCCGTCCCGATCGAGCACACGGAGATTGTGCCGAGTGAGAAATTCCGGGTCGCGACGGATTTCGGGCAGTTTGTCCTCGCGCATGATGGTCGGCGGGATCGTCCAGGTGGGGTTCAGCGTCAGGCGGGTGATACGCGATTTGATCAGCGGCGTCTGGCGTTCGGCACGCCCCACCTGGGTGCGGGTTTGCCACACTGGAGCGCCGCCCTGGTAAACCGTCAGTTGCGCCGCCGCCACGTTGACCAGCACGCTGTCCGGCTCCAGGTCCTGGGCCAACCAACGCATGCGCTCCAGGTTGATGCGCAACTGCTCGCGACGCATGGCCGGGCTGATGTTGAGCTCGGAGACGGTCCAGGGGCCCACTACCCCATCCGCTTGTAGCGAATGGTCAAGTTGGAAATTCTTCATCGCGTCCACGAGGCTCGGGCTGTAATGCTCATCGGCATCGAGTGGCGGCACGCTCAGGTAGCCTTCGTTGAACAAGCGCCGGGCGAGTGCCGGGACGCGGGCGTCGCGCTTGTCTGGCTGCAAAAGCGGACCACCGGGCACCGATTGCCAGTCCGCCAGGGGTTGCTGCCGCTGCCGGGCGTAAAGCTCGCGCAGGTTGCGATAGAGCATCAGGCTCGGCCGAGCCAGTTCGAAAGCCTCTACCGGATTGTGCAGGCCCGCGATGGCGAAGTGCAGCACCATGGATCGACGATCCGGCGCTTGCGGATTGGCTTTCCAGATCGGCTCCAGGCGGTTCTGTGGCAGATAACCGAAGCGCAGATCATGCAGGGCTTGCAGGTAGCGTTGGCTGATGGCGATGTCGGTACACGCAGCATTCGAATAGGCGCCCTGGCCCGGTAGGCTGTAGCGGGCCGGATCCATTCCATCATCCGCCAGTTGTTGCAATTGGATTTGTAGCGCCTGTAACCGCTCATCGTCCATCCAGATCGGCTGGCCTGCGTTTTGCTGGTACAGGGACTGCAAGCTCATGACTGTCGGAAAATCAACGCTTGCAGCCAACTCAGGGCAGTTGACCGACAGCTGCGCCAGCGTGGTTTGCGCCTGCCCCGGATCGCCGTCATCGGCCGTAGCGACCAATGGCGCAACGAGCAATAAAAGGCTCAGGTAACATGCGGGCTTTTTAAACAACTGCTTTACTCCAATCCATGGCCGTCTCGTTGACGGTGAATTTTGCGACAGGTACGACCCGCCATCATGCAGACAAACGAAACCGGACGGGATGCCGCAAACGAACGCCACCATAAGCTGTTTTCGCCTGTATCGGCCTACTTGCGCCGACTTTGCCTGGTCATGACCAGCCTGGGCGTCGTGTGCAGCCCCGCGCTGGCCGAAAAGCCCAAGACCCAGCCTCTTTACAACAGCCTCGCCCACGCCGCGCCGGAACTCAATCCCCAGGCGCTGAAAAGTGCCCTGAGTGCGATGCAGTGCGCAGTTGCCAACGGCGCTGGACAGGCCCGCCACCTGGCGGTGATCGATTATTCGCAACCGTCCACGGCCCGCCGGCTATGGATTTTCGACCTGCGCCAGAAAAAGCTGGTGCTGCGCGACCTGGTGGCCCACGGGCAGAAATCCGGGGAAAACTTCGCCACGCAGTTCTCCAATCGCCTGGGCAGTTATCAGTCCAGCCTCGGGTTGTTCCGTACCCAGGAAAGCTACCAGGGCGCCCATGGCTATTCACTGCGCATGGACGGCCTCGAACCCGGTTTCAACGACATGGCCCGGGACCGGGCGATCGTGATCCACGCCGCCGATTATGTGAATCCGCTGTGGAGCGCGCGCCAGGGTCGCATCGGCCGCAGCCTCGGCTGCCCCGCCGTACGCCCGCAAGTGGCGCGTCAGGTGATCGACAAGCTCAAGGGTGGGCAATTCATGTTTTCCTGGTACCCCGACCCGGCGTGGCTCAAGCGTTCGGCCTATCTCAATTGCCAGCCGCAACAGGTGGCGAGCATCCTGGCGACCAGCGGCGGCTAGCAGCAGGCCCAATCGTGTGAGCGTTTCGCACTCAAGCGCGAGCAAGCTTGCTCGCCACAGGGATTGCACCCGGTTCGCCGGTGGTTAAAATGCCGGCCTTTCGAGTCGCTGGCGTTTTTCCTGATGAATCCTCAAGCCCTTCAAACATTGCAGAGCCACTTGTCGACGGCGCTGGGATCGGTGCCCGACGAAACCCGTCGCCTATTCCACGGTCGCGGGCGCTGCTGGCCAGGGCTGGAGCAAATCACTGTCGACTGGCTGCAAGGCGTGGTGCTGGTTTCGCTGTTCAAGGAGCCCGATCCAACGCAACTGGATGACTTGTTCACCATGCTGCGCGCCCTCGCCGCCTCGCCCGCCTGGCAACACAGCGGCGCCCATACCCTCGCCGTGCAGTATCGATACCTGCCCGACAGTCTCACCCAGTGGCTGGTAGGCGAACCGATCGATGAATGGACCCTGACCGAAGGCGGCCTGCGCTACCGAATCGATCTGGGAAGGAAGCAGAACAACGGCCTGTTCCTCGACATGCGCTACGGGCGCGACTGGGTGCGGGCCAATGCCTCTGGCAAGCGGGTGCTGAACCTCTTCGCCTACACCTGCGGTTTTTCGGTAGCGGCCATTGCCGGCGGTGCGCACCACGTGGTCAACCTGGACATGTCCCGCGCGGCCTTGAGCCGTGGACGCGACAATCACCGGTTGAATGGCCATGACCTGGGCCAGGTCAGTTTCCTCGGCCACGACTTGTTCAAGTCCTGGGGCAAGGTCATCAACAACGGGCCGTACGACCTTGTCATCATCGATCCACCCACTTTCCAGAAAGGCAGCTTTCTGCTGACCAAGGACTATCAGCGTGTACTGCGCCGCCTGCCGGAACTGTTGACGCCTGCCGGAACCGTCCTGGCTTGCAGCAACGATCCGGCCACCGGCCCGGACTTCCTCATCGACGGTGTCATGCGCGAAGCGCCGGGGCTGTTATTTGCAGAGCGGCTGGCCAATCCCCCGGAGTTTCCAGACGCTGACCCGGCCTGTGGCCTCAAGGCCCTGGTGTTCAGGCAACAGGCCTCAGGCAAGGGTATGGACGCTATTGAGGCCGCAACGGCCACCATGGATCGATCAGATCGGTAGTCACGCGACGAACCAGGGCGTCGATCTCCCGAGTCCTCACCGAGCGGTAGATCGCCATGGTGCGCCGGAACTGATCATCATTGAGTGCCACCGGCTGGCCAGCAGTCCAGTCCACATCGTTCACGGCCTCCAGGGTCGCTCGGCGCCAAACCATCTGGCCATCCACCGGAGCGTGCTCCCAGGCACTCGGTAGATCGGCGGCCGGATGCCTGAGGTTGTCGAGCAGCGCTTTTGGCCAGCCGGATGGGTTCACCGGTTCACTGAAGGCGTCCGACAGGTTTTCGTCCACGGTTTCCCAGATGGCCGCTCCTTCAGTCCAGTCCCGGGACATCAGGCCAAGGTACGGCCGCCAAGTGGTTTCCCCTACGCGAGCGACTTGATCAGCATCGTTGAAAATGTCCTGGGCCGTGCAAAGCCAGTCGATGAACGCCTCCCGGCTCATCAGTGCGGCACGCTCGGCAACAGTGAGTGGCCTGAGCGATAGCGAGTAATTCCAGAAGTCGTATTGAATTCTCATGAAACTGGCAAAAGGCACTGGTTCATTCAAAAGGCGGGCGCGCTGTACCGTAATGAACATGGATATGTGTACTTCAAGCTCTGACAAATCAGGCGATACCCTGTCCAGGATGCGCGCCTGCAACCGGCTGCGCAGCGCTGCCAGTTGTGGATCAAAGTCTGTCAGTCGGCTCGGAAGCTCGGCATAGATGTCCTCGAAATTCGTGTAATGCTGGAGCACGGCGGCTCCCCTGGAACGAGCATTGGACGGCAGCCCCGGGTCGGCACTGTTGATATCGCTGGTCATCCGGACTGAAAACCAGTCAATGAAACGCCTGTTCCCGGGCTCATCGCGCGCCGCCTCCAGGGAGCCTCGAAAAGAGTCAAAGCCCTCCAACCAATCATCGGCCGTGTAGCGAAAGGCCTCCGGTCGCAAGACGCGAAGCGCTTGGATCTGGGCGCTCGGCAACGGATTGTTCTGAAGGAGTATTGCCAGCACATCAGGTGTTGGCTCACCGCCCAATAGAGGCAGCAGGTCATCCTGGATATTGCTGATCCGATTATTCATTAGATCGAGGGTGATATGCGCGGCGGATGGATTGGACAGCATCGCCAGGGCCGCCGGGGGCACCGTATCGAGCCCGGTATTGGCCAGTCCCAGGTCCCGCAACAGTCTGAGCTCGGGCAGGCTTGGCAGATGGGTGCAATTGTTGCCGTTCAAGGCGAGCTCCTCCAGCCCGGTCGCCGTGCGCAGGAATGCGCTGCCTTCCTCATCGAGCCTCAGGCCACAGCGCGACAGGTTCAAGATGCGCAGCTCCGGCAAGGCGGCGATGGCTCGCAGCTGCTCGGGAGTGAAATGCAGATTATCAGCCCATACCAGGTCCTGCAGCGAAGGCAGCTCGGCGAGGCGACCGATGGCCTCGACCGTGGCGGCACTCATCGACGGCCCTACCCCACTGCTGACTCCCGACAGGTTCAGGATATGCAGGTTGCTCGCCGAATCGCCGCCAAGCAGAGGTACGAAGACATCGGCGGTCATCAACAAGGGATTGTCTTTCATCGACAACTCCAGCAGCCCGCGCAACTCGCCGGCAGCCACGGGTATCGTATTCAGCTGGTTGCCCCGCAGGTGCAAGGTATCGATGTTGGGAAACAACCGGAGGAAATCAGATGGGTCCTCATCCAGGCTCAGATTCGTCAACATCAACTCTTCGATGTGCTCGAAATTTGCGCTGATGGTCGGTAATCGGCCGAGGTAGTGCCCCGACAGCTTCAACCGCACCTCGCTCCCCTCCTGACCCGGAACCGGGGTGCGTCGCCAGGCACGGCGGATTTCCCCGCCGACGATCCTGCGCTGCTCGGCCCGCGCCTGCGGGTCGAGCGGGTTTTCGGCGGGGTGATGCACGTCTCCATGGGATTCCCAGTGATGCAGCTCTTGGTCAAGTGCTGTCCACTGGGCTTGCAGCCGGTCGACCAACGCCTCCAGCGTCGTGCCCGCCCGCCTCGCCTGCTGGCTCAGATCCAGCCGAAGCTGAGCCATGGCATCACCGGCATGACCGGGATAAAGCTGTTCGATCCGATGGTCCAGGCCGTTGCGCCACGCCGATAGAGGAAGGCGTCCACGCCCGCTGAGCGGGTAACCCATGCGGCCGTTGAGCGATTGCAGGCCGGGCCCGTCATCACCGATGCGCTTCATCTGCAGGAAACCACGTAGTGCCTGCCGATCATCCAAGGCCTGGTCGAGCAAACGGGTGCGCAGCTTCGTCGCTTCCCATATATCCAGGCCGAGCGCCTTGCGCGCGTCATCGGGCATGGCCCTGAGCAGCGCTTCCTCCAACGGGAGAGGGCCCGCCAGTTCTTCACCTTGTTCATCGAAAGGCTGGTATCGCTCACCTTCCTGGCGGATGGTCTTCATCGGCCCGTCTCCTTCCAGCTCAAGCGGAGTCCGGAGTTCCCGCGACCACAGGCGAAGGTGCAAACGCCCCTTGGCCAGCGGCGACTGGTCGAGCAGGCCCATGACCAGGCGATCCCGGTCGCCGGTGCTTTCACCGCGTTCCAACGCGCCCAGCGCGCGGGTCAGGCGCAACTCACGCAACGCTTCGGCGCATTGGTCACCCAAGTCCCCGGCCACACGCCCTTGGACCAAGCGCAACCGTTCGACCCCCGTCGTTTGACGGGCAAGCTCGTTGGCGATGGACTCCGGCATACCGGGAAAAGCACGCTTGATCGGCGCGGCCAACGGATCCAGCTCTACACCGCGACGCATGCCATCGGTCACCCGTGCCGCGTTGCGCTCCAACAGGTCGGCCCAGCGGTCCGCCAACAGCCGACTACGCTCTGCTGGGCGCAGGCCGATGCTGCGTTGCCCGAGTATCTCGGTCTGTTCTTCCCTGCCCAAATTCGAGAGCACATAGTTGGCCCAGGCATCGCTCTGCAAATCTGTGCTGGTCAATCGGATAAACCGCACGTCGCCCGCACGCCCAATGGGGTAGACCCTGACGCCATCGTCGTAGCGCAGCGTGGCGCCTCTCGGCCAGCCTGGAAGATCGACAAGGGTCTGGACGATCCGAAAGTGCGCGCCCCCCATCGACTCATTGCGGCGCAGTCGCGCGACGGCCTGTTTCAGGTCCTGCCAGTTCCTCGCGTCATCCAGACTGTCGGCGAGTATTGCCGGCAACGGCTGGCCCTCGACCTGCAAATAGCGTAGATGTGCCTCGTTGATACCTGTCTGGCGCTGCAATGAGAGGATTGTCTGGTCATCCAGCTCGGAGGGTGTTTCGGCGAAGGATCGCAGCAGTTCCAGGTTGCCCTGCCGCATCGGATCGCGATGGGCCCACTGCCAACCACGGGCACGGTTCCACTTCAGGGGCGGTCGGATACCACGATGGTCGGCAGGCAAGCGCAGGTCGAGCGCGTCGCCGGCTCCCTGGACTTCGAAGTAGTCATCGTCGATTCGAACCCAGGCCTGCTCCGGTGTGCGCCAGACGCCCCACGCGTCCTGTTCGGCTTCTGCCGGCGGCACGCCTTGCGCCCGGAAACTACGCACATCGCCGTTCCACAAGCGCGTGCTACCGTCATGGGCGGACATCGGCTCGAGGGTCCCGCCCACGAATCCCAGATAGGCACCTTGGGCGATCCCGAACAAGACATTGAAGATATGGTCGATGCCCTCCTGGGCCTGGCCTTCGTTGAACGCCTGGATGCCTTCAAAGATCTCATACACCATCTGCGCGCCCCCGACCGCCGCCGCGGTCATGCCAACCGGTGCGTAGAACGGGAACAGCATGGCCGTGACCATCAACGCACGCTCGGCAAGGCTTTCCCAGTAGGCAAACCGCGCCATCCGCGCCTGCCAGTCCTTCTCCTCGGTGGGCACCATCAGCGTAGCCGCGTTGGCCAATACATGGCCGCGCCACTCGCGATAGCAAGCGGGCCAAGGCTGCTCGCGCAGATCACCCAGGCCCCAGGCAACCTTTGGCATCGGCACCCGGATGCGTTCCCGCGTCCCGTCCTCGCCCCGCTCACCCTCGCGCCAGCCGGTGATGCGGCCGTAGATCTCCTGCATCACGTTAGGGTGGGCATCCACCCGCCATTCCACCTGATCGTGCAACGCGGTCCCCAACGAGGCCTGCAAGCGCAACGGGAAGTAATGCATCAGGCTCTGGCGATAACTGCGTTTACGTACCCGTTCGATCAGCTCGGCAGACATGGCTTGCAGGCTTTTGAATTGCTTGAGGGGCGCCACCGCATCATGGGGCATGTGCAGGACGACTGGCCGAACGCCTTCGGCGTTGCCTTGCACGCCCCAGTAAACCCGTGCACCGAACAACGGCACCGACAGCAGCTCAAGGGACTTGACCTCGCAAGCCAGCGGCACGGCAGGTCGCTCTTCCAGGTGCACACCGACGTGGGCCAGCATCCGCTCGCCGGTTTCATCCAGGCGCCCGTCCAGCTTCGCTTCATAGGCATCGTAGGCGAGACGGCTGCGTGCATAGCTCATGTAGACATGCGCAATGGCGGGGACTTCGGCGCCGAGGTGCGGCAACCTGCTTTCGAGCACCTGGCGGTAAGCCCCGCCTGCGTTGATCCGGCGACAAAGACGCGCAAATTCGGCGGGTGACATGGGCAATGCCGCGGTATCCGATCGTTCTTCGGCGCCCAGGAACTCCAGGCTGCGACCTTGAATGTAGAGCACGCCGTCCTTATCGAAGTCGCTGCCTGTCACAGCATCGGCGGGCGGGAAATTTTGCATCGCGGCTTTCACCACCGTCAGGGCGGGGTCACGGATGTAGTGGGTGCGACTCACCCTTGCCCTGCGCACCGCATCAACAGCCGTGCCAAAGCCGTTTACCGCAATCCAGCGTTGTATCTGTGGCTCGGCTTGCAGCAGGTTGGTTGCGAAAACCGCTGGTTTCGGCAGGTCGGCAACCAACGCGTTGAGTGCGTCGCTGTCGCTCTGTAACTGCTTCATGAGGGCTTTCAAGCGCGTCTGATGAGGGCGCGCGGCTCGCTTCAACCAGCCGGGCAGCTTGGCCTCGATGATGGCGACATGAGTTTGAATGGACATGATGGACCTCCTTCCTTGGGGTCGTTCGAGCGTTCGAAGTGGTGAGCACGCTCAGCTCAGGGTTGGGCGATGCTGTCGAAATCGGACGCTTTTTGAAACCGGCGAAGCGTTGCAAGGGGTTGCGAGACTGGGGCGCGGGCTCGCGGGTAATCGCATCCGGCGCCTGGGTGCGTGCAGCGAACCCGTTGCCCCTTCGCGTCAGGCCGCCATCTAAGCGGCTCTCGACTAGACAACCAACGTCAACCACGCCGAGACCAGCAGCAACACCGCCATGGCCCGATTGAAGCGGCCCATCGCAACGGCGGAACGGCAAAACCTCGCCGCGCCACGCCCCAAGCAGGCCCAGGCAGTCATGCAGGGGATCGAAATCGCGAAGAATGCGAGGGACAGCCACAGCACCCGCGCCGTACGGTCGGCCTCGGACCCGGCGAACACGCTGACCACCGCCAACGCCATCATCCAGGTTTTGGGATTCACCAACTGCAACCCGGCGGCGCCCGCCAGGCCGAGTCGGGGCCCGTCCACAGGTCGGTCCGGGTCGATGGCTTCAGCCGGTGCGCTGTAGATCTGCCAAGCCATCCAGCTGAGCCAGGCGATGCCGGCCCATGACAGCGCCGTTTGAACCGTGCCATGCCGGGCCAGCACGTCCCCCAGCCCGGTGCCCACCAATAGCACCAACATGGCGGCGGCTGCGCAAGCGCCGAGGATTATCGGCCAAGTGGTCGCCAGGCCGTAGCGTGAGCTGTGGCTCAGTACGAGGATATTGGTCGGGCCCGGCGTGATGGAGGCGACGAAGGCAAACAAGGCAAACGGCAGTAATTGGTCCATGGAGCGACTTCTCATTGGTGATCGTAGAGCTGATCATCCCGATGCCGCCGTATTGAGTCTGGAACAATTGAGCAGCGCTTGCGCTAGTCCACCGGGCTCAGCGCATTACTGTAAAAACCGACCCGCGAAGCTACTCGAGGAACCCTGTTACCGGACGCATATGGCAATGCCAAGTTACACACTTTGATCGTGCAATATCTCGCCGCAAAATTGACAGCACGCTGAACAACCAACCCTGACTACTTCATTTATATTCCTGTCCGCACACATCATATTTTCTGCGGGGAGTAATACTTTGACTAACATCAAGCGCCATCTTCGAGGCACGTGGATCTCGACAGTAATCAATCTCGACTGGCCATCAAAAAACTCCCTCTCGCTTGTTGATCCTCAGGCACGCATCAACCAACAAAAGAACGAACTCAAAAACCTGCTGGACGAGGCAGTCAAGCTGCGGCTCAATGCGGTGTTCTTTCAGGTCAAACCGGCTTGCGATGCATTCTACCGTTCGCAAGTACTGCCTTGGTCGGCCTATCTTACTGGCACTTTTGGCCAGGATCCCGGTTACGATCCATTGCAGTTCGCTATCGAGCAGGCACACCTGCGCAATTTGGAGCTGCACGCATGGTTCAACCCATACAGAGTCTCCATGAATACAAGACAAAGCACTGTCGAGGCGTTGAGTAACGTGCCCCCCGCCTCGCCCGTCAGTGTTTACTCGTCGAATCCTGACTGGGTCCGCATCGCCGCGCAGCGATTCGTGCTGGACCCAGGGGTTCCAGAGGCAAGGGATTGGGTTATTCAAGGCATCATGGAAGTGGTCGACAACTACGACATCGATGGCGTTCACCTCGATGATTATTTCTATTACGAAACGCCAGACTCGCCACTTGATGATGCGGACACTTTTGCGAAGTATGGTAATGCCTTTCAAGACAAGGGCGATTGGCGCCGAAATAATATCACCGAGATGATAGCCCTGCTTTCCAGGCGAATACGAGCCTCGAAATCACATGTCAAGTTCGGTGTCAGTCCCGCAGGAGTATGGCGCAACCAAAGAGACGATATAGAGGGGTCGGATACCACGGCCGGCAGTCCCACCTACGATAAGCAGTTCGCCGATACGAGACAGTGGGTATTGGATGAACTGCTCGACTATATCGCGCCTCAAGTGTATTGGCCGCTGACGCGCAGAATAGTGCAGTACGACATTATTTCGAACTGGTGGGCAAGTGTCGTTCGCGGCAAAAGTGTGCATCTATATATCGGCATGGCACTCTATAAAGTAGGAGTCGCCAGCAGTGCGGAACCACAGTGGCTCGTGGAAAATGGCACGACTGAAATCGGTAGCCAACTCCTGTGGAACCTCACATCGGAGGGCGTTCACGGAAGCGTTCTTTTTCGAGCGTCATTCTTCCATGCCCCGGCGGTGCTGCCCGCGACAGGTGTGATCAAGCAAAGTATATGGCCAACCCTGGCGCTCGTTCCTTCCATGCCGTGGAAAGGCACAAAGTCCCCCGCCCCACCCATAGAGCCGGAATGCCGCACGGCGTCGCAAGGGGTTGAACTTCGATGGGTGGATGGAAATGACGAGGGGACCGTGTATTACGCGATTTACAGATTCGCGTGCAATCAGTCAGTCATGATCGACAATCCTGAAAATCTGATCGCTACGGTGCGCAGCGCGGGAACACAACAGTGTTGGGTGGATACGTCACCGTCGAGTTCCGAGGGGATGATGTATGCCGTGACAGCACTTGATCGCAACCACAATGAAAGCGTCATGGCGCTCGCCCGTTGGAGCGCCCTTGTACCGCAACAAAGCGAATGAACCGGTTCATTGGTTCCGGAGTGCTCGCTTGCGATAGTCCGCCGGGCTCATGCGATAGGCACGCTGGAACCAACGGCCGAGGTGGCTCTGGTCGGCAAAACCGAGCATCGCAGCCACCGCCACGGCGCTTTCGCCACGGGCCAGCAGACGTCGCGCCCGAGCCAGGCGCAGCTGGATCAGGTAAGCATGGGGCGCCAGGCCGAAAGCGGTTTTGAACGCGCGGCTCAGGCGAAAGCGATCCACACCGGTGGCCCGCGCGAGGTCGTCGAGGCCGATGTCCTCGCTCAAATGGCTGTGCAGGTAGTCGCGGGCCTGCTGCGCCACCAGCGGCAAGCGCGGGTCGGGATTGATCCGCGCGCGCCAGTGCAGGTGTTGGGTGAGGTTGGACAGCAGCATGTCGAGGGCGGTTTGGCGCACGATCAAGATGTCCTGTTCATGCAAGCTCTGGAAAGCCGTGGCGGTGGCGCGCGCCAGTTGTGCGTCGTCGTTGAGGGTTGCGGCGAAGCCCAGGCGGGCGTTGTCCGGCGCTTCTTCGAACAGCGAGCGCAGTTCGCGCTCCAGCCATTGCGGTTCGAGATACAACGTGCGGTAGGTGAAACCGTGTTCGTGAGGGGCGTTACCGTCATGCAGTTCGCCGGGCTCGAGCAGGAACACTTTGCCAGGCGTGCTGGTGTGTTGTTGTCGGCGACAATGGAACTGCTGCACGCCCTGCTCCGTCACGCCCACCAGGTAGGCGTCGTGCCAATGCGGATCGTAGGCATGCCCCTCGAAATGCGCGCGCACGGTCTCGATGCCGGACGTGGCGTCCTGCTTGAGATCGATCCAGTTGCGCGCTGTCATGTTTCTTTCCGTCTAGTCGATGTGCTCCGGCAGATTAACGGCTGCTCGGGCCTCTGTCTGGAAGATTTGTGCAGACCGAGGGGAAATAGCATCATGCATCGGGCGTGATTACCGGCAGCACCGTCTCCACCGCCAACCGCGCCAGCTCCGCATCTTCCTCAGCCTTCACACCGGAAACCCCGATGGCGCCGATGCATTGGCCGTCATGGCGGATCGTCACGCCGCCCTCGAGCATGCCCTGCAAGTGCGGCGCGCTCAGGAAGGCCAGGCGGCCGCCGTTGATCATGTCCTCGAAGGCCTTGCTGTCACGCCGTCCCATGGCGGCGGTGCGGGCTTTTTCGGTGGCGATGTAGGTCGACAAGGGCGACGCGCCGTCCAGACGCAGCAGCCCGAGGGGATGCCCGCCATCGTCCACCACACACACCGACACCGCCCATTGGCGCTGGTGAGCAAGCTCCTTGGCCGCCACCAGTAGTTGTGCAACGTCCTGTTCCGTGAGTACCGCTTTGGTTTTCATGAATCACCCCGAGTTATGGAACATGAGGCCTGCCGGCCAGCGCCTACAGGCCATGGACAATGCGCTGATTATTCACCGTAGATATCGAAATCGAAATATTTTTGGCGAATCCGATCGTACGTGCCATTGGCGCGAATGGTTGCCAGGGCCCGGTTGAAGCGGCTCGCCAGCGGATCGTTTTTGCGCACCGCGATACCGATGCCCGTGCCGAAGTATTGTTCTTCGACGAAATTGGGTCCGACAAATTCAAAATCCTTGCCTTCCGGCCGCTTGAGCAAGCTTTCGTCGATGACGACCGAACTGGCCATCGTCGCGTCCAGACGGCCGCCCAGCAGGTCGAGGAAGATCTCGTTCTGCGAACCGTAGCGGATGACTTCGGCGCCGGCCGGGGCAAGCTTGTCGGTGACGTAGCGATCGAAGTTGGTCGCCCGTTGCACGCCGATTCGTTTGCCCTTGAGCTGCGCGGGAATCGCGTTGATGCCGCTGCCCTTGCGAAACACCAGGCGAGCCGGGATTCGGTAGTAACGGTCGGTAAAGTCGACCGATTTCATCCGCTCCGGCGTGATCGACATGGAGGAAATCACCGCGTCGACTTTCTTCACTTTGAGCGCCGGGATCAAGCCATCGAACTCCTGCTCTTTCCATTCACAACGGACCTTCATCTCGGCGCACAAGGCCTGGCCGATATCGTAGTCGAAACCCACGATGGCGTTGTCCGGGGTTTTAGAGGCGAACGGTGGATAGGCCGCTTCGATGCCGATGCGCAACGAAGTCTGCGCGGCCTGCAGGTTGGCGCCGAACGCCAGCAACGAGACGATGCCCAGGTTAAGTGCAATGCGTTTGATGTTCATTCATTAGCTCCGGATGCGATGTTATTGATTTCGGACGCTCCGGGGGAAGCCGTCCGTTATGGCAGCAGCAACGTGAACAAGCGCGGGCGACGGCTCTGGTGGTCGTCTTGCCCGGGAACGGCAGCACAGCGGTCCGGCGGTGTTACACCGCCGCGGTGACGATCAGTTCCAGCAGGATCTGCGGGTCATCGAACGCCACCTGTGCGGTGGCCCGCGCCGGGGTATGCGCGGCCTCGACCCAATCACTCCACAGCGCATTCATCGCGGCGAAATCGCGCCCCATGTCTTTCATCCAGATTTGCACGCTGAGCAGCCGACGTTTATCGCTACCCGACGCGGCGAGCAGTTCATCGACCCGTTGCAGCACCTGGCGGGTCTGGCCCTCGATGTCCTGGCAACAATCGGCGGCGACGATGCCGCTGAGCCAGGCCACGCCGTTGTGCACGACGCTACGGCTCAGGCGCGGGTTGCTTTCGATACGTTGGATGGTCATGACAGTTGCTCCAATGAGTGGCTTTCGCCGGCCAGTTGGGCCAGCGTGATGGGTTTGAGGGGCGCACGGATGCGGTAGTCGCCGACCTCGGCGGGTGAAACCCGGCGATGGGCGGCGATGATCTGCGTGACAGTCAAGCCACACTGGCGGCCCTGGCACGGGCCCATGCCGCAGCGGCCGAAGGCCTTGGTCTGGTTGGGCCCCAGGCAGCCGAGGTCGACATGACGGCGGATATCACCGGCGCTGACTTCTTCGCAGCGGCACACCGTGACGTCATCGGCGGGAACGCAGCTCTGCGTCGATGGGCGATAAAGGGCATCGATCAATGGCCGCGCCGCACGGGCGCGGCGTAATGCCTTCTGGACGCGACGCGCGGGCTCCTGACATCCGGCCACGGCCAGCGCCGCCAACCGCCCTTCGAGTCGCGCCACCTGGGCGCCGCCGATGCCACCGCCGTCACCGGCAATGAAGATGCCAGGAGCACTGGTTTCGCCAAAGCCATTGCGGCGCGGGACCCAGCACAGCTGCGACTCGCTCCAGTCATGTTCCAGGCGCAGCGACCGGCTGACCTGCGTATGAGGGACCACGCCCTGGTGCAACAAAATCAGCTCGGCACCTACCTGGTGATGCCGCCCGCCACTGTCGAAACTCAACGCCCTGGCACGATCCTCGCCCTCGATGCGCAAATGAGCGGCACCGCGAAAATGGCGGATACCGGCACGCTTCAATTCAGCCAGTAACCCCGCCCCCTTGAGCAAGTCACGCCAACCACGGAGCGCCCCGGGTATCTCACGCCAGGCCTTGATGAGATCGCGCCGATGGCTGGTATCGACCAGCGCGTCGATGACGATCCCGGCCCGCAGGTACTGCACTGCCAGCAGGTACAACAGCGGACCACAACCTGCCAGAACCACGGGCCCGGCCGGAACCATCGCCGCGCTCTTGAGCAAGATCTGCCCCGCGCCGGCGGTCATCACCCCGGGCAAGGTCCAGCCGGGAATCGGCATCGGCCGTTCGAGGGCGCCGGTGGCAATCAGCAGATGGCGCCCCTGCAAGACTCGCGCACGGCCGTCGATCAGGTAATGAACCGCGCGCTGCGGTGTGACTTGCCAGATTGCCGCGTTGGGCAAATAGCGGGCTCCACACTGCATGAATTCCGCCGCCAATCCAGCGCCCACGCGGTAATCCTCACCCAGGACCGCGCGGCTGCGGGCATCGGCGTGAAGGACCTGGCGATAGATCTGCCCGCCGGGGCTGGCCTGTTCGTCCAGTACCACCACTGACAATCCACGGGACCGGGCTTCGAGCGCCGCGCTCATGCCGGCAGGTCCGGCGCCGATGATGACCAGATCGATCGCGACGTTACTCATCGCTTTGCTCCCGGCCCGTTACCAGGCTGGCGGCGCCACATTGACGGCGCACGCGCATGCCGGCGCGCACGGCCACCAGGCAGGATTGGACGTTGGCCTGGTCATCCACCTGCACCAGGCATTCGAAGCACACGCCCATCATGCAATACGGCGCCCCGGGCCTGCCGTTGATGGCGCTTTCGCGGGTATGGCGGACGCCGCTGGCGAGCAAGGCGGCCGCCAGCGAGACATTCCCCGGCACGCTCAACGGTTGGCCTTCGAATTCGATCAACACATTGTGCTGCGCAGCGGCCAAAGGTCTGAAAAGGCTGTCAGCCAGCATGGCGTACCTCCACGGATGAGCTAAAGCGGTGCAAGCCGAATGGCTTCACGGCCGGGTCATCGAATTCACCGGCAATCCACGGGGCCAGGCGCAGGGCATGAGCGGCGGCCAACGTCACACCACTGTGGCAACTGACGACCGACAGCCCGGGGCAGCCCTGGTACATTTCGTAGATGGGGAACCCGTCCGCGCTCATCACCCGCAACGCGCCCCAGGCACGCACCAGCCGCACGTCACCCAACAGCGGGAAACATTGCACCGCGCGCCTCGCGATAGCAGCCATGACTTGGCTACCGGTGCCATCGTCGAAACCTGCCGATTCATGGGAATCGCCCAATTGCACGGTGCCCTCGTCGGTCTGACGCACGTAAGTGGTGGGGTAATCGAGAAAGGGCTTGAGGCGCTCGGTCACCAGGATCTGCCCTCGGTTCGGTTGCACGGGCACATCCAGACCAACCATTTCACCCAAGCTCCGATTGCCCAGGCCAGCGGCCAGGACAACCTGCCGGGCCGACCAGTGCTGGTCGCCGGCACGTAGCCGAAAACCACTGGCATCGGGTTCGATTGCATCGACGTGATGACCATTGATCAACGTTACGCCCCGGGCCTGGCATGCGGCGTAGAGCGAACGCAACAGTTTCAACGGATTCACATGACCGTCCATGGGCGAGAAGCAACCGCCCACCACGTCTGGCCCGATGCCGGGCAGACGGCTGCGCAGTTGTGCCGGTGCCAGCAGTTCGTAGGGGTAATCGCCGTCAAGGGCTTCGCGCAGCCAGCCAAGGCGCGCGGCCTCCTCGGCCATTTCCGCGTCGCTCAGGCACAGTTGGAAACCGCCCTGCTGGCGCAGGTGGATATCGATGCCGGTATCGGCCTGCAACGCAGCGGCGAAGCGTGGCCACAGCGCCACGGACTCACGGGTCCATTGCGCATAAGGACTCATCCCAAAACCCTTGCCCTGGACCCAGAGCAAACCGAAGTTGCCCCGGGCGGCGCGTATGGCATCGTCGCCCTCGTCGAGCACACTCACCTGGCGTCCGAGCAGGGCCAGGCCATAAGCGATGGACATACCTACCAACCCACCGCCGACGATGATGACATCAGTTTTTTGCATGGCAGCTCTTTACCGTGGAGGTGCTTCTCGCAGGGGGCACAGGCCTTTATTTCGGACACATGCTTTGATGGACAAGATGCTAGGGCGCTGCCGCGCTCGTGAAAAATGCTTTATTTTGTCCAGTTCATGTCTTTTTGTTATGGATAGGTAAGCCCATGAACCTTCGTCAGCTCGAAGCCTTTCGCGCAGTGATCCTGGGGCAGACGGTGACCCGCGCCGCCGAGATGCTGCACATTTCCCAGCCCGCCGCGACCCGGCTGATCGCCAGCCTGGAAGAAGACATCGGCTTCAGCCTGTTCGACCGGATCAAGGGGCGGCTGCAACCCACCGCCGAAGCCATGACGCTTTATCAGGAGGTGCAGCGGTCGCTGCTGGGCGTGGAACGCATCGCGCGGACCGCACAGGACATCCGCAACCTCAAGCGCGGATCGCTGCACATCGCCTGCGCGCCGGCCATGGGCTTGTCGTTCCTGCCACGGGCCATCGCAGCGTTCATGGCCGAGCATGACCAGGTGCAGGTTTCCCTGGTGGTGCAATCCTCGCGGGAAGTCGTGGACCTGGTGGTGGGCCAGCGTTGCGACCTGGGCTTGATCGTCCTGCCCAACACCTACCCGAGTCCCCGCGCTGAAAAACTGCTGGCGACACGGATGCTCTGCGCCCTTCCCGCTGGCCATCGTCTGACGGATCGCCGGATGATCGTGCCGCAAGACCTGCACGGTGAGCGGTTCATCTCCTATCCGCAGTCCATTGGTTCTCGCCAGCACATCGACGCGATCTTCGCCGCACACGGCGTGGAACGTGAATTGCGCCTGGAGA
Source organism: Pseudomonas algeriensis (assembly GCF_048847255.1). Classification (NCBI taxonomy): domain Bacteria; kingdom Pseudomonadati; phylum Pseudomonadota; class Gammaproteobacteria; order Pseudomonadales; family Pseudomonadaceae; genus Pseudomonas; species Pseudomonas algeriensis. The sequence continues at coordinate 540,126 of NZ_JBKKRK010000001.1, read as the reverse complement.
CGCAGCTTTCCCAGCCCATGTGCACCTTCGTCGAGCAAGGCCTGGGCGTTGCGTTGGTGGACGCCATCAGCGCGGTCGAATACCGGGGCAACGGCATCGTCTTCCGCGCCTTCGAGCCGGCGATTGAAATGGACTTCAGCATGTTGCTGCCGATTCAGGGACCCTTGTCGAAATTGCAGGCGTGCTTTCTGGAACACATGCAGCGATTCATCGAGGCGCAGGTGCCGGCGGCGTATCGGTTTTAGCTGGCTCAATGGATCCATTGGGCAAATCAGTGAAGACTTGATGGATCACTAGACACCAAAACTGAACTGCCGCAAAAACCGTGGGGGCCTCAATCCGTCGTGCTCGCCGCCAGCACCCCCAGCGTGCGACGCTCGGGGTTCCAGATACTCAGGCACCAAACGCCCCACCATTCCATGCCATCGTCGAAATAATCACTCCAGGGGTCCCGGGCCGGGTCGGGCTCGTCGCTGGCCAACCCGTTGAAGTTGAAATTATCGACCCAGTCCACCACCACCACGCGGGCATCCGGTGCAAGCCCCAACAGGTCAAGCCATTCCTTGAACAGCGCCTGGGGCGTGTCGTCAACGAAGCGAGTGCCATAGGGTGGCTCGCAGAACGCGTCGTACAAAGCGAAGGATTCCGGGTTTCGCCCGGTCTTTTCAACACGCACCAGTTGAAGGATCTCATCGCGCCCTAGCGCTCTGGGCCGGGCTTTGGCCAAGTCCCAGTTCATGTTTGGAGGCGGGACGTCGGCAACGGACGGATCCACGACCAACTGACGGTGCTGTTCGAACCATTGAGCCTTGATGTGCTGGAACAGCCGGTCTACCGCCTGGCCATGCAGCGCTTGGTCGACGGTATCAACCGCCTCGGGCGCGAAGACCAGGAAATCAAACGCGCAACCGGCTTTCTCCATCCGCTGGCGCAACGCATCACTGGTCGACTGTTCAACGATCCTCAACATGACGAGCTCCGCTAACCCTTGACGCACACCACTTGACGCAGTGTATGCAGCACTTCGACAAGTTCACGTTGTGCATGCATTACCTTTTCTATGTCTTTGTAGGCCATGGGGATTTCATCTATCACGGCGACGTCCTTGCGGCACTCGACATGGGCGGTGGCGCGCACTTGGTCGTCGACGGTGAAACGCTTTTTTGCTTCGGTGCGACTCATGACCCGACCGGCCCCGTGGCTGCACGAACAGAACGATTGCTCGTTGCCCAGGCCCCGCACGATGAAACTTTTGGCGCCCATCGAGCCGGGAATAATGCCCAGTTCGCCTTTTTGCGCCGATACCGCGCCTTTGCGGGTCACCAGCACCTCGCGTCCGAAGTGTCGCTCCCTCTGCACATAGTTGTGATGGCAGTTCACCGCTTCCAAAGCCACATCGAACGGTTTGCTGATCACCTGTCGCGTGGCCTGTATCACGGCGTCCATCATCAACGCCCGGTTCTGCCGGGCGAAATCCTGGGCCCAGCCCACCGCTTCGACGTAGTCATCGAAATGTCGGCTGCCTTCTTCAAAATAGGCCAGGTCTCGATCCGGCAGATTGGCGAGGTGTTGGCGCATATCGGCCTGGGCCAGCTGGATGAACAGGTTGCCGATGGCGTTGCCCACGCCCCGGGAGCCACTGTGCAACATGAACCAGACCCGATTGGCCTCATCCAGGCACACCTCGATGAAATGATTACCGCTGCCCAGGGTCCCGAGGTGCTGGCGATTGTTGGTGCGGGCCAGCTTCGGGTATTTGTCGGTAATCGCCTTGAACCGCGCTGCCAGCACGGACCACGCCTGGTCCGCGTGCCGTGGGACGTTGCTCCAGGCGCCTTTGTCGCGCCCGCCATGGCTGAGGCTGCGGCCATGGGGCACGGCTTTTTCAATGGCGCTACGCAGGGCCTGGAGATTGTCGGGCAGATCGGCGGCATCCAGTGAAGTACGGGCCGCAATCATGCCGCAACCGATGTCCACCCCCACCGCAGCGGGAATGATTGCCCCCACGGTCGGGATCACGCTGCCTATGGTCGAGCCCTTGCCGAGGTGGACATCGGGCATCACCGCCAAGTGCTTAAAGATAAACGGCATCTTCGCGGTGTTCATCAATTGCTGTCGGGCCTCGGGCTCCACCGGGACGCCCTGGGTCCAGAGCTTGATGGGCTTGCCGTTGGCGACTTCCAGCAGATCGTAGGTGTTTTCTTGCATGACCGGAGCACTGTCTGTAGGCGAACCGGCTTGATTGCCGGTTCATGATTTTCGACACCGGCCATGAACGCAGATTCAGGTGCGGTCTGTCGAATGCGATTGCGTGACGGGATGTGGCGAGCCTGCCTCGAGGCTGTGGCGATACTCGCTGGGCGTCTGGTTCATCTCGACGCGAAAGTGCCGATTGAAGTTGGACAGGTTGTTGTAACCGACTTCAAAACAGATGTCGGTCACCGCCATTTCGCTCTGCGACAGCAACCGGCAGGCGCGCTGGACCCGGAGCTTGCGCGTCAGGTCGATGAACCCGTGCCCGGTGATGCGTTTGAAGAACCGAGAGAACCCGGGCTCGCTCATGCCCAGTTGCTGGGCGATCTCTGACACTCTCAGGTCGCCCGTGAGTTCGGCTTGCAGGTATTCGAACGCTTTTTGGATGCGCTCCGAGCTGCGTGCGTCAAGGACCGGCGCATAGCAAGGACTGGCCAGGCATGAGGCCTCGCCGTCGCCGGCATGGCCAAGGGTGTCGAGCAGTTCGAGAAACAGCGCCAGTCGCGCCAGCCCCCTGGCCGGGCCGATCGCTTCGAGCAGTTGCGCGGCACGGCGCGCAGTGCCGCCGCTAAAGGCCAGGCCACGTCTGGCCCGCTCGAACAATCGCTGCAGATCCCCCAGTTCAGGTAAGGTCCGGCGCAACGACAACAGCGTGGCACCGTCGAACTGCAACACCACGTCGCGCCCGACCAACTGCTCCCCGGGTGCGACATCGCCGATCCAGTCGTGAGGCAAATCCGGCCCGATCATCGCCACATGGCCTGGCCCGAAAGGGCCCATGTAGTCACCGACCAGCAACCTGCCGCTGCCCTGGCGGATCAGGTGGATTTCAAACTCCGGATGATGGTTCCAGCGTGCCAGCGGATAGGGATAATCGTGTTCGTACCAGCGAAAACTGTGCTCGGGCTCGGTCAGGATGACTTCCAGCTCGGCAGGCCGGTGATCGTACAGCAGCGTTCGGTGGTCAGGCATGTCGCGCCTCTTTCTCGTTATTGCGGGCACCTTACGCCGAGTGCCTAGGGCCTCGCCAGCGTCGTCGCGACCGCGCACCGATACTTTTTTAACACGGGCGCTGGGGTAGTCGATCGCGTTAAAAAAGTATCAGTTTTCAGCCCCACTGGCGTTTGTCGGCTTCCGCCCGCGCTGCTGTAATCGGTCTGCCCCTAACAATGACAGGACTTCCCCATGAAACGACTGGAAGGAAAAAGCGCCCTGGTGACCGGCGCCGCCCGCGGCATCGGACGCACGTTTGCCCAGGCCTATATCAACGAAGGCGCGACGGTGGCGATTGCCGATATCGACCTCGAACGTGCCCAAGCCACCGCCAATGAACTGGGCGACAGCGCCTTTGCGGTCAAAATGGACGTGACTGACCAGGCGTCAATCGATGGCGCCATCGACGCAGTCGTGGCCCGTGCGGGCAAGCTGGATATCCTGATCAACAACGCGGCCCTGTTCGACCTCGCGCCCGTCGTCGAAATCACGCGCCAGAGCTACGAACGGCTGTTTTCCATCAATGTCGCCGGCACCTTGTTCACCTTGCAGGCCGCCGCTCGGCAGATGATCAGCCAGGGCCACGGCGGCAAGATCATCAACATGGCAAGCCAGGCCGGCCGGCGCGGCGAGGCCCTGGTGGCGGTCTATTGTGCCTCCAAGGCTGCCGTGATCAGCCTGACCCAGTCCGCCGGGCTGGACTTGATCAAGCACCGGATCAACGTCAACGCCATCGCCCCTGGCGTGGTGGATGGCGAACATTGGGACGGCGTCGACGCGCTGTTCGCGCGCCATGAGAACCTGCCGTTGGGAGAAAAGAAGCGGCTGGTCGGGCAACAGGTCCCGTATGGCCGGATGGGCACGGCCCAGGACCTGGTCGGCATGGCGATTTTCCTGGCGTCGGCGGAAAGCGAATACGTGGTGGCACAGACCTACAACGTCGACGGAGGCAACTGGATGAGCTGACGCGCTGGAAGTTTTATGGCCTTGAGACGACGAAAATGGACCTAATCGCCTGAAAATTGATCCGACTACTTGAGGATCGTCCCAAACGGTACCAAACGGTGCCGTTGCAAGGGATTTCAAGAGAGCGTGAATACCGTTGCCCCAGCGGGGCAAAAATTGCGCATCATAGGCGCCGTCCGCTCAAGGGAGATTTACATGCGTGCCATTTTTTCCGTCATGCGTCTTGCCGCGCTGTCGCTGGGACTGGCGTTTGCCACCAGCGCCGCAGCCACCGAGGAGACGCAACTGGTCGAGTCCATCAACCTCTACCGCAGCCAGTCCCAAAGCTGCGCGGGCCAGGCGTCCCTGGAATTGCCACCGCTGGCGATGGATTCGCGGTTGATCCTGTCGGCCAATGGCATTGGCGATCTGCAACAGGCGTTGGCGCGAGCAGCCTACCCGATGGTCAACGTGCAGGCCATCAGCCTGTCCGGGCCGCGCGACGCCCAAGCGGCAATGAAGGCTGTACAGGAAAGCTTCTGCCAAGTTGTGTTGGACCCACAATTTGTCGATATCGGCGTCAGTCGCCTGGACCGTGAGTGGCGCATCGTGCTCGCCCGCCCGCTGTTATCGGCGCGCCTGGGTGATTGGCAGGCCGAAGGGCAGAAATTGCTCAAACTGATCAACAGCGCCCGCGCACAGCCGCGCCGCTGCGGCACCGATGCGTTCAGCGCCACGACGCCGCTGGCCTGGAACGCCACGCTGGCCCTGGCCGCTGTCAATCACACCCGGGCCATGGCCAACAACAATTTCTTCGATCACAAGGACCGTGACGGACGCATGCCGGGCGATCGCGCTGAATTGGCGGGTTACCTGGGCCAGGCCATCGGCGAAAACATCGCCGCCGGCCAGGACACCGCGCTGAAGGTAGTGGACGGCTGGCTGGCAAGTCCGGGGCACTGCGCCAACCTGATGAATCCGCAATATCGCGAACTGGGCGCCGGGTATGCGGTGGACCCGAAGAGCGATGCGGGCATCTATTGGACGGCGATGTTTGGCACTCAGTAATTGTATTGATCGACCTTGCGCCTTCGCGAGCAGGCTCGCTCCCACATGGATTGCGGTTTTCCCCTGTGCAAGCGAGCCTGCTCGCGAAGGCCGCGCATCGGCCCTCATTGCAGTCGCAATACCTGCCGCACATGCCCCATGAACTGGCTCAACGACGGTGACGGGGCTACTGGCTTGCGCTGCAGCAGGCCAATCGAACGTTTTGCCGGTTGATCGATGGCGGTGACGGCGCATTGCTCGCCGATGTTGAACACCGCCGTGCAACTGGCCGGCAACAGCGAAAATCCCAGCCCTTCCCGCACCAAGGCCGTGGCGGTGCTCATATGCGCCACTTCCCAGGCGGGCAACGGATCGATATTCAGGTAACGCAACGCAGCGTCAGCCAGCGGCCGGATACTGGTGTCCGGCGTCAGGGCGATATAAGGCTGCTGCGTCCAATCGCGTTGATGATCCTTGTGGCTCAGCAGCACAAGGTTGTCATCCAACAGGCGCTCGAAGCTCAAGCCAGACAGGTCGTCCGGCAGTGAACTGATGCCGGCATCCACCTCGCCACGCTGCACCCAGCCCATGATTTCCCCCGCTCGGCCATCCAGCAGATGCACGTTCACGCCCGGATGCTCACGCTGGAAAGAAGCGATGACCACCGGCAGGAACGACGCGGCAGCGGTCGGCAACGCTGCGAGCCTGAGCGTGCCCCGGCTCAAGCTGAGGGTGTCGCGGGCGTCGCGCACGGCATCGTCCATGTCCCGAAGCATGCGCCGGGCCTGGGGCAGGAAATGCTCGCCGGCCGGGGTCAGCTCGACGCTGCGGGTGTTTCGCGCGAGCAATTGCAGGCCCATGCTTTCTTCGAGTTTGCGGATGCTGTAGCTCAGCGCCGGCTGGGACAGGTGCAGCTGTTCGGCGGTGCGGGTAAAGCTGGACGTTTCAGCGATCAGGATAAACGCACGCAACTGGCGGAAGGATACGTTCATGGCCCGCTCATAAAATTATTGGATCAATTGATTCTACCTTTAAAATTCACAGAACAATCCAGCCTCTCCACTATAGGGCCACCCTTCAGTGGAAAACGGACATGACAAAAACAATTCTCGTCGGGTGTGGCGCCGGTTTCGCCAATGACCGGCCTGACGCGGCCCTGCGACTGGCCCAGGACCTGGCACAACGCAGCGGCCAGCGGTACATCATGCTCGAGCTGCTGGCGGAGCGGACCCTGGCCGAAGCGCAACTGCGCAAGCGCCTCGATCCACAGGCCGGTTATTCCGCCCGGTTGTTCGATTTTCTCGAGCCCATGCTGGACCTTTGCATCGAAGCCGGGATTCCGATCATCACCAACGGCGGCGCCGCCAACCCGAGGGCGGCCGCCCAGCGACTGCGCGGAGCATTGGCCGGTCGTTTCCCTGGGCTGAAAATTGCCTGCGTGCTCGGCGACGACCTGCTTGAAGAAACACCGCCGCGCTATGAGCGATGGCTTTCGTCCGATACTCAACAGCCTGTCTCCGTGAACGTCTACACCGGCGCCGACGGTATCGTCCAGGCGTTGACCGACGGTGCCGGCATCGTTCTTTGTGGCCGTGTCGCCGACCCTTCGCTGGCGGTAGGCGCGATTCGTCATGGGTTGGGTTGGAGCGCCGACGATTGGCAGAAAATCGCCGTCGCCACGGCGGCCGGCCATCTGTTGGAGTGCTGTACCCAGGTCACCGGCGGTTATTTTGCTCATCCCGGGATGAAAGACATTCCAGACCCGGTCAATCTCGGTTGTCCGATCGCCGAAATCCACGAGGACGGCCGCTTGATCCTGGGCAAGACCCGCCACAGCGGCGGCCGGGTCAGCGAGCAGACCGTGAAGGAGCAGCTTCTTTACGAAGTCCACGACCCTCGCCGCTACCTGACGCCGGATGTTGTACTGGATCTGGGCGAAGCACGCGTGCAGGACCTGGGCGACGACCGTGTGGAGATCAGCGGCCTGCTCGGCCATCCGCGTCCTGACACGCTCAAAGGATTGGCGGGCGTGCGTGGCCTCTGGTTCGGCGAGGCGGAAATATCCTATGCCGGCCCCGGCGCCGTGGCGCGTGCGGCATTGGCGCGAGAAATCCTGCTGGAGCGTTTCGACCGGTTGGCGCCAGGCGTACAGCCCTGGATCGATCTTTCCGGCGTCGCCAGCCTGTTCAACGACCAGGGCGGTCGCTATCTGCAAAAGCAACTCGCCCAGGCACCAGCCCTCGAAGATGTGCGCGTGCGCATCGGCCTGACCCACACCGACCGGTCGTTGCTCGAAGTGCTGTTGGCCGAGGTGGAATCGCTCTACACCAACGGGCCAGCCGGCGGCGGTGGCGTTCGGCGACACCTCGTCGAGGCCGTCACCACTCGCAGTTTCCTGCTGCCGCGCGGTGAAATCCATACAACCCTGGAGTGGTACTGATGAACCTCGTCACGCTCGCCGATTTTGCCCACGCCCGTGCCGGCGACAAAGGCAACATTCTCAGCATCGCGGTGTTTCCCCATGACGCGGCCCACTACGCCTGGTTGCTGCGGGAGCTGACCTGCGAACGGGTGGCCGAGCAATTCGCCACGCGGCGGCCTTCCATGGTGCATCGCTATGAACTGCCGAACCTCAATGCACTGAATTTTGTCCTTGAAGACGCCCTGGAGGGCGGCGTGAACCGCAGTTGCGGCCTGGACCGCCACGGCAAGAGCTTGAGCTATCTGCTGTTGGCCCTGCACCTGCCAGGCCCGGGAGACTGATCGATCCTTCGCCCGCCCGAACCATCCGACAAGAATAAAAAGAGAGGCTGCAACATGATTACAACCCTGGGTTTTTTGATGATGCTTGCCATCATCGGACTGATATTGCTGCGCAGGATCAGCCCGGTGGTGGCGTTCACCACCCTCCCCGTGATCGTTTGTCTGCTCGCGGGGTTCAATCTCGGGCAGATCGGCGAATTCATCAAGGCGGGCCTGATCACGGTTGCGCCGACTGCCGCGCTCTTCCTGTTTGCCATCCTGTTCTTTGGCATCATGCGTGACCGGGGATTGTTCGATCCTCTGGTCAACCTGCTGATCCGCAGCACGGGCGGCAAACCCCTGGCTGTGGCGTTAGTGACCGTATTGGTGACGTCGGTGGTGCACCTGGATGGCGTTGGCGCCGCCACGTTCCTGCTGACTATCCCGGCGCTGCTGCCCTTGTACAAACGCTTGAACATGAGCCCGGCGATGTTGCTGTGTCTGGTGGGCACCACGGCGGGCGTCATCAATATGGTGCCTTGGGGCGGCACGACCGCCCGCGCCGCCGCGGTGTCGGGCCTGGACGCCACCGAGCTGTGGCTGGGCTTGCTGCCGGTGCAGATGGTGGGCCTGGTGTGCATGCTTGGGGTGGCGACGATATTGGGTATGCGCGCGCATCGTCGCCAACCGATGTCGCTGGGGGCGGCCGCAACGTGTGATGTAGACGGTCTGCAAACCCAGGATCGCGAATTCAGTCTTTCTCCCCGGGAGCCGCGCTACTGGCTGAACGTGGCCCTGACCGGTGGCATCCTGGTGTGCCTGTTCACCGGTATTTTCCCTTTGTATGCGTGTTTCATGGTGGGACTGGGCATCGCCCTGCCGCTGAATTTCCCATCCCTGGACGCCCAGGCCGAACGCCTCAAGGCTCATGCATCCGATGCACTGCAGATGGTCCTGGTGATGATGGCTGCCGCCGTCCTGCTGGGCGTGCTCTCCGGCGCGAAGATGTCCGACGGCATGGCCTTGGCGCTGATCGATATCCTGCCCGCGGGTTCTGCCCAATACCTGCACGTGATCGTCGGCTTCTTCGGCGTGCCCCTGGGCATGATTTTTTCGCCGGACGCCTATTATTTCGCCCTGCTACCGGTGATCAGGGACGTGGCCGCCGCGGCCGGCGTTCCCCTCGAAGCGGTCGCCCGGGCCATGTTGATCGGCGAGAACACCGGGTTCTCCATCAGCCCGGTGGTGCCCAGCGTCTACCTGGCGCTTGCGTTGTCCGGCGTCGAACTGCGCAAGCACATGGCCTATACGTTTTTCTGGGCCTGGGGCGTCAGCCTGGTGATGCTCGCTTTCGCCGTGGCAACCGGCGCGGTACAGGTCTGAGTTTCAAGGGTGGGTCTGGAAGATCAACGACCGATGCACCCCGGAGCCCGCCCTCACCCCATCACCAACGGCCAGCGCGACCGAGCCGAACGGCATCGCCGCGTCGCCACAAGCAAACACCCCGGGAATGCTGGTTTCTCGGGTCATCGGGTCGGCCTGGATGAACGCCCCGAGCGGGCCTTCTTCAAAATTGCAACCCAGGGATCTGGCAAGGGAACTGGCAACGCGGGTATGCGGCAAGACAAACAGGCCTTCAATGGCGATCACTCGCCCGTCCGCCAACACCACATTGGCCCGATCGCCTTCAATACGTTCGACACGTTCCGGCACCAAGGTCACACCGCGTTGCGCCAGGCTGTCGTGTTGCTCACGGTCAGGCTCGAACACACCATTGGTGAAAAACGTCGTCGGGCCCCAGTCGGGCAGCATCAAGGCATGGTGCAGCGACATCGGCGACGTCGCCAGCACACCAATCGGCCTCTGCTCCAATTCATAGCCATGACAGTACGGGCAATGGAAAACGTTTTTTCCCCAACGCTCCCTCAATCCTGGCACATCGGGCAACTCATCGATCACGCCGGTGGCGAGCAACAGGCGTTTGGCACTGTAGCGTTGTCCACGGGCCGTCTCGACGACGAAGCCGTCCGCGTCGCGGGTGGCGTGGATCGCGCTATCCGACAGCCATTCCACGGTCGGGTAAGCCATGAGTTGGGCACGGGCGTCACTGGCAATGTCATCCGGGGCGCGGCCGTCCTGTCCTAGGAAACCATGGGAAGTCGCTGCAAACCGGTTGCGACGCTGGTCGGCGTCGATTACCAGCACCTTTTGACGGGCGCGGGCCAATTGGAGGCCAGCGGACAGGCCGGCGTAGCTGCCGCCAGCGATGATGATGTCGTGTTCCATGGGGCGATCTCCGTTTTTCGAAGGCGTGGGATTTTCTCGAAACATCGTATGTTTCTTGAAAAGCGCCTGTCAATGGTCTCGTAACTTTTGCCATTACAGGCGATACTCCGCGCAGATTTACCTTCGGACCCGCCCATGAGAAACGACACCCGCCTATCACGCATGCTGCACGTCTTGATTCATATGGATCGCCACCAGCAATCGGCGACCTCCGACACCCTCGCCCAGATGCTGGGTACCAACCCGGTCGTGGTGCGCCGAACCATGGCGTTGCTCAAGGAACGGGGTTACGTCACTTCGGAGAAAGGCCATCGCGGTGGATGGAGCCTGGCTAAACCGTTGGCGGAGATGACGCTGCTGGACATTCATCAGGCGTTGGGCAGCACGTCGATTTTCGCCATCGGCCTGTCCACTGATCATCCGCAATGCCTGGTCGAACAAGCGGTGAATGCGGCGCTGACGGATGCGTTCGATGAGGCCCAGGCGTTGTTGCTTGAGCGTCTGGGCAGTATCACGTTGGCCCAGTTGGCGGAGGATTTTGATACGCGGTTTCGGGACGAGCCCAAGGTCGAGGCCCAAGGTCGAGCGTCACCTCTGATTCCTGGCGCACGCACATAAAAAAGCGCCGCTCAATGAGCGGCGTTTTTTTACCTGACCAGACAGCGTCCGGTTTACAGCGCCATGTCAGCCGCTGGATTGGATTGCCGAGCAGCAGCCGGCTGGGCCGGAGCTACAACGGTGCCAGCCTTGCCGATAGCCGGTGGCGGGTCCAGTTGCAGCACTTCGCTGGTGTAGGCCCATTCCTGCGCAACACGCTCAGGGCTTTCGTTCAGCTTGGTGCCGTAGCTCGGTACGATCTGGCGCAGTTTTTCCTGCCAGGCCGGGGTGGCGACTTTGTCCTTGAAGACTTTTTCAAGCACGGTCAGCATGATCGGCGCAGCGGTCGAGGCACCTGGCGAGGCGCCCAGCAGGCCGGCGATGCTGCTGTCCTGGGAAGCGACGACTTCAGTGCCGAGTTTCAGCACGCCGCCCTTCTCTTCGTCACGCTTGATGATCTGCACGCGCTGGCCGGCTTGCCACAGGCGCCAGTCTTCCTGCTTGGCGTCCGGGAAATACTCTTTCAGAGCATTGAAGCGGTCTTCGTCCGACAGCATCAGCTGACCGGCGAGGTATTCCACCAGCGGGTACTGTTCGATACCGACCTTGGTCATCGGCCACACGTTGTGGGTCGTGGTGCTGGTCAGCAGGTCAAAGTACGAACCGTTCTTCAGGAACTTGGTGGAGAACGTCGCGAACGGGCCAAACAGGATCACGCGCTTGCCATCAAGCACGCGGGTGTCCAGGTGCGGCACCGACATCGGCGGCGCGCCAACCGAAGCCTTGCCGTAGGCCTTGGCCAGGTGCAGCTGAGCGATGGTCGGGTTTTCGGTCACAAGGAACGAACCACCCACCGGGAAACCGGCGTATTCACGGGCTTCTGGAATGTCAGCCTTCTGCAGCAGGTGCAGCGCGCCGCCACCGGCACCGATGAACACGAACTTGGCGTCGGTTTCGGTTTCGGTCCCGTCTTTGAGGTTCTTGTACGAAACGCGCCAGGTGCCGTCTTCGTTGCGGGTGATGTCTTCCACTTCGCTGGAAAGCTTGAGGGAGAAGTTCGGCTTGGATTCCAGGTGAGCTGCGAACTGACGGGTGATTTCGCCGAAGTTCACGTCGGTACCCAGCGGACTCCAGGTGGCCGCGACTTTCTGGCTCGGGTCACGCCCTTGCATCATCAGCGGAACCCATTTGCTGATCTGCGCCGGATCCTCGGAGTACTGCATGCCGGCGAACAGCGGGCTGGCCTGGAGCGCGTCGTAGCGCTTCTTCAGGAACGCGATGTTGTCATCACCCCAGACGAAGCTCATGTGCGGCGTGGAGTTGATGAACGAGCGCGGGTTCTTCAGCACACCGTTCTTGACCTGCCAGGACCAGAACTGACGGGAGATCTGGAACGCTTCGTTGATCTCGATGGCCTTGACGATCTCGACCTTACCGTTCTTGTCTTCCGGCGTGTAGTTCAGCTCGGCCAGCGCGGAGTGACCGGTACCGGCGTTGTTCCAGCCGTTGGAGCTTTCTTCGGCAACACCGTCCAGGCGCTCGATCATTTCCATGGTCCAGCCCGGCTCCAGCTCATTGAGCCAGACGCCGAGGGTCGAACTCATGATGCCGCCACCAATGAGCAAGACATCCACTTTTTTCGGCTCGGCGGCGTGCGTGGTCGCAAGACCCATCGCCATCGCCAGGCCCAATAGCGCCGTGTGTGTTTTCTTCAACATGTGTGTATCCCTAGGATGGAACGCCATTCCGTCCTCCGATTTCGTTCAAGCATCAACCACACCCCATTGCGGCAAGGCCGGCGGGCGGGTATCGAGTGGACTGGAGGATGGACCTACAGGGGCCGAGCATATCGGCCTCACATTTATGTCTCTCCGGCGCTGACTTCTTGTAGGTCTTGGCTTCAGCTGGGTGAGGGACACTGCAAAACGGTCTGGATCGGGCCCGGCGTGGCCGTGCCCGATTGTCGCAGCGGGGGGAGTTTACAGAATGAACCAAACAGACCGAAGCGTATTTTTACATTCCAGGCAAAAACGCCGACCAAATGGCGGCGTTTTAATGGCTCGGTTGCGTCCCGCAAATATCGCGGTTTCGCCAAATCAGAGGTACTTGAGGAGCGAGATATCGCGACGGCGTTGTTTCAAGGCGGCGAACCAACGTGTTGGAAAAAACAGCACGACGGCCAGCATAACGCTCCACAACCAGACCATTGGCAAGTGATCGAAGCCGAAATACGCGCCCTGGTTGGTTCCCCACAAGGCGACCGCAACCAGGTACATGGCCTTCAGCACGTAGAGGTGCAGCAAGTAGAAAAACATCGGCGCGCCGCCGTAGATCGCCAGTTTCGCGATGCTCCCCCGCTCCTGGGCTTTTTCGAACAGGGCCAGCAGGATCAAGCCCAGCCCCAGCGTCGGCATGAGAAACATCAACGACGGCGGATATTTCGTCGCACTCATGAAACTCATGAATGTGCGCAACCCATCACCGGTCTGGACCCAGGGTTTATCACCGTAGACATTGACATAGCGGATCAACGCGAAGGCGATCAATAAGCCAAGGCCGACCATGAACAACCGCCGCAGGCGCACGGCCGGCTCCACGTCCTTGGCGAACCATGGCCCGATACCCCAACCCAGCAAGATCACGCCGATCCATGGCAGCACCGGATAGGTGGTGCGGGCCCGGGTGAACTCGGTGATATCGATGAACGCCCGCTGGTGAAGAATCGACCACGGCACGAAAAACGGTGAATCCGGCCCGAGCACGATACCGTCCAGCAGGTTGTGCCCGGCGACGATGGCGACCCCAAGCACAATCAGCCAGCTGCGCTTGAAATGCAGCAGCGCCGCCAGGACGATCATGCAGATCCCGATGCACCAGATCACCTGCAACCACAGCGTCTTCGGCGGGAACTCGGCGTTCCACGCGAAACACACGAACGTCAGTTCCAGGAACACCAGGAACAGACCGCGCTTGAGCAGGAACACCGAGGTCTGGCCGGCGGTGTGTTTCTGGCTGTAGAGCCATGCCGACAGACCGGTAAGGAAGATGAACACCGGCGCGCACAGCGTGCTGAGCAAACGGGTAAAAAACAGGTCCGGGGTCACGCTCAGGGCATCGATCGGATCAGTGACCTGACGATGCAGAAGAAACGTTTCGCGCACATGGTCCACCAGCATCAACAACATGACGAATCCCCTCAGGGCGTCGATGGCGAGCAAGCGTGTGGCAGCTGTTGCGGTGATGGATGCAAGGGTCGGCGCGATGGCAGCGGCGGCTGGGTTTGTCGCGCTTGAAGATAGACTCATGGCGGTACTCGGGCGGTCGTGGTCCGGACAAGGCAGATGAGAACACCTGCCAAATGAAAGCGGATAACATAACACGAATACCGGCAGATGCCTCGTTCTTGTGGGAGCGAGCCCGCTCGCGAAAGCGGCGTGTCAGCCCCATCGTTTCCGTTGACCCAGCGGCTTCGCGAGCAAGCTCGCTCCCACAAGGGTCTGTGTACGGGCGGGCTATGCGAGCAGCTGGCTTAGCACCGCCCGCAACTTTCCAGGCTTGACCGGTTTGTTCAGCAGCGGCGCGTTCAGTTTGCGCAAGGCGCGGCGGCATTGGTCGCTGCGGTCGGCAGTGATGATCACAGCGGGAATCGCCCGCTGGAAATGCTCACGCAGATGCCTGACCACCTCGCAGCCGACCACACCGTGATCAAGGTGGAAATCCGCCAGGATCAGTTCCGGGGCACGACCTCGCAGAACGTCGAGGGCAGCCGCTTGATCAGTGGCGGTCAGCACTTCACAACCCCACTGTTCCAGCAGCGCCGCCATGCTTTGCAGGATGCTCACTTCGTTATCGATGACCAACAGCCTTCGCCCCGGCAGCGGATTGCCCGCCACTGGCTGGACCGGGACCTGGGAAATAGGCAGTGGCCGCTCGGCCGACAGCGGCACGTCGATGCTGAACACCGAGCCGCGTCCCGGCCGCGAACGCACCTGCACCCGATAACCGAGGATATGGGCAATGCGTTCGACGATCGCCAGTCCCAGGCCCACGCCCTTGCGATCCGCCGCACGACCGACGTCCAGTTGGTTGAACTCCAGGAAGATCGACTCCAGGCAATCGGCGGCAATGCCTCGCCCCGTGTCCCAGACTTCCAGACGCAACCGCCCTCCCCGACGCCGAGCCGCCAGCAGGATGCCGCCCTGGTCGGTGTATCGGCAGGCGTTGCTGAGCAGGTTGCGCAGGATGCGAGTGATCAATCGCAGATCCGTCAGTACCGCGTCATCGGCAAACCGCACGCGCAATTCCAGGCCCGCGGCACCGGCCACCGATTGGAACTCGGACACCAGCGGCGCGAGTAGCTCATCCACTCGATAAGGCGCCAGGTCCGGCCGGACAGCAGCTTGATCCAGGCGGGAGATGTCCAGCAGGTCAGTGAGCAAATCCTCGGCGCCTTCGAGCGCCTGGTGGGTCCGCTCCACCAGTACGTGTTCCGGGGCGGGCAGTTGCCGCTCGCGCAACGTCGCAATCAGCAAGCGCGCGGCGTTGAGTGGTTGCAGCAGGTCATGGCTGGCGGCGGCCAGGTATTTGTCCTTGCTGCGGTTGGCCGCCTGGGCGGCGTCCCGGGCATCTCGCAGCTGTTGCTCGACCAGTTCGCGCTGGGCAATTTGCTGCTGCAGGTTGTGATTGGCCTCCAGCAACGCATCGGTGCGTTCGGCCACCCGTTGTTCCAGCTGATCATTGAGCTGTTGCAGGTGCCGTCGGGCCTGCTCCAGCTCATCGAGGCGCGCCGCCAGTTCAGGGTAGTGGCTTTTGCGTGTCGAGTGGTTGCCCAGCCCCAGCAAGCCTGCCAGGGCTTTTTGCTGCTCCTCAGAGGGCTTCGCCATAGACGACCTCGACATCCCGCTGGCTCGACTCTCGAGGGTTGGTGAGGATGCACGGATCGTCCATCGCATGTTGCGACAAGAATGGAATGTCCGACGTGCTGACGCCATGCAGTCCGAGGGTTTCATGGAAGCCGATGGTGTGCTTGAGGGCGATCAGGTGCTCCACCAACCGGGTGCGGATCTGCCGATGGTTGAGGCCCCGGCAATCGATGCCCAGGGTCTCGGCAATCACTTTGAAACGCTCCGGTGCCGAGGTGTAGTTGAACGCCACCACATGTTCCACCAACACTGCGTTGCACAACCCATGGGGCAGATCGAGGAAGCCACCCAGGCTGTGGGACATCGCATGCACGGCGCCGAGGATCGCATTGGAAAATGCCAACCCGGCCTGCATGCTGCCGAGCATGATCTTTTCCCGCAGGGCGACGTCCGCCGGGTTGGCGATCATCTGCACCAGGTTGTTGTTGATCAGCCGCATTGCCTCCAGGGCATGGGGATCGGTCAGCGGCCCGTGGCCCGTGGAGACGAACGCCTCGATGGCGTGCACCAGGGCGTCGATACCGGTACAGGCGGACAGGAACGGGTCCATGCTCAGGGTGGTTTCCGGGTCGATCAGCGACACGTCCGGCACCGCCGCCTTGCTGACGATGGAAAACTTCATGCGTTCCTGCTGGTTGGAAATGATGACGAACTGCGAGACGTCGGCCGAGGTGCCGGCGGTGGTGGGAATCAGGATCAGCGGCGGGCTGGGCACGTGCAGCGTATCCACGCCTTCGAATTCAAGGATGCTGCGGCCATGGGCAACCACGATCCCGATCGCCTTGCCACAGTCCATGGGGCTGCCGCCACCGACCGCGACGATGACGTCGCAATGGTTCTCGCGGTACGTCTCGGCACCGAGCATCACTTCCTCGACCCGTGGGTTGGGCGAGACGTCGCTGTAGAGGCAGTAATCGATGCCCTGGGCTTGCAGGCTGGCTTCGACATCGCCGACCCAACCGGCGGCGATGACCCCGGGATCAGTCACCACCAACACCTTGCGCGCGCCGAAGGTCTTGGCGTAGTTGCCGACGTTGTGCCGACATCCTGCGCCGAACATGATTTCAGGGGAAACGAACTTGCGCAGCGGGCTGAGGCTCATTTTTTCAGGGGGGCTCATCGGTAAGCCTGTTGTTATTGTCATGGGATACGTTGAGCCTAAAGCATCCCGCCATGAATGCAATCCGACCAATGGGGAGCCCGGCCCGAACGCATCAGGCCGGGCCGGCGCCTCATCGGTTGGCGAAGTACATCGTCACTTCAAAGCCGATACGCAGGTCGGTGTACGCGGGTTTAGTCCACATGGGTCTTTCCTCTTCTTGTACCGGGCGATTCCGGCAGGTTCATTAATGCACGGGGCGACCAGGGCTCGAATGCTACTTTCGAAGCAGTGGGTGGGGTGCGTTGGTATTACAGGAACAGCGAGACTCCGTGGCGAGGGAGCTTGCTCCCGCTGGGCTGCACAGCAGCCCCACTTGAGCAGCCACACCATCAATATGGGCCTGAAAAAAAGGGCCGCTACGCGGCCCAGCGGGAGCAAGCTCCCTCGCCACAGGAGTCACTCGGTCAGTACTTCGGGGGTCAGAAAAACCCCAGCGGATTCACGTCATAGCTCACCAACAGATTCTTGGTCTGCTGGTAATGGTCGAGCATCATCTTGTGGGTTTCACGCCCGACGCCGGATTTCTTGTAGCCACCGAACGCCGCATGCGCCGGGTACAGGTGGTAGCAGTTGGTCCAGACGCGACCGGCCTTGATCGCCCGGCCCATGCGGTAGGCGCGGTTGATGTCGCGGGTCCAGAGGCCGGCACCGAGGCCAAACTCGGTGTCGTTGGCGATCGCCAGGGCTTCGGCTTCGTCCTTGAAAGTGGTCACGCCCACCACCGGCCCGAAGATCTCTTCCTGGAACACGCGCATCTTGTTGTGGCCCTTGAGCAAGGTCGGCTGGATGTAATAGCCGCTCGACAAGTCTCCTTCAAGGCATTCGGCCGCGCCGCCGGTAAGCAGTTCGGCGCCCTCTTGCCGGGCGATGTCCAGGTACGAAAGGATTTTGTCGTATTGCTGCTGGGACGCTTGGGCACCGACCATGGTCTCGGTGTCCAGCGGGTTGCCGCGCTTGATCTTGGCGATTTTCTTCATGACCTCGGCCATGAACGGCGCATAGATCGATTCCTGCACCAAGGCACGGGATGGGCAGGTGCAGACTTCTCCCTGGTTGAAGAATGCCAGCACCAGGCCTTCCGCCGCTTTCTCAATGAACGCCGGCTCGGCTTGCATGATGTCTTCGAAGAAGATATTCGGCGACTTGCCGCCCAGTTCCACGGTGGACGGGATGATGTTCTCGGCCGCGCACTTCATGATGTGCGAACCCACCGGTGTGGAGCCGGTGAAGGCAATCTTGGCGATGCGCTTGCTGGTGGCCAGGGCCTCACCGGCCTCGCGGCCAAAACCATGGACGATGTTCAACACGCCGGCCGGCAGCAGATCGGCGATCAGCTCGACGAACACCGTGATCGACAGCGGCGTCTGCTCCGCCGGCTTGAGCACGATGCAGTTACCGGCGGCCAGGGCCGGGGCGAGTTTCCAGGCGGCCATCAGCAGCGGGAAATTCCACGGGATAATCTGCCCGACCACGCCCAGCGGCTCGTGGAAATGGTAAGCGGTGGTCAACTCGTTGATCTCGGCGGCCCCGCCCTCTTGCGCGCGAATGCAGCCGGCAAAGTAGCGAAAATGGTCGGCTGACAACGGTACGTCGGCGTTGAGGGTTTCGCGCACGGCCTTGCCGTTGTCCCAGGTCTCGCTGACCGCCAGGATTTCCAGGTGCTGTTCGATGCGGTCAGCGATTTTCAGCAGTATCAGGGAGCGGTCCTGGACTGACGTCTTGCCCCAGGCATCGGCGGCGGCATGGGCCGCGTCCAGGGCCTTGTCAATGTCAGCGGCGCTGGAGCGCGGAAACTCGCCGATGACTTCGCCATTGACCGGGGAAGTGTTGGTGAAATACTCGCCGTGGACCGGCGCGACGAACTCGCCGCCGATGAAATTGCCATAGCGCGGTTTGAAGGAAACGACGGCGCCTGGGGTTCCGGGTTGTGCGTAGATCATGATGGGCCTCTGCCTGGTCGATGCCTGTCGCGGGACAGGCGATAGGCCGATGGTAGAGAGCCCCGCGCGGTGGACGAATGCGTCATTGGCAGGGGGCTCTCTCGTTATTTGGTCGTAGGTTTCAAGCAATAAGCGCAAGTTCAAGGCCGGCGCAGGCCCTTGTGGCGAGGGAGCTTGCTCCCGCTGGAGTGCGCAGCACTCCCCGCTTTTGGCGGCTGCTGCGCAGCCGAGCGGGAGCAAGCTCCCTCGCCACGGTTCTCGGCAAGGTTTTAGCGCTTGGCGACAAGTTCCTTCGGCAACTTGAAGGTCCAGAGCATGCCGCCCTGGTTGAAGTCCTTCACGCGCTTGGCCACTTCACCGCCCCACAGCGGCACCGCACCGCCCCAACCCGAGACCACGGAGACGTACTGTTCGCCGTCCATTTCCCAGGTGATCGGCGAGCCCAGCACGCCGGAGCCGGTCTGGAATTCCCAGACCTTTTCCCCAGTCTTGGCGTTGAACGCCTGCAAGAACCCTTCAGGCGTACCGGTGAACACCAGATTGCCCCTGGTGGTCAGCACCCCGCCCCACAGCGGCGCGAAGTTCTTGTGGCGCCACACTTCCTTGCCGGTTTTCGGGTCTATGGCCCGCAGCACGCCGATGTAATCCTCGTTCAGCGGCTTGATGGTGAACCCGGCGCCGAGAAACGCCGCGCCTTTCTTGTAGGCGATGCCTTCGTTCCAGATGTCCATGCCCCACTCGTTGGATGGCACGTAGAACAGGCCGGTGTCCTGGTTGTAGGCCATCGGCATCCAGTTCTTCGCGCCGAGGAATGCCGGAGCGACGAAGACTGAGCTGCCCTTGGCCTCGCTGCCCGGCGCACCCGGACGGCTGGCCTCGTTGTAAATCGGACGGCCATCCTTGTCCAGGCCAGTGGCCCAGGTGATCTTGTCGACGAATGGGAAGCCGCGGATGAACTTGCCGTTGGTGCGGTCGAGCACGTAGAAGAAGCCGTTACGGTCGGCGGTCGCCGCCGCCTTGATGTCCTTGCCGCCGTCCTTGTAGTTGAACGAGATCAGCTCGTTGACGCCGTCATAGTCCCAACCGTCATGGGGCGTGCTCTGGAAGTGCCATTTGATGGTGCCATCGTCCGGGTTCAGGGCCAGGCGCGACGACGAATAAAGGTTGTCGCCAGGGCGCAGGTGGGAGTTCCACGGTGCCGGGTTGCCGGTGCCGAACAGCAGCAGGTTGGTCTCCGGGTCGTAGTAGCCGCCCAGCCAAGGCGCGGCGCCGCCGGTTTTCCAGAGATCGCCCGGCCAGGTCTTGCCCGCCTCGCCGCCGGAAATACCGTTCTCCACGGCCTTGCCGTCCTTGTAGACGTAGCCCATGTGGCCTTCAACGGTCGGCCGGGTCCACAGCAACGCACCATTTTTCGGATCGAATGCGGTGATCTGGCCGACCACGCCGAATTCGCCCCCCGCCACCCCGGTGATGAGCTTGCCATTCACAACCATGGGCGCGGCGCTGATGGAATAGCCTTCCTTGTGGTCGGCGACCTTCTTGCTCCACACCACTTTGCCGGTGTCCTTGTTCAGGGCCACCAGCTTGGCGTCCAGCGTGCCGAAGAACACCAGGTCGCCATACAACGCCACGCCCCGGTTGATCACGTCGCAGCAAGGGCGGATGTCATCGGGCAAGCGCGCGTCGTATTGCCAGAGCTTCCTGCCGGTGCGCGCATCCACCGCAAACACCCGAGAGTAGGAGCCGGTGAGGTACATCACCCCGTCCTTGATCATGGGCTGGGCCTGTTGCCCGCGCTGCTTTTCACCGCCGAAAGAGAACGCCCAGACCGGACGCAGGTCCTTGATGTTATCGACATTGAGGGCATCGAGCGGGCTGTAGCGCTGGCCCTGCACGCCCAGGCCGTTGGTCACGACCTGCTGCGGATTCTTCGGGTCCTGGAGAATTTCCTGGTCGGTCACGGCGGCCAAGGCCGAGCCGGACAGCAGCATGGCACTGAGCAGCAGGCTTATGGCGAAGGGCTGGCGACGTGCGGGATGAATCATGGCGGCTACCTCTGCGGTTATTGTTATACCCGGGAAAATTTCCCGGTCTGTCGCAGATTCTTGGGCCGGGGGCCGCCGCCAACAATTGCCCGCTGTGTTGAGTTTTCTAGTTCCTTGGTACAGGCCAGCAAACTGTGGCGAGGGGATTTATCCCCGCTGGGGCGCGAAGCGGCCCTTAAGCTTGATAACTCGATATGCCAGATAGATCCAAGGGGCCGCTACGCAGCCCAGCGGGGATAAATCCCCTCGCCACAGGGTATGAGATCAGTCAGGGTTTTGGGTATCCACCCGCGTCATCCCCGCCCGCTCATAACGCGGGTAAAGATGACTGACGCTGCGGATCAACTCATACCGGCTCAAGCTGATCCCGGCGAAGCGCTCGGGGATGGGGCTGCGGATCATTTCGGCCATGTCGTCGCCCCGGGCGGCGCCCTCGCGCATCAGTTGATCGAGCCAGCCCAGGTAATCGTGCATCTGTGCGAAAGGCCGGGCGTCGATGGCCACCGGGCCGTGGCCGGGGACGATCTGCTTCCAGGGCAGCGCCTGCAGCGTATTCAGATCGTTGAGCCAGATATCCAGGCCGGGGCTGTTCGGGGTGGTCAGGGCCCGTTCATAAAACACCAAATCACCGGCAAACAGCACGCCGGTGGTTTCATCGAGGATCGCCAGGTCCGCCCCGGTGTGCCCGGCCAACGCAAGCAGGCGCAGCGAGTGATCGCCGACCTTCAGCGTACCGGGGCTCAGCGCCTGGGTCGGCAAAACCACTTCGGTGCCGCGCATCCAGTCGCCCACCAGCCGGTACATGTTTTCCGCCATCGCATCGCCCTGCTGTCGCAGCAGGTCGGCGGTGCCCGCCAGCGCACCAATAGGCACGCCGTTGAAGGCCTGGTTGCCCAGCACATGATCGGGGTGATGGTGGGTCAGCAGCACCTGGATCACCGGTTTGTCCGTCGCCGCCGCGATGGCCTGGCGCAGCGCCTCGCCGTAACGCTTGGACGGGCCGGTGTCGATGACCACCACCCCGACGTCGGTGACGATGAACGCCGTGTTGACGATGTTGCCACCGTTGGCCTTGGCGAAATTATCCGTGCTGCCTTCCAGCAGCCAGGTGCCCTCGGCGATCTGCCGGGGCTTGAGGGAATAATCGGAGGACCACGCCGGCAAGCACAGTCCAAGACAGATCAGCAACAACCAGCGCATGGCGCGCTCCTTGTGGTCAGGGAATGGCCGCCTCGAATTCGTTGCCGCTGTTGTCTCGCAGCACCAGGCGGGTCTGTCCCGGGCCTTGGATGTCGAAGCCCAGGTTGGGGTTTTCACTGACCGCCGGGAACAGCTCCAGGCGCGCCAGCAGCTTGCCGTCAGCGTCCAACAGTTGCGCCTGGTTGAGGAAAAACTCAGGGATGCCGCTCACCAGGCCGTTGTCCATGGGATGGGCTATCTGCAAGCGCAGGCGATTCGAGTCCCCACGCGGGTAGCGCCCGCCCAGCACTTCGCCCAGGTGTTCTTCCCAACCCGGTTGGGTGCGCACCACGCTGGGCGCCGTGCAACCACCACCGGCCGCGTCGATCAAGGCCGAGCCAACGTGCCACAGGCCGTCGCGAGTCTGTACGGCGGCACGTAACGGCGTGGCCTGCTCGATACGAATGCGGATCGACAGCCACGGCAGCACCCGCTCCGAAGGTTGGAAGTCGACGATTTTCGGCAGTGGGTTGAGCTCGGCCCACGCCAGCACTCGTACGACATCGCCGGTGAACGCCCTGGCATCGATTTCCAGCGGCACCTGCCGCGCATCTTCGGCAAAAGGTGGCGCCAGCAGCCGCACCCGGTCGTCGAAAACGAACGGTGCGTCAGACAGCAATTGCTTGTGATAGAAGGCCCACATCACCGATGGCACCGGGTCCTTTCCCGGCTCGATTGCGCTCACCATCAATGGCAGCCAGCCCAACAGCAGCCCCAACACACGCCAGTTCATCCTGCGCTCCTATTGGTACATTTGCGGTACTTCGTAGCGCAGGCCATAGCGGGCATACACCGCCTTGAGGCTGCCGTCGCGAATCAACCCTTCCAGCGCCTCCTCCACCGCATAGGCCAGCTGACGGTTGCTTTCATGCACCGCCATGCCGATCTCCCAGCGCTGCTTACCCATGTTCGGATAAGCGTTTTCAGCGAGGGCCAACTGCGAGTCGGCAGCCTGATGTACTTGCCAGTCGATCTCGCCGCGCATCGCCATGACCGCATCGACTTCGCCGGCCTGCATGGCCCCGAAGGCTTTGGCAACGCTGGGGTAATGGCGGGTCTTGGCACTGAGCATGCCGTTGAACACCGAGGTCAGGTAGAACGATGGCACGCTGTCGACTTCGACGCCGATGGGGTGCCGCTGGAACACCGCGACACTGCCCACCGACGCCAATCGACGGCGGTCATACGCCACCTGCCAGCACTCCTGCTGATATGGCCCGAACATCACGACCTGGGCGTTTTCCCGTTCGCCAATGTCGTTGCGCCGCTGCACATAGTCGTGATCGTACGGCACTCGCATCATCAGGTCGGCCAGTCGCCGGTCGTGCAGCGGACTGCTGCGCCAGATGTAGTCGCGCAGGTCATCGTCAAGCTTTTCGCCAGGCGGCGCCCACATCAGTTTCAGCCGCACGCCCATGGCCTTGGCCAAGGCCTGGGCCAATTCAACGTCGACGCCCCTGGGCTGGCCCTGGTCTTCGAAACTGTAGGGGGCAAAGTCCTTGTAGACCGCGACCTTCAATTCGCCGTCGGCGATCATCTGGTCATAACCGCGGACCTGCGCCTGCACCGCCGAGCCCCACAGCAACAGGCTGCACATCACCCAGGCGAACAGGCGCATGGCGGTCACTCCTCGACGTGTACGCTGTCCAGATAGGTCCGCACCGCCCACAGCGCTTCCTGGCTCAGGTAGTCGGCCATCTTCGGCATATAGACCCGGCCGTCGCGCACCGCGCCATGGCGCACCCGTTCGACGAACCATTCGTCACCGGCTTCGGCGGCATCGAGCATGCGCAAGTCCGGGGCGATCCCGCCGGACTTGGCTTCCAGGCCATGGCAGGCCGCGCAGTTCTGGTTGTACGCCGATGCGCCGATTTCGACGGCTTTGTCCCGTTCGGGAGCATTGCGATAGGGGTTTTGCGAGGCCCAGCCATCGGCATCCAACGGCAGGTTGGTGTCTTTGATCGGGGTCAGTCCCTGGGTTTCCACTGCCTGGGGCACTACGTTGCCATGGGCCCATGCGGAGCCTGCGCCGGTCAGCCCCATCAGCAATGCGGTAGCGATGATGGCGTTGCGTTTTGTTGTCATTGTTATGCCCTCGAAATTGCACGCAAGACCTCTTCGCAGAGGCCGTGCCGTCATCTTAGGAACCGTCTGCCGCCAACCGAATGCTGCTTTGGTGGTCGCGGTCTAGTTCCTTGGTAGCAGGCCATCCGACGCTAGTCGCAAAGACAGGCGCCCTGGGAAGTTTTCCCGGCGAGGGCGGGACTTTTTCCGTATCGGACCAGGGGGGCGAGACCCGACCCTAGTCAGGCCAAAACCTCACTGGGAATCCCACCATGACAATAAAAACGCTCCCTGCCCTCTCGTCCCTGACCGTTGCCTTGCTGCTGGCCGGCAGCCTGTCCCTGGGCCCACAGGCCAACGCCGCCGTTACCTGGGAAGACATCGCCAACGATCACCTGACCACCCAGGACGTGTTGCAATACGGCATGGGCACCAACGCCCAGCGCTGGAGCCCGCTGGCCCAGGTCAACGACAAGAACGTCTTCAAGCTGACCCCGGCCTGGTCCTATTCCTTCGGCGACGAGAAGCAACGCGGCCAGGAATCCCAGGCCATCGTCAGCGACGGCGTGGTCTACGTCACCGGCTCGTACTCACGGGTGTTCGCCCTCGACGCCAGGACCGGCAAGCGCCTGTGGACCTACAACCACCGCCTGCCGGACAACATCCGCCCATGCTGCGACGTGGTTAACCGGGGCGCGGCCATCTATGGCGACAAGATCTACTTCGGCACGCTGGACGCCCGGGTCGTCGCCTTGGACAAAAACACTGGCAAGGTGGTGTGGAACAAGAAGTTCGGCGATCACGCCGGCGGCTACACCATGACCGGCGCCCCGGTGCTGATCAAGGACAAGACCAGCGGCAAGGTTTTGCTGATCCATGGCAGCTCCGGCGACGAGTTCGGCGTGGTCGGGCAATTGTTCGCCCGCGATCCGGACACCGGTGAAGAAGTCTGGATGCGCCCCTTCGTCGAAGGCCACATGGGGCGGCTAAACGGCAAGGACAGCACCCCGACCGGCGACGTCAAGGCGCCGTCCTGGCCCGACGACAAGACCACCGAGACCGGCAAGGTCGAGGCCTGGAGCCACGGCGGCGGCGCGCCTTGGCAAAGCGCCAGTTTCGATCCCGAGACGAACACCATCATCGTCGGCGCGGGCAACCCCGGCCCGTGGAACACCTGGGCGCGCACGGCGAAGGACGGCAATCCCCACGATTACGACAGCCTCTACACCTCCGGGCAGGTAGGCGTCGACCCCAGCACCGGTGAAGTGAAATGGTTCTACCAGCACACGCCCAACGATGCCTGGGACTTTTCCGGCAACAACGAACTGGTGCTGTTCGACTACAAGGACAAGGACGGCAAAATGGTCAAGGCCACCGCCCACGCCGACCGCAACGGCTTCTTCTACGTGGTGGACCGCAACAACGGCAAACTGCAGAACGCCTTTCCCTTTGTCGACAACATTACCTGGGCCAGCCACATCGACCTGAAGACTGGCCGCCCGGTGGAAAACCCTGGCCAGCGTCCGGCCAAGCCATTGCCCGGTGAAACCAAGGGCAAGCCGGTGGAAGTCTCACCGCCATTCCTCGGTGGCAAGAACTGGAATCCCATGGCCTACAGCCAGGACACCGGGCTGTTCTACGTACCGGGCAACCAGTGGAAAGAGGAGTACTGGACCGAGGAAGTCAGCTACAAGAAAGGCTCGGCTTACCTGGGCATGGGCTTTCGAATCAAGCGCATGTATGACGACCACGTCGGCAGCCTGCGAGCCATGAACCCCACCACCGGCAAGGTGGTGTGGGAGCACAAGGAGCCTCTGCCACTGTGGGCCGGTGTGCTGGCGACCAAGGGCAACCTGGTGTTCACCGGTACTGGCGATGGCTTCTTCAAGGCCTTCGACGCGACAACCGGCAAAGAGCTGTGGAAGTTCCAGACCGGCAGCGGCATCGTGTCCCCGCCCGTCACTTGGGAGCAGGACGGCGAGCAATACATCGGCGTGACCGTTGGCTACGGCGGCGCCGTACCGTTGTGGGGCGGAGACATGGCCGAACTGACCAAGCCGGTGGCCCAGGGCGGTTCGTTCTGGGTGTTCAAGATTCCGAGTTGGGATAAGGCGACGGCGCAGAAATAACCTGAACCCAACTGGGTCCTGACCCACACCACCCCCTGTGGGAGCGAGCTTGCTCGCGATAGCGCAGTATCAGTCAACATCAATGCCGGCTGAACCACCGCCATCGCGAGCAAGCTCGCTCCCACAGTCAACATCGAGTTCCTGCCATGAAATTTTTGCCATTACTGCTTCTATTCATCGGCGCCGTTGCCCATGCCGATGACCCCGACACCCCACTGACCCTAAACGGCTGCCTCATTGCCGAATCCAGCCAATGCCCCGGCGCTAACCTGCGGGGCGCCCACCTGGCCAACCAGGACCTGCGCAAGATGAACCTCGCCGGCGCGGATCTGCGCGACGCCGACCTGCGCCATGCCCGGCTGGACCTGGCGAATCTAGAGAAGGCCCAGCTACAGGGCGCCAACCTGAGTCGCGCGAGCCTGCAACAAAGCAACCTTCGCCTGGCGGACTTCAGCGATGCCACGCTCAAGGCGATCCAGGGCTGGGGGCTGTTTGCCCAGGGCGCGCAGTTTCAGCGAGCCGACCTGACGGCCGCCTATCTCCAGTTCGCCCGCTTGTCCGGCGCCCGCCTGCACGACGCCAACCTGCAAGCCGCCGACCTGGAAATGGCCTGGCTGAGCAAAGCCGACCTCAAGGGCGCCGACTTGCGCGATGCCAACCTGCAAGAGGTCAAACTGGGCGAAAGCAACCTGGAACAGGCCAACCTGACGGGCTCGCGGCAGCACTATGGGAATTTCCAGGATGCGAATATGCAGGGGTGTGTCGGATGCCCAACGTCTTGGGAACAATGAAGCTCCCGTGGCGAGGGAGCTTGCTCCCGCTGGGGTGCGAAGCAGCCCCAATTTGTACGACTCAATTAACCTGACACACCGAGGCGCCGGCCTTGGGGGCGCTTCGCACCCCAGCGGGAGCAAGCTCCCTCGCCACAATTGGCCGGCATTTCAAGTCAGGGACTCACCCAGCCACCCGCACCACCCCCATATCGATCCCCAAATGCACCAACTCGGCATGGGAACTGACCTGCAACTTACTCTTGAGCAACGTCAGGTGGTTGGACACGGTCTTGGCGCTGATGCATAGCTGTTCGGCAATGGTGCGCGCGGGAGTGCCATTGGCGAGCATGACGAAGATCTCCAGCTCGCGCTGGGTCATCGATTGCAGGCGTGGATCGCTGTCGTGGCGGGTGGTGGCGCAGGCCAACTGAGTGGCCAGGGCCTGCTCGATGTAGGCATGGCCGGCCAGCACTCGCCGTACCGCCTCGATCAATACCTGCGGCGCCGAATTCTTGGTCAGGTAGCCCGCAGCGCCCGCGTCCAACGCCTGGCGAACCAACGGCAACTCGTCGTGCATGCTGAAGAACAGCACCCGCAGTTGCGGCAAGCGTTGACGCAGGCGCCGGGTGGTTTCCAGCCCGCTGATCCCCGGCAGGCCGAAGTCCATGATCACCAGGTTCGGCACTTGTTCCTGCACCTGGCTCAACGCCTCTTCGCCGCAGGCCGCTTCGCGCACCTGCAGCTGTGGCATCAAAGCCCGCAACAAGCTGGCGTAGCCCTGCCGAACCACGGCATGGTCGTCCACCAACAAAATGTTCATGAGGCCTCCAAGGGAATATTCAAGGCCAGCGCCCAACCCGCCCCGGGCCGGCTGATGATGCGCAGCTCACCACCAAGGCTGCGCGCCCGTTCCGCCATGGAATGCAGGCCCACGCCGGCCCGGGAGGGCTGCTGGGCACCGCGTCCGTTATCGCGCACCCATAGCCGCAGGCGACCGGCGCGGTGCTGCATGCGGATCCGCACCTGGCTGGCGTCGGCATGCCGTGCGATGTTGGTCAGCGCTTCCTGCAACAGGCGGTACAACTGAGCCTTGTCCGATGCGGCCAATGGCGGCGGTGCTCCATCGACCCGTAACTGACAGGCGATGCCGTGACTGTCCTGCCATTGCCGGGCCAACAATTCAATGGCCTCACCCAGCGGCAGATGCTGGAGCACGACCGGATACAAGTCGTTGACCAAGGCGCGAAAGCCTTGCTGCAAATGATCGCAGTGTTCTTCCAATTCGTTGGCGGTCTGCTCCAGCACGGGCGGCTGATGAATCACCAGGCGCAACAAACAGGCCCTCGCGCGAATACCTGCCACGTACTGGCCCAAATCGTCGTGCAAGGTTTGCGCGAGGGACCTGCGCTCCTGCTCCTGGACGGCCAGCAACGCCTGGGTCAGCCGCGCATTGTCGGCCCGAGTCTGGCCCAGGGCGGCGGTCATGCGGTTGAAATGCGCCGCCAATTGCTGGGCTTCCGATAGGCCCTCGGGCCGCAGATGCACTTGCAGGTCGCCGCTGGACACCTGGTGCAACGCCTGTAGCAATTCGTCCAGCAGGCGCATGCCCCGGCGCACCGCCCAGCGGATCGCCAGCAGGCTGAGCAGCAACGCCGTCGCGCAAACGCCAAGCAACTGCACCAGGGAGTCAAAGATTTCATCGACTTCGTCACCGGGGTCGACGGCAATCCAGGCCCGACGACCGTCCTGCAACTCGACGATTTGGGCGGCAGGCCCTTGGGCCAGGAGTCGACGCCCCAACCAGGCGTTCAAGCCAGGCTCCTGTGCCGGCACGTTTTCGCCGGGCGCCAACCAGCGCACCCGAACGTGACGCAGGCTGCCGGTGAGCCGCAACTGGAGGCTGGCCGGGTCGCGCTGGGCAGTCTCGCGCAGGTAATGCACCACCGACTCGGCCGATTGCAGTTCGCGTCGCACATCCACCGTGGCCTGGTGTAACAGCAGCGTTGCGCAGGCCAGGGTGACCAGGGCGAAGAACGCCGTGACCCAGAGGTTGATGCGCCAGAGGGCAGACATGGTCAGTGCTCCGCCCCCTGTCTCGCACCGATCCCCGGTGGGAGCGCGCCTGCTCGCGATAGCGGTGGTTCAGCCAGCCTCAAGATTGGACGTGCCGCCGCCATCGCGAGCAGGCTCGCTCCCACAGGGGCCGTGGCGCGTCGATCCACGCCGATCAAGCTCAGGATCAGTAACAACGGCAACAGCAGCGTCTTGAGTACCCGCATGACCTGTCCGCTCCCCTGATGAATGACAATTGGAAGCATCCTAAGACCCCGGCGCGCGGACCGAGCTACTACCTTGGTACTGGCCCAGCGGTACTTTCTGCATATTTCCCCGGCATCACGGCCTTCCTATGCTGGCGCTACCTGCAATGGAGGACGTCATGCGCTGGCTTGTCAGTTACGCCCTGATCTACCTGTTGGCCGCATCGACCGCTCAGGCCAGCGATGCCGCGCCGTTGCAGGTGCGCATCGGCTACCTGGGTTACCGTCCCGACCCCGGGCCGCTGCTGTCCAACGTCATCGCTGAACCCACCGATGCCGGATTGCGCGGCGCCGAACTGGCGATCATCGACAGCAACAGCACCGGGCGATTTCTCAAGCACGACTACCGTCTAGAAAGCGCTAACGTCGACAATTCCCAAGCACTGCTGGAGGCCGCCCGTGCCCAGCATGAACAGGGCCTGCGTTTGTTCGTGGTGAATGCGCCAGGCGAAAGCCTACGCCAGCTCAGCGCCGCCCTGCCCGACAGCCTGCTCTTCAACGCCGGCAGCCCCGACGACAGCCTGCGCACCAGCGGCTGCCTGAGCAACGTGCTGCACACCCTGCCCGACCGCGCAACACTGGCCGACGCCTTGATCCAGTTCAGCGTCGTGCGCAAATGGCAGCGGGCCTTGCTGATCGTCGGCCAGACACCCGAAGACCAGGCCTACGCCGCTGCATTGCGCCGGGCCATGAAACGCTTCGGCATGAAGATCGTCGCCGAGAAACCTTGGCAGTTCGATAACGACCAGCGCCGCAGCGCCCAGGCCGATATGCCGCTGTTCACCCAGGCCGCCGAGTACGACGTGGTGCTGGTAGCCGATGAGCGCGGCGACTTCGGCGAATACGTGCCCTATCAGACCTGGCTCCCGCGCCCGGTCGCAGGGACCCAGGGACTGACGCCCACCGGTTGGCACAAGACCGTCGAGACATACGGCGCGGCGCAGTTGCAAAAGCGCTTCGAAGCCTTGGCCGGCCGCTGGATGAACGACCGCGACTTCGCCGCCTGGATCGCCGTGCGCAGTATCGCCGCCGCCGTGAGCAAGCTGCGCCAGGACGAGCCATTCGCCATTCGCCAACTGGCCCTCGGCGACGCGCTGCCGCTGGATGGATTCAAGGGCCGCAAGCTCAGCTACCGGCCCTGGAATGGTCAACTGCGCCAACCGATTCCCCTGGTTCAGCCTCGCGCCTTGGTCAGCACGTCGCCCCAGGACGGTTTTCTCCACCCGTCCAACGAAATGGACAGCCTGGGCTTCGACCGGCCCGAAGTGAGCTGTCGCTACCCCTGATCGATCACAACAATAAGGAAAACGCCATGCGCCGCCCCCTGCTCAACCCGGCTCTGCTTTGCCAAGCCCTCGCCCTGGGCGCCTCGCTGCTCCTTGCCGGTCCCGCTGCCGCCAGTATCGCCTGGGTCTCCAACGAAAAAGACAACAGCCTCAGCCTGATCGACCTGCAGAGCCTGGAAGTCGTCGATACCTTGCCGGTAGGCCAGCGCCCGCGAGGCTTGTTGTTGTCCCATGACAACCGCCTGCTGTACATCTGCGCCAGCGATTCGGACCGCGTCCAGGTGATGGACGTCGCCACTCGCAAGATCATCAAGGAGCTGCCTTCCGGCAAGGACCCGGAGCAATTCGCCCTGCACCCCAACGACCGCTGGCTCTACGTTTCCAACGAGGACGATGCGCTGGTCACAGTGATCGACACCCAGACCTCCGAAGTGCTGGGCCAGATCGGCGTCGGCGTCGAGCCCGAAGGCATGGCCGTCAGCCCCGACGGCAAGTGGGCGGTCAACACCAGCGAAACCACCAACATGCTGCACTGGATCGACACCAGCACCCAGACCCTGGCCGACAACACCTTGGTGGACCAACGGCCGCGTTTCGTCGAATTCAATCGCGACGGCACGCAACTCTGGGCCTCGGCGGAGATCGGCGGGACGCTGACCATCCTCGACGTTGCCTCGCGCCAGGTGCTCAAGACTCTGACCTTCCAGATCAAGGGCGTGCACCCGGACAAGGTGCAGCCAGTGGGCATCAAGCTCAGCGCCGACGGCAAGCTGGCATTCGTCGCCCTGGGCCCGGCTAACCATGTGGCAGTGATCGATGCCAAGACTTTCGAAGTGCTGGATTACCTGCTGGTGGGCCGACGCGTCTGGCAGCTGGCGTTCACCCCGGACCAGAAGCAACTGCTGGCAACCAATGGAGTCAGCGGCGACGTCTCGGTGATCGACGTGCAGAGCCGCAAGGTGCTCAAGTCGGTGAAAGTCGGCCGCTATCCCTGGGGCGTGGTGGTGACGCCATGAACGCCTTGGAGGTCAGCGACCTGAGTTTCGCCTATGGTGCGCGGCAAGCCCTGCGCCAGATCAGCTTCAGCGTACCGGCCGGACGCTTCGCCGCCCTCCTCGGACCGAACGGCGCTGGGAAGTCGACGCTGATTGCGCTGCTGACGCGCCTGTACGATGTTCAGCGCGGCGAGATCCGCGTCGGCGGTCATTCATTGCGCACGT
The DNA here is from genome assembly GCF_048847255.1 of Pseudomonas algeriensis. Classification (NCBI taxonomy): domain Bacteria; kingdom Pseudomonadati; phylum Pseudomonadota; class Gammaproteobacteria; order Pseudomonadales; family Pseudomonadaceae; genus Pseudomonas; species Pseudomonas algeriensis. The sequence goes on along the minus strand of NZ_JBKKRK010000001.1, from coordinate 508,165 downwards.
CACCGCACCAGGCGTTGCGCCAGTTGGGCGTGGTGTTCCAGCAAAGCACGCTCGACCTGGACCTGAGCGTCGAGCAGAACCTGCGTTATCACCTCGCGCTGCATGGCTTTTGCCGGCGCCAGGCCGATGCCCGGATTGAAGCCGAACTGGCCCGCCAGCAGTTGACCGAACGACGTCACGAGCGGGTGCGCCACCTCAATGGCGGACACCGGCGCCGGGTGGAAATCGCCCGGGCCCTGCTCCACGAACCGCGCTTGCTGCTGCTGGACGAGCCGAGCGTCGGGCTCGATCCGGCCAGCCGCCAGGCTTTGGGGCAACACATTCGCCAACTGTGTCGCGAACAGGACATCAGTGTGCTCTGGGCCACGCACCTGCTGGACGAAGTGCAGCCCAGTGATGACCTGCTGATCGTGCATCAGGGCCGGCTGGTCGCCAGCGGACGGGCCGAGGACGTGAGCGAGGAACACGGCGGCAGTCTCGGCTCGGCCTTTCATCGATTGACCGCCTCGGGAGTTGCCGCATGAACGCGTATTGGCAATGTTTCCTTGGCGTCGTGATGCGCGAATGGCTGCGCTTCGTCTTGCAACGCACGCGATTGCTCAGCGCACTGGTGCGACCGTTGTTGTGGCTGCTGGTGTTCGCCGCCGGCTTCCGGGCGGCGCTGGGCATCGCCATCATCGCGCCCTACGACACTTACATCCCCTATGAGGTGTACATCGTGCCGGGGCTGGCCTGCATGATCCTGTTGTTCAATGGCATGCAAGGCTCGCTGTCGATGGTCTATGACCGCGAAATGGGCAGCATGCGCGTCCTGCTGACCAGCCCCCTGCCCCGGGCCTTTTTGCTGGCGAGCAAATTGCTCGCAACCTCGCTGATCTCGCTCTTGCAGGTCTACGCCTTCCTCGCCATCGCCTGGCTCTACGGTGTCCAGCCGCCAGCCATGGGCGTGCTGCTGGCATTGCCGGCCTTGCTTTTGGTGGCGCTGATGCTCAGTGCCCTGGGCCTGTTGTTGTCCAACGCGATCCGCCAGCTGGAGAACTTCGCCGGGGTGATGAACTTCGTCATCTTCCCGATGTTTTTCCTGTCTTCGGCGCTGTACCCGTTGTGGAAAATGCTCGAAGCCAGCCCCTGGTTGTACTGGCTGTGCGCGGTGAACCCCTTCACCCATGGCGTGGAGCTGGTGCGGTTCGCGTTGTATGGGCAATTCAACCTGGTGGCGATGGCGGTGTGCGTGGCGTTGACGCTGGTGTTCGCAGCGCTGGCGGTGTGGACATTCAATCCGCAGCATGCGGCGTTGCGCAGGGCCAGCTGACCCTTAAATACCCACAGAAATAGGAATTTACTACTTTAGTACCGGTTTTCCTGTCTATGGTCGCATTCACAAGACCTCGACCCTGGCATGTAATGGGCGCATAACAAAAAGGATAAATCCCATGCCCCGTTTGCTGGCCATCGTCTTGCTGGGCCTGTCGCTGAATGTCGCCCAGGCCGACACTGCGTTGTTTTCGGCGCAGGGCTATCGCATTACCCAATACCGCAGCCCCACGCCCGCCTCCGCCCAGGGCGCGCAAACCGTCGACACCGAAGGCTTGCAGCGCCTGCTTGGGCAAACGCCCGCCCCGGTGTTGATCGACGTGTACCGTCGTCCATGGGTCCAGGGGCGCTTCATCGACACCGAGCCCCACGCCAACCTCCCCGGCAGCCTATGGCTGGCCAATACGGGCGATGGTGAGCTGGAGGCGAACTGGCAGGATTACTTCACATCCCACCTGCGCAAGGCCACCGACGGGCGCCTGGACCAACCCTTGGTCTTTTACTGTCGCTCCGATTGCTGGTTGAGCTGGAACGCGGTAAAACGCGCCGCGTCCATGGGCTATAAACATTTGTATTGGTACCGCGACGGCGTCGACGCCTGGGAGGCGGCCAACCTGCCCTTGCAAGCGGCCCGCCCCGAACCTTTTCCCTGACGCAGCGCCCTGCGTGCAATTGCCCCAACACGACAATAACGAGGTGAATGGCCATGTATAAAATCCTGATAGCCGACGATCACCCACTGTTTCGCGAAGCCATCCACAACGTCATCAGCGACGGGTTCGCCGGTAGCGAGGTGATGGAAACCGCCGACCTGGACAGCGCCCTGGCGCTGACCCGCGAACACGACGACCTGGACCTGATCCTGCTGGACCTGAACATGCCCGGCATGCACGGCCTCAACGGCCTGATCAACCTGCGCAACGAAGCGCCGACCATCCCCGTGGTGATCGTGTCCGCCGAACAGGACAAGCAAATCGTTCTGCAGGCCATCACCTATGGCGCGGTGGGTTTCATCACCAAGTCTTCACCTCGCTCGCAAATGACCGACGCCATCGAGCAGATCCTCAATGGCAACGTGTACTTGCCGCCGGACATCATCCGCACCCAGAAGAGCCCCACGGGCCGACGGTTGAACGAAACCCCGGCGTTCCCGCCCGAACTGCTCCAGGCCCTGACGCGCAAGCAACTGCTGGTACTCGAACGCATGACCAAGGGCGAGTCGAACAAGCAGATCGCCTACACGCTGGACATCGCCGAAACCACGGTCAAGGCCCACGTCTCGGCGATCCTGCGCAAGCTCAACGTGCATAACCGGGTGCAGGCGATTCTCAGCGCGGGGGATATTGATTTCGGGGCGTACCTACGCCGCTAGGTCAGTGGCGTGAGATTACTGTGGCGAGGGGATTCATCCCCGCTGGGCTGCGAAGCGGCCCCAAAACCTGACAACTCGGTACATCAGGAAGAGTCACGGGGCCGCTTCGCGCCCCAACGGGGATGAATCCCCTCGCCACAACAGCGTTCGGCTCAAGAGACCGGGGCCTGGCCCAACAAGTGACTCATCGCAATCTTCAGTTTCATCGGCCGCACCGGCTTGTGCATCAGTGTGTGCCCAAGCTCGCGGATCTGCTGTTTGAGTTCATTGCTGTAATTGGCGGTGATCATCATGGCCGGGATCGGTGAGGCACGGCAGGCGTTGATCCGGGCCACGGCGTCCACGCCGTTCTGGTCGTGATCCAGGTGGTAATCGGCGATCAGCAGGTCGGCTTCGGCACGGTAGCCGTCCACTTGCCGCGCCAGGTCCTGTTCCGACAGCGCAGTCACCACGAGGCAGCCCCAACCTTCGAGCAAGGTACGCATGCCGGCGCAGATCGCTCCATCATTGTCCAGCACCCAGACCCGCGCCCCGCGCAGGCGTTCAAGCATGGGCTCGCTCATGTCCAGGCACGGCAGCGGCTTGGGCGCGGTGGCGCTGAGGGGCACCTCAATGGCGAATACCGAGCCTTTGCCCGGCCATGAGCGCACCCGGATCCGGTGCCCAAGTATCCTGGCGATCTTCTCGACAATCGCCAGCCCCAGGCCCAAGCCTCGATCCTGGTCCGGACGCTGGACATCACCGCGCTTGAACTCCTGGAAAATCTCCTCCAGGCGATCCTGGGCGATGCCGATGCCAGAATCCCAGACCTCGATCGAAACACGATTGCCAAGGCGTCGGCATCCCAGCAGAACCCGCCCGTTCGGGGTGTAGCGCAGCGCATTGCTCAGCAGGTTCCGCAGGATCCGCGCCAACAGTTGGATGTCACTGCGCACCAGCACCGAACAAGGTACGAAACACAATTCAAGACCCTCGCTGCGCGCCACTTGGCGATATTCGGCCGCCAGGTTGTCGAGTAACTCACTCAAGGCGAACGGCGCCACGTCGGCCTTGATCACGCCGGCATCGAGCTTGGAGATATCCACCAGGGTGCCCAACAGGTTTTCCACGTCCTGCAGCGAATTGCTCACGTTGCGCACGAGGTGCGCGTTCGCCACCGGCTCGCGGCGCTCCAGCAAGGCGCTGGTGAACAGCCGCGCGGCGTTCAACGGTTGCAGCAGGTCATGGCTGACCGCCGCGAGGAATTTGGTTTTTGACAGGTTGGCCCGCTCGGCCTCGCGCTTGGCTTCACGCAAGCGCAGTTCCACCCGGCTGCGCTCATCGATCTCGCGCAGCAACTGGTCGTTGAGGCTGGTCAGTTCAGCGGTGCGCTCCTGCACGCGCTGCTCCAGGTTTTGATAGGCCTGGTGCAACGCCTCGGCGGTGCGACGGCGCTCGGTGATGTCGCGGATCAGCACGAAGATCCCCACCACCTCGCCGTTGGCCAGCACATTGGGCACATAGGAGCGCAGCATGTAGCGCTCCTGGTTGTTGATGTTGGTCTCGGCGAATTCGAACGTCACGCTCTCGCCCGCCAGCGCCCGGGCCACGTAGGCTTCCAAGCGCTGATAGTGCTGCTCGCTGTGGGCTTCTCGCAGGCTCTGGCCGAGCATCACGCCACGGGGCCAGCAATACCATTGCTCGTAGACCTTGTTGGTGAACTCATAGACCAGATCGGCGTTGAGATAGGCGATCAGCGCCGGAACGTGGTCGGTGATCAGGCGGATCCAGCGCTCGCTCTCGCTCAACGCCTCGGCGTGCTGGTAGCGCTCGGTGATGTCGGTGAAGGTGTTGACGTAGCCACCGGTGGGCAGTGGATGGGTGCGGATCTCCAGGACTCGGCCATCGGACAGCCGTTGCTCACACTCCTGGATCAGCCGGCCATTGCCATCGCGACTGGTCGGTGTGAGCAGTTGCAGCTCGCTGTCGGCGATGACCTCGTTGAATAGCCGATGGGCCGCTACCGGTGCCAGGCCACTGAGCTCCAGGAAGCGCCGGTTCCACAGTTCCAGCACGCCTTGAGCGTTGACCATCGCCACGCCCTGGGACAGGTTGTCCACGGCGCGCTGCAACAGATGGGATTTCTGCGCGATGGCCTGTTCCCGGCGCACGGTTTCACTGAGTTTGACGTCGGTGATATCGGTGAAGAGAATCACCCGGCCGCCTTCCTGGGTCGGCCGTTCACTGACTTGCAGCCAGCGCCCGTTCTGCAATCGGTACAGCACCGGTTCGTCGGGCTGGCCGCGGGTTTCTTCGCTGAACAAGCCGTTGGCGGTCATCAAACGCTTGACCTCGGCAAGGCGCATCCCCGCGATGATCCTCACCCGGCTGTGGGCCCAGAACGCCTTGAAACGGCTGTTGAACAGGACGATGCGCTGTTGCGCGTCGAACAGCACGAAGGCATCGGAAATACTCTCTATCGCGTCGATCAAATGCCGATGGGCCGTTTCCGCCCGCAACCGCGCTTCGCCGAGCAAATGGTTGCCGGCCTTCAACTCGGCCATGGCTTGGTTCAAGGCGTCGGTACGCTCACGCACCTGTTCGGCCAGCACCACCGAATGCTGGAAGGCTGCGTATGGGTCGCTGCCGCGCGTCACGCCGGATTCCACCCGCTCGATCAGCGCTTCATTGATGCGCCGCAGCTTGCGGTTCTCATGCTCCAGAGCGGCGAGCTGCGCCTGCAGTTCAGCGATGGTCGGGGACGCGATGGCGGGCAATGGCAACTCCGGTGAACGTCTGGTTGATGTGCATGCCATTGAATTGCTCTCCATAGGTGTTGAACCCCATCACCCGATGTTCACGCAGGAACTGGCCGATCTGTTCCAGGCCGTCGCGATCTTCCAGCTCCAGGCGTCGAAGGAAACAGTCGCAGCCCAGGGTCAGCAGCAAGTCCCCGAGGCGCGCCTGCAAACCATCGAACAGATCTTGCAGGTTGTGCAGCAACGGCCCCGGGCTCATGGCGGTGAGGACGATGCCGTTCTCCACCGCGCAATAGAAACTCAGGCTCAGGTCCGAATGGACCTGCTGGATCGCTCGCACGTAGTACTGGTCGTTGATGCGCACGGCCAATGGATGGGCAGCGAAGACCCGGTAATCCAGCGCGTTTACCGGCACGCCAATGTGCCGTGCGTATTCTTCGGCCGCAGGCTCGGCGTTTAGCTCGTAGACCCTGCGCGTGGCGCTGTCGGCGCCGGTCACCACCAGTTTTTCCTGCCGGGGCAGGATGTGGTGGGTGGTAAACACTTCGAACTCCAGCCAAGTATTGATCAACACCACCACGGCCGCGCCGCTGTGGAATTGACCTTCAAAGTAGACGTGGGTGTGGGTCAGGTAATTGTCATCCCCGGCCGAGCCGCCGAAATGCGGGATGTCCCCCAGGGCGGCGCTCAAGGCTGCCAGCACCATCTCCTCGCGGCTGGACAAACCGTCGAGCAAGGTCAAGGCGAAGCTGTGGCCCTTGATCGGCGCCAAGGCGTTGCTGCGGCAACCACTGGCAAGGCGCTCGACCATCTGCTGGGCATCGATCAGGCTGAAGTGCTCCATTTCGCCGATCAGTTCGGCAGCGATGGAAAAATGCCGGTGGTCGAAACCCACCGCCGTCACGCAGTTGCGCCCGTAACCTTGTGGCGTGATTTCCCCCGCGCTGGTGCATCCCACCAGCCGGATCCCGCCAAAGCTGCGCGAAAGCGCGTGGCCCAAGGCCGGCAGATTGTATTCGGCGGAACAGAAAAACAGCACGAACCCCAGGTACGGGTGCAACAACTGTCGCGCCAGCTCCTGGGCCACTTGCTCGACGTCCGTTGCCTGGGACATGGCGCTGACCACGCCCTCGCTCTGGGCCTGCTGCATCTGCGCCTCCGACGGTGCGTGATAGAGCCTTGAGTGTACGAATCGACGCCCGGCCCACGAATGCTACTTGGGTAGCGGATGGACGCTTCCATGGGATGAGAACCGTGGCGGCCCCAGCCGCGATGCGCACGGTTGGGGCCGCCAAGAAAACCTTGTTCACGTGGATCGCTTCTGTGGCGAGGGAGCTTGCCCCCTCGCCCGGGGTTGAGTAGTCCTTACCAGGTCAACACCGCCCCCACCGCGAAGGTATCGGTGTCTTCGTTCTGCGCGCTGGTGTCATGGCCGTTGATTTCGAACTGGTTGTATTCGGCGACGAGCTTGAGGTTATCGTTGATGTCGTGGAACAGCGCGACACCGCGAGTCTCATAGTCGGCGCCGCTGCCGACCACGCCATTTCCGTCGTCCTCGGTCTTGCCATAGGACAGCGCCAGGCGGTTCTTGCCCAGCTTGTAGGAGCCCTGCAAGAGGTAGCCCTTGCTGTCGACATTGCGCAACGTGGCCTCGCCGGCATTGTTTGTGAAGAACGGGTTGATACCCTTGGCCTGAAACCCCGAGCCGGTGAGCGACAGCCCACCCATCTTCGCCTGCACCCCATAACCCAAACCTTTGGACGTGACCGACTCGACGCTGGAATCGGTGTTGTCGGAGGTCTGGTAGCTGCCGTTCAGCCAGCTGTAGATCTTCGCTGCGCCCAGGTCGAACTGATAAGTAACCTCGCTCTCTGTGCGAGGGTTCTCCTGGTAGGCCTTGCCGGTGGCGCTGTTGTCGTTGGTGTCCACCGGGTCCATGATGCCCACCGCCACGCGCAACCCGTCCATCACGGGGGTGCGATAGGTGATTTGCGACGTCGGGAACGGGTACGGATAACCGCTGCCGATATTGCCGAACGAGACGCCGCCGCCGTCCACCAGCCCCAAGGTGTCGCTGACCTGGCCATAACCGGCCAGCAGCTCATCGAGCAGGATGTTGGAACGGGCGAACAGGCCGAAGTCCTTGCCGATCAGCACTTCGCCCCACTCCGGGTTGGCGACGGTGCCGTAGAACTGGCGCACGTCGATGGCAGTGTCGGTGCCGTTGGTTTCGCTGTCGTTGATGGTCACCCAGAACGACGCCCGGGCGCCGAGCTTGAGGTCATCGACCTGCTTGCCCATGTTGAAGCCCAGGTAGTTGGGCAAGAAGCCCATCTTGACCCGCGACTGGCGGCGGTCGAACTGTTCGCCGGCACGGTCCACGTCGCTGTTGACGTAGAAAGCGTTGATGTAGCCGTCGGTGGAAAAGGTCGTCTGGTCCTTGTCGTACAGCATGATTTCAGCGTGGGCCCAAGGCATCGGGGCGAGGGTCGAGAGGCCTGCGATGACCGCAGGCAAAAAACGCAGGCAGGTATTTTTATTGTTGTGCATGGCGCGCTCCGCAACAGGGGACGGGATGTCGGAGGCGATTATCGAAAGGCACCCGGGCGCGTCATACGCTGCCTTGGAAGTGATTGGCGGCTGCTTTGGCAGCGCAGGCCCGGCGCGGCAGTTTGTGTGTAAGACCCGGATGCCGCCGGGCGCGGTACTTTGGGTGTGGGCCGGTGGGTGGGTTGGGGATGGTGCTGAGTATGATCAACTTGTGGCGAGGGGATTTAGCGAAACGTCGCACCGCCCCGCTGGGGTGCGAAGCGGCCCTAAAACCTGACAACTCGGTACATCAGGACAATCCAAGGGGCTGCTGCGCAGCCCAGCGGGGATAAATCCCCTCGCCACAACGGCCCCCTCGCCTTCAGCTCAGAACCTCGGCTTGACCGTCTTCCAATCCGGCCGATAACGGCGCATCTGCCGCACGTCATCGCGCTGGCGAATGCCGCAGCTCAGGAACTGCTCGTGCAGCTTGCCCAGTTGATCGCGGTCAAGCTCCAACCCCAGGCCCGGCGCCCGGGTGATCTTCACGCAGCCGTCGACAAACGGAAGCTTGCCACCCTTGATCACTTCTTCATCCGGTTCCTGCCATGGGTAATGCGTGTCGCAGGCGTAATCCAGGTTCGGCACCGAAGCCGCCACGTGGGCCATGGCCATGAGGCTGATGCCCAAGTGCGAATTGGAATGCATGGAAACCCCCAGGCCAAAGGTGTCGCACATTTTCGCCAGTACCTGGGTGTCCCGCAGCCCGCCCCAATAATGGTGGTCGGCCAGGACGATCTGCACGCTGTCCTGGGCCACGCTTCGGCGGAACTCGTCAAAATCGGTGACCACCATGTTGGTCGCCAGCGGCAGGCCAGTGCGCTTGTGCAGCTCGGCCATGCCCTCCAGGCCAGGCGTCGGGTCTTCGTAATACTGAAGGTCGTCCCCTAGCAGCTCAGCCATGCGGATCGAGGTTTCCAGCGACCAGTTGCCGTTGGGATCGATGCGCAGCGGCAAGCCGGGAAACGCTTTTTTCAACGCCTTGATGCAGGCCACTTCATGCTCCGGCTCCAGGGCGCCGGCCTTGAGCTTGATGCTTTTGAACCCGTATTCCTCGATCATCCGCCGTGCCTGGGCGACGATCTGCTGCTCGTTCAGCGCTTCGCCCCAGTTGTCCGCAGGATATGGCGAGTCGATGTGCTCGGCATATTTGAAAAACAGGTATGCGCTGAACGGCACTTCATCGCGAATCGCACCGCCCAACAGGTCCACCAGCGGCACGTTCAGGTAATGCGCCTGCAAGTCCAGGCAGGCCACCTCGAAGGCCGAATAGGCATTGCTCACCGCTTTGCTCGCATGGGAGCCCGGCGCCAGTTCCGCCCCGGCAACGCTGGCCGGCTTGTGGGCCGCCACGGTGGCCTGAACGATGGCCCGCAACTGGTTGAGATTGAACGGGTCCATGCCGACCAGTTGGTCCTGGACCTGTTGCTGGATCGCCAGGGCCGGCGCATCGCCGTAGCTCTCGCCGAGGCCGATGTAGCCGTTGTCGCTTTCGATCTCGATGATCGAGCGCAGCGCGAAGGGCTCATGGATGCCGCTGGCGTTAAGCAGCGGTGGGTCGCGGAAAGCGATGGGGGTGACGGTGACGCGTTTGATTTTCATGCAGCGGCTCCGGAAGGTGTGCGCGTCGATGATGGACGCCGCTGATTGTTCCCGTCTAATCTAACCTGGCACTTGATTGATACCGGGATTGAATCAATGTTTGAGCTGGCCCAACTGCGCTGCTTCACCACCGTGGCGACCGAACTCAACTTCCGTCGCGCCGCCGAACGCCTGAACATGACCCAACCACCCTTGAGCCGGCAGATCCAATTGCTGGAGCATCACCTGGGCGTCGAACTGTTCACCCGCAGCACCCGCAGCGTCGCCCTCACCGCCGCCGGCCGGGCGTTCTTCATCGAGGCGCAGAACCTGTTGCAACAGGCGCAGCAGGCCGCAGTGGCCGCCAAGCGCTTTGCCCAGGGCCATATCGGTTCGGTCACCATCAGCTTCGTCGGCAGCGCGGTGTATGAATTCCTGCCAAAGGTGATCGCCGAAGCGCGGCTCAAGCAACCGCAGGTGAAGATCGTCCTGTCGGAGATGAACACCTACCAACAACACGAAGCCCTGCGCGCCCGGCGCATCGACCTGGGCATCGTCCGCTCGCCGCTGCTGGAAACCGGCTACGCCACTGAGTGCCTGGTGCGCGAGCCGTTTGTCCTGGCCGTGCCTGCGGGCCACCCGCTGGCCAACGCCGAGTCTGTCAGCGTGCAGGACCTGGATGGACAGCCGTTCCTGATGTACGCCCACTCCGCCTACCCGCCCTTCAACGAACTGCTCACCGGCATGCTGCGCTCGGCCCGTGTCGCCCCGCAGTTCGTGCAATGGCTGGGGTCTTCGCTGACCATCCTGGCGCTGGTCAACGCCGGCATGGGCCTGGCACTGGTGCCGCGTTGCGCGACCAGCGTGGCGTTCAGGCAAGTGGTGTTTCGCGAGATCGATCTGGGTGAAGGGGTGCAGAGTGAGCTGCATCTGGTGTGGCGGGAGGATAACGACAATCCGGCGTTTACGATGTTGCTGGAGGGGATTCGGGGGGCGGTTCGGGAGGGACTGTAGGCAAATCGCGGATCAATACCGTTTGCCCTTGTGGCGAGGACGCTTGCTCCCTCCCCACGTTGACCGTGCCCTATTCCAGTCTACCGTGACAAGTTGTACGATGACCGACGAGCACTAGACGCTCGAATTCCCGATACTTACAAAAACAAGGAAAAAACCCATGAAAAAAGCATCATTGCTGATCGGTTTCGTTTGCCTCTTCAGCGGCTATGTCGCAGCCGCCGCACCGGCCGAAAAAGAGGTGGCCGAAGCTGTCGACCACCTGACCCAGGCCATGCTTCACAAAGACATTCCCCAACTCCAGGCCCTTGCCGCCGAGAACCTGACCTACGGTCACTCCAGCGGCAATATCCAGGACAAAAAAGCCTTCATCGCCGACATCGAAACCGGCAAGAGCGCATTCAAGACCCTGGAAATGAAAAATCAGAAAATCACCCTTTCTGGCGACGTGGCCCTGGTACGCAACCACTTCTCCGCCCAGGCGCTCAAGGGCACCGAAGTGGTCCCGACCGAAATCGAAAACTTCCAGATTTGGCAAAAACAGAACGGCAAATGGCTGCTGATTGGTCGTCAGGCATTCCGGTTCTGATAAAAGGCTGGGCCGGGAATCTCTGCGGCAAACGCATCATTTGAGCTTATGGTGATCCATTGTGGCGAGGGGATTTATCCCCGCTGGGCTGCGCGGCAGCCCCAACAGCGGCGGGTGTTCAATCTGGCACACCGAGCAGTCTGAGCGAGGACTGCTGCGCAGACCAGCGGGGATAAATCCCCTCGCCACAGATCACAATCACCTCAAGTCGCGGCCCACTGCTCCCGGTACTGCAACAGAAAATCCACAAACGCCTGTACCCGCTGCGGCACGTACCGGCCATGGGGATACAGCAACGTGAACGGGCGCGAACGCCCCGCGAACGGTGTCAGCACTTCCACCAATTGCCCGTCCGCCAACTCTGTTTCAACGATGAATCGATAGGTCTGGAACAGCCCGGCGCCATGCTTGGCCAGCGTCACCCCGCCCAACACGTCGTCGGAACAGCAATACCCACCCTGCCCGAACACTTCCTTCTCCTTGCCCTCGACGTTGAACAACCAAGAGATACGACGACCACTGCTGGGCAGCTCGAATTGGATGCACTCGTGCAATTCCAGGTCTTCCAGCGTTTGCGGCGTGCCTACCCTGCGCAAGTAATCCGGGGACGCGACCACCGCCAGTTTCGCGTCTTCCAGCAACCGGGCGATCATCGAGGAGTCCGGCTGGGCCCGAACACGGATGGCGAGGTCATAACCTTCGGCGACAAAATCGATGTTGCGGTTGCTCAAGTGGACATCAACGGTGACTTGCGGGTATTGCGCGCGAAACGCCGGCAGCAGTGGCAGGATGCGGTGATGGCCGTAAGTCGTCGGCACGCTGATGCGCAGTTGCCCGGATGGCACGGATTGCGCCCCCATGACTTCCTGTTGCGCCTCGACCAATTGCGTCAATGCCTGACGGCATTGCTCGAAAAAAGTCCTGCCGGCGTCGGTCAGGCGGATGCTGCGGGTGGTGCGCACAAACAGGCGCGAACCCAGACGCTCTTCCAACCGAAAAATCGAGCGGCTCACCGCCGCTGGGGTCACGCCCGCCACCTGCGCCGCCGCCGTGAAACTGCCCGCCTCCGCCGCCAGGCAGAAAAGCTCGATGCTGCCCAACTGCAAGTCTTCGAAGTGCCGCTTCATGATTCATTACACCGCGTATCAACTGAAGATTCCCGATGCCTGTTTATCAGGCCGTGGCGTATAAATACAGTGGTCCCTCGATTGCGCTGGATCTTCCCGCGCCTATTCTCGTCTACTGGAGTGCAGCATGCCTTTCGTCAATGTACGTATCACCCGCGACGGCGTTACCCGCGAACAGAAAGCCCAGGTGATTAGCGAAATCACCGAAACCCTGCAGCGTGTGTTGGGCAAGGACCCGCACCTGACCCATATCGTGATCGAGGAAGTCGACACCGATAACTGGGGTTATGCCGGCATGACGACGACGGAGTATCGAAGTAAACCCAAGGAGTAAGGCTTCGCCCTACCGAGCCCGGTCCGAATGACCGGGCTTTTTTCTGCCCTTGATAACCCTGTGGGAGCGTAGGTTCGATTGATTGATTACACCAAGTATCAACTCAAGTACCAGAACCCCCATTTATCAAACCCAAGCGCATCAATACCCTGATCACAACCAACGCCCAGACAGGCGCAGCGGTTCCTACTCAACGTGATCAGGAGTCAACATCATGAGCAATCAGAAAACCGTCATCATCACCGGCGCGTCCAGCGGCATTGGCCTTGGCTTGGTCAAGGCGTTCCTGGCTCGCGGCTATAACGTAGTGGGCAATGCCCGTTCCCAGTCGGGCCTGGACGATGCGGCCGGCCAGTTGGGCCATCCAGCGAGCTTCATCGGCGTGGCCGGAGACATTGCCGATCCGGCGACCTCTACCGCCCTGGTCGGCAAAGCCATCGCGGCGTTTGGCGCGGTTGATGGGCTGGTCAACAACGCCGGTTTTTTCCTGCCCAAACCCTTTGTCGAATACAGCCCGCAGGACCTGGAATCGCTGCTGGACACCAATCTCAAAGGGCTCGTCTACGCCAGCCAGGCCGCAGCCGCGCACATGATCGGTCGCCAGCAGGGTTTCATCATCAATATTTCCGCCTCGGTGGCCTTGCAACCGAACATCCAGGTGCCGGCAGCACTGCCAGTGTTGATCAAGGGCGGCGTCAACCAGATGACCCGCGCCCTGGCCCTGGAGTTGTCGCCTTTCAACATCAAGGTCAACGCCGTGGCGCCCGGTATCATCGACACGCCGATGCATGACCCGGCGCACCGCGACTTCCTCAACAACCTGGCGCCGGCCGGTCGGGTGGGCACCATCGAAGAGATCGCCGAAGCCGTGTTGTACCTGGCGGGTGCCGACTTCACGACTGGCGCGGTCCTGCCGGTGGACGGCGGCATGAGCACCGGCAAATGGTGAAACACAAAAACCCCGAAGGCAGAAACCTTCGGGGTTTTTCTTTAGCTCGAACCTACAGCGTGTAGGAGATGCCCGCCTGCACCGTCCGCGGTGCGCCCGGATAGGCGTAGACGCCACCAAACGCGCCCTCTTCGTAATCGGCGTCGAACAGGTTCTTCAGGTCCAGGTTGAGGCGAATGCGCTCGTTGACCTTGTAGTAGCCGAGCAGGTCGACCACCGTGTAGTCGTCCATGGTGAAGGTGGTGGCGGCGGTATTGCCGGCCCGCTCATCCACATACCTGGCGCCCAGGCCCAGGCCTAGCCCCTTCAAGCCACCGTCCTGGAATTCATAGACGTTCAACAGGCTGACGGTGTTTTTCGGTACGTTGAGCAGGCGAGTACCGGTGGGGATGTTCTCGTCCTTGGTCACTTCGGCGTCCACATAGGCGTAGCCGCCGATGACGCGCCACTCCGGTGTCAGGTTGCCCGCCACGTTCAAGTCGAAACCACGGCTGCGCACTTCGCCAGCGGCGACGTTGAAGGTCGAATCCAGCGGATCGGGCGTCTGCACGTTGCGTTTTTCGATCTGATAGACCGCCGCATCGACGCTCAACTGGCGATCCAGCGCTTCCCACTTAACGCCCATTTCATAGGACTTACCCTCTTCCGGCTTGAACCCGCCACCCTCGCGGCTCGCGCCGTTGTTGGGTTTGAACGAGCGCGCGGTGTTGGCATAAACCGCCACCGTGTCGGTCAGGTCATAGATCACGCCTAGGCGTGGGGTGACTGCATTGTCGGTAACCTCCCAGTTGCGGCTGCCGGGGCGTGCTTGGGGCACAAAGCTTTCATACTCATGCTCAAACCGCTCGAAACGCGCCCCCGCCAGCACCTTCAGCCGCTCGGTCAGCGCCACCTGGTCCTGGACAAACACGCCGAAGGTCTTGAGATTTTCCTGATCGTCGGTTGGGGTGCGGGTCAAGGCCGGGCGCGGCTGGCCATAGACCGGATCGAAGATGTCGATCGGGTACGCGCCAGAACCGCCGGCGGAACGCTGGATGATGGATTCGTAGCTGTAGTCTTCGTATTCAACACCCGTCAGCAGCGTATGTTCGAACCCTCCCGTGGAGAAGTGCCCGGTGAGGTTGAGCTGGGTATCGCGGTCGGTCCATTCCAGCTTGCGGTAGTTGAAGTTGCGCCCCAGGGTGCGCCCATCGGCGGCGATGCCGTTGCCTTCGACAGCGTTGCCCTGCAACGTGCCGTCGAGCCACTGGGTGCCACCGGCCAGGGTCCAGTCGTCGTTGAGCATGTGCTCGAAACGCACCTGCAGCATGTTGTTGTCGTTGTGCAACTTGCCGACGTCTTTTTCGCCGAAGAAAGTATCGCGGGACGCGGTGCCACGCTGGCCTGCGTAGTGCGTCAGGCCACGGTCCAGCGGCGCATTGTTGCGCATGAAGTCGCCTTCGAAGGTCAGGCGCGTGGTGTCGTTGACCTGCCAAGTGACCACAGGGGCGATGCCATAACGTTCGGTCTCGACATGATCGCGGAACGTATCGCCGCCCTCGCCCACCACATTCAAGCGATAAGCCAGGCGGCCTTCGTCATCCAACGGGCCGGACGCATCCAAGGTGCCGCGACGCATTCCCTGATCGCTGATCTGACTGCCCAGGGTCACCGTGCGCTCGGCCAATGGTTGCTTGGACACTACGTTGAAGGTGCCGCCGGGATCGCCACGCCCATATAGCATGGACGCCGGGCCACGCAGCACTTCCAGACGCTCGATGGTGTTGGCATCGGGCATGTTCGGGTAACCCCGATTGATCGGGAAGCCGTTGCGGTAGAACTCGCCCGTGGTAAAGCCACGCACGGTAAACGTGGTCAGGCCCTGGCCGCCGAAATTGTTCCCCCTGCCGACGCCGCCAGCGTAATCGAGGGCATCTTGCAGGCGCGTGGCGCTGAGGTCTTCGACCACATCGCGGGACACGACAGAAATCGACTGCGGGGTTTCGTGGATGGCGGTGTCGGTACGCGTGGCGCTGGCGGAACGGGTGGCGTGGTAGCCCTTTACCGGGCCTTGTGCAGTCTCGAAGTCCGAGGTGCCGACAATGTCGGTGGCTTGCAACTCCAGCGGCGCCTTGTCCGTGGAAACGGGCTCTTCTGCCCAGGAGGAGATGGAATAAGCTTGGAGCACACACAGTGAAACGAGTATCCGACGCATCGACACACAATCCTAATGAAAGACGCCGCCGCAAGGGCGACAAGAATGTGTCGCGAAAGATACAGCAACTCATTCCTATTTGACATCTATTCCCATTAGTACCCCCGTTCCAGCTGTAGAAACTTGTCGAATTTGCCTGAGAAACGCCTGGGCCCGGGCATCCTGGGTGAACGCAACGTTCAGCCGCAACCAGTCGCAGGCACCCCCCTCTGGCAGGAACGACGACCCTTGGGACAACTGGACCTGCAGCTGCTTGGCGATCTGTCGCACCCGCTCGGCCGGCACAAGACGAGGCCGCGCCCACACGAACAGCCCGCCACTGGGCTCGGCAAACACTTCCCAATGCGTCGGGTCAAGCTGACGCAACGTGCTCGCCATCTGCTTGTTCAGGCGCCCGCGAAGGCGCTGGATCAGCTTGCGATACGCCCCGTTCGCCAACAGCGTCGCCACGACGTTTTCCGTCAGCAATGAACAACCAATACCGGTCACCATCTTGACCTGCGCCAGGCGCTGGATGATTTCAGGCTGGGCGACGACGTAGCCGATGCGCAACGAGCTGGACAAGGTCTTGGAAAAACTCGCCAGGTAGATCACCCGGTCCAGGGCATCGAGGGAGGCCAGGCGCGACGTCGGGCCGTTCTGGAAATCGGCGTAGATATCATCCTCGATGAGCCGAAAGTCGTGCAGCGTCGCCAGTTGCAACAGGCGATAGGCCACGCTCGGCGCAAGGCTGGTGCCGGTGGGGTTCTGGTACATGCTGTTGATGAAGAAATACGTGGGCTTGTGCGCTTTGAGCAACTGCTCCAGCCGGGCGATATCCGGACCATGGGCGGTTCTCGGCACCGCCAGGGTCCTGACTCCATGCAGCTTCAGCAGGTTGAACAGGTTGTAATAGCCAGGGCTCTCCACCAACACCAGGTCACCGGGCTTGAGCAGCGTGCGCACCAACAGGTCCAAGCCATGGCTGGCGCCTTGGGTGGTGATGATCTGGCGAGGATCGACGTGAATGTCGATCAGGCCCAGGCGCTTCTGGATTTGCAGGCGCAGATCAGCCGAGCCCAACGGCGTGCTGTAATTGAACAGCGCCTTATTGTCACCGCGCACCACCTGCCGGATCGCCTGGCCCAGGTCGGTGTCATCGCGCCACGCGTCCGGCAGCCAGCCGCAACCCAGCTTGAGCTGGGTCGATTCGTTGTCGAACAGCGGCCAGGATATCGCCTCATCCTCGATCTGCGCCGCCAGCGCCTGGGGTAACTGCTGGGCCACGAAAAAACCCGAACCATGCCGCGATTCCAATACGCCGCTGGCGACCAGTTGGTCATATGCCTTGATCACGCTCGACAGGCTCAAGCCGTTTTCCGTCGCCAACTGGCGGATCGAAGGCATTCGCGCACCGGGGCGGATGCCATGGGTATCGATCCACGCGGTTAGGCTGGCAACCAGTTGCCGGACCACGCTTCCCCTGGCGTTGCGATCGATGTTCAGGTCCATGGCGCGGCGTCTCGGCTAAGTGTTCTTGAATTTCGAGCAAACAGTTAAACATAAAAGCCCCCCGTCTGTTCCTTGTTTGCCTGCTGTCCGGCGGTGATAGTCCGCCCAGGCTCACACTTTTGCAGGAACTCTCTTGGACGCACAGCAACGACATTCATGGGGCCTGGCCTTTGGTCTGTGCCTGATCACCCTGGCGGTCAACCTGCAGGCGCCGCTGTACACCACCTATGCGCAGCTTTCGGGTTATGGCGCAGGCGCCACGGCGGTGGCGTTTTCCGGTTATGTGCTCGGCGTGTTGCCCGTGCTGCTGGCGTTCGGCGGACTGGCCGACCGGATGGGCCGCAAACCGTTGATCCTGGTGGCGCTTGGCCTGTCGATGCTGGCAACGGTCATCACCTCGATCTGGCCCAACCTGACGGCGCTGGGCGTGGCGCGCCTGATGATGGGCGTCGGCACCGGGTTGGCCTCGGCGACTTCCACGGCCTATATGGTGGAATTGATGCCGACCGGCGATGCCCGGTCGCCGGCCAACCGGGTCACCGCCAGCACCTCCCTGGGTTTTGGATTGGGCGCGGCGTTGACCAGCCTTTTCCTGTTCGTCCATCACAGCGTTACGCCAGGCAGTTTCTGGGTGCAGTTGGCGTTGGCCGCCCTGGCGATCGTCGTGGTCGCGCGACTGCCAGACCCAGCCCCGAAAATCAGGCACGCGCCGCTGTTGCGCCTGCCGTTGTTCCCTGCTGGCAGCCTGCCCTACAGCTTCTCCATGCTGCTGGCCTGGGCGACTTCCGGGCTGGTGATCGCCATCCTGCCTTCGGTGCTCGCGGCCCATGACTTGCAGCGCTGGTCCGGCCTGTCGACCTTCACCGTGATCAGTTGCGGGCTGATCTTCCAGCCTTGGGTGAAACGCATGCAGCCGGCCAGGGCCACGGGATTGGGGCTGCTCGTCTTGCCTTTGAGCTATGCGCTGCTCGCCTGGGGCGCGAGCCAGGGTTCGCTGGCCGCCGTGCTGCTCGGCGCGCTGGGGGCCAGCAGTGCGTGCTATGGCTTTCTTTACCTCGGCGGATTGTCGGCGATCACGGCCATGGCCGGTACGCAAAAAGCCCGAGTCAGCGCCGGTTTCTTCCTCTTCGCCTATGTCGGGTTCAGCATTCCGGTCGTGGTGACCGGTTGGATGGCTGACCATTTCGGCGCTGATGTCGCGTTGACGGTGTTTGGCCTGGCGTTGCTGGCAGGCGCAACGATCACCGGGTTGCGCATCGTCCGGACGCAGGCTTTCATCACCCAACCCTCCCACGGCTGAACAACCCCCTCGCCACAATGACCGACGTCGCTCGACATCACGGCAGGCAGGTCGTATACCATATCCCCACCTCAGCCAAACGACCCTCGCCGTGACTTTATCCAAATTCAACCTGCCCGACCTGGGCAACGCCCCGTCCACTTCGGAAATCATTACCCGCCACTTGCGCGACGCTATCGTGGCCGGGCTTTTCGCCGAGGACGAGCCGATTCGCCAGGACGACATCGCCCGGCAATTCAACGTCAGCAAGATCCCCGTGCGCGAAGCGCTCAAGCGCCTGGAGGCCGAGGGCCTGGTGATGTTCCAGCGCAATCGCGGGGCGATGGTCACGCGGATCTCCGAGGCGGAACTGGCGCAGATGTTCGAGGTGCGGATGTTGCTGGAGGACAAGGTGCTGCGCCTGGCGATCCCCAACATGACCGACGCGACTTTCGCCCGTGCCGAAAGCATCTGCCGGGAGTTCATCGGCGAGGACGACGTCGGCCGCTGGGCCGAGCTGAACTGGCAGTTGCACGCCTGCCTCTATGAACCGGCGCAACGGCCCTTTATGGTGAGCCTGATCCGCTCGGTCCACGACAAACTCGAACGTTACCTGCGCATGCAGATGAGCCTGTCGGCCGGCAAGGATCGCGCCGACCATGAGCACCGCGAAATCCTCGACGCCTGCCGCGCCGGTGACGTGGAGCGCGCGGTGAAACTGCTGGACGAACATATCGCCGGGGTCTGCAGGACGCTGTTCGAGTTCTTGCCTTCCGGTCATTGATCACGATTGCCTTATTTCCCGCATTGCCTATTCCAAAAACATAGAAACAAAGCGCCCGTTGCAACTTGCGCCTGATTTGTTAGGCTCTCGCGCACCTACTTTTGCCAGGGACGGCATATGTCTAATCAGCACCGGATGAGCATGAGCTCATTCAATCAAAGCGACGCAGCTTCGTCCGTCGCAGCGTCAAACATCACCCCAGATACAATCGTCTCAGCGTTCAATCAGCCCATCATCGACACGCTGACTGTCACGGCGCAGATAAAGAATACTTACTACGCGGGAACCGACGACACACTATTGATATCAATGGGACCGTACAACGAGTTACAGACTTACATCGAAGCCCCGAGAGTCGGTCAGACGATTCACATTTCGATTGATATCCAAAGGATGTTTGGCAGGTCGAACATTTCGCTATCGGACATTCGCGGCCTGACGTTCTATCAAGCACCTGTGCCGCACCCGATCATCTCGGATGCCTGGGAACTCGAGTCGCTACTGATTACCGCCAACGATATCTACACCAACGCAATGAATAAAATAGATACGTGGATTTTTAACAATTCACCGCATCTTCGCCCGGTATGGTCAGGCATCGTGGATTTCTCCAACTGGACGAACTCGGATCGTCGCCCCTTAGATCTGAGCGCTCAGACGTATCCAATACGCTGGATGCCGTATATCAGTGACTTGACCCGCTGGCGCTGTTACAACCCGGCACAACTAGAAGGGGTGGGTCAACTGCTCGGCGTCTGGAACGGCAAGTTGATCGGTAATCAACTGAAAGGTCAAACAAGCGAACTTCTTGCCCCAAACAGCGAATCCAACAGCTATACATGGGTATATACGCCTGAGGGATCGATAATTTATAAGCGCTGGGAACATGCCAAACCATCGGAGTATTTAAGACACAGTCAACTTGGAAGCGGCAGACCGGTCATTTGCGCGGGAGAGTTCAGGGTCAAGGAACACCGTATGCAAAATGTCCTAGCGATGGTCAACGATGCCTCCGGACACTACAAACCCGACGGAGGAGCCTGCTTGCGCTATGTGGCGGAGAAGTTCGAGTCTATCAATATCGATACAAGCCATACCGAATGGCGATGGACAAACGCACGCAGTTGATGACGGTTCGGCCTCGTCTGGCACACTATGCCGATTTCGTCATCACCGACAACTAAAACCATCAAGCCGCCACCCCCCGGCGCGCGCCACGCTTGTGTCCACTCATCTGAACGGACGTGGCGCCATGAAACGCATCACCGTGATCGACTCCCACACCGGCGGCGAACCGACCCGACTGGTGACCGATGGCTTCCCCGACCTGGGCCAGGGCAGCATGGCCGAACGCAGGCAGCGCCTGGCCGAGCAGCACGACGCCTGGCGCACCGCGTGCGTCCTGGAACCGCGCGGCAGCGATGTGCTGGTGGGCGCGTTGCTGTGCGAACCGGTGGACCCGACCGCCTGTGCCGGGGTGATCTTTTTCAATAACAGCGGCTACCTGGGCATGTGCGGCCACGGCACCATCGGCCTGGTGGCGTCATTGGCTCATCTGGGCCGGATCGGCCCGGGCGTGCACAGCATCGAGACACCGGTGGGCACAGTGCAGGCGACGTTGCACGAGGATCGCTCGGTCAGCGTGCGCAACGTGCCGGCCTACCGTTACCGCCAAGGGCTGCGCCTGGAGGTGCCGGGCATCGGGCCGGTGTCTGGCGATGTGGCGTGGGGCGGGAATTGGTTTTTCCTGATCGCCGACCACGGGCAACGCGTGGCGGGCGACAACCTGGAAGCACTGACCGCCTACACCTTCGCCGTGCAACAAGCCCTGGAGCAACAGGGGTTTCGCGGCGAGGACGGCGGGCTGATCGATCATATCGAGCTGTTCGCCGACGATCCCCAGGCCGACAGTCGCAATTTCGTGCTGTGCCCCGGCAAAGCCTATGACCGCTCTCCCTGCGGCACCGGCACCAGCGCCAAACTGGCGTGCCTGGCGGCCGACGGCAAACTGCAACCCGGGCAGATCTGGCGCCAGGCCAGCGTCATCGGCAGTGAATTCGCAGGGTCGTATGAACGTTCAGGCGAGCGCATCGTGCCGACCATTCGCGGCCGGGCCTATATCAGTGCTGAAAGCACCTTGTTCCTCGAGCCGGACGATCCGTTCGCTTGGGGCATTCGTCCGTGAGCCAAGGCCATGTCGCAGACGTGATCATCGTCGGCGCGGGCATCATTGGCGCCGCCTGCGCGCAAGCCTTGGCCCAGCGTGGTTTGAAGGTGCTGGTGCTGGACGCCGGTTGGCACGGCGCCACGGCGGCCGGCATGGGCCACTTGCTGGTACTCGATGACAACCCGGCGGAGCTGGCCCTGAGCCAATACTCCCTGCGACGCTGGCGCCAGATGGCCCCCGATCTTCCAGAACGCTGCGCCTGGCGCAACAACGGCACGTTGTGGCTGGCGGCCAACGCCGAAGAGATGGCCGTGGCCCACAGCAAATACATGAACCTGATGGCCCATGACGAAGCCTGTGAACTGATCGGCCGAGCCGCACTGCTCCAGCGCGAACCGGAACTGCGGCCCGGCCTGGAAGGTGGGCTGCTGATCAAGGGCGACGGCATTCTCTACGCACCCGCGGCCGCCCGCTGGATGCTCGATCACGCCAACATTCGCCGTCAACGGGCGCAAGTCAGCGAAGTGGACGGTCACCGCGTGCGCCTCGCAGGGGGCGGTTGGCTCAGCGCCGACGCAGTCGTCCTCGCCAACGGCATCCAGGCCACCGAGCTGTGCCCGGAGCTGCCGATCGAACCCAAGAAGGGGCACCTGTTGATCACCGACCGCTACCCCGCCACTGTCAGCCACACCTTGGTTGAGCTGGGTTACGTCACCAGCGCTCACAACGCCAGCGGACCGTCGGTGGCGTGCAACATCCAACCGCGCCCGACGGGACAACTGTTCATCGGCGCTTCGCGGCAGTTCGGCAATGTCGACCCAGAGGTGGAAGGCTGGATGCTGGCGAAAATGCTCAAGCGTGCCGTGGACTACATGCCTGGCCTGGCGCACCTCAACGGTATCCGCGCCTGGACGGGCTTTCGCGCGGCGACCCCCGACGGCTTGCCACTGGTGGGCCAACATCCGCAGCGCAAGGACCTATGGCTGGCGGTGGGTCATGAAGGGCTCGGCGTTACGACCGCACCGGCGACGGCTGACTTGCTGGTCGCCCAGCTATTCAACGAAACCGCGCCGCTGGCCGCGCAACCTTACCTGCCGCAACGTTTCCTGGGAGAAGCGGTCCATGCCTGAGTTATTCCTCGATGGCCGCCCGCTCTCGGTGGCCGATGGCACCAGCGTCGCGGCGGCATTGGCGTTGGGTGCTGACGGTTGCAGTCGCACTTCGGTCAGCGGCCAACGCCGGGCCCCCTTGTGTGGCATGGGCATCTGCCAGGAATGCCGGGTGATGATCGACGGCCGCCGGCGCCTGGCGTGCCAGACGCTGTGCCGCGACGGCATGCGCGTGGACACCCGACCATGACCGAACTCGCCGACATCCTCATCATCGGCGCCGGCCCCGCCGGCATGGCCGCTGCGCTGGCCGCGGCCCGCAGCGGGGCGCGCATCGTGCTGCTGGACGACAACCCGAGCCCTGGCGGACAGATCTGGCGCGACGGTCCCCAGGCCAGCCTGCCTGCCCAGGCGGGTCGGATGCGTGATCGTCTGAACGCCTGCACTAATGTGTACTGCCACGCCGGCACCCGGGTCATTGCCTGCGCGGGCGAGAAGACGCTGTTGGTGGAAAACGCCGAGCAGGGATGGCTGATCCGCTACGAGCGGCTGATTCTTTGCACGGGCGCGCGGGAACTGCTGCTGCCCTTCCCTGGCTGGACACTGCCCGGCGTCACCGGTGCCGGTGGCTTGCAGGCACTGATCAAGGGCGGCCTGCCGGTGCGCGGCGAACGCCTGGTGATTGCCGGCAGCGGCCCGTTGTTGTTGGCCAGCGCGGCGACGGCCAGGCACCACGGGGCGCAAATATTGCGCATCGCCGAACAAGCCAGCGGTGCCGCCGTTACAGGTTTTGCCATGCAGTTGCCGCGCTGGCCGGGCAAGTTGACGCAGGCGTTCAGCCTGTTCGATTCCCACTACCGCGTCGGCACGCATGTGCTCGAAGCCCTGGGACGGGACAAGCTCGAAGGCGTGCGCCTGCAACAGCGGGGCAAGACTGTGGAATTGACGTGCGACCGGTTGGCCTGCGGATTCGGCCTGATTCCCAATACCCAGCTGGGTCAGGCGTTGGGCTGCGAGCTGGCTGGACAAGCCCTGGCGGTCGACGCCTGGCAGGCCACCACGCGCCGTGATCATTACGCCGCTGGTGAGTGCACCGGTTTCGGTGGCAGCGAACTGGCCCTGGTGGAAGGCGCCATCGCCGGTCACGTCGCCGCCGACGACACCTCGGCAGCCGAACGCCTCTGGCCTCGCCGGGCGCGGTGGCAGGGCTTTGCCCTCGCGTTGAACAAGGCTTTCGCCCTAGATGCTCGTTTGAAAGGCCTGGCCCGGGGCGACACCTTGGTGTGTCGCTGCGAAGACGTGGCCTATGCGGAACTGAGCAGCCATGCCGACTGGCGCGAAGCAAAACTTGCCAGCCGCTGCGGGATGGGCGCCTGCCAGGGTAGGGTTTGCGGCGCGGCGCTGGAGCATCTGTTTGGCTGGGCGCCGCCGGCTCCTCGTCCACCGTTCAGTCCGGCACGGGTTGAGACGTTGCTTAATCTGGCAGATGAGTGAGCCACGCGTACGGCGTGACAAGCACCTCATTTCGATCAAAACTCCACGTCTGACAAAACGACGAAGCCGCCCCATGTACCCCTCGCTGACGACCTTCACTCCCTGCGACTTCGACACCCTGCTGCGCAGTCTGCTGCCCATCGCGCCGTTGCTCGATACCCTCTCGGACACGGTGTTTTTCATCAAGGACACCCAAGCCCGCTACGCATTCGTCAACCAGACCCTGGCCCGGCGTTGCGGCTTCAAGCAATGCAACGACCTGCTCGGTCTGACTGCCGAGCAAGTGTTCCCGGAGCGCTTCGGCCCGCTGTACACCGAACAGGATCGACGGGTGCTGGCCAGCGGACGGGAGCTGGCCGACCAGCTCGAATTGCACCTCTATTACGGCAACCAACCGGTGTGGTGCCTGACCCACAAGCTTGCCTTGCGCGAACCTGAGGGCGGGATCGTCGGCCTGGCCGGGATTTCCCGTGACTTGCAGTCGCCGCAATCGAGCCATCCGGCGTACCAGCAACTGGCGGCCGTGGACGCGCACATCAAGCAGCACTTCGCCCGCCCCATCAGCCTGGCGGAACTCACTGCCATCGCCGGGTTGTCGGTGGCGCAGCTGGAACGACACTGCAAGCGCATCTTCCAGCTCACGCCTCGGCAGATGATCCACAAGGCGCGCCTGGGAGAGGCCTCGCGATTGTTAATGGAGCACGATCTGCCCATTACCGAGATCGCCCTGCGCTGTGGTTACACCGATCACAGTGCCTTCAGCCGCCAGTTCCGCGCGCTGACGAGCCTTTCACCCAGCCAGTACCGGGACAACCAGCGTTGAGCCTGTTCCTTTAGGGGGCGTAAACCCACCCCACTGCTCCCATCTGTAACACTTCACTTTCACCTGCGCGCCCGGTGCCTGGCCAGCCGGACCACCATAATCTGTTGGTTATCAAAGCATTACTAAAAACACAGGAATAAGACCCGATCAGGCACGTCGATTGCTTATCTAATATCGTATACGAAATCCTCAATACGATATTTCACCGCATTTATTCGACAGCGAGGCATTTATGAAAAACCCTGCATTGGCCGTAGCCCTTGGCGTTGTCCTCTTTCCCCTGCTTGCCCTACCCGCCCATGCCGACAAGCTCGACGACATCATCGGCTCGGGCAAGCTGCGTTGCGCGGTGACACTGGACTTCCCACCCATGGGTTTTCGCGATGAAAGTAACAAACCGGCGGGCTTCGACGTGGATTACTGCCACGACCTGGCGAAGGTCCTCGGCGTCGACGCCGAAGTGGTGGAAACGCCGTTCTCCGACCGCATCCCCGCGCTGCTTTCGGGCCGCGCCGATGTCATTGTTGCTTCTACTTCCGACACCCTGGAGCGGGCCAAGACCGTTGGCCTGACCGTGCCCTACTTTGCCTTCCAGATGGTGGTGCTGACCCGCGACGACACCGGTATCAACAGCTACGCCGACCTCAAGGGCAAGAAACTCGGAAACACCAGCAGCACTTACGAAGCCATCGCCCTGGAGAAAGACCAGAAGAGTTGGGGCAGCGGCAGTTTCCGCGCCTACCAGTCGCAGAACGACACATTGCTGGCCGTCGCCCAGGGGCACATCGACGCCACCGTCGTGACCAACACCGTGGCCGCCGCGACCATCAAGTCGGGCAAGTACAAGGGCCTGAAGATCGCTGGCGATGCTCCCTATGTCATCGACTACGTGTCCCTCGGCGCCAAGCGCAGCGAGTACGGCTTGCTCAACTACCTCAACCTGTTCGTCAACCAGCAAGTGCGCACGGGCCGCTACAAGGAACTGTTCGTCAAATGGGTCGGCACCGAGATCCCGCCGGCCAACCTGACCGTGCCCCAGGTGTATTACTGAGGATCGCGGCATGCCAAGCACGCCTATCCGCTTGCACGGCCGCAGCCTGGTGGAGGGTGCCGCCCAGGGCACCCTGTTGTTCGCCGACGTTGGCCTGAGCTTCTGGGGCGGGGTCGATCCCATTACGGGCGAAATCATCGACCGGCATCATCCTCTGAGTGGCGAACGCCTGGGCGGCCGCGTGCTGGCGATTCCCAGCGGGCGGGGTTCCTGCACCGGCAGCAGCGTGTTGATGGAGCTCATCAGCAACCGCCACGCACCGGCCGCACTGGTACTGGCCGAAGTCGACGAGATCCTGGCCCTTGGAGTACTCGTGGCCGAGGTGATTTTCCAGCGCTCGCTGCCGGTGTTGTGCATCGGCCACGAGGCGTTCGCTGGCTTGCGCGGCCAAGGATTCGTGCGCGTCGAGGGCAACCGCCTGACGTTGTCCGGCAGACGGCCCAACGATCAATGGCATGGGACGGATATGGCCCCGCAGCCGTCCATGCCGTTCACCGTCCGGTTGAACGAGCGGGATCGGGCAATGCTCGACGGCGCGCACGGCAAGGCAGCCCAAGTAGCGATGCAAATCGTCCTGCGGATGGCCGAGATCCAGGGCTCCGACCAACTGCTGGACATCACCCAGGCGCACATCGACGGCTGTATCTATACCGGCCCGGCCAGCCTGCGCTTTGCCGAACAACTGGTGCGGTGGGGGGCGAAAGTGAGTGTGCCCACGACCCTCAATTCGATATCCGTGGACCAGCGCCGCTGGCGGGAACTGGGCGTCGACCCTGCGCTGGGCGAACCGGCCAGCGCCTTGGGTGATGCTTACATGGTCATGGGCGCGCAATTGAGCTTCACCTGTGCGCCCTACTTGCTGGATACCGCGCCCGTGGCCGGCGAACAGATTGTCTGGGCCGAGTCCAACGCGGTGGTCTACGCCAACAGCGTGCTCGGCGCCCGCACGCAGAAGTACCCGGACTTTCTCGACATCTGCATCGCGCTGTGCGGTCGCGCGCCGCTGGCCGGATGTCATCTCGATGGGCCGCGAAAGGCCGGGCTGATCGTCGAAGTGACAAGGCCCGACCCGATGGACGACAGTTTTTATCCGCTGCTGGGCTATCACATCGGCGGCCTGACGGGACGACGTGTCCCGCTGATACGGGGCCTGGAAGACGCCGCGCCCACCCGGGATGATTTGAAGGCGTTTGGCGCCGCGTTCGCGACCACCAGCGCCGCGCCACTGTTCCACATCGCCGGGATAACGCCCGAGGCCATGGACGCAACCAATGTGCTGGACTGCGACGCTGTGTTACCGGTGGAAACCGTCAACGCTGCCGGGCTGCTTGTCAGTTGGCGCGAGCTCAACAGTGCCCGGCATCGCCACGTGGATGTGATTTCCCTGGGCAATCCACATTTCTCCCTCAGCGAATTCGCCGCCCTGGCACACCTGTGTTCGGGCCGGAACAAACACCCCGGCGTGGTGCTGGCAATCACCTGTGGCCGTGCCGTACTGGAACAGGCCCGCCAGGCAGGTTACCTGGACGCGATCCGGGCCTTCGGGGCGACGCTGGTCACTGACACCTGTTGGTGCATGTTGGGCGAGCCGGTGATCCCGCCGACCGCCACCACCCTGATGACCAATTCCGGAAAATACGCGCACTACGCGCCGGGCCTGGTGGGGCGCGGCGTGCATTTTGCCGGTCTGGCCGATTGCATCGAGGCGGCCTGCACCGCCACCGCCAGCGATCAGCCGCCACAGTGGTTGCAACCTTCCGCACCCAAGGGGACTCCGAGCCATGTTTGACTACAGCTTCCAGTGGCGCCCCGCCTTGCGCGCCCTGCCCGATATGCTTGCCGGCGCCTGGGTGACCTTCGAGACCGCCGCGTTGTCGATGATTTTCGGCGTACTGATCGCCCTCGTCCTGACGGTGATGCGCCAGGCACGCCATCCGCTGTTGCGCGGTGTCGGCAATGGTTGGGTGTCGATCGCCCGCAACACACCCTCCTTGTTCCAGATATACATCCTCTACTTTGGCCTCGGCTCCCTCGGGCTGCACGTCAGTTCGTGGTTTGCGTTGCTGGCGGGTATCACCTTCAACAACGCCGGCTACCTGGCGGAAAATTTTCGCGGCGGCCTCAAGGCCGTACCGGGCACGCAGATGCGCGCCGCCCGTTCCCTGGGCATGAGCGCGTTCCAGGCCTACCGGATGATCATCGTCCCGCAACTGTTGCGCATCGTTTTCTACCCGCTGACCAATCAGATGGTCTGGGCGGTGTTGATGACGTCCCTGGGTGTGGTGGTCGGTTTGAATAACGACCTCACGGGGGTGACCCAGGAATACAACGTCAAGACGTTCCGCACCTTCGAATATTTCGCCCTCGCGGCGGTGCTCTATTACCTGATCGCCAAGTTGATCGTCGGGGTGGCCCGGCTGTTGTCCTGGCGCCTGTTTCGTTATTGAGGGCGGGACATGTTCTCTACAAGCCTTACCGTCAACGACGTGTTGTATCTGCTCGAAGGTGCCTGGGTCACGGTGCAATTGACCGTCTGGTCGATCCTGCTGGGCACCGTGGCCGGGTTGTTGTTCGGCCTGTTGCGGGCGCTGTTGCCCAGGGTCAGCCTGCCATTGGCCTGGGTACTCGATGCGTTTCGCAGCGTGCCACTGCTGATCCAGTTCGTGCTGTTCAATTCCCTCAAGAGCATCGTCGGCCTGGACCTCAGCGCCTTCGCCGTCGGTTGCATCGTGCTGGGGGTCTATGCCGCCGCGTACTTCACCGAGATTGTCCGCGGTGGCGTGCTGGCGGTACCGACGAGCACCCGGCGGGCCAGCCGATCCCTGGGGCTCACGTACTGGCAGGACCTGCGCTTCATCGTCCTGCCGATTGCCACGCGGGTTGCGTTTCCCGGCTGGTTGAACCTGGTGCTGGGGGTGATGAAAGACACCGCGCTGGTGATGTGGATCGGCATCGTCGAACTGCTGCGGGCTTCGCAAACCATCGTCACGCGTATTCAGGAACCCCTGCTGGTGCTGTGCATCGCGGGCCTCATTTATTACCTCATGAGCCTGGTGGTCGCCCGCCTCGGCGCTCGCCTGGAAAGAAGGTGGCAAGAAAATGATTGAGATCGAAAACGTGCATAAATCCTTCGGCAACCTGGAAGTCGTCAAGGGTGTCAGCCTGACGGTAGACAAGGGCGAAGTCGTGTCGATCATCGGTGGCTCCGGTTCCGGTAAATCGACCCTGCTGATGTGCATCAACGGCCTGGAGCCGATCCAGAAAGGCAGCATCCGCGTGGACGGCGTCTCGGTACACGACAGCGCCACCGACCTCAACCGCCTCCGGCAGAAGATCGGCATCGTTTTCCAGCAGTGGAACGCCTTTCCCCACCTGACCGTGCTGGAAAACGTGATGCTCGCGCCGCGCAAGGTGCTGGGCAAGACCAAGCAGGACGCCGAGGCGCTGGCGGTCAAACAGCTTGAGCACGTGGGCCTGGGGGACAAGCTCAAGGCCTTTCCCGGAAAGCTCTCCGGCGGCCAGCAGCAGCGCATGGCAATCGCCCGTGCCTTGGCGATGTCGCCGGACTACATGCTGTTCGACGAAGCCACCTCGGCCCTCGACCCGCAACTGGTCGGTGAGGTGCTGGACACCATGCGCATGCTGGCCGAAGACGGCATGACCATGGTGCTGGTGACCCACGAGATCCGCTTCGCCCGGGACGTATCCGACCGCGTGGCGTTCTTCTGCAATGGGCGAGTCCATGAGATCGGCCCGCCGGAGCAGGTGATCGGCAATCCGGTGCAGCCGGAGACGGCGGCATTCCTCAAGTCGGTGAAATAGCGGATGGCCTATCGCAAGCAGGCTCGCTCCCACACGGGTTTTGTGTAGGCCGCAATGACCTGCTAACCACCACAGAACACTGTGGGAGCGAGCTTGCGCCGGGCGGCGATCCGACGATGAGGCCCGACCAGACAACACAAGGATCTGACCCATGCGCTCATCCAGAATCATCCACATAGTCAGCTGCCACGCCGAAGGCGAAGTCGGCGATGTGATCGTCGGCGGTGTCGCGCCGCCACCCGGCGCCACGGTCTGGGAACAATCACGCTGGATCGCCCAGGACCAGACCCTGCGCAACTTCGTCCTCAACGAGCCTCGTGGCGGGGTGTTCCGCCACGTCAACCTGCTGGTGCCGGCCAAGGACCCGCGGGCGCAGATGGCCTGGATCATCATGGAACCGGCCGACACCCCACCCATGTCCGGCTCCAATTCGTTGTGCGTCGCCACCGTGCTGCTGGACAGCGGCATCCTGCCGATGACCGAACCCCAGACGCGCTTGGTCCTGGAGGCACCGGGCGGCTTGATCGAGGCCGTGGCCGACTGCCGCGACGGCAAGGTGCAACGGGTCGAGATCAAGAACGTGCCCTCCTTCGCTGACCGCCTCGATGCCTGGATCGAAGTCGAGGGCCTGGGAACATTGCAGGTGGACACCGCCTATGGCGGCGACAGCTTCGTCATCGTCGACGCCCAGCGCCTAGGCTTCGCCATTCGCCCCGACGAGGCCGCCGATCTCGTGACCGTGGGGCTGAAGATCACCCGGGCCGCCAACGAGCAGTTGGGCTTCGTACACCCCTTGAATCCCGATTGGTCGCACATTTCGTTCTGCCAGGTCGCCGCGCCCGTCGTCATGGAAAACGGCATCGCCACCGGCGCCAACGCCGTCGTCATCCAGCCCGGCAAGATCGACCGCTCGCCCACCGGCACCGGTTGCTCGGCCCGCATGGCGGTGCTGCACGCCAAAGGCCTGATGCAGGTGGGTGAACGGTTTATCGGCCGCTCGATCATCGGCTCCGAATTCCATTGCCGCATCGACTCTCTGACCGACGTTGCCGGTCGCCCGGCGATCTACCCGTGCATCGCCGGGCGGGCGTGGATCACCGGAACCCACCAATTGCTGCTGGACCCGGCCGATCCGTGGCCGCAGGGCTACCGGCTCTCAGACACCTGGCCCGGCGCATGACTTTCATACCCACCCATAACCCTTGTGGCAAGGGAGCAAGCTCCCTCGCCACAGAGACACACCAAAAGGAGACACCCATGAGCCAACGCATCAACTGGAGCGGCGTATTCCCCGCCGTTACCACCCAATTCAACGATGACTTTTCCATCAACCTGGAAAAAACCCATCAGGTCATTTCCAACGTCATTCGCGATGGCGTATCCGGCCTCGTGGTCTGCGGGTCGGTGGGGGAAAACACTTCCCTGAGCGCGGAGGAAAAGATTGCCGTGACCGAAGTGGCGGTGGACGCTTCCGGGGGCCGAGTGCCGGTGATCTGCGGCGTGGCCGAGTTCACCAGCGTGCAGGCCGCCAAAGTCGCCAATGCGGTGCGCAAGGTCGGTGTCGACGGGGTGATGCTGATGCCCGCGTTGGTCTACGGCTCCAAGCCGTTCGAAACCGCCGAACATTTCCGCTATGTCGCCCGGCATGCCGACGTGCCGCTGATGGTCTACAACAACCCGCCTATCTACAAGAACGACGTCACCCCGGATATCCTGATTTCCCTGGCCGATTGCGACAACGTGGTGTGTTTCAAGGACTCCTCCGGCGACACCCGGCGTTTCATCGACGTGCGCAATGAAGTGGGCGATCGCTTCGTGCTGTTCGCCGGTCTCGATGATGTGGTGCTCGAAAGCCTCGCCGTAGGCGCGGAAGGTTGGGTCTCGGGCATGTCCAACGTGTTCCCCAAGGAAGGTGAAACGATCTTCCGGCTGGCGCGCGCCGGACGGTTCGCCGAAGCCATGCCGATCTACGAATGGCTGATGCCGATCCTGCACCTCGACGCCCGCGCCGACCTGGTCCAGTGCATCAAGCTCTGCGAAGCCATTGCCGGCCGAGGCAGCGCTCTCACCCGCCCACCGCGCCTGGCGCTGCCGGAAGCAGACCGGGTGTACGTGGAGCAGATCATGGCCACGGCCCTGGCCAATCGGCCGGTGTTGCCGGAGGTGGGGCTTTAAGCCGGGGCGCAGGCTCAGGCATGTGAGAAACCTGTGGGAGCGAGCTTGCTCGCGATAGCGGTTGTCCAGCTTGCATCTCTATTGGATGTGCCGACGCTATCGCGAGCAAGCTCGCTCCCACAGGCCGTCGTGGTGCAAACACGGGACCAACCGACCAGCAACACGGCGTTATCGCCAGTCTTTGCTACGCTTTCTCCCCGGCGCAATGACGCACGGGAGGCGTCCCATGAATTATTTCCTGGCCCAGGCCCTGAACAACCAATGGGCCAATCACAGGCTGCTGGACGCCTGCGCACAGCTGAACACCGTGGAATACGAGGCCTACCGCACCAGTTTCTTCCCCTCCATCCAAGCCACGCTGTGCCACATACTGGAAGTAGATCGCTATTACCTCACCGCCCTCAAAGGCGATGTCATGGGCCAGGAGCGGGATTTTTCCGAGATGCTGGCGTTCAACCAGCTCAGGGAAAGCCAGGACCGGAGCGACCGGCAACTGGCGGCATTGTGCAGCAACCTGAAACACACAGACCTGTCTCGCACCGTCGACCTGGTGCGTTCCGACGGCAACGCTTTCGAACGGATCGACCGCTTGCTGCTGCACCTGTTCGAGCACCAGATCCATCACCGCGGCCAGGTCCACACCATGCTCAGCGCCACCCACGTCGAACCGCCGCAGCTCGACGAGTTTTTCCTCGACTGCGACCGCCGCTTCCGCGAAGAGGAGGAACAGTTGCTGCAACTCGACGAGCAGCGGGTCTGGCGAGAGTACCAGCCCGATTGAATCGATAACCCAGGAGACCTTGCCATGAACCTGATCTTTCGTTGCATCGGCTTGTCCACGATGCTGGTCGCCACCGCCGCCCTTGCCCACCATGGCTGGAGCGAATACGACGCCAGCAAGCCACTGACGCTCGAAGGTACGATCAAGGAGTCCGGTTACTCCCACCCCCACGGGACCGTACGCCTGCAAACCACGGAAAAGACGTGGTTCGTCGTGCTCGCGCCGCCTTCTCGCATGGAAAATCGGGGGCTGACCAAAGACATGCTCAAAGCCGGTAACCGGGCCACCGTGGTCGGCTACGCCAATAAAAACAAGCCTGACGAGCTTCGCGCCGAACGCATCACCATCGACGATAGAACCACCGAGCTGCGCTGATGCAGGTCACTGGCCCGGTCGCGCAAGGCTGGATGGACCGATTGGGCGACTCGCCCCTGGCCTCGGCCATGCGCAGCGAGCTATGGCTCTATCCGCTGGTGGAAGTGCTACACATCATCGGGTTCTCGATACTGGTGGGCGCGGTGGTGATGTTCGACCTGCGCGTCCTCGGGCTGTCCAGGGACATCGCCGTGACCGCACTGGCTCGCCATCTGCTGCGATGGGCCGTCGGGGCCCTGCTGTTGATCGTGCCTGCCGGCTTGATGATGTTCAGTGCGCACCCTCATGATTTCGCCAGCAACAACGTGTTCATTCTCAAGCTGTGCCTGATCGCGGCGGCAGGCGTCAATGCCCTGCTGTTCCATCTGGTGCCCTACCGCTCCGTCCAGCAATGGAATACCCACGTCACGGCGCCGAGCCTGGCCAAGCTCCAGGCGTTGCTGTCCGTGGCGTTGTGGATCGCGGTGATCGGCTGCGGGCGCTTGCTGGCCTACACCTGAACGAGCATTGAAAAAAAGGCGATGGCCGCTTCCGGCCATCGCCAAATCGCCCACTTCAGACGCCGTCAGATCCGTGCGGGTGACACGATGATTTTCACGTTGTGTTCCTTGTTGTTTACCAACTCCTCGAAGCCCTGGCCGACGATTTCTTCCAACTGGATGCGCCCGGTCACCAGCGGCGAGATGTCCAGGCGTCCGTCGGCGATGAAGGCAATCACGTCGGCGAACTCACCGTTGTAGGCCAATGCGCCCAGCACCTGCTTCTCGGTTGAAACCAGTTCGAAGAAGTTGAACTCGCTCGGTTCTTCGAAAATCCCCACCAACACGCATTTGCCCGCCTTGCGGATCAGGTCGATGGCGAACTTGGCGGTGTGCTTGTTGCCGATGCACTCGAAGCTGACATCGGCGCCCAGGCCGCCGGTCAGGCGCCGTACTTCGGCCAGGGCGTCGCAGTCATTGGGATCGATCACATGGCTGGCCCCGACTTCCAGGGCCTTGGCCTTGCGCGCGCCGGACATTTCCAGGGCGATGACCTGGGCCGCGCCGGCCGCCTTGGCGCACATGATCGTGCACAGGCCGATGGTCCCGGCGCCGACCACCACGACGTTCTGGCCAAGCAAACTGCCAGCCTTCTTCACCGCGTGCATGCCCACCGCCAGCGGTTCGATCAACGCGCCAGCCTCGGCAGGAAAGTTGGCCGGCAGTTTGTACAGCAGGTTGGCCGGGACATTGACCAACTCCGCAAACGCACCGTTATTCATCAGCCCGGTAAAAGCCAGGTTCTCGCAGATGTTGTAGAGCCCATGGGTGCAGTAATAGCAAGTGCCGCAATGCTGGCAGGCATCGGCGGCCACTGGTTCGCCGACGTTGAAACCTTCGACGCCCTCGCCCAGCTCGACGATCTCGCCGCAGAACTCATGGCCGAGGATGCACTGGCCCTTGATCCCGGTCAGGGGGTGTGGCGCGTCCACCGGGATGAACACCGGCCCCGCCACGTACTCGTGCAGGTCCGAACCGCAGATGCCGCACCACTGCACGCGGATCTGCACCCAACCGGCGGGCGGTGAAACCGGCAGCGGCACGTCTTCGACGCGGATGTCATTACGGCCATGCCAAACGGCGGCGCGCATGCTGCGGGTCGGCTTGATTGAAACGTTCATAGCGTTACCTCCAGGATTTTTCATAGGGCGACGACTCAACCGCCGCCCGCTGGTTCAGTGCTGTCCGATGAACTCGATAATCAATCGATTGACCTGCTCGGCCGCCTCCATCTGCACCATGTGGCCCTGGCCCGGCAGCACTTCGACCTGGGCACCCAACCCTTCGGCGTGGACCGCCGGGATGATGGCGTCATCACTGCCCCAGATCACCAGGGTCGGGACATGGCCGGCCTGCACCACCTCGCGTAGCTCCACTTGCTGGCGGCCGTCCTTGAACAAGTTCTCTGCCAATTGGCGCAGGGCCACGTCCACACCTTCCAGGCGCTTGTACTTGAGCATGTCGTCGAGCATCTGCCGGTTGACCAGCTCGGCATTGGAGAACAGTTGCACCAGCTGTGGCTTGAGGGCGTTGCGGTTGGCGGCGTCGACGAAGCCTTGCAAGTAACTGCCGTTGATCTGGGCGCCGAGGCCGGCGCTGCCGATCAGGGTCAGTGAGCGCAAGCGCTGCGGCATCAAGCGCGCGGCATTCAGCGAAACGGCCCCGCCCATGGAATGCCCGACCAGATGGGCCGCGTTGATGTCCAGATGATCGAGCAAGGCCAGCACCACACCGCTCAGCTCGTCGAGGTCACCGCGCTCCAGGGTTTTCGCCGATTCGCCATGCCCTGGCAGGTCCAGGGCAATCACCCGGCGCCCAGCGGCCAAGGCTTCATGGTTGAACAGCCAGTTGTTGAGGTCACCACCAAAACCGTGCACCAGCACCAGCGGCGTACCGCCCTCGCCGCGCTCGAAATAGCGGATCAGCCGACCGTCCACCTCGACTTTCTGCGGTTTCGGGCCGCTGTCCTCGTCAGCCGCGTCGCCAGGCACGAAATTGGATTGGAACTGCTCGATGACCGCGTCGATGTCGGCGTCGCTGGCTTCGCCTTCGACGACGATGCCGAGCAAGGCGCCGACCGGCAGGGTTTCATCCTGGCGCGCCACCTGGCGGCGCAATACGCCGGAAAATGGCGCCTCGACGCTGCTGGAGATCTTGTCGGTCTCGACGTCCATCACTTCATCGCCTTTGGTGATGGCCTGGCCTTCTTCCTTGAGCCAGGCATCGACCCGGCCCTCGGTCATCGACAGGCCCCACTTGGGCATGGTCAGGGTAAAAATCTGGCTCATCAGTGCTTGCTCCACTCGATCACGTTGAGCACGGCTTGCTCGATTTTTGCCGCGTCGGGGATGTACAGGTCTTCCAGGGAGTCGGAAAACGGCACCGGCGTGTGCGGCGCGGTGACCATCTCGATCGGTGCCTTGAGCGCGCCAAAGGCCTTTTGCGCCACCAGCGCCGAGATGTCGGTGGCCATGGAGCAGCGCGGGTTGGCCTCGTCGATCACCACCAGGCGTCCGGTTTTCTCGACGCTTTCAAGGATGCTGTCCTCGTCCAGCGGGCTGGTGGTGCGCGGGTCGATGACTTCGCAGTCGATGCCACGTCCGGCCAGGTTGCGTGCCGCATCCATCGCGGTGTTGACCAACCGCCCGTAGGACACCAGAGTCACGTCCTTGCCGTCGCGCAGGAAGTTGGCCTCGCCGAACGGCACGGTGTAGAGCTCTTCCGGCACCTCGCCCTGCATGCTGTAAAGCAACTTGTGCTCGCAGAAGATCACCGGGTCGTTATCGCGAATGGCCTGGATCAGCAGACCCTTGGCGTCATAGGGCGATGACGGACACACCACTTTCAGTCCCGGAATGTGTGTCCACAACGAAGTGAGCATCTGCGAGTGCTGGGCCGCGGCGCGCAGGCCGGCGCCGACCATGGTGCGAATGACCAGGGGCGTGGACGCCTTGCCGCCGAACATGTAGCGGAATTTCGCCGCCTGGTTGAGGATCTGGTCCAGGCAGCACCCGGCAAAATCGACGAACATCAGTTCGCACACCGGGCGCACGCCGCAGGTGGCGGCGCCGACCGCCGCGCCGACATAGCCGATTTCCGACAGCGGCGTGTCCAGCACCCGCCCGGGGAATTGGTCGTAAAGCCCCTTGGTGACGCCGAGCACGCCGCCCCAGGCATCGTTTTCACCGGGTGCGCCAGCGCCGCCGGCCACGTCTTCACCCATGATGAACACGCTGGAGTCGCGACGCATTTCCTGGGCCAGGGCTTCGTTGATTGCCTGCTGATAGCTGATTTTTCTCGCCATGATGGGATTCTCTCTTGTTGTTTTCAGGGGCGTTCAGGGGTAGCTGACGTAGACGTCGGTCAGCAGGTCGGACGCCGCCGGCTTGGGATCGGACTTGGCCTTGTACACGGCATTTTCGATCAGCATTTGCACCTCTTTGTCGATCTGCTCCAACTGCTCGACGGTGAGCAGCCCGGCCCGTGTGGTGCGCTCGCGGAACTGCATCAGGCAGTCCTGGTTTTCGCGGAAATGCTTGACCTCGTCGGGTGCGCGATAGGTCTGGGCGTCGCCTTCGAAGTGGCCGTAGTAGCGGGTCAGCTTGACCTCGATCAGCGACGGCCCTTCCCCGGCACGGGCGCGCTCGACGGCGGCCCCGGCGGCTTCATGGACGGCGAAGAAGTCGAAGCCATCGACGGTCACGCCGGGCATGCCGAAGCCGGCGGCGCGGTCGGCGATGTGGTCGCAGGCCACCGACCAATTGGAGGCGGTGGCTTCGGCGTAGCCATTGTTTTCCGCGATGAACAGGCATGGCAGGTTCCACACCGAGGCCATGTTCATGGCTTCGAACACTGCGCCTTCGTTGGAACCGCCGTCGCCGAAAAACACCACGGCGACGCTGTCGGTGCCCTTGAGCCGAGCCGCCAGGGCAGCGCCGACGACCAGTGGCGCACCGGCGCCGACGATGCCGTTGGCGCCGAGCATGCCTTTTTCGAAATCGGCGATGTGCATCGAGCCGCCCTTGCCTTGGCAGACGCCGGTTTTCTTGCCGTAGATCTCGGCCATCATCCCGTACACATCCACGCCCTTGGCGATGCAATGGCCGTGGCCACGGTGGTTCGAGGCAATACAATCGTCGTCCCCGAGATGGGCCATGACGCCCGCGGCCGAGGCTTCTTCGCCGGCATACAAGTGGACGAACCCGGGGATCTCCCCCGTGGCGAATTCCACGTGCAGGCGCTCTTCGAAGGCGCGGATGGTGCGCATGACCTGATAGGCGTGCAGCAATTGATCATGGTTGAGCGATGTCGACATTTTTATTCTCCAGGCGTGTCTTCTTGAAGGTTCGAGGGGTGTTGCGGGTGCTCGCGACCAATGGCCAACAAGCGCTGTTGCGCGGCGTAGGTGAGCACCGCGTTAACGTCGATGCTCAGCGGGCCGCCGGCATCGAGGGTGACCGTGGGCCGGTCATGGACGTTGAATTCGATTTCCCGCTCGCCATCCAGGGCCAAGGTGCCGGCGGACAGCGACAAGCCATGGGCGACGCCGGGCTCCAGAGGCCCGGCGGCCAGCACGCCGCAACCTTGCAGCAAGCCCGGCGCGAGCGGCACCAGCAGCGCCTCGGGGGATTGCGGGTCCAGGCGCATCCAGGCACCGCCCGGCGCCTGGCGAGACACCGGAAACCACAACCCGCACAGCGCCGACAGGCCGATGGATTGCGGTTCGGCGAAGGTCACGAACACTTCGGCCAGGTCTTGCGCGCGGCTGATCGCCCTCGCGCCGACAAAGCGCAGCGGCGACACGGCAACGTCCACCAGAGCGACTTCCCGCAAACCACGCCCGGCGTCGCAAACCAGCAGGCGCTTGTTGCGACGCAGACCGACCTCGTCTGGAATTCGCCCGCTGGCGTACAACCCGCCGGCCAGCCCGGCGCTGGTGGCCTCGCGCAATTCGGGGAAGGCATTGTTGGTGCCGGTGGACAGGGT
This sequence comes from Pseudomonas algeriensis, assembly GCF_048847255.1. Classification (NCBI taxonomy): domain Bacteria; kingdom Pseudomonadati; phylum Pseudomonadota; class Gammaproteobacteria; order Pseudomonadales; family Pseudomonadaceae; genus Pseudomonas; species Pseudomonas algeriensis. The sequence continues at coordinate 469,488 of NZ_JBKKRK010000001.1, read as the reverse complement.
CAACAGAGGAATGTCGCCCACTTCGGCGGCGACAGCCTTGTGGGTGCCGTCGCCGCCGAGCACGGCGATTAGCGCCACCTCGCGCTCGGCCATCAGGCGCGCGGCGCGGCGGGTGTCTTCGACGGTCTGGCGCAGGGTCAGGTCGAGAAACTCCAGGGCCGGCCAATGGCTACTGCGGGCCTGGCGGCTGTGGCTGTTCTTCAGCACGGCGGCGGCCATGCCGATCATGTCGGTGGGCATCAACACCTGCTCGATGCCGGTGGCGCCAAACGCCGCCAGCAAGCGCTGGATCACCGAGACCTTGTCGGTGCTGGAGAACAATCCGGCATTGGCGGTCAACCGCCGCACGTCACGGCCCGACGCGGGGTTGGCGATGATGCCGACGGTGAGCGGACGGCGGCTCATGGCGCCACCGTGGCGGGAACAGTCAACGGGCTTGGCGTGCAAGTCATAGGCACCTCTTTTTATTATTGGAAGCCCAACGGGTGGGTCCAAGGCCTAGAGCAAGGGCGGTGCCAATAGCCGGAAACTGGACGCTAACGCCCGAGCCAGAGCGCTTGCGGCGCTCCGCTGCAAGCATTGGCCATAGGCCCGGTGAGACGCCACATGCCAGCCTGCACGACCTAACCGCGAGACGTTGAGACGTGGCGTCTCACCGGGTTGCCTGCGCTCCGTCGGGCTTGTCTGCGCCCGGCGATCAGCGCTTAATGTGCCGACAATGACAAGAAGCTGAACCGGAGGCCCCTATGCTTTCCGCTCACTCCAGGGCGCACGTGGATTGCATCAGCCGCGTGCTGAAGAACGCCGCCCAACTGCCGCAACTGCCCGTGCCGGACCTGATCCTCGACTCCTGGCGCCGCTCCATGGAGCAACATCACCTGGACCCCGGCTCGCTGCAGGGCCCACGGATCCTGTCCCACGACGTGCTCAAGCAATGCCGCGAGCGCTCGGAGCTGTTCCTTAATATCGCCAGCGACGAAGTGGCGCGCCTGCACGGCCGGGTGCGCGATGCCGACTATTGCGTGCTGCTAACCGATGCCCAGGGCCAGACCATCGATTACCGGGTGGAAACCACCCTTCGCAACGACTGCCGCAAGGCCGGGCTCTACCTGGGTACGTGCTGGTCGGAAGGCGAAGAAGGCACATGTGGCGTGGCGGCGGTGCTCACGGCCAAGACTGCGGTGACGGTGCACAAGCGTGATCACTTTCGCGCGGCATTCATTGGCCTGACCTGCTCCGCCGCGCCGGTCTTCGATCCGCAGGGCGAGCTGCTCGGCGTGCTGGACGTCTCGGCGGTGCGCTCGCCGGATGATCGACGTTCCCAGCACCTGATCCGGCAAATGGTGGTGCAGAGCGCCCGGGAGATCGAACAGGCGTTTTTCATGAGCAGCGCCCAGGGTTACTGGGTGTTGCGGGCCCATCGCAACGCGGGGTACGTCGACAGCCAGCCGGATCTGCTGCTTGCCTGGGACGACGATGGCTGCCTGCAAGCCCTGAACCCGGCGGCGCGCCAATACTTGATGCAACGCTACGGCCAGTTGCCTCGCCACATCAGCCAGGTTTTCGACCCGCAATTGCTGCACCGGGCCCGGGATGAAAGCCTCTACCCACTCGATGTCGATTTGCATGGCCGCCTGAGCGCGCCACGGCGCCGGGCCAAGCCTCGCCAGCGCGTCGCGATGACTCCCACCGAACTCGACCCACGCCTGGCCGACAGCCTGAACCTGGCGGTGCGGGTCAAGGATCGCAACCTGCCGGTGCTGATCCAGGGCGAAACCGGTTCCGGCAAGGAGGTCTTCGCCCGCCAGTTGCACCAGGCCAGCCAGCGCCGCGATCGGCCCTTCGTGGCCTTGAACTGCGCGGCCATACCGGAAAGCCTGATCGAGAGTGAGCTGTTCGGCTACGTCGCCGGCGCCTTCACCGGGGCCTCGGCCAAGGGCATGCAGGGCCTGTTGCAGCAGGCCGATGGCGGCACGCTGTTCCTCGATGAGATCGGGGACATGCCGCTCGCCTTGCAAACCCGCCTGTTGCGGGTGCTGGCCGAAGGCGAAGTAGCGCCACTGGGGGCTTCAAGGCGCAAGGCCGTGGACATCCAGGTGATCTGCGCCACCCACCGCGACCTGGAGGCGCTAGTGGCGGCCGGCGAGTTTCGCGAGGATCTGTATTTCCGTCTCGGCGGCGCCCGCTTCCAGCTGCCGCCGCTGCGCGAACGCACCGACCGGCTGGCGTTGATCAATCGAATCCTTGAAGAAGAGTCGGCGCTGTGCGGCGGTGCGGTGCAACTGAGCGGCGCCGCGCTGGAATGCCTGCTGGGTTATCACTGGCCGGGCAATGTCCGCCAGTTGCGGCATGTGCTGCGCTATGCCTGCGCGGTCTGCGAGGCGAGCGTGATTCAGCTTAGCCACTTGCCCGAGTCATTGCACACCACGGACGCCGCCGATCATGGGCCGGAGCCCAGCGCCAGCCCTGAACGCCAGGCGTTGCTGGACGCCCTGGTGCGTCATCGCTGGAAACCCACCCCGACGGCCCGGGCGCTGGGCATTTCCCGAGCGACCCTGTATCGACGGGTGCATCAGCACGGTATCGAGATGCCCGGCAGGCGTCCTGACGCTGTTCACTAAAGGTCGCCAAACAGCTGTGGCGAGGGAGCTTGCTCCCGCTCGGCTGCGAAGCAGTCGTAAAACCGAAGAATGCGATGTATCTGAAGCTCTGAATTCGGCAGGTATGGGGCCGCTTAGCGGCCCAGCGGGAGCAAGCTCCCTCGCCACGGGATCGTTTTTTTCTCAAGTGAACGGTATTACGGCAGGAACCCGGGCTGATGGCTTATCGTCGCGCCAGCTCATGGCGCACGCATTGTTCGTAGTAGGTCTGCTTGACCGCGGCAGGTTTGAGCCGCGAGGTGCTGTTGTAGGTCTGTTCGGTGATGCCCAGGGCGGTCATGCGCATCCAGGGCCGGGGAAACTTGCGCACCTGCAGCTTCTTGCGCGCCCCATACAGGCTCACTCCGGACAGCTTGGACGCCTGCGCTCCGGCGGCAATGTCCGAACCCCAGCGACACACCGATTGCTGGTTTGCCGTCAGCGCCCTGGCTTGGGCTTCATGCGAAACGGCGGCCATGAGCATGGCCGCCGCGATCCAGATAGAAACACGCATAGGTTTGTCGTCCAACTTTCTGAAATAAAAGGAGTTTGACCTCAACTTATGGAGCAAGGGGCCAGCATTGGCGCGCCGCTCTCAAGCCTATGTCTATTCGTACAAACAACTTTATATAGACACTATAACCTCTTGATAAATAGTATCTTTATTCAGCCTTCGCCTCTTGTAGCAATCGCTGGATCACCTGTTCCTGCTCGCCATACCGCCCTTCGCCGAAGTGGCTATAGCGCACCTGCCCCTTGGCATCGATGAAGTAATGGGCCGGCCAGTACTGGTTGTTGAAGGCACGCCAGATCGCATAGCGGTTATCGATGGCCACGGGGTACTGGATGTCCAGCTTGCGCACCTGTGCGCGTACGTTGTCGATGATCTTTTCGTAGCCGTATTCCGGGGTATGAACGCCGATGACCACCAGCCCGTCCTTTTCGTATTTCTTCGCCCACTCGTTCACATACGGCAGCGTGTGCTGGCAGTTGATGCAGTCGTAGGTCCAGAAATCCACCAGCACCACTTTGCCCCGCAACGACTCGCTGCTCAGCGGCGGCGAGTTGAGCCATTGCACCGCGCCGTCCAACGAAGGCATGGTGCCTTGGGCTTCGAGGTCCGGCATGGCGCTCGCGCTGGCCTTGCTCACCACATAGTCGATGGCTTTGGGCACGCTCTCCAACAGGCTTTTTTCCAGGCTGGCCGACTGTTGCGACGACGTCGCAGCCAATAACCGGTCATCCGCCCCAGTGCCGATCGCCACGGCGGCCAGCAACACCAGTGCCCCAGTGGCGCGGCGCAGCCAGGCGGTGATCGGCAGCGAGAGTTTCAACCGACCGATCAGGCCTCGACCGGTGAGGATCAGGGTACCCAGCGACAAGGCGCTGCCCAGGCCGTAGGCGAGCAGCAACAGGCTGGTCTGGGCGCTGGCGCCTTGCAGCATGGCCCCGGTCAGGATCACGCCGAGGATCGGCCCGGCACACGGCGCCCAGAGCAACCCGGTGGCGACACCGACCGACACTGACGCCAGAGGCCCGCCCATCCGCCCGGCACCGGAGTCAAGACGGTTGCCCAGGCTGACCAGCGGCCGCGCCAACCAAGTGCCCACCCGGCTGAACATCAGCGACAGCGCAAACAGCACCATCACCACCAAGGCGACCTGCCGGCCGACGCTACTGGCGCGTATCACCCATTCGCTGCTGGCCACCGCCAGGCTGGACACCAAGGCAAAGGTCAGCACCATGCCGGCGAGCGTCAGCAACACCGAACGGCGCGATTGATTGGCCCGGGCGAACAGGAACGGCACCACCGGGAGGATACAAGGGCTGAGGATCGTCAGGATCCCGCCGAGAAATGCGATCAGAAGCATGGCAACACCTCAATATAAAGGCTGGCGAAGGTCAGTTCTGGTTGGTGCAGTTATCGGAGAGCTTGCGGTAATCCAGCGCCTGCTCACGGCCCGCCGAGTCCAGGTAGGTCATGTGGGCGTTGACCACGCCACAGGCTGGCTGCGGGTCTTCGCTCAGGGACAGCACTTTGCGAACATCCAGGTGTGTGCCGTAGGTGTAGGTGTGCGCCGGCGCGGTGCTTTCGGCCCGGGCCGACAGGGTGCAGATGTTCAGCGCGGCGAACAGGCAGGCGGCGCAGATGGCTTTGGTGTTCATGGTGCGGTCCTCGATTCAATGGGTGTTTGTCGCAGAGGCCGGTTGTGTCGCCTCGATGGATGCCATTGAATGCCCCCCACGTATCGAGCCTGTATCGAGCAGATGGCTTTTTGCATCGCTGTGTATCCGCCACGCGCCAGATACACTGCAATACAAACCGTCGCGAGCCAGGCCGGCTGCTGGCTGTAGACTGACCCACACCAAAACGCCAAGGGGCAGAACACCATGGATCATGTCGATCATGTGCTGATCGTGGATGACGATCGCGAGATCAGGGAGCTGGTAGGCAACTACCTGAAAAAGAACGGTTTGCGCACCACCGTGGTCGCGGATGGCCGGCAAATGCGCGCCTTTCTGGAGACCACTCCGGTGGACCTGATCGTGCTGGATATCATGATGCCCGGCGACGATGGCCTGGTGTTGTGCCGGGAGCTGCGGGCCGGCAAGCACAAGGCCACGCCTGTCCTGATGCTCACCGCTCGCAACGACGAGACCGACCGCATCATCGGCCTGGAAATGGGCGCGGACGATTACCTGGTCAAGCCTTTCGCCGCCCGGGAGCTGTTGGCGCGGATCAACGCCGTGCTGCGCCGCACGCGCATGTTGCCGCCTAACCTGGTGGTCACCGAGAGCGGGCGCCTGCTGGCGTTTGGCCGTTGGCGGCTGGATACCACCGCTCGCCACCTGCTGGACAGCGACGGCACCATGGTGGCCCTGAGCGGCGCCGAATACCGCTTGCTCCGGGTATTCCTCGACCATCCACAGCGGGTACTCAACCGCGACCAGTTGTTGAACCTGACCCAGGGCCGTGACGCGGACCTGTTCGACCGCTCCATCGATTTGTTGGTCAGTCGCCTGCGCCAACGCCTGTTGGACGACGCCCGCGAGCCGGCGTACATCAAGACGGTACGCAGTGAAGGTTACGTGTTCTCGCTGCCGGTGGAGATCCTCGAGGTCTCGGTATGACCCTGTCTCTGCGGTGGCCGCGTACCCTCGCCTCGCGCTTGTCGTTGATTTTCCTGATCGGTCTGGTCCTGGCCCAGGGTTTGTCGTTCGGCGTCCAATACTACGAACGCTACGAGAGCGCCAAGAACACCATGCTCGGCAACCTGGAGACTGACGTCTCGACGTCCGTGGCGATCCTCGATCGCCTGCCTGCCGCCGAACGCCCCGCGTGGCTGCCAAAGCTTGCGCGACGCAACTACGGCTATGTGCTTGATGAGGGCCAGCCTGGCATGCCAATGCTCCCGGACAACGCGCCGATATCGGTCAGCTCGATCCAGGAAGCCTTGGGCGAAGCCTATGCCCTGACCTACAACCAGATCCCGGGACCGAAGATGCACTATCAGGCGCACCTGCGCCTCAAGGACGGCAATCCGCTGACCATCGACGTACGTCCGGCGATGGCACCGCTTTCGCCCTGGCTGCCGGTGGTCTTGCTGGGGCAACTGGCGCTGCTGATCGGCTGCACGTGGCTTGCCGTGCGCATCGCCATCAGCCCCCTCACCCGGCTGGCCCAGGCCGTCGAAACCCTGGACCCCAACGCCCACGGCGTGCGCCTGGACGAAAAAGGCCCGACCGAGGTGGTACATGCGGCCAAGGCCTTCAATGCCATGCAGGACCGCATCGCCGCCTATCTGAAGGAGCGCATGCATCTGTTGGCTGCGATCTCCCATGATCTGCAGACACCCATCACCCGCATGAAGCTGCGGGCCGAATTCATGGATGACGGCATCGAAAAAGACAAACTTTACAGCGACCTGGGGGAAATGGAGCACCTGGTGCGTGAAGGCGTGGCCTACGCCCGCAGCATCCATGGCGCCACCGAGGCCAGTTGCCGGATCAGCCTGGACGCGTTTCTCGACAGCCTGGTGTTCGACTACCAGGACACCGGGCAGGACGTGCAGCTGTCCGGCAAGAACGCCGCGATCATCGATACCCGTCCCCACGCATTGCGCCGGGTGCTGGTCAACCTCGTGGATAATGCGTTGAAGTTCGGCGGCGCGGCCCAGATCCAGGTCCAGCCCGCCGCCAACGGGCAGCTGGCGATCCGGGTTTTGGACCGTGGCCCCGGCATCAGCGAGCAGGAACTGGCCGAAGTGCTCAAGCCGTTCTACCGGGTGGAAAGCTCGCGCAACCGGGAAACCGGCGGCACCGGCCTGGGTTTGGCCATAGCCCAGCAACTGGCGAATGCCATGGGCGGTTCGCTGACCTTGAGCAACCGCGAGGGCGGTGGGCTGTGCGCTGAGCTGCGGTTGGGTTGCGATACCCAGGTCTGAAGACTACTGAATCCCTTGTGGATATCCCTTGTGGGAGCGAGCCTGCTCGCGAAGACGGCGGCACATCCAACGCTGATGTAGCCGACACACCGCTTTCGCGAGCAGGCTCGCTCCCACAAGGTCATGTGCAAGGTTCGGTATCGGGGTTTGTATATCAGTGTGTCAACCACCACGCCGCATACACAAACTTGCACACCGGCCCCCTTCCCGACACACCCCGCTTACCCCCACTTGAAAGACTCCTTCTATTCCCGGCCACCACGATGCCGGGCCATCCAAGGAGCTTCCCCATGCCTACCGCCACCGCAACGCCGCCTGCTTTCCGTTACCAGGGCTGGTCGCTGTTCAGCCTGCTTGCCGCCCTGGTATTGCTGATGACCGTGCTGGTCCTGATCATCAATCCAGACCTCACAGAAGGCGTGCGCAGTGCCATTCGCGCGACCGCCCGTTCGTCCTTCGTCCTGTTCCTGCTGGCCTTTACAGCGTCGGCGTTCGCCGTGCTGGTGCCCTCGCCCCTGAGCAAATCCCTGGTGCGCGAACGGCGCTTCATCGGGCTGGCCTTTGCCTTTTCCCATTTGGTCCACGCCGCATTGATCTACTGGTACGGCCAGCTCAACACCGAGTTCTGGCCCGGCCGGACCACCCTTGGCAACGTGCCCGGCACCGTGGGCTACGTGTTTATCCTGCTGCTGGCCCTGACTTCGTTCAAAAGCACCACGCGGCTGATCGGCGCCACCGCCTGGAAGCGCCTGCATACCACCGGCATGTGGGTACTGGCGGCGATCTTTGCCTATTCCAATTTCAAGCGCATTCCGATGAGCGCCTGGTACGTGCTGCCCTTCGGCCTGATATGCGCCGCCACGGCGGTCCGCCTGGTGGGCAAGCTGGCCCAGGCCAACAAGCGTCAATCCCTGCAACGTGCGGCCTGAGCCGAGGAGATCAACCATGTACGCCTCTTTCTCGAAAGCCCTGAACGGCCTGCACCTGAACCTCGATCACGCCGGTTCGTGGCTCGCACCCCTGGGGCTGCGCCTGTTCCTGGCCTGGGAGTTCTTTGAGTCCGGCCTGGAAAAATGGAACGGCCAGAACTGGTTCGCCGAGATCCAGTCGGCTTTTCCGTTCCCGTTCAACCATGTGCCGGCCAGCTGGAACTGGGAATTGTCGATGTGGGCGGAGCTGATCTGCGCCCTCGCCCTGTTGATCGGCCTGGGCACACGTGCCTCGGCGCTGGTGCTGATGGTCGTCACCGTGGTCGCTACCGCCGCCGTGCACTGGCCGGCGGATTGGTCGAGCCTGGGCGAGCTGGCCCAAGGGTACGCGATCACCAACAAGGGCTACGGCAACTTCAAGCTGCCATTGATTTACCTGGTCGCATTGCTGCCGCTGCTGTTGCAGGGCGCCGGGCGGTTGAGCGTCGATGCGCTATTGAAGTCGTTGCTCCGGTCAAAAAAATCGAAACCTTGAAGGGCTTGAGTCGGTCCAGTCCTGTAAGAGCCATGGCGCTGCGTACCGCTGCCCAGCGGGCGCAACGCTCAAGACAGCCCATCAGGACGAGGAACAGACATGAGCATGACCGTCGGCGACTTTCTGGTTGAACGCCTTTATGAATGGGGCGTTCGGCGCATCTACGGCTATCCGGGCGATGGCATCAACGGTGTGTTCGGGGCTCTGAACCGGGCCAAGGGCAAGATCCGATTCATCCAGGCGCGGCATGAGGAAATGGCGGCCTTCATGGCCTGCGCCCATGCCAAGTTCACTGGCGAGCTGGGCGTTTGCATCGCAACCTCCGGCCCTGGGGCGTCGCATCTCATTACCGGCCTGTATGACGCGCGCATGGACCATATGCCGGTCCTGGCGATCTGCGGCCAGCAGGCCCGAAACGCCCTCGGCGGCCATTATCAGCAAGAACTGGACCTGCCCAGCCTGTTCAAGGACGTTGCAGGCGCGTTCGTCCAGCAAGCCAGCGCCCCGGCCCAGGTCCGCCACCTGCTCGACCGCGCGGTACGCACGGCGGTGGGTGAGCGTCGGGTCACCGCGCTGATCCTGCCCAACGACCTCCAAGACCTGGAATACACACCGCCGCCCCACAAGCACGGCACGCTGCATTCCGGCGTCGGCTACCGCAAACCCAAGGTCGTGCCCTACGAGGAAGACCTGCGCCGAGCGGCAGAGGTGCTCAATGCCGGCAAGAAAGTTGCCATCCTGGTGGGCGCCGGCGCCCTGCATGCAACGGACGAAGTGATCGCCATCGCCAACAAACTCGGCGCCGGCGTCGCCAAGGCCCTGCTCGGCAAAGCCGTGGTGCCCGATGAACTGCCATGGGTCACCGGCTCCATCGGGCTGCTGGGCACCGAGCCCAGCGACAACCTCATGGCCGGTTGCGACACCCTGCTGATGATCGGGTCCGGCTTTCCCTATGCCGAATTTCTGCCTGGCGAGGGCCAGGCGCGTGGCGTGCAGATCGACCTTAAGCCAGACATGCTCAGCCTGCGCTACCCCATGGAAGTCAACTTGCAAGGTGACAGCGCCGACACCCTGCGGGCCCTGTTGCCGCTGATCGAAGAAAAGACCGACCGCACCTGGCGCGAAAAAATCGAGAAATGGCGAGCGGACTGGGACAAGACCCTGGAAAAACGCGCCCTGGTCTCGGCCAAACCGATCAACCCGCAGCGCGTCACGTTCGAACTCTCGCCACGGCTGCCGGATCGCGCCGTCATCACCTGCGACTCCGGCTCCTGCGCCAACTGGTATGCGCGGGATGTCCAGATCCGTCGCGGCATGATGTGTTCACTCTCCGGCGGCCTCGCCTCCATGGGCGCCGCCGTGCCCTACGCCATCGCCGCCAAGTTCTGCCACCCGGACCGTCCGGTGATCGCGTTGGTCGGTGATGGCGCGATGCAGATGAACAACATGGCCGAATTGATCACCGTCGCCAAATACTGGCGCACCTGGACCAACACCACCTGGATCTGCGCGGTGTTCAACAACCAGGACCTGAATCAGGTGACCTGGGAACAACGAGTGATGGAAGGCGACCCGAAATTCGAGGCGTCCCAGGATATTCCCGACGTTCCCTATCATCTGTTCGCCGAGTCGATCGGCCTCAAGGGCATCCTCGTCGACCAGGAAAGCGACGTGGCGAGCGCCTGGGACCAGGCGTTCGCCGCCGAACGCCCGGTGGTGATCGAGTTCCGCACCGACCCCGACGTGCCACCGCTGCCGCCGCACATCAAGCTGGAACAGGCGAAGAAGTTCGCCTCGACCCTGCTCCAGGGCGATCCGAACGAGCGCGGCATCGTGGTCGAGACCGCCAAGCAGGTGCTCGGCGCGTTGCTGCCCGGCCATCGCAAGGACAAAGAATAAGCATGCAGCCCCGAGCGAGCCGTTATGAGCTGATCGGATCGATCGGCGGCGCCTATATGGGCGGCGATACCGCCAAGGCGTAGCACCTGAGGGCAGCTGCCGTTAAAAATGGTGCAACTGGTCAGCTATTTTCCACTTTCATTAAGTTAATCAGGCGGTCAGCCGATACAAAACTAGTGCGGGATGTCTCGCGTTCAGTTGATGGCTTGTTTTTATGAATGAAGATGCTGGCAATGGCTCCACGGTGATTTCCGGCGAGCGGCCTACCCGAAGTTTCACTCGCCGCACCTTTCCGGCCATCATGCTGTTGCTGTTCATCATGTCCGCGCTGGCCATCGCGGTATTGCTCAACATCACCCAGACCCAGGACGAACAGGCCCGTTCCCAGAGCCTGTTCTTTGCCCAACGGGCCGTCGACGGGATTCGTACCGGCATCGGCCGCGACCTGAGCGATTATTCCAAGTGGAGCGACGCCTACCGCCACCTGCACGTCGAAGTCGACAAAGACTGGGCCTACGACCAGGAAAATGTCGGCAGCAGCGTGTTCTCGCTGTATGGCTACCAGGCTGTGTTCGTGATTTCCCCGACCGGCAAGACGGTTTATTCGGTCATTGATGGTGAAATGAGCGAAGTGCACGCCGACACATGGCTGACTGGCAACCTGCGGGCACTCGCCAGAAAGGCCAGCGCCGCCGAGAATCGCGATGAAGTGATCGTCGAATTGCTCCATCACCAGGACGCGCCTGCCTTCGTCGCCGTCTCTGCCATCACCACCGGCACCGACAACAGCGTGGCTGAGATTCCTGGCCCGCCGAGCCTGCTTTTATTCGTCAAAGTCCTCGATACGGACGCGTTGCAGGACCTGGCACGAGACTTTGCCCTGCCGGACGCCCATATCGCCCATACCCCAGGCCCGAAAGACACCGCCCAGGTGCTGCTCAATGACCTGACCCGCGAAGCCCTGGCCTGGCGCCCCGCTACCCCCGGCAAGGATCTGCGTAAAGCCCTGTTGCCGTTGTTGGCACTGGCGTTGCTGTTCCTGGGCGTCATGGCCCTGTTGGTATTGCGCCACGCCTTGGTCATGCTTCGCGCACAGGAACAGCAGTACGTCAGCCTCCTGGCCCATCGCAAGGCGTTGGAGCGCAGCGAGGAACGCTTTCGCGACATTGCCGAAGTGTCGTCAGACTGGCTGTGGGAAGTCGACTCTGCCGCAAACCTGACCTATCTGTCGGAGCGCTTTGAACAGGTGACGGGCTTCAGCCCCACGCAATGGATCGGCAAACCGTTGCACCGGTTGCTGGAACCCCACAGCGGGTCGATCTCCATTGCCCATTGGCTGCTCGGCGGCGCCAACAGTGCCTCGTCTGCCCCGCTGCTGTGCGAGTACATTGCGCGTAACCAACGCATACGCACCTGCAAGCTTTCGGTACGGGCCATCGACGCCGGTAGCCAGGGCTTTCGTGGCACCGCCACCGACATTACCGATGAATTGCGCGCCCTGGCACAAATCAAGCACCTTTCCCAGCACGACCCGCTGACCGGGCTGGCCAATCGCAACCGTCTGTTCGATTGCCTCAGCGAACACCTGGACCAAGCGCAGAGCACACCACTGGCGCTACTGAACCTGGACATGGATCGATTCAAGCCGGTCAATGACTCCCTGGGCCATGCCGTGGGCGACAAGGTGCTCAAGGAAGTGGCTCATATCCTCCAGCAAAACGTTCGCAACAGCGATCTTGTGGCGCGATTGGGGGGCGACGAATTCGTCATCGTCATGCCCAACCCAGGCAGCGCAAGAGACCTCGATCAGCTCTGCGAGCGCTTGATCGACTGCATGCAGCGCCCCATGCACCTGGACGGCAATACGCTGTACCTGGGCGTGAGTATCGGCGTGGCGTGGTCGCACCCCCGTGACCCACGTGCCGAGGAACTGCTGCGCCAGGCTGACATTGCCCTGTATGCGGCCAAGGCCGCCGGCCGCAACACCTGGCGCATCTATGAAGAGGCCATGGGCAACGTCGCCCGTGACCGGCGCCGCTATGAACAGCAATTGCGCGACGCGATGCAGGAAGGCCAGCTCGAACTGCGTTACCTGCCACGCTTCGACGTGAATGCCGAGCAGTTGCATGGCTTTGAAGCCCAGGCGTTCTGGCACCATCCCGAACGCGGCGAACTGGGCGGCATCGACTTCATCCCGGTCGCCGAAGCGTCCGGGCAGTTGGAAGAGCTGGGCACCTGGATGCTGATCAACGCCTGCGAAGAAGCGACGAGCTGGCCCAACGCACTCAACGTTTCCCTGGCCGTTTCGCCTCGGTGGTTCAGCAGCAGTTTCCTGTTCAACCAGGTACACAAAGCCCTGGAGACCAGCGGTCTTTCCGCCCAACGCCTGACCCTGGAAGTGGCCGAAGGCGTACTGCTCACCGACCACAAGACCCTCGCCAATACCTTGCATGCCTTGAAGGCGCTGGGCGTACGGATCAACATCGACAAGTTCGGCACCAACATCGCTTCCCTCAGGGAAGTCCTCGACCAGCCATTCGACGGCATCCGCTTCGATCGCAATATCCTCACGCAATTGGGCCTGGAGCATGATCAGGAAGGCGTGCTGGCGATGATCCGGCTGAGCCGCAGCGTCGGGCTGATGGTCACCGCCGAGGGCATCGAGAATGCCCGGCAGTTCAGCCAATTGCGCAGCGTGGCGTGTGACCAAGTACAAGGGCCTTACTTCGGCGCGGCATTGGCTCGCTCGGAAATGGCCTCGTTCTTTACAACGCCGCGGTGGCTCTAGGCTTCATGGTTTTTGTTGGACTGACCCCAGAATGCTTGACGGTCTGTTTTCAGCACGCCGCTTAGGCACTGCCTAGCCTCCCGGACTCTGGCGAAAACTCACCGCCAATCGGTTCCAGCTGTTGATGGTGCTGATCGCCAGCGTCAGGTCCACCAGTTCCTCTTCGCTGAAGCTGGCGCGGGCCACGGCATAGACGTCATCGGGCACCTGGCTTTCAGCCAACAGGGTGACCGCTTCGGTCCAGGCCAGGGCCGCCCTTTCGCGTTCGCTGAAGAATCCGCTGTCGCGCCATACCGCCACGGCATACAGACGCCGCTCCGTCTCGCCCTGGCGGCGCGCATCCACCGAATGCATGTCGGTGCAGAAGGCGCAGCCATTGAGTTGCGAGGCGCGGATCTTGATCAGATGCTGCAGCGCCGGCTCGATGCTCAGGCGGCTGGTCAGCGCTTCCAGGCCAATCATTGCTCTCATCGCCCCGGGGGATGCGCTGTAGTAGTCAAGACGCGGGCTCATGGCGGCCTCCGTGGTGGTTGATGATTCCACGGTAGGACGTCGACGCCGCCCGTGACAGGTCCAATCTGACGATAAACGCCCACGCAACTTCTCCGCGCCGGCGCATTGCGGGTAACCTTGCGTCTGCGGCCCTTGCCGTCATCGATTATCCGGGAGCCCGCAGCTATGGAACTTCACGTCGTCATCAACGGCCGCAAGGACCTGGCGGGCCAGTTGTACCGACAATTGCGCAGCGCCATCGAGAGCGGTCGGCTGGCGGCCGGCACGCAACTGCCACCCAGCCGGCTGCTGGCCGAGCAGTTGGGCATCTCGCGCAAGACCGTCTCCGACACCTATGCGCAACTGACCTACGAAAATCTCCTTACCGGCGTCATCGGCAAGGGCACCTATGTCAACGCGCGCCCGGCCAGCGTCGTGCGCAAACAGAGTCACCGTGAGCTGGCCGGGGCGGACGTGGTCGAGACCTGGCGCAACATGCCGGACCTGCTGCGCCATCCCCTGCCCGAAAGCGCGCTGCGCTATGACTTCATCGGCGGCGCCACCGGCAAGGGCCAGTTTCCCCTGGATGACTGGCGTCGCTGCACCGCCCACGCCCTTCGCCAGATCGCCACCGCCAAGGGTTTCTACAGCCAACCCGAGGGATTGCCGGCGCTGCGCAATGCCATCGCCCGGCACATCGCGTTTTCCCGTGGGGTCAACTGCCAGGACGACGACGTGGTGGTGTGCAACGGCGCGCAACAGGCCCTCGATCTGATTTCCCGGGTACTGACCCGCCCCGGCAGCCTGGTGGCGATGGAAGATCCCGGCTACCCGCCGGCACGCCTGCTGTTCGGATCCCACGGCGCGACGGTGGCCGGGGTGCCTGTGGATGAGCAAGGCATGCGCGTGGACATGATTCCCGACGGCACGCGGTTGATCTACGTGACGCCGTCCCACCAGTTTCCCCTGGGCATGCCCATGAGCCAGCCCCGGCGCGAGGCGCTGCTGGCACGGGCGTATGAGCTGGGCGCGATCATCATCGAAGACGACTACGACAGTGAATTCCGCTATGAAGGCCGGCCCACCGACTCCCTGCAAAGCATGGACGAGCGCGGGATCGTGGCGTACGTCGGGACCTTCTCCAAGACCTTGCTGCCGGAGCTGCGGCTCGGCTACGCCGTCCTGCCGACGGCGATTCTCGAGGCGGTGATCCTCGCCAAGCGCCTTACCGACCAGCACACCTCCACCCTGCCCCAATGGGCACTGGCCAAGTTCATCGCCGAGGGCTGCCTGCTCAAGCACATCCGCCGCTGCCACGCGCTGTATGCCGGCCGGCGCGAGCGGATCCTGGCGCGCTTGACCGATGACCTGTCACCGTGGTTCGAGGCCGTGCCCACCACAGCGGGCTTTCACATGGCGGTGCTGTGCAAGGTGCCGGTCGACCTGCCGTTGGTGATCGAATTGGCGAAGAAAGCCGAGGTTGGGCTCTATAGCCTCGACGGATTCTTTACCGCGGCACCGGTGCGTCCAGGCTTGATACTGGGCTTTGGCGCCATCGAACTGCTCGACATCGATATCGCCTTCGATCGCCTGCGGGACATCCTGCAGCAGGTCGCCTGACCGATTGGACTGGGCATTTATCCGCCCATTGGCTGTTTTAGCCTTGTCTTGCCGGGCCTATCCTGCCTGGGTGTCATCAGATTCCGTTCGACTTGATTCAGGAGCCAGGACAATGTCTCGCCAAGTGATCAATACCGTTCAGGTGCAGGCCGCCGCCGGGCGCTCGGAAGAACTGGGCCGGCAGTTGCAGCAAATCGTCGAAACCCTGCGGGCCTCGCCAGGCTGCGACGCCTATATGGTCGACCGTTGCCCGCAAGACAACGACCGCTGGAACGTCAGCGCCCGCTGGCAATCGGAAGCAGCGATGCAGGCGCATTTCAACTGCCCCGAAGTCCAGGGCTTCATCAGCCTGATCGAAAGCCGCCTGGCTCGCAGCGTGGATTTCAACAGTTTCCCGGTGGTGTGAATGGGCTCATCTCTGGCGTGGCGAGGAGCTTGCTCCCTCGCCACCGTGGTCTACTCGTCTTTCAATAAATTGGACGTTTGTCCCCGACACCTTGGGGCTTAGGGTGAACGCGAACTCACTCGATACCACAAAGGTCCCGCCCCATGAAAACGCTTTATTTGATCGCCGCCCTGAGCCTGCTTCCCGTTGCCGCGCTCTACGCCCACGAAACCGCGCCGTCGGAGAACGTTCAGGTGCTTCAGGAAAAACTGCTCAAAAACCTGCCCGGCAAGAAAGCCATGATGTTGACCGTCGACTATGCACCGGGCCAGTCGTCCATCGCCCACAAGCATGACGGCACCGCCATGGCCTATGTGCTCGAAGGCGCAGTCACGTCCCAGGTCAAGGGCGAGCCGGCCATCACCTACAAGGCTGGCGAGTACTGGTACGAAGCCGCCGGTTCCGAGCATCTGGTATCCAGGAACGCCAGCGCCACCCAACCGGCAAAGCTTTTGGTGTTCATGGTGATGGGTGAGAACGAAGCGGTGCTGATTCCGCTCAAGCAATGACCCATGGCCTCGCTCCCACCGTCGCTTACCGGTGGGAGCGAGCCTGCTCGCGAAAGCGGGGGGCAGGCCGAAACCTTTATCCTCAAAATGCGCCCTACCGAGCCGACGCGACCATGAACGAGATGACCCATGACATTCACATCGCCGCCGAGTCGATGTCCCAACCGCGTGCGTTGGTGTTCCTCGCCTATCCGCAAATGGGCCTTCTGGACCTGACCGGCGCCCAGACCGTGTTCTGGGCCGCCACCAAAGCCATGGCCGAACGCGGCCGGCCGGGCTATCGGATGCACACCGCAAGCCTGGCCGGCGGGCTGATGCAGACCGCTGAAGGCCTGGTCGTCGAGACGGCGTCCCTGCATCAGTTCGACGACGTCATCATCGACACGCTGATCGTGCCCGGTGCCCCGAACATTCGTCAGGCGATGATTGACTGTGTCGAGCTGGTGGACTGGCTGCGCGCGGCCTCCACCAGGGCCCGGCGCACGGCGTCGGTGTGCAGCGGGACCTTCCTCATGGCCCAGGCCGGCTTGCTCGATGGCCGCCGTGCCGCCACGCATTGGGCCATGTGCGAGATGCTCAAGAGCGGTTTCCCATTGATCGAAGTGGACCTGGACGCCATCTTCATCCAACAGGACAAGGTCTGGACCTCCGCGGGGGTAAGCGCCGGCATCGACATGGCCCTGGCGCTGGTGGAGGCCGACTGCGGTCGCGACGTGGCCCTGCAAGTGGCCCGGGAACTGGTGGTGTTTCTCAAGCGGCCCGGTGGACAGGCACAGTTCAGCCAATTGTTGCTGTCCCAGACCCAGGACAGCGCCGGGTTCGATGAATTGCACGCCTGGCTCGCCGAGCACCTGAACGAGGCCGACCTGACCATCGAACGTCTGGCCCGGCAGGCGCGGATGAGCCCGCGCAATTTTGCCCGGGTCTACAAGCGCCAGACCGGACGAACGCCGGCCAAGGCCGTCGAAATGTTCCGCCTCGAAGCCGCGCGAAGGTTGTTGGAGGACTCCGAGCGCAACATCGACCAGATCGCCCGCTCGTGCGGCTTCGGCGACGAGGAACGGATGCGCCATACGTTCCAGCGGCATCTGTCGATCTCACCGCGCGAATATCGCAGCCGGTTTTCCCTTTGAGAAGGCTTGCGCGATCGCGTCAGGCCACGCGCCGGGCTTGCGGCACCGACTGGGCCTGCTCGGCGATGAACGCGCAGCAACGAGAACGCAGCCAGCGCTCGCCTGGATCATCATGGGAGGCACCTCGCCAGGCCATCGACAGCTCATGCTCAGGCAATTGGACCGGCGCCGGCTCCGCCCGCAAGCCTGCGACTGCCGCCATGGCCCGGGCCACATAGTCGGGCACGATGGCGATCATGTCGCTGCGATCCAACAACACGGGCAATGCGCTGAATTGCGGCACCGTCAGCACCACCCGCCGCTGCCGGCCTACCAGGCTCAACGCGCGGTCCGAATCATCGATGACGTGGCCCATGGATGAAACCACCGCGTGGGGTCGGCGGCAAAAGTCGTCCAGGGTCAACTCGCCGGGACGCGAATCGGCCCGCAGCAGCATCGGCCGGATCGGGCGCAGCGCCTTGCGCCGGGCGTCGGCCGGCAGTTCCAGGGTATGGCTGATACCGAGGGAAATTTCCCCACTGACCAATAACTGGCACATCTGCCATTGATCGGTGCGACGCACCACCAACGTCGTGCCCGGCGCCTCGACCCGCAGGCGGCGCAGCAAATCCGGCAGCAGCGCGTACTCGACATCGTCGCAAAGGCCTATATGAAACGTTGCCTCGCTGGTGCCTGGGTCGAACGCCTGGCAGCGACTCAAGGCGGCGGCGATGCCGTCCAAAGCGGGTGAAAGGTTGGAAAAAATCTCCCGGGCCCGAGACGTCGGCTCCATCAACCGTCCGGTCCTGACGAACAGCGGGTCGTCGAACATCAAGCGCAAACGCGCCAGGGCCGCACTGATGGTCGGTTGCCCGAGAAACAGCTTCTCGCTCACACGTGTGACATTTCGCTCATGCATCATGGTTTCGAAGACAACCAGCAGATTGATGTCAGCACGACGCAGGTCATTTCTGTTCATCATGGTAGCCATTCCAGGCACAGGGCCAATGAGTCAGCAAAGAAACGTCGTGCCTCGGGCCGTTTGCACGGTTGGACAACGACGACGTACCAGGAAGGTTATGCCAGAGCCTCTCCGGCGTCTGTTGTACTGGGGGACACCGGACTCACGCTTTGGGTAGATTCATTGATACGTGGGTATGCATCGACAACCGGCCGGGGTTTGGCAGTAATTCAGGGATTTATGTCCTACCCGATGCCAGGGGCAACTTCTAAGATCCCAAATCAATGCCCCGTCTCCTCGGGCTGCACCGCAAAACAGAAGGTCTGCGCCGTGCCCACACCCACCACGATGTTCAAGAGTGTCTATGACAGCTTCCGGTACATCCCATGCCCGATGGGCGGGGAGCCATCGATGGGCATCAGCGCCCACCCACTGGTCAACGCCTTGGGCTGGGCCGTGGGCCTGGTGGTGGCCTGCGGGATCGTCATCATCAATTCCGAAACCCATTCCGACCTGGCGCCGACGCTGCTGTACATCACTTTGCTGCTGATGGCGGCGAACCTGTTTTCCATCAACCTGGTGATCACCGTAGCGCTGATGTGCATGTTTTTGCTGACGGCGATGTTTGCGTACAACGGTGGCTATCACCGCTGGGAGTCCATCACTGGGTTCTTTCGTTGCCTGACGGCCCTGTCCGCCATTGCGTTTCTCGCGTTGCGCAGCAAGCAGGCCGCGGACCGCCTGCGCCACAACCAGGCCTACCTGATCAACGCCCTGATCGCCAGCAAACACGCCGAGCAAGCGTTGTCCCGCGCCCACGCCCAGTTGGCCCACGTCACGCGCCTGACGTCCCTGGGAGAGATGGCCGCCTCGATTGCCCATGAAGTCAACCAGCCGCTGACCGCCATCACCAGCAGCGGCGAGGCCTGTCGTCGCTGGCTCGATCGCCCGGTTCCGGACCTCAAGGAAGCCCTCGACGCGCTGGAGCGGATCGTCACCAATGCCTGTCGCGCCAGCGAAGTCATCAATCGTACACGAGCGATGGCGCGCAAATGCGACCCTCTGCGTCAGCCTGAGCTACTGGACGACATCGTCAACGAGTCGCTGAACCTGGTGCGCCAGCAGTTGGCTCATCACAAGATCAGCCTGAAGGCGAACCTCGCGGCAAAGGCGTGCCAGGTCAACGCCGACCGGGTGCAACTGCAGCAAGTGATCATCAACCTGATCATCAATGCGTGCCAGGCGATGGAAACGATTGACTCGCCCGATCGGATCCTGCGCATACGCACCTGGACGCAGGAGCACGAGGTGCTATTGGAGGTGGCGGACCGCGGGATCGGAATCTCCGACGAGATCCTGCCTTCTTTGTTCACCCCCTTCTTCACCACCAAGGAAAACGGCTTGGGCATCGGGCTTTCCATTTGCCGCTCCATCATCGACTTCCATGACGGCAGGATCTGGGCCGCCAGCGCGGCTGGCCAAGGCACCTCGTTCACGTTTTCGTTGCCATTGCTAACCTCTGCCCGCCCCGCCAAGGACGCCGCCCATGAACCCAAGCCACACCCCGAACCCTGCCTTCACCGCTGAGCCAATCGTTTACGTGGTCGATGACGATGCGTCGTTACGCCAAGCACTCCGCAGTCTGCTACGGTCCATCGGCCTGCGGGTCGAGCTGTTCGACTCGGTGGCAGACTTCATGCGCCATCCACGCGCCGACGGGCCCAGTTGCCTGCTACTGGATGTGCGCCTTCGCGGCACCAGCGGCCTCGACTTCCAGCAACAGCTGGCGAGCGCCGACGTTCACCTGCCCATCGTGTTCATGACCGGCCATGGCGATATCGCCATGACGGTACGGGCCATGAAAGCCGGCGCAGTGGACTTCCTGACCAAGCCGTTTCGTGAACAGGACCTGATCGATGCGGTGTCCACCGCCCACCAGCGCGACCGCCTGCGTCGCGAGGCCGAGCACAGCCAAAAGGCGCTCCAGGACCGCCACGCCAGCCTCACCGCCCGGGAACGCCAAGTGATGCTCCTGGCTGCGTCGGGGTTGATGAACAAACAGATTGCCGGGCAGATCGGCTTGAGCGAAATCACCGTCAAGATTCATCGCGGCCAGGCCATGCGCAAGATGGGCGCGCGCTCGTTTGCCGAGCTGGTGCGCATGGCCCAGGCATTGGACCCGGGGCGCGGTCAGTGAAAGTTCATACCCACGTATACTAGGCGCGGCTTTTGTACCGCGTATCTTGCAGTGATAGGGACGCCTTTATGGCGTCCTGACATTACTGCCAGGTTTCGAAATGTCCGACACCGCAATTATTTCAATTATCGATGACGATGAATCGGTTCGAGTTGCATTGGATGGTTTACTGCGCTCCCACGGTTATCGCGTCAAGACTTACCCCAGTGCTCTCGATTTCTTGTCTTCAGCTGGCTATGTGAATACAGCTTGCTTGCTGTCGGACATTCAAATGCCGGGGATGACCGGGATTCAACTGTGCGATGAGCTTCGTGCCCGCGGCATCGAGATTCCGCTTATTTTCATAACGGGCCTGCCTGCCGTACCGCCGCGAACCCGCTCGGGCGGGATGAGCCCGGTGGCGGTTTTTCCCAAGCCGTTTGATTGTGGTGAGTTGATTGCCTGCATTGAATCGGTGATGGGTGGCGAGGGGTAAACGCGGTTGCGGTGGCCTCTTCGCGAGCAGGCTCGCTTTCACAAGAGTAATGGGTGTGCATCGTTCTGCGGCTGCTGGAAATCCACAACCCAACGATTTTAATACCTTCGTATAGCCCCCCTAACACCCACGCATGCCGCCACTGACCCTATGTAGAAGTGCCGCGGCTCCCGCCGACGAATACCATTTCCAATAGCGAACCGAAGCTGAATGCGCCTAATGATTCACCCCATCAGGCCAAGCACTTCCGGGCGTTTCGCAACACGGTCACGCTGAAACATCAAACAAATTCAACGTATCGACTCAGTCTTCGGGAGCACCTCATGAAACAGCAAATCTTGATCGTCGGCGCCGGTTTTGGCGGTGTATGGAGCGCACTCAGCGCGGCTCGCCTGCTCGACCAGCATGATCGCAATGACGTACAGATCAGCGTCCTGGCGCCCCAGGCGGAGTTGCGCATCCGCCCGCGTTTCTACGAACCCGACGTCCACACCATGATGGCGCCGTTGGCCGGGTTGTTCGACGCGGTCGGGGTAAATTTCGTCCAAGGCTTTGCCGAGAGCATCGACGTCAACCGCAAGCAGGTCGGCTATCGCGACGTGTTTGGCGGCCAAGGCACGCTGGGCTATGACCGGCTGGTACTGGCAGCGGGCAGCAAGCTGGTTCGCCCCGACCTTGAGGGCATGCTGGAGCATGCGTTCGACGTCGATGAGATCGAACAGGCGACGCGCCTCGAAGCCCACCTGAAATCCCTCGCAACCCTGCCCGACAGCCCCGCTCGCAACACCGTG
The DNA here is from genome assembly GCF_048847255.1 of Pseudomonas algeriensis. Lineage (NCBI taxonomy): Bacteria > Pseudomonadati > Pseudomonadota > Gammaproteobacteria > Pseudomonadales > Pseudomonadaceae > Pseudomonas > Pseudomonas algeriensis. Next base: position 447,651 of record NZ_JBKKRK010000001.1, on the reverse strand, counting down.
GTGGTGGCCGGCGGCGGGTTTACCGGGATCGAAACCGCCACTGAGATGCCCGCCCGCCTGCGCGCCGTCCTGGGAAGCGACGCCAATATCCGCGTGATCGTGGTCGACCGGGGGCCGACAATCGGTGCGGCGTTGGGCGAAGGAATCAGCCCTTCGATCATCGAAGCGTCCGACCACCTTGGCATCGAGTGGATGCTCAATGCCTCGGTCGAATCGGTGGATGCCGGCGGCGTCACGCTGTCGGACGGCCAGCGCATCGAATCCAGGACCGTCATCTGGACCGTGGGTTTCCGCGCCAGCCCGCTGACCGAACAAGTGCCCGGCACCCACGATCGCCAGGGCCGGCTGCATGTCGACGGGAACCTGAAGGTGCTCGGACAGAGCGATATCTTCGCCACCGGCGACGTGGCCTATGCCGCCACCGACGACCTGGGCAATTACGCGGCGATGTCCTGCCAGCACGCCATCGCCCTCGGCCGCTACGCGGGCAACAATGTGGCAGCCGATCTGCTGGGCGTCGCGCCGATGACCTACAGCCAACCCAAGTACGTGACGTGCCTGGACCTGGGCGCCTGGGGCGCGGTGTACACCGAAGGTTGGGATCGCCAGGTCAAGTTGGTCGGACAAGAAGCGAAGGACCTCAAGACCCAGATCAACTCTGTGTGGATCTATCCACCCGCCGCCGACCGCGCCACCGCACTGGCTGCCGCGGATCCATTGATCCCTGTCGCCTGATCCCAATGCCCTGAAACCCACGCGCCAACCGGCCAGTCCCTCCTTCTGTGCCGGACTTTCCCAAACGCCTGCCAAGGTTTTTTCGGCGGGCGTTTTTTATGCCCGTCCGACAAGCCAGCCTGGATATCGCCACTGCCTAGCAAAATCCGTTGCAACGCCCGTCGCGCTGCGCAAGCGGCTCACGGTAAGGTAGACAAAATCATCCGGACCGAGGTGTGCCGTGGCGTCCTACTCCCTGCGTCAGTTGAAGTACTTTGTCACCACCGTGGAGTGTGGCAGCGTCGCCGAAGCCTCCCGCAAGCTGTATATCGCCCAACCGTCGATTGCCACGGCGGTCAAGGGCCTGGAAGACAGTTTCGGCGTGCAGTTGTTGATCCGTCATCACGCCCAGGGCGTCTCGCTGACGCCGGCCGGTGCGCGTTTCTATCGAAAGGCCCAGGAGCTGCTGCGCATGGCCCGGGAATTCGAACAGAACGCGTTGGCCGACAATGACGTCGTTAGCGGGCAGATCGACATCGGCTGCTTCGAGACCGTCGCCCCGCTCTACCTGCCACGGCTGATCGCCGGTTTTCGCGAGCGTTTTCCTGGCGTGGAGATCCGCGTGCAGGACGGCGAACAGCAGGAGTTGGTTCAAGGCCTGACCGGTGGACGTTTCGACCTGGCGATTTTTTATGAGCACGATCTCGACAGCACGATCGAAACCGAAGCGCTCACGGCACCGCAACGGCCGTACGCACTGCTGCCGGCCGGACACCGCTTTGCCAATCAATCCCAGGTATCGCTTCGCGACCTGGCGCTTGAACCGATGATCCTCTTGGATGTGCAGCCCAGCCGCACCTACTTCGTCAGTATTTTCGAGGAGCTGGGCCTGACGCCAAACATCGTCTTCAGCTCGCCCTCCATCGAAATGGTGCGCGGCATGGTCGGCCAGGGATTTGGTTTCGCGGTGTTGGTGACCCGCCCGCAATCGAGCTGCACCTACGACGGACAGGACGTGGTGTGCGTCAGCATCGCCGAGGACGTAACCGGTTCGGCCCTGGTGGCCGGCTGGCTCAAGCGCGCGCACCTGACCAAGCCGGCGCAGTTGTTCGTGGATTACTGCAAGGAGCAGTTCGGGGAATGGCTGGCGTAGACCGGCGAGCCTCATACCTCCGTGGCGAGGGAGCTTGCTCCCGCTGGGCCGGTCCGACGCCTCGGGCGCAGCAGCCCCAAAAACCTGACGCGGTCCACCTGCTACACCGCGATCACAGGGTAAAGGGGGTGCTTCGCACCCCAGCGGGAGCAAGCTCCCTCGCCACAAGAGCGGTTCGATATTAGGTTGGATACTAGCGAGCCGCCCAGGCGTTGAAGCGCTGTTCCAGCTCTTCGCCATGGTCGACCCAGAACTCCGCGTCCACCGCTTGCGCCTGTGCCAGGTTGGCCTCGGCGGTGGGCAGTTGCTCGCGGACTTCAGCGGGCAGCAGGCCCAGTGTCTGGCGATGCACCGGTCCGTAGGGGATGTTCTGCGAGAAGACTTTCTGGGTCTGCGGCTGGCTGGCGAAGGCAATGAATTTCTCCGCCAAGGCCTTGTTTGGCGTGCCTTTCACCACCGCCCAATATTCCGGGTCATACAGGCTTTGCGGCCAGACGATGCTCAGTTTCATGCCCTCTTTCTGCGCCGAGGCGATGCGACCGTTGTAGGCTGCGCTCATCGCCACATCCCCGGCCACCAGCCATTGCGCCGGCTGGGCGCCCGCCTCCCACCACTGGATATTCGGCTTGATCTGGTCCAGCTTGGCAAATGCCCGCGCCACGCCTTCCGGCGTATTCAAGACCTTGTACACATCTTCTGTCTTGACGCCGTCCGCCAGCAAGGCGATTTCCAGGGTGTACTTGGCCCCCTTGCGCAACCCACGCTTGCCCGGGTATTCGGTCACGTTCCAGAAATCGGCCCAGGAGGTGGGTGCCTTGGCGAGCTTGCTCTGGTCATAGGCCAGGACCATCGACCAGACGTACGTGGCCACGCCGCACTCAGTGAGCGCTCCCGGAACGAAATCCGCAGGCTTCCCTATGGCCGCCGGGTCGAGTCTTTCGAACAAGCCTTCCTCGCAACCACGCAGCAGTTCGGGGCTCTCCACTTCGACCACATCCCAACTGGTATGCCCGGCCGCGACCATCGCCTTGATCTTCGACAGCTCGCCGTTGTACTCGCCGGCCACGATGTTTCCCGCACCGCTGGCGTTGAAGGGTTGGAAGTAGGCCTTGTCCTGGGCCAACTTGGTGGCGCCGCCGAATGAAATCACGGTCAGGCTTTGTGGCGCGGCCAGGACGCTGGTACTCAGCAACGCCAGGGCACACGCCATGTTGTAACGCAAGGATCTGGACATGAATCGGTTCCTCGAAAATGCCGGCTCGCCCGCACGAGCCGGCGACGGACTCAGAGGCGACCGTAAGCGCGGGCGGTGCGGTCTACAGCAATACGGGTCTTGTCGACCAGTTCGTCGATATCGGCATGGCTGGCCACGAGCGCCGGGGCCATGATCATCCGGCCCAAGGTGGAGCGAATGATCAGGCCCTCCTCGAAGCCGAAGGTGCGGCATTGCCAGGCCATTTCGTTTTCGTTGGCAAAGCGCTTGCGGCTGATCCTGTCTTCGGCCAGTTGCAGGGCCGCGACCATGCCGGCGCCCTGGATCTCGCCGATCAGCGGGTGCCCGTCGAACGTTTCCCGCAGGCACCGTTGCAGATACGGCCCGGTGTCGTCCTTGACCCGTGTCACGATGCCCTCGTCGCGCAGGGCCTTGAGGTTGGCAATCGCCACCGCGGCCGCCACCGGGTGCCCGGAATACGTCAGGCCGTGGGCGAACACGCCGCCCTGCTCCACCAACACTTCGGCCATGCGTTTGGACAGGACCAGGCCACCCATGGGGATGTAGCCGCTGGTCAGGCCCTTGGCGATGGACAATGTGTCGGGCTCGAAGCCGAAATACTCATGGGCGAACCATTCGCCGGTGCGACCGAAGCCACCGATGACTTCGTCGGCGCACAGCAATACGTCGTACTGCCGGCAAATGCGTTGGATTTCCGGCCAGTAGCTCTCTGGCGGAAAAATCATGCCGCCGGCCCCCTGGAAGGGTTCGGCCACGAACGCCGCGACATTCTCGGCGCCCAGTTCGAGGATTTTTTCTTCCAACTGCCGGGCCGCCCGCAGGCCAAACTCGGCTGGGGTCAGGTCACCTTCGTGGGCGAACCAGTACGGCTCGTCGATGTGCGCGACATCCGGAATCACCCCGCCCATCTCGTGCATGAACTTCATGCCGCCCAGGGCCGACGCTCCCAGGGTCGAGCCGTGATAGCCGTTCCAGCGACCGATCATGATTTTCTTCTGCGCCTTGCCGAGGATCTGCCAGTAGCGGCGCACGGTACGAATCAGCACCTCGTTGGCCTCGGAGCCGGAGTTGGTGTAGATGGCGTGGCTGTAATGATCCGGAAGCAGGCTGAACAGCAGCTCGGACAGCTCCACCACGGCCGGATGGGTGGTGTGGAAGAACATGTTGTAGTACGGCAATTGCTCCAACTGACGGCTGGCCGCTGCCGCCAGGTCCTGGCGCCCGTAGCCCAGGTTGGTGCACCAAAGGCCCGACATGCCGTCCAGATAACGCTTGCCATCGTTGTCCCAGAGCGCCAGCCCTTCGCCACGGACGATGACCCGTGGCCCTTCGGCATTGAGGGCTTTCTGGTCGAGAAACGCATGGATGTGGTGCGCCGCATCCAGTGCCTGATATTCGCGGGTGCTGCGGTTCGGGTTCAATGGCGCGTTCATTAAAGGTCTCCTTTGTTGATCTTGTCGGTTTCGGTGCCCTGGACAGACGCCAGCGGCTCGGGCTTGAACAGCGGTTTGCCCATCACGCACTTGACCCACACCAGCGCGATCAGCGAAACGATGCCCAGCACCGCGCCAGCGCTGGCGAAAATCGGAACAGTCATTTCAGGGCTGGGGGACACGTGCCAGATGGCAAAGAGCATGCCGGCGATACCGAACAGCTGCGGCACCGGGTAGAACGGCGTGCGAAACGGCCGGTGGACATGGGGATAGCGGCGCCGCAGGGCAATCACGTTGATGTGAGTGATGACGTAGGCCAGCAGCCAGGCCAGGGCCGCCGCCAGAAGCAAAAGGTTGATGGCGTCGGGCGTGTCGTGCATCAGCAACAGCGGCAAGCCGGTGACCAGCGCCACGAACAGCACCGCCACCCAAGGGGCACCGCTGCGCTTGCCCTGGCGCTTGAAGATGCCGAACGCCTGGCCGCTGCGGGCCATGCCCAGCAACATGCGCGGAATGGCAGCGAGGGAGCTGTTCAGCGTACTGCACGTAGCGGTGATGGCGGCGGTCACCAGGAATACCTGCCCGGCCTCGCCGAACACCGTGGTCGCGAACAGATAGTGCGGCAAGCCGTTGCTGGCGAGCTCAGCCTGGGGAACGGTGAGCAAAGCGCCCAGGCAATACAGGCAGATAATGACGAAGATCACCGTCAGGCCAATCATCATCGAGGCCGGGATGTTGCGCTCCGGACGGCGGGTTTCCTCGACCAGTGGGCAGACGAATTCGGCCCCGACAAACCCCCACACCGCCATCGCGGTCAGGGCAATGACACCAAGCCCCATGGGGTTCCAGCCCGTAGCCGCCACCAACGTCGATACGCTGCCGGCCCCATCGCTCGCCAAGGCGCCGAGGCCCATGACCAACAGCATCACCGTCATGACCAGGGCCAACACCGTTTGAAGCCGAGAGAAAATGTCGATATTGAACAGGTTGAGCACAGTGAACAGGCACAGCACGCCAACCGCGACACTCAACGGCGGCATCGAGTGCGGGTAGACCTTGTCGATGATGAACTCCATCAGCAGCAATTCCGCCGACAGGGCAAACATCGCCACCACCACATAACCGGAAAACGTCGCCAGGATCGCCGGGAACTGGCCGATGGCGACTTCGGTGTAACTGCTCAGGCTGCCTGCGCGGGGAATCATCAAGGCCAGTTCGGAAAACGAACAGGCGTAGCTCAGGGCCAACAGCCAGGCCAGGGCCAACGGAATCACGAAGCCCAGTCCGGCGATCCCGGCCCCTTGCAGCATCAGCACCATGACGCCCTGGGAAACCACCAGGCCCACGGCGACGGCCAACAAGGCGCTCAGGCCCAGCCGTTTGCGGGGGCCGACCTGCGATGGCGTAACGGTTTGTAGCGGCACGCTTGAGGAACTGTCCATCGGTTGCTCCGTTTTCTTTTTTTAGGGAGAACAAATCGATTGCGAACGACGACCTGGACCGCGGTCAGCTGCGCAGCTGGATCCAGGTGGTCTTCAGTTGTGTGTATTTGTCGAAGGCGTGCAGCGACAGATCGCGTCCGAAGCCCGATTGCTTGCCGCCGCCAAAGGGCACGGTGACGTCGAGGGCGTCCACGGTATTGACCGACACCGTGCCCGCGTTCAAACGCCGCGCCACACGGTGGGCCCGGTTCAGGTCGTCGGTCCACACGGAGGCCGCCAGGCCGTAGATGTGTTCGTTGGCCATGGCGATGGCCTGCTCTTCGTCATCGAACGCGCTGATTGCCAGCACCGGCCCGAACACCTCATCACGGGCCAATTGCATGGTTGGGCGCACGTCGGTGAAGATCGTCGGTTCGATGAAATTGCTCGACCCATTGATGTTCAGTTGGCGTCCCCCACACACCAGGCGTGCGCCTTCAGCCCTGGCCTGCTGGATGTATTGCATGACCCTCGCGGTCTGACGCGCATCGACGATAGCGCCAGCAGGGCTCGCAGGGTCCAACGGATCGCCGGGTTGCCACAGGCGAGCCTGTTCCACCAGGCGTTCTACGAACGTGTCGTGAATCGACCGTTGGACCAACAACCGCGAGTTGGCCGAGCACACTTCGCCTTGGTTGAAGAAGATTCCGAACGCGGCTTTGCGCGCCGCCAGGTCGAGGTCCTGACAATCGGCAAACACCAGGTTCGGACTCTTGCCACCGCACTCCAGCCAGACCTGCTTGAGGTTCGATCGGGCCGAGTACTGCATGAAATATTTACCGACCTCGGTCGATCCGGTGAACACCAGCGAATCGACGTCCGGGTGCAAGCCGAGCGCCCGCCCGGCCTGCTCGCCCAGGCCCGGCACGACGTTGAGCACACCCGGTGGCACGCCTGCCTCGAGGGCCAGTTCAGCCAGGCGCAGGGCCGAAAACGGCGATTGCTCCGCCGGCTTGAGCACGACACTGTTGCCCGCCGCCAACGCTGGCGCGACTTTCCAGGCCGCCATGTCCAACGGAAAATTCCACGGCACCACCGCCGCAATCACGCCGAGCGGAACGCGGGTAATCGTGGCGAGGACGTTCGCCGCCGAGGGCGCGACCTGGTCGTAGAGTTTGTCGAGGCTTTCGCCATACCAGGCAAACACATGGGCGGCACCCGGCACGTCGATGTTCCAGGCATCCATGACCGGTTTGCCCATGCTCAAGCAATCCAGCAGCGCCAGTTCCTCGCGATGAGCCAGCATCAACTGAGACAAACGCAACAACACGGCCTTGCGCTCGCTGGGCGCCATGCGCGCCCAAGGGCCCTGCTCGAATGCCTTGCGTGCGCTTTTCACGGCAAGGTCCACTTCCGGTTCAGCGCAGGCCACGACATTGGCGAGCAACACGCCATTGGCGGGGTTGATCACTTCGAATCGGGCGCCATCGAGGGCTTCGTGGGGCTCGCCGTCGATCAGGGCGCTGTCGCGCAGGCGCACTTGAGCGGCACGCGCCTTCCAATCATTGAATTCGTTCACGGGTATTTCCTTGGATCAAACGTCATTGGGTTCGCTGAGGTAAACCGCCAGGCGGTCCATCAAGCGATCGCAGGCAGCCATTTGCTCGACGCTCACGTATTCGTCGGGTTTGTGGCCTTGGTCCATGCTGCCGGGGCCGCACACCGCCGTTGGGATGCCGGCCTGGTGGAACAGCCCGCCCTCGGTGCCGAACGCCACGGTGCCGAAACCGTCGTTGCCGCACAGCCGGGCCACCAGGCGCGCGGCCGCGCTGTGCGGCGAGGTCGCCAGGCCCGGGTAAGCGGACAAGGGTTCGAAACGAATGGCGGTGTCGGCGTTTATTGCCTGCATCCTGGGCAGCAGCGTCTGTTCGGCGTAATCGCGCAATTGCTCGACCACTGCCTGCGGGGCGAAGTCCGGCAAGGCGCGCACCTCGAAATCGAAGCGGCAATCGGCCGGGACAATGTTCAATGCCGTGCCGCCCTCGATCACGCCGACCTGTACGGTCGAATACGCCGGGTCGAAACGCGGATCGTGTCGTGAGGGCTCGGCCAGCTCCGCACCGATCTCACCCAGATGGCCGATCAAGCGCGCCGCCTGTTCGATGGCGTTGACCCCGTAAGGCGCATAGGCGGAATGGCAAGGCGCGCCCATGACGTGGCAACGCATCGCCAACTTGCCCTTGTGGCCCAACACCGGTCGCAGCTCGGTGGGCTCGCCGATCAGGCACAAGGCCGGTTGCGGGACGCGTTGCGGCAGGACTTCCAGCAGGCCGCGCACGCCCAGGCAACCGATTTCTTCGTCATAAGAGAACGCCAGGTGTACAGGACGCTTCAACGGGCTGGACAGGAATGTCGGCACCGCAGCCAGCACCGAGGCCAGGTAGCCTTTCATGTCCGCCGTACCGCGTCCGAACAACTTGCCGTCCCGCTCGCTAAGGCGGAACGGCTCCGCGGTCCAGGCTTGCCCGTCCACTGGCACTACATCAGTGTGCCCGGACAACACCACGCCGCCCGGCACCGACGGGCCGATGCTCGCAAGCAGGTTGGCCTTGGTCCGTTCCGTGTTGTAGATCAGCTCGCTGTTCACGCCCAGGCCGTGCAGGTAATCGCGAACGAACTCGATCAACGCCAGGTTCGAATCGCGGCTGACCGTGGCAAAGCCCACCAGCTCGGCGAGTAATGCACGGCTGCGCAACTCACTCATCGCCCGGCACCCCGTAGCTGGGCGCCTGGGTTGGATCGAGGGCGCGAGTGAGGTAGTCCTGCAACTGCGGCTGATAGGCGAGCCAGAGTTTTTCCAGTTCGCCGATGGGATTTTCATCCGCCCAATCGACCCGTAGATCGACGATTGGCCAGGTCAGGTCATCCACCACCGACAACGCCGCCGAATGCACCGCCCCGGCTTCTCCGCCTGCGGCCTGTCCCGCCTGTAACGCGCCCAACAGGCGGGATGCGAGGCTGCCCTCACCCTGTTCGAATGCCGTGACCATTACGGCAATGACCCCGTCGCCCGCCAGCAGGTTGCCGGCCGCCACACACTGTTCGCCGACCCCGGCGCCATGGACGCCCAACGCGTGGCGACCGCTGAAAACCGCCGTGCGCCCCTGGGCATCCACCAGGGCCACCTGGCGATACTCGCTGTAGCCGTTGCGTCCCAGGGCACGGTCCAGCGCCTCTTGGGCCACCGAACCGGCGGCCAATTCGTCGAGGATCTGCGGGCCCAGCGCCGGCAATGTGATGTTCTGGCTCGACACCGCGCCAACCCCTGCCCGCAGCCAGGGGCAACGGGCGCCGACGGCAATGCTCGACGAGCTGATGGCGATGCCCAACTGGCCGGTTTCGGCGCAGCGTCCGACGATGGAAAACGTCATGTCGTGCTCCTTATTCGGGGATGACCGCGATCACATCGATTTCCATCAGCCACTGCGGCTGGCCGAGGGCGCTGACCACCAGCCCGGTGGAAATCGGGAACACGCCCTTGAGCCATTTGCCGACCTCCTGGTACACCGGCTCGCGGTAGCGCGGGTCGATCAGGTAGGTGGTGGTCTTGACGATGTGGCTCAGGTCACTGCCGGCTTCCTCGAGCAGTTGCTTGACGTTGCGCATGGCCTGTTCGGCCTGGGCCCGCGGATCGCCGAGGCCCACCAGCTGGCCGTTGAAATCGGTTCCGACCTGCCCACGGACGTAAACGGTATTGCCCGCGCGCACGGCCTGGCACAGGTCGTTGTCCAGGGTCTGGTTGGGGTAGGTGTCCTTGGTGTTGAACATGCGGATGCGAGTGTGAGTAGGCATCAACGAACTCCCGTCAGGCTGGTTTTCAAAGGTTGCGAAATGCGCTGGGATGCATCGCGGTAGTCGAGATACGTGCGCTGTTTGACGATGTGGTCGGTGATATGCCGGGCGTCGTGCCACACGCCCCAGATGAACGCCGACCCCCGGCGCGACAGCCAAGGCAGGCCGACAAAATAGAGGCCAGGTTCGCTGCAGACCCCACGCTGATGCCGAGGCTTGCCATCGGCTTTGAACGCATCGACGTTCAGCCAGCTGTAATCCACCGAGTACCCGGTGGCCCAGATGATGGTGCTGACACCCGCCTCGACCAGGTCCAGCTCAAGGATCGGATGGGTCATGCATTCAGGATCGGGCAATAGCCGGCGCGCCTCGGGCTCGGGCGGCAGGTCCAGGCCATTGCGCTCGATGTAGGCATCGGCGGCGTCGAGCAACGCCAGGTAGTTTTCATCGCCACGGGCGACGTTTTCGGCAAGGTTGGATTCGAAACTCACTACGTGGCCGTTGAACGCTCGGGTCAGGCCCACCAGCGTGATGCCCTCGTGGGCCAGCCGGCGGAAATCCACGGTGTGGCCGCCCCGGGCGCCACTCACAGCGATGGTCACGTGCTCCTTGCCCGGCTTGACCGCCTCGGCATCCCACTCGCCCAGCACCCCGAGCCACCAGCAGAAATCCCGATTGCGATAGGCGCGTGGCGGACGATCATGGGCACCGACAGAGAGGTAGACCTGCTTGCCGGCCCGCTGCAATTCATCGGCGATCTGCACCCCCGACGACCCCGCCCCCACCACGAGCACGGCGCCTTCGGCCAACTGCCCGGGGTTGCGGTATTGCGCCGAGTGAATCTGGGTGACCGCAGGCATTTGCGGCGCGATGGGCGGGATGACGGGACGTTGGAAGGGCCCGGTGGCGACCACCACGTTAGTGGCTTCGATCACACCGTCGCAGGTATCAATAGTAAAACCTGGGCGACCGACAGTGCGCTCGACCTTGCGCACTTCCACACCCGTGCGGATCGGCGCGTTGAACTTGCGGGCGTAGGCTTCGAAGTACTCGGCCACCTGGTCCTTGGAGGCGAACGCATCGGGATCCAGGCCGTCGAATTCCAGCCCAGGAAAGCGGTCATGCCAGGCCGGGCCGTTGGCGACCAGCGAGTCCCAGCGCGCCGTGCGCCAGGCCTCGGCGATGCGGTCGCGCTCCACCACCAGATGCGGCACGCCTTGGCGGCTCAAATGTTCACTCATGGCGACGCCGGCCTGGCCGGCGCCTATTACAAGCGTATCGATGCGTAGGGTTTCAACGGGCATGTCTTGGCACTTCCGGCAGAGGGTTTGGCTCAAGTCGGCGTGTCGCCGCCTCGGGTTCCGGTTTCTTGTTGTTCTGCGATTGCAGCTATCGAAACAAGCTGTCGAGGCGATTGTGTTGGCAGGCGGGAATTTACGAAACGAGGGTTTTTGTTGTGGCTGGGAAGGAAAAAACTGGTTGGGGAACGAATGGCTGGATCAGCGCGCGCGGGTGTCCCAGGGTCTGTTTGAAATGTGTTCGCGCGAAGGCCAGCCCCGTTTCAACGCTGTATGGGTGAGTGCGGATACATTTCGTACAGAGCCTAGACGCTTTCCGGAACATCCACTTGCAACGCCACCACCCGCCTCGCCACCGGCCCCACCGACGTGGCCGTCGCGGCTTCGACCAGAGCATCCACGGCTTCTTCGGCCAGGGTGGTCACCGGGTGGGAGAGCACCGCCTGGACCAATCCGGTTTTCAACGCCTCCCGGGTCAGCGGCGTCAGGTCATGGCACACCACGACGGGCAGGCGCAGCTGTTGCTGCTGGAGGCTGCGCAGGGCCCGCAATACCCCGGCGATGCCGCCGCCGGCCACGTAAAGCCCCGCCAGGTCGGGTTCTGCCGTGAGCAGGTCGACGGTGTTGCCATAGGCAAACTCGTCGTCCTCCAGGGTCAGGCGCGAGGCGAGCAGCTCCCATTCGCCGGTTTGCTCCGCCAAGTAGCTGCGAAAGCTCAATTCGCACAATTCCTGGCATTGGAAACGCTGGCTGCTGAGCATGACCGCCGCTGGCCCGGGCTGCCTGGCGAGGCGGCTGATGAACCAACCGGCGGTGCGTCCCGTGAGGCGATTGTCGAGGCCGGCGTAACCAGTGCCGGCGCCGCTGGACAGTTCCGAGAGCAGTGCCACGACCGATATGCCTGTCGCGCGCAATTGGGCCACCGCCTCACGCACCTTGGGGTGATCGACCGCCACCACGCCAAGGCCGTCCACCTGGTCACGCAAGGCGAGGATGCGTTGGGCCACGTTGACCGGATCAAGGTCGTCCAGATAACCAATGACCACGCGAATCCGCGCTCGCGTGCAGGTGGCGGCGGCGTTTGACAGGGCGTGGGCCAGCCCCTGATAGAACGGCACCCCGCTTTTCTGCAACAGGAACCCCAGACGCAGGGTGGGACGGTCGTTGAGCACACGCTGCTCGATCACCCCCTTGGCATGGAAGCCCAAGCGCCCCGCCGCTGCCGCGATGCGCTGGGCGGTGTCGGCACGCACGTCGGCGCGCAGGTTCAGCACCCGGTCCACCGTCGACAGGCTCACACCGGCTTCCCGGGCGACATCGGCCATGGTGGGGCGCAATTTTCGGCGTGGTTGCTTTGACATGTCTTGACACCTCTTTTCGCCATCATGAGGGGTTCTGACACATTAAGCCATCTCCCCATGGCCCGCTCCGCAACGAGGCAATAGCATCAGCCCAAGACAAAAACAACAACACAGCCGGAGTGCTTCAAATGGCGATCCACATCTGCACGGCGCCTTGCTGCTGGGGCGTCGATGACATCAAGAACGCGTTTCTGCCACCGTGGCGACGGGTGCTGCGCGAAGCTGCCGATGCGGGCTATCGCGGCATCGAGCTGGGGCCCTATGGTTATCTGCCGCTGGAGGCGGAAATCCTCAATCCAGCACTGTCGGAGCACGGCCTGCACATCGTCGCGGGAACGATTTTCGATGACTTGGTAAACCCCGCCAATCTGCCCGAACTGCTGCGCCAGACCCACGCCATCTGCGGCTCGCTCAAACAACTGCCGCCCGTGAAACCCCAGCCCGGCCAGCGCTTCGGCGGGCCCTACCTGGTGATCATCGACTGGGGCCACGACGAACGCGATTACGCGGCCGGCCATTCGGACCGCGCGCCACGCCTGGACGACGCGCACTGGAACGCGATGATGGCGCACATCCGCGCCATCGCCGCCCTCGCCTGGGACACCTATGGCATCCGCGCCGTCATCCATCCTCACGCGGGCGGCTACATCGAATTCGCCGATGAGCTGGCGCGGCTGGTGGATGACATCCCCCACGACATTGCCGGGTTGTGCCTGGACACCGGGCACCTCTACTACGCCGGCATGGACCCGCTCGCATCGCTGCGCACCTACGCCCATCGCTTGGACTACCTGCACTTCAAAGACATAGACCCGGCGGTCTTCGACCAAGTGCTGAACGAGCGCATCCGCTTCTTCGCCGCCTGTGCCCGGGGCGTGATGTGCCCGATAGGACGCGGTGCCATCGACTACCCGGCCCTGCATGGCCTGCTGCGTGAGCTCGGCTACCAAGGCGCGATTACCGTCGAACAGGAACGCGACCCGCGCAACGCCGCCACCAGCCTGGACGACGTGGCGGCCAGCCGCGCCTATCTGGCCGGCATCGGCTTCTGACCAAACGAGGACAATACTTATGATCAATGGCAGCAAAACCCTTGGACGGCCCCTGCGCTGGGCCATGGTCGGCGGCGGCGAGCACAGCCAGATCGGTTACATCCACCGCTCGGCCGCCCTGCGCGATCGCAACTTCGAACTGGTCGCCGGCGCGCTGGACATCGATCCGGGCCGTGGCCAGGCCTTCGGCGAAGCGTTGGGGATCGACCCGGCGCGCTGTTATCCGGACTACCTGAGCTTGTTCGAGCTGGAAGCACAGCGGCCCGACGGCATCGAGGCGGTGTCGATCGCCACCCCCAACGGCACGCACTACGCCATCACCCGCGCCGCCCTGGAAGCCGGCTTGCATGTGGTTTGCGAGAAACCGCTGTGCTTCACCCTCGACGAAGCCGAGGCGTTGCGGACCCTGGCCAGGTCCCGGGGTCGTATCGTCGGCCTGACCTACGGCTACGCCGGGCACCAGTTGATCGAACAGGCGCGGGCAATGATTGCAGCCAAGGAGCTGGGGGAGATCCGCATGGTGCATATGCAGTTCGCCCACGGTTTTCACAGCGCGCCGGTAGAGGCTCAGAGCCAGGCGACGCAATGGCGCGTCGACCCGCGCCAGGCCGGGCCCAGTTATGTGCTGGGGGATGTCGGTACGCATCCGTTGTATCTGTCCAAGGTGATGCTGCCCGAGCTCAAGATCAAGCGCTTGATGTGCAGCCGGCAGAGCTTCGTCGCCAGCCGCGCGCCGCTGGAGGACAACGCCTACACCTTGATGGAGTACGAAAGCGGCGCGATGGGCATGGTCTGGTCCAGCGCGGTGAATGCCGGTTCCATGCACGGCCAGAAAATCCGCGTGATCGGGTCCCGGGCGAGCCTGGAATGGTGGGATGAGCGCCCCAACCAGCTCAGTTTCGAGATCCAGGGCCAGCCCGGGAAAACCCTGGAGCGCGGCATGGGCTATCTGCACGACGACGCTTTGCTGGACGACCGCATCGGTGGCGGTCATCCCGAAGGGCTGTTCGAGGCCTGGTCCAATCTCTATCGCCGCTTCGCCCTCGCCATGGACGCCGCCAACCGTGGCGACGCCCAAATGCTGGCCGCGCTGCGCTATCCCGACATCGACGCCGGCGTGGACGGCGTGCGCTGGGTGGAGCGCTGCGTGGAATCGGCCAACAACGATTCAACCTGGATCGCCTATTAACCTGCTGCCACAGGTAACCAATGTTGATCAACGGAGAACAACAATGAAAATCGCCCTCGATCCCTACATGCACCGCCACCTGAGCCTGCCGGACCTGTGCCGCAAGACCGCCGAGCTCGGCTACCAATACCTGGAACTGTCGCCGCGTGAAGATTTCCTGCCGTGGTGGGTTCGCCCTCGCGCCCACAAGGAACGCATCACCGAATTCAAGAAAGCCCTGCGCGACCATGACCTGCAACTGGCGTCGCTGCTGCCGATGTACCGCTGGGCCAGCCCCCACGAGGACGAACGCCGGGCGGCGGTGAACTACTGGAAGGAAGCGATCCAGGTTGCCGTGGAGATGGGGTGTACGACGATGAACTCGGAGTTCGGTCGCGGGCCGTCGCCCGATCGCGGGCACAAGGTCAGCTGCTGTGGCGGCATGCACAGTCATGAGTCGAGCGAAGCGGCCTGGTGGCGCTCGATGGAAGAGCTGGTGCCGATCCTCGAATCCGAAGGCGTTACCCTGAACGTCGAGCCGCATCCGGAGGACTGGTGCGAGACCCTTCAGCCGGCCCTGGACATGCTCAAGACCGTCGGCTCAGACAACGTGAAGTTTTTGTACTGTGCCCCCCACACGTTCTACTTCGGCGATGACATGCAAGCCATGATCGCTGAAGCCGGGTCGATGATCACCCATGTCCACATTGCCGACACCTACAACCACAAGGCCTCGTCCGGCCTGCGCTATATCGTCAACCCACCCGGAGCCAAGGTGACGGTGCATCAGCACATGGACATGCACCAGGGCGAGATCGACTGGGACTTGTTCTTTGGCGAACTGGCGAAGACCGGCTTCGACGGCATCGTCACGGCGTGTGTGTTCGGCTGGGAGGAACGGGCCGATGAATCCGGGTGTTTCATGCGCCAGGAGATCCAGTCCTACGTCGACAAATACTTCAGGTAACTCAGGCCTGTCACGGTAGCAACGGCACGATCCGCGGCTCGATCCCCTGCTCGCTGACCTCCAGCAACGCCAGCGTCACCGGCAACTTGAACCGCCGCCGGCCGGCGCTGCCGGGGTTGAGGTAGAGCCGCTCGCCACGCCAGTCGATCAGCGGCTTGTGGGAATGGCCGGTGATCACCACCCTCACAGCTGGATCGAGCGTCGCCGGCACATCGGCGATGTCATGGACCAACAGCACCTGGCACCCGCCCAGGTCGAATTGCAACTGATCGGCGATCTGTCCCGCCCAGTCGGCCTCCAGGTCGTTGTTCCCACGTACCACGTACAGCTCGCCGATGGATGCCAGGGCTTCCAGGATCTGCGGGCTGCCGATATCACCGGCATGAATGATCCTCTCGCAGCCTTGCAGCGCGTCCAACGCTTCGGGGCGCAGCAAGCCGTGGGTGTCGGATATGACGCCAACTTTCATGAACCTTCCCCTTGTGCCGTGTGCCGTCGGCTGTATAGGCCTCGTCGCAGTTAGCTAACGTGCTGAAATGGAATAGGATAGGCTGTGCGCTGCAAGCGCACGGACCTGTCGTGTAGAAGGATAAGCCAATGCTCGGACGCAAACAGCCAGAGCCCAGGATTGAAAGCCCCGATCAAGCGTTCCCGCAGGCTGTGCGAGCCGGGGCGGCGTTTCGGCTGACGGTCAGTTTCATGCTCGTGGTCGTCATGGCCTTCCTGGCCGTCGAGGGCTGGCGCACATGGCGCGATTATCGCGCGGCCTTTGCTTCCGCCCGCGACTCGGTCACCAACCTGGCGAGGGCGACCGCCCAACACGCCGAAGACGCCATCCGCCAAGTGGACGTGCTCACCGCCGCCCTTGCCGAACGAGTGGAAGGCGACGGGCTGCAAAACATGGACATTGCCCGTATCCACAAGCTGCTCATCCAGCAAGCCGCGATCATGCCGCAACTGCACGGCTTGTTTATCTACGGCCCGGACGGTCAATGGCTGGCGACAGACAAGGACGTGATACCGGAAATGGCGAACAACGCCGATCGAGACTACTTCCAGTACCACCGCACCCACCAGGACCGTGGCGTGCGTATCGGCGAAGTGATCAAGAGTCGTTCCACCGACGACTTGATCATTCCTGTCTCGCGCCGCTTGAACAACCCCGACGGCTCTTTCGCCGGCGTGATGCTCGGGACCGTCAAGGTCAGCTATTTCGTCGACTATTACGGTGACTTCAAGATCGACGACAAAGGCGCGCTGGTGCTCGCATTGCGCAGTGGCACGATCCTGGTACGACGGCCCTTCGTCGCCTCGGTGATCGGCAAGAGCCTGGTCAACAGCGTGATCTTCCGTGAGCACCTGCCGACCTCCAACCAGGGCGTGGCCGAAGCCCGGGCGGTCGTCGACGACACCGAACGCTTGTACGGCTACCGGGCCCTGACCACCTACCCGCTGGTGGTGGAAGCCGGTTTGTCCCGCGAATCGATCGTCGCCCCGTGGCGCCGGGACTTGTTCAAGACCAGCCTGGTGCTGATATTCCTGATCGCCATCCTGGTGGGTTTCGGGCTCATCGTGTTGAGCCAGCTGCGCTACCGCATGACCATGGAAAAGCAGATCCGCAGCGCCCACCAGGCCATGCGGGACATGGCCCTGACCGACAGCCTGACCGGCCTGGGCAACCGTCGGCGGCTAGACAGCGCCCTGGCCGATGAGCTGCGCCTGGCCAAGCGCCAGGGTTCGTCCCTGGCCCTGATCATGCTCGACGTCGACTACTTCAAACGCTTCAACGACAAGTACGGCCATGCCGCCGGCGACGACTGCCTGCGGGCGATTGCCGGCGCGATCGGGCAGACGATCAAGCGGCCCGGGGACCTGGCGGTCCGCTACGGCGGCGAGGAATTCACGGTGTTGCTGCCCAATACCGACAGCACTGGCGCCGCCCAGGTCGCGCAACAAATCCTCGAAGCCGTCAGGGCCCTGAACATCGAGCATGGCGATCATCCCCTGGGCATCGTCACCATCAGCGCGGGCATCAACACCTGCCAGCCGAGCAGCGAGGACGTGAGCCCCGCCATGTTGATCAAGGCCGCCGACGCGTTCCTGTACCTGGCGAAGAACACCGGGCGCAACCGCTGGTGCAGCATCGGCGCCGTCCAGGGCTGACCGCGTATCGGCTCATTTCCCCCGACACAGGCTTGCACAGGTGCCGATCCGGCGCCTGGCGGCTACAATGCGCGCTTCGACCGTGACCAGCCTGACTAAAAAAACATGTCCTTGCCTAAACATCATCTGGAATTGCTCAGCCCCGCCCGCGACGTGACCATCGCCCGCGAGGCCATCCTGCATGGCGCCGACGCCGTGTACATCGGTGGCCCGAGTTTCGGTGCGCGTCACAACGCCTGCAACGAGGTGAGCGATATCGCCGGGCTGGTGGAGTTCGCCCATCGCTACCATGCCCGGGTGTTCACCACGATCAACACGATCTTGCATGACAACGAGCTGGAGCCGGCCCGCCAGTTGATCCATCAGCTCTACGATGCCGGCGTCGATGCCCTGATCGTCCAGGACCTGGGCGTGATGGAACTGGACATTCCGCCGATCGAGCTGCACGCCAGCACCCAGACCGACATTCGCACACTCGCCCGGGCGAAATTCCTCGACCAGGCCGGTTTCTCGCAGCTGGTGTTGGCCCGCGAGCTGAACCTGCAGGAAATCCGCGCCATCGCCGACGAGACCGACGCGGCCATCGAGTTCTTCATTCACGGCGCGTTGTGCGTGGCGTTTTCCGGCCAGTGCAACATCTCCCACGCGCAAAACGGCCGCAGCGCCAACCGTGGCGATTGCTCCCAGGCCTGCCGCCTGCCCTACACCCTCAAGGATGATCAAGGCCGGGTGGTCGCCTACGAAAAGCACCTGTTGTCGATGAAAGACAACAACCAGAGCGCCAACATCCGCGCCCTGGTTGAAGCTGGCGTGCGCTCGTTCAAGATCGAAGGCCGCTACAAGGATGCGGCCTATGTGAAGAACATCACCGCCTACTATCGCCAGCGCCTGGACGATGTCCTCGAAGACCGCCCGGACCTGGCCCGCGCTTCCAGTGGCCGCATCGCGCACTTCTTCGTGCCGGATCCGGACAAGACCTTCCACCGTGGCAGCACCGACTATTTCGTCAGCGAGCGCAAGATCGATATCGGCGCCTTCGACTCCCCCACGTTCACCGGTGTACCGGTGGGCGTGGTGGAGAAAGTCGGCAAGCGCGACCTGCACGTGGTGACGTCTGATCCGTTGTCCAACGGCGACGGCCTCAACGTGCTGGTCAAGCGCGAAGTGGTGGGTTTCCGGGCCAACATCGCCGAGCCCAAGGGCGAGTTCCTCGATGACGAAGGCCAGAAGCGCTACCGCTACCGCGTCGAGCCCAACGAGATGCCCGCCGGCATGTACCAGTTGCGGCCCAACCATCCGCTGAGCCGCAATCTGGACCACAACTGGCAGCAAGCCTTGCTCAAGACCTCCGCCGAGCGTCGCGTGGGCCTGGCCTGGGTCGCGCAGTTGCGCGAAGAGCGCCTGGAGCTGACCGCCACCAGCGAAGAAGGCATCAGCGCCAGCGTTGCCCTCGACGGTCCTTTCGGCCTGGCGAACAAGCCGGAACAAGCCCTGGAGCAGTTGCAGGACCTGCTCGGCCAACTGGGCACCACCGAGTACCACGCCACGTCGATCAAGCTGGACGCGCCCCAGGCGTTTTTCATTCCCAACTCCCAGCTCAAGGCACTGCGCCGCGAGGTGATCGAAGCCCTGACCACGGCGCGCGTCGCGGCGCATCCACGGGGCGGGCGCAAGGCCGAAACCACGCCGCCACCGGTGTACCCGGAGTCGCACCTGTCGTTTCTGGCCAACGTCTACAACCAGAAGGCCCGGGACTTCTACCACCGCCACGGCGTCAAGCTGATCGACGCGGCGTTCGAGGCCCACGAGGAAACCGGCGAAGTACCGGTGATGATCACCAAGCATTGCCTGCGTTTTTCGTTCAACCTCTGCCCCAAGCAAGCCAAGGGCGTCACCGGCGTGCGCACCAAGGTCGCGCCGATGCAGCTGATTCACGGCGATGAAGTGCTGACCTTGAAGTTCGATTGCAAACCCTGCGAGATGCATGTGGTCGGCAAGATCAAGGGGCATATCCTCGACCTGCCATTGCCGGGCAGCACGGCTCAGCCGGTGGTGGGGCATATCAGCCCGGAAGATCTGCTCAAGACCATTCCGCGCGGGACGCATTAAACCCGTGCCCAGCCCTGCCCTGTGGGAGCAAAATTGCTCCCACATGTCCGCTGCAAACCCCTTGTGGGAGCGAGCTTGCTCGCGATAGCGGTGGGTCAGCTTGCATCTATGCTGATGCTGCTGACGCCATCGCGAGCAAGCTCGCTCCCACAGGGTTCCCGGGGGTTTGATGGCCCTCAGCCATTTTTCATTTCTGCGCCGTTTTTGCTTCGTTGTGCGACAGATTCCCTCGCAAGGCTCCCCTGCCCCTCGCTCGCCTGTTAGGTTGTAAGCGTTTGTGTCAAAAAAATCAGACACTCCTCTCCCAACCGCCCGCAAAGGAATGCCCAGCAATGGACTTCTCGCTCAAACACCTGGCCGTGGCCACCCTCCTGCTGTCCAGTCTCGCCTCAATGACCACGCCTGCCTTCGCCAACATCACCGCCCAACAGAGCGCGGACTTCGTCAAGACCTACGCCGATACCTCGGTCAGCGATTTCCGCCAGTTCCTGGCGAGCGTCGCCAAGAGTGAGCTGGCCAAATCCGCGAATCTCGGCCCGGCCATCGATGCCTTCCAAGGCAACAAAACCCTGTCGGCGGAACAACAGAACGAAATCCATCGGCTGCTCGGTATCTACGCCCGGGTGAAGTATGGCAAGGCCGCCACCGAGACCTTGCGCCAGTTGGTGGAAATCCCGACCTTTCGCAAGGACGGCGTGGCCCAGCATGAAAACCCCGAGTTTCTCAAGATCGCCGACAAGATCAAAAGCCTGGCCAACGACTTCAACCTGAACTTCCGCAACATCGACAACCGCGTCTATGAGATTTCACTCGAAGGCAGCGGTGACGAAGTCGTGGGCATTCACGCCCATGCCGACGTGGTGCCGGTGACGCCGGAAAACTGGGTGCTCAAGGACGGCACCAGGCTCGATCCGTTCAAGGTCACGCTGGTGGGCGATCGCATGTACGGTCGAGGCACCGAGGATGACAAGAACGCCATCGTCGTGGCGCTCTACGCCATGAAGATCATCAAGGACGAAAAACTGCCGCTGGCGCGCCACTTCAAGCTGCTGGTGGACACAACCGAAGAAACCACCGGCGACGCCATCCCCTACTATTTCGAGCGCAACCCGACGCCCAATTACAACCTGGCGCTCGATGGCAGCTACCCAGTGGTGATCGCCGAGAAAGGCTACGGCACGGTCATGGCGAACTTCCCTCGCCGGGCGGGCCAAGGCAAAGGCGCTGAAGTCGTTGCAATGACCGGCGGCATGGCGACCAACCAGATCCCGTCGACTTCAGTCGCGACATTCACCACCGACAAACCCGCCGAACTGGCCGCCAGCCTGCTCAAGGCCGGCACCGACTACGCCAAAGCCAATGGCGGCGACTTTGAAGTAAGGAGCGAAGGGGCCGATAAAACCGTCAAGCTGACCTTTACCGGCGTATCCGCCCATTCCTCCGAGCCCGAGTCAGGCGTCAACCCGGTCGCCAGGATGCTGGCCTTCATCAATGGCCTGGATGGCAAGGTCGCGCTCAAGCACAACCACATCACCGACGCCGCGCGTTACGCCACCGACAACTGGGGCCTGGATTACCTGGGCAACAAACTGGGCATCGGCTTTTCCGACGCGTTCATGGGCCCGCTGACCGCCTCGCTGACCTACGTCGGGATGGACGACAAGAGCTTCAAGCTCGCCGTGAACCTGCGGGTGCCCGTGGGCAAGCCAACGGACACGCTGAAGGCTGAGATCAACGACAAGCTCTCCGCGTGGGCCAAGAAGTCCGAGGTTGCCGTGACCTTCGACAACACTATCGACGAACCCATGTACCGTAACCCCGAAGGCGAATGGGTCAAGGCACTGCTGGCCGTCGCCACCGAGAACCTGGGCATGGAGCACAAGTTCGGCACGTCCGCCGGGGCCACGTCGGTCCATGACTTGCCCAACGGCGTGCAGTTCGGCCTGGCCATGCCCGACGTCAAGTACACCGGCCACAACGACAACGAGTTCAAGACCGTGGAGCAGTTCCTGCTGGACCTGCAGGTCGTGACCGAAATGATGGGGCGGATCGGGCAGTTGCCGAAGCTCTAAGTAACGGCGTGCTCCCCATCGCCGCAACCACCGACGTCCACAAGGAATCCCGATGCCCCCACGCTCAGCCCCTGCTTTAACCGCTGGCACCGGTTTCGTCCGGGTGCGTGGCGCCCGCGAACACAATCTCAAGAACGTTGACGTGGACATTCCTCGAGATGCCCTGGTGGTGTTCACCGGCGTGTCGGGTTCCGGCAAATCCTCGCTGGCCTTCTCCACGCTTTACGCCGAAGCCCAGCGTCGTTATTTCGAGTCCGTCGCACCTTATGCCAGGCGCCTGATCGATCAGGTCGGCGTGCCGGACGTAGGCAGCATCGAAGGCCTGCCGCCGGCGGTCGCCTTGCAACAACAGCGCGGCACGCCCAGCGCGCGCTCCTCGGTGGGCAGCGTCACCACCTTGTCGAGCCTGATCCGCATGCTTTACTCCCGCGCCGGCAGCTACCCGGCCGACCAACCGATGCTGTATGCCGAGGACTTTTCGCCCAACACGCCCCAGGGCGCGTGTCCGCAATGCCACGGCCTGGGCCGGGTTTACGAAGTGACCGAAGCCACCATGGTCCCCGACCCTTCGCTGACCATCCGCGAACGCGCGGTAGCCGCCTGGCCCATGGCATGGCAAGGGCAGAACCTGCGGGACATCCTGGTGACACTCGGCTATGACGTCGACATTCCCTGGCGCGACCTGCCGAAGAAGCAACGCGACTGGATCCTCTTCACGGAAGAGACCCCCACCGTCCCGGTGTACGCCGGGCTCACCCCGGCCCAGACCCGCGACGCCCTCAAGCGCAAACTCGAACCCAGCTACCAGGGCACGTTCAGCGGGGCCCGGCGCTACCTGTTGCACACCTTCATGCATTCGCAAAGCGCGCAGATGCGCAAGCGGGTGGCGCAATACATGCGCGCCAGCCCCTGCCCGGTCTGCGAAGGCAAGCGCCTCAAGCGCGAGGCGCTGACCGTTACCTTTGCCGGGCTGGACATCGCCGAGCTGTCCAACCTGTCATTGCTGGAGTTGGCCGAGGTGCTCAAGGCCGTCGCGGCGCCGGATTATCTGGAGCAGCCCGAAGAATCGGGCGATGTTCTCACCCATCGCCAGACGCGCGAGGCTCGTGAGCAGCGCGCCGCCAGGGGCGACAACCCGCACGCTGGCGGGCCGGACGCGCGCCACACGCCCAATCTGTCCTTGGAAAAACGCCTGGCCGCCCAGCGCATTGCCGCCGAACTGCTGGAGCGCATCGTCACGCTGATCGATCTGGGCCTCGGCTATCTGGCCCTGGAGCGCAGCACGCCGACGCTTTCCTCCGGTGAACTGCAACGCCTGCGCCTGGCGACCCAGCTCAACTCCCAATTGTTCGGGGTGATCTATGTGCTGGACGAACCTTCCGCCGGCCTTCACCCGGCCGACAGTGAGGCGCTTTTTGGCGCCTTGCAACGGTTGAAAGCAGCAGGAAACTCGGTGTTTGTGGTCGAGCACGACCTGGACACCATGCGCCGCGCCGACTGGCTGATCGACGTGGGCCCCGACGCGGGCGAGCAAGGCGGCAGGGTCCTTTACAGCGGCCCGCCCGAAGGCCTTGGGCAAGTGCCCGAATCCCGCACCCGCGCCTACTTGTTCGCCGAAGAACGGGCCATTGCGCGCCATCCGCGCCCACCCAAGGACTGGCTGCGCCTGGATGGCATAACCCGCAATAATCTCGACAACCTGAGCGTGGGTTTTCCCCTGGGCTGCTTCACGGCTGTTACCGGCATTTCCGGTTCGGGCAAATCCAGCCTGGTCAGCCAGGCCCTGCTGGATCTGGTCGGCGCCCACCTGGGCCAGCCCGGCGCCAACGCCGATGGCGAAGAGCAAAGCCTGGAAGACGAACCGGTGCTGGCCAGCGGCGGCCAGGTCACCGCCGGGCTCGAGGGGGTCAAGCGACTGGTTCAGGTCGACCAGAAACCCATCGGCCGCACGCCACGCTCCAACCTCGCCACCTATACCGGGCTGTTCGACCATGTGCGCAAGCTCTTCGCCGCGACAGAGCAGGCACAAGCGCTCGGTTTCGATGCCGGACGGTTCTCCTTCAACGTCGCCAAGGGCCGTTGCGAAACCTGTGAGGGGGAAGGTTTCGTCAGCGTGGAATTATTATTCATGCCCAGCGTGTACGCCCCCTGTCCGACCTGCCATGGCGCCCGCTACAACCCACAGACCCTGGAAGTAACCTGGCAAGGCCTGGACATTTCCCAAGTGCTGCAATTGACGGTGAACCAGGCCCTGGAGGTCTTCGCCGAGCAACCGCCAGCCAGGCGTTCGCTCCAGGTACTCAAAGACATCGGCCTGGGCTATCTGCGCCTGGGCCAACCGGCCACCGAACTGTCCGGCGGCGAGGCCCAGCGGATCAAGCTGGCGACGGAACTGCAACGCAAGGCCCGGGGCGCGACGCTTTACGTGCTGGATGAACCGACCAACGGCCTGCACCCCCAGGACGTGGACCGCTTGCTGGTGCAGCTCAATCGACTGGTAGATGAAGGGCATACGGTGGTCGTGGTGGAACATGACATGCGCGTGGTAGCGCAAAGCGACTGGGTCATCGACATCGGGCCAGGAGCCGGGACTCAGGGAGGCAAAGTCGTGGTGTGCGGCGCGCCGCAGGTGGTGGCGAATTGCGGGGAGAGCCGCACGGCGCCGTTTCTCAAGAAGGTCTTGGACTGAATGTTCTTCTTGGCCTAGGCACTGCAAGCCACACCACCTTTTCATTATGGGATCGAGCTTGCTCGCGATGGCGTCGGATCAGTTGCATCAAAGGTAACGGGTACACCGCTATCGCGATCGAACTCCCACAGCTCTGATACGGCGCTCAAAAGCGTCAATTAAACGTTACACATCAAACCCACCAACAACCGTTTATCAGTTTTTTGACACTCCACCGATATGCGGACGCAACTTTTTCACTTACTCCGGTCATAACTCCGTGGTCGCTGATGGAATATTGGCAGATACCGAGGTTCTTAACCTGATATGGAGATAAGTCCATGATTTTCAACGTACAAAATTTTGGCGCCAAAGGAGATGGCGTCACTGACGACACGGCGGCCATTCAAAGTGCAATTGATGCGGCAGCTGCCGCGGGCGGGGGCCAGGTGTACATGCCGACGGGCACTTACATCGTGTCAGGGGGCGAGGAACCCTCCGACGGCTGCCTGATGCTCAAGAGCAACGTTTACCTGTACGGCGACGGCATGGGCGACACCACGGTGAAATTGGTCGATGGCTCCGATGCCAAGATCACCGGCATCATCCGCTCAGCCTATGGCGAAGAAACCCATGATTTCGGGGTCAGCAACCTCACCATCGACGGCAACCGCGACGCCACCACCGGCAAGGTGGACGGCTGGTTCAACGGGTATATCCCCGGCGAAGAAGGCTACGACTCCAACGTCACCCTCGACAGCGTCGAGATCAAGGATTGCTCCGGGTATGGCTTCGACCCCCACGAGCAAACCGTCAACATGGTTATCAAGAACAGCGTGTCCCACGGCAACGGCCTGGACGGATTCGTCGCCGACTTCCTCAGCGACAGCACCTTCGAAAACAACGTTGCCTACGACAACGACCGCCACGGTTTCAACGTTGTCACCAGTACCCACGATTTCACCATGACCAACAACGTCGCTTACAACAACGGCGGCAACGGCATCGTGGTGCAGCGCGGCAGTGAAGACATCCCCTCCCCCAGCAACATCACCATCACCGGTGGCGAGATGTACGGCAACGGCGCTGAAGGCGTGCTGATCAAGCTGTCCAGCGACGTAACCGTGACCGGGGTCGACATCCATGACAACAACGGCGCCGGTGTCCGCATCTATGGCAGCAACCATGTCGAGGTACTGGACAACACGCTGAACAACAACGCGCTGGGCAGCGCGGTGCCGGAAGTGATCATCCAGTCCTACGACGATACGCTCGGGGTGTCCGGCAAGTACTTCAACGGCAGCGACAACCTGATCCAGGGCAACATCATCAGCGGCAGCAACCTGTCCACCTACGGCGTCGCCGAGCGCAACGAAGACGGCACCGATCGCAACGCCATCATCGCCAACACCATCAGCCACACCAGCAAGGGCGCCACGCTGGTCTATGGCGATGGCAGCTACGTCAGCGCCACGGTGCCGATGACCACCGTGCAGGGTACGGCCGGCAACGACACACTCACCGGCACCAGCGCCAGCGAGATCTTCTTTGGGGCGGCGGGCAACGACACCATCAACGGCGCGGCCGGAAGCGACATTCTGGTGGGCGGCGCGGGCGTCGACAAACTCACCGGCGGCACGGGCGCCGATACATTCCGTTTCACCAGCCAGTCCGACAGCTACCGCAACGCAACGGCGAGCTTCGACGACACCATCACCGACTTCGACGTGACCCAGGACAAGATCGACCTCGCCGATCTCGGCTTCACCGGCCTGGGCAATGGCCGTGGCGGCACCCTGCAGGTCAGCTACAACGCCAGCAGCAACCGCACCTACATCAAGGACTACGACGCCGATGCCAGCGGCAATCGCTTCGAGCTGATTCTCTCAGGCAACCTGGCGAGTACTTTGACGGCAGATAATTTCATCTTCAACCGGGTGATCACCGGCACCACCGGCAGCGACTCGTTGCAGGGCAGCGATGCGGCGGACACCCTGCTCGGCCTGGCGGGCAACGACAGCCTCAGTGGTGGCGCGGGCGCCGACAAGCTCGACGGCGGCGCAGGCATGGACACCCTCACCGGTGGCGCCGGGGCAGACACCTTTGTGTTCGCCAACCGACTCGACAGCTACCGCAACTACAACACCGGCGGCGCGAATCTGGGAGACCTGATCACCGACTTCGACATCGCCGCCGACAAGATCGACCTTTCCGCCATGGGCTTCACCGGCCTTGGCGACGGCAAGAACAACACCGTCTACCTGGTGCTCAACAGCGCCGGCACCAAGACCTACATCAAGTCCTTGGAGGCAGACGCCAACGGCAATCGGTTCGAGGTAGCGCTGGACGGCAATTACCTCAATAAGCTGACCAATGCCAATTTCGTCTTCGCCACGTCCTCGCCCATTAACCAGGCGCCGGTGGTAGCCACGCCATTGCTGGATCAGAACGCAACCGAAAAGACACCTTTCAATTATGTGGTCCCGGCCACCAGCTTCAACGATCCGGACAATGACAGCCTCAGCTACACCGCCAAGCTGGCCGACGGCAGCGCCCTTCCCAGCTGGCTGACGTTCGATGCCGCCACGCGCACCTTCAGCGGCACGCCTCCCGACACGGCGTCGGGCACTTACTCGATCCAGGTCACCGCAACCGATGGCAGCAACGCCACCGTCAGCGACAGCTTTACCCTGGCCGTACAAGACGTGCCCTCGTCCGTGGTGATCAACGGCACGCCGAACAACGACACCTTGACCGGCACCGTCGCCAACGAGCAGATTTTCGGCGGTGCGGGCAACGACACCCTCAATGGCGCCGCCGGCAACGATGTCCTGGTGGGCGGCACCGGCGTGGACAAACTGACCGGTGGCACGGGCGCCGACGTATTCCGCTATACGTCCAAGCTCGACAGCTACCGCACCAGTTCCACCAGCGCCAGTGACCAGATCCTCGATTTCGACGTGGCCGCCGACAAGATCGACGTCGCGGCTCTCGGTTATACGGGCCTGGGCAACGGGCTCAATGGCACGCTGCAAGTCACTTACAGTGCATCGACCAACCGCACCTACCTCAAGGACCTCACGGTCGATGCCAACGGCAACCGCTTCGAAATCTCGATGGCCGGCAACCTGGTCAGCAGCCTGACCGCCAATCATTTTGTCTTTGCCGACCAGAACACTCCGACGAACGTCGCGCCGGTGGTGGTCATCCCACTTCTGGACCAGAACGCCAGCGAAAGCACGCCGTTCAAATACACCGTGGCCAGCAACAGCTTCAGCGACGCCAACCAGGATGTGCTGACCTACACCGCGACCCTCGCCAACGGCAACGCCCTGCCTTCGTGGCTGACGTTCAACGCCGCCAACCTGACGTTCAGCGGCACGCCCACCACCGCCGCCGCTGGTAACTACGACGTGCTGGTCAAGGCCACCGACCCCTCGGGCGCCTCGGTCAGCGACAACTTCGCCCTGGTGGTCGCCGATGCGCCGGCCAACACCATTACCGGTACCGCCAACGCCGAAAGCCTCAACGGCACGGCAGGCGCCGACCTGATCCTCGGCCTCGGCGGCAACGACACCATAAAGGCCGGCACCGGCGCGGACATCATTGACGGCGGCGCCGGACGCGACTCGTTGTATGGCGGCGACGGCGCCGACACGTTCCGCTACAACAACCTGGCCGACAGCTACCGGGATTACGACACCGGCGGCGTGACCGCCACGGACACGATCTATGACTTCACCGTTGGCGTGGACAAGATCGACGTCTCCGGGCTGGGCTTCCTTGGTCTGGGCGACGGCAACAACGGCACGCTCTACATGACCCTGAACGCGGCGGGCGACAAGACCTACGTCAAATCCAGCCAGGCCGACGCCGATGGCAATCGCTTCGAAATCGCCCTGAACGGCAACTACCTCAACACCCTCACCGCCGACGATTTCGTCTTTGGCGAACGCGCTCAGCAAGACATCCTCTACCTGCCGACTCTTGGCCAATCCAACGCACGCCTGCTGCGCATGAGCGAAGACGACGATCAATCCGGCACCTCGATGCTGGTCAACGATCTGAGCAAGTACACCACCTACGACGTACGCAGCCAGTTCGACGATGCCGATGGCAACGGCATTGACATCGCCGTCGGCGGCAGCACGGTCAACGGCTTGTCGACGCTGGGCGCCGAGGAGCTGAAGTTGTGCTGGTGGCTGACCGATACCAATCAACCGGGGCCGGCGCTGTTGCGCGCCGTGACGTTGCTGCGTGACCAGCTCACCGAACTGAAGTCCATCGATAACGTGACCATGGGCATCATCTGGGGCCAAGGCGAAGAAGCCGCCCAGGAAATCGCCCGCTCCACGGACAAGGCGGCCGCCGCCGCAGCTTATAAGGCGGCAACCTTGAAGGTCTTCGATTACCTGCACGCCGAATTCGGTGACTTCAACGTGTACATGATGGAGACCGGCCACTACCAGCAGGACGCCGCGCGCGCCCGTGGCTACTCGGAGGAAAAAATCGCCTCCATCGTCGAGGGTGTGGGCTACGTTCGCGCCGTCCAGGAAGCCATCGCCGCCGAGCGTGCCGATGTGAAACTGGCGGTGGACCCCAACGACCTGCCCTTGCGTTATGAAGTGGACCCGCTGGTCTACCCCGACGACGTCTGGCACCTGCACGAGGAATCAGCGGAGATCGCCGGCCAGCGCCTGGCCGACTACATCGCCAATGACCTCGGCTTCCAGGGCAACCCCAACGACAACAACAGCGTGCAGGACATTTTCGACGGCGCGCAGAATGAGGGCGGGATGATTTCCGGCACCGACCAGGACGATACGCTGGTGGGCAGCTCGGGCAACGATACTCTGAACGGCGACCTGGGCGCCGACACGTTGACCGGTGGCGATGGCAACGATATCTACGTCGTCGACAACGCGTTCGACAGCGTCGTGGAAACCAACACCTCGACCGCGCAGATCGATACGGTACAGGCTTCGGTCAGTTGGACACTGGGCGCCAACCTGGAAAACCTGGTGCTGACCGGCGTTTCGGACATCGACGGCACCGGTAACGATCGGCGAAATTTCATCACCGGCAACGTCGCCAACAACGTGCTCAATGGCGCTGCGGGAGCCGACAGCATGAGCGGTGGCGACGGCGACGACACCTACTACGTCGACAATGCCAGCGATACCGTCATCGAGAAAAGCAGCAATCCGGTGACCGGTGGTATCGACAGCGTCCGCAGTAGCCTCGCCGCCTACACCTTGGGCAACAACGTGGAGAACCTCTACGTCGACAGCCCCGGCGTCGCCAACGGGACGGGTAACGCGCTGGCCAACACCTTGTTCGCCGGTGCCGGCGACAACATCCTCGACGGGCGTGATGGTAACGACACCGTGTCCTACGACCGAGCCCTGGCCGGGGTCACCGTGAACCTCTCGACCTCTGCCCAGCAAAACACCGCGGGCTCCGGGCTGGACACCTTGAAGTTCATCGAAAACCTGACCGGTAGCGCCTACGCCGACACATTGTCGGGCAACAGCGCTGGAAACATCCTCGACGGCGGCGCCGGCAACGACACCCTGGTGGGCGGCTCGGGCGATGATCGGCTGATTGGCGGTGCGGGCACCGATAACCTCACCGGCGGCACCGGCGCGGACACCTATGCGTTTGGCGCGCTGTCTGACATGGGCGTCGGGGCGGCACGGGACGTGATCAACGGCTTCAAGAGCACGGAGATGGACAAGCTGGACTTCACCGGCCTGGACGCCAACCCGCTGACCGCCAACCTCGATGCGTTCACCTTCATTGGCAGCAACGCCTTTGACACCACCAACGCCACCGGCCAATTGCGCTTTGTCGACGGCATCCTCTACGGCAGCGTCGACTCCGACGCCACCGCCGAGTTCGAACTCTCCCTGGTGGGCGTCAAGGAGCTGCATGCCAGCGACTTCACTGCCTGATTGAGCTTATAGGGGCTGCTTTGCAGCCCTTGTACTCACCTGCCTTTGTGGCGAGGGAGCTTGCTCCCGCTGGGCCGCGTAGCGGCCCTAAAAAGGCAACACGGAATTTGCCTGACACACCGCAGTAGTTTGCTTTGGGGCCGCTTCGCGGCCCAGCGGGAGCAAGCTCCCTCGCCACCACAGCGCCACGACTTCAGAACAGACTTTGCACCTGCTCCAGCACCGCACGGTTCATCTGGCCGGTGTGGGTGTGCAGGCTTACGTAGCTTTGGAGCATGTCGAGCTTGGTGTCGAGCAGGTCCCGGCGCGCCTGGAACAGCCGTTGCTGGGCGTCGAGGATGTCGACCGTCGAGCGCACGCCGCCCTGGAAGCCTTTTTCCGTTGACGTCAGCGCGCGCTGATTGGACTCCACCGCCCGTAGCATGGCCCTGCTCTTGGCGAACCCCGCCACCACGCCCAGGTAATCGGTCTCGATGGACTCAGCCAGCTCCTGACGCTGCACGTCATAGTCGGACTGGGCTCCGGCCAGTTGTGCCTCGGCCTTGGCCACCGAAGCGCGCACCGCGCCGCCGCGATACAAGGGGATGTCCAGCTGCACACCGACGTAATAGGTGTCCTGGCGCGGGTCGAGCTCTTGGTACTGGCGGGTTTCCCGGCGCGTCAACTGCGTGGTCAACGACAACGTCGGGTAATGCCCGGCGCGCTGACTGTCGGCCTGGGCCTCGGCGACTTTCACCGCCGCCAGCCGCGCGGCCAGTTCGGGGCTGGCCTCGCGAGCGATTGCCGTCCAGTACGGCAAATCCTGCTCCGGCGGGATGGGGCTGCCGGCAGGCAATTCTTCGCGCATCGGCTGGATGTCCTCGATGGGCACGCTCGCCCGCCCCGACAGTGCCCGCAGCGCGGCCACGCGGCGGGCCTGGGCTTCGGTTTCCTGGGCCTCCACCAGATCGAGCCGGGCCTGGGCCTCGTCGATGTCGGTGATTGCCCCCTGGCCGCCTTCATAGAGCTTTTTGCTTTGGATGACCAAGCCACGAATGGCGGTCTTCTGCTGGGCGATCAACTTCAATTCATTCTCGGCCCGGGCCACATCGAAATAGCCCTTGGCGACCCGGTCGAACAAGGCTTGGCCGGCCACGTCGAATTGTTGGCTACCGAGCACGCCGCGGGCCTTGCCTTCCTGATAAGCCGCCCAGCGCCCCTTGTCATACAGCGGCTGTTGCGCCGCCAGCGTCACGCTGTTCGCTTGGTAGTCGTTGCTGTTCACATAACTGCTGTCGTCGCCGCCATCGGTACGCCCGCCATACCCATACCGCGAGGACAGCGAGACCTGCGGATAAAGCCCGCCACGCCCAATCGCTTCTTCCTGCCGGGACGCGTCGTAGGCGTGGGTCGCGGTCTGCAAGGTCGGGTCATTGAGCCGCGAGGCATCGTACGCGGCAGTCAGGCTCAGCCCGCCCTCCGCCGCCCAGGCGGGGCCGATCACCGCCCAACTGGTGTACAGGCTCAACAGCACACGGACGCCGTAACGGCAACGGTCGGTCATGCTCATTCCTCTTTGAAGGCAGCCAGCAAGCGTTCGCGCAATGGTTTCATCAGGTAGTTCATCAAGGTGCGTTCACCGGTCACGACGGTGACGTCGGCGAGCATGCCGGGCCGCACCAGCAAACCGGCGCCTTGCAGCGCGACGACTGTCTCGGCGGGAATTTCCACCTTGGCGGAGAAGTACGGCTGGTGGGTCTGCTGATCGATCAGTTGGTCCGCCGACACGGTGGTGACCGTGCCGGTCACAGTCGGCGTATCCACCCGCTGCAGGGCGGTGAAATGCACATGCACCGGCAATCCGGGGGTGAGCTTGTTGGCCATCAACGGATCGAACCGCGCGGTGATCGCCATCGGTGCGTCCAACGGCACCACTTGCATCAACGTTTGCCCGGCCTGGGCGACGCCGCCCACGGTGTGGATCGACATGTCCATGACCTGGCCCGCCACCGGCGCGCGGATGGCACCGTTATCGACTTCGAACTGCAGGGCGCGGATCTGATCGGCATAGGCAGCGGCTTCGGCCGAAACCTCGCTGAGCTGGGTTTCGGCATCGCGGCGAAACTCCTGCTGCGCCTGCAAGGCCTTGAGGCGACTTTCGTTGATGGCCTGGCGGGTGCGCCCGACGTCGCCGATGCCCGAAGCGATCTGTCCGGCCAGTTGCGCCGCGTTTCGCTCGGCCTCGAAAAGTTTGTTGCGCGGCACGTAGCCTTCCCGGGCGAGCTCGCGCAAACCTTCGAGTTCCTGTTGCTGGAAGCGCATTTGCGCATCGTAGTTGCGCTTGACCCCTTCGTAGCCCTGCAGTTGTTGCTGCAAGGCGCCGATTTCATGCTCGATGATCTTCAGGCGGCTGCCCAGTTCGGCACGCCGGGTCATGAACAGCTGACTCTGCAGGGCCATGGCCGCCTTGACACGTGGCTCATCGGCGCGCTCCAGCAATTGTTGCGGCCATTGGATTTCATCGGCGCCCAGGCGCTCGGCCATCAACCGCGCCTCGATGCTGCGGTCGTTGAGCAGCTTGCCCAGGGTCACGTCCAACTGCGATTGCGCCTGCACCGTGTTGAGCTGCACCAGCAACTGCCCCTGGCTGACACGATCGCCATCACTGACCAACAGTTTTTCCACCACGCCCCCCACCAGCGACTGCACCGCTTTGCGCTCCCCCGCCACTACCACGGTGCCGCTGCCCACCACGCCCTGGTCGAGTGGCGCCAGGCAGGCCCAAAGCAGAAAGCCGCCAAGGGTCAGGGCCAGGAAAACCACGCCGTAGCGCGCCGCCCCGCCCGCATCGGTGCTCGCGGTGGGCAATGTGTCGCTGCTGAGCACGCTCAGGCCATGCTCGCCGTGGGCCGGTGTGGCCGATTTCAAATCACGCATCCTTGCCTGCCTCCCGCACAGCGGCCGGCCGCGGCCCCGGCATCAGCGCCTTGAGCACCCGGTCCCGAGGGCCGAACGCTTGTTGAGTGCCGTCCTTCAACACGAGGATGTGATCGACCACCGCCAGCACGTTGGGCCGATGGGTGATCAACACCACGGTGCTGCCGGCGGCCTTGAGGACGCCGATGGCCTGCACCAGCGCCAGTTCACCGGCTTCATCGAGGTTGGAGTTGGGCTCGTCGAGCACGATCACGGACGGGCTGCCATACAGCGCGCGCGCCAGGCCCAGGCGTTGCTTCTGACCGCCAGACAGGCCAAGCCCGCCAGGGCCCAACGGTGTGTCGTAGCCCTTGGGAAACCTGAGAATCATTTCGTGAATGCCCGCTTGACGGCTGGCGGCGATGATTTTGTCGGCGTCCTGCTCGCCGAAACGGGCGATGTTGTCGGCGACGCTGCCATCGAACAGTTCGATGTCCTGGGGCAGATAGCCCAGGTATGGCCCCAGCGCGTCATGGGACCACTGGCTGATCTCGGCATCGTCCAGGCGCACCGATCCGCCCATGGCCGGCCACACGCCAACCAACGCGCGAGCCAGAGTCGATTTGCCGCTGGCACTGGGACCAACCACCGCGAGCACTTCGCCCTTGCCGAGGCTGAAATTGATGCCCCGCAGAATCGGCTGTGATGCCCCGGGCGGTCCGACGTACAACTGCTCCAGGCGCAGCGCGCCGGTGGGCGGTGGCAGCGGCATGCGCAAGCGATCGCGTGGATGTTGCGCGAGCAGTTGGCTCAGGCGCTGGTAACTCTGGCGGCCGCTGTTGAATTGCTTCCACGAGCCGATGGCGATTTCCACCGGAGCCAGGGCACGTCCCAGCAGCAGCGACATGGCGATCATCATCCCCGCCGAGAGCTGCCCCTCCAGCACCAGCAGCGCGCCCAATCCCAAAGCGAGGGACTGACCGGAAATCCGCACGAATCGCGTCGCCGAGGTGATGCGCGCCCCGCGGTCGCTGGCGTGGGCCTGCGCGGCGATGATCCGTTGTTGCAGCAGGCTCCAGCGCTGGCGCAGCGGCCCGAGCATGCCCAGGGCCTGGATGACCTCGGCGTTGTGCAATGTGCTGTTGACGTAGACCGAGGACTGCACGCCCAGTCGATTGGCCTCTCCCAGGCGCGAACGGGTCGCCAACTCGCCCCACAGCGCCAGGCCGATCAGCAATACGGCGAGCACCAGCGTCAATACGCCGAACCAAGGGTGAAAGATGAACGCCACCAGCAGGAAGATCGGCAGCCACGGCGCATCGAGCAAGGCGATCAGGCCCTGGCCGGTAATCAGCTGTCGCAAGGTGGCAAGATCGGTAAGCACTTGTGCCGGGTTGGCGTTGTGCTCGCGCAGGCTGCGGGCAAACGCCGCATCGAAAATCCGCTCGCCCAAGGCGTCGTCCAGCCCGGCGCTCATGCGGATCATCACCTCGCCGCGCACCCACTCGATCAACGCACTGAACATGAACAGCCCAAGGGCGATCAAGGTGAGCATGACCAGGGTGGTTTCGTTGCGACTGGTCAGGACCCGGTCGTAGACCTGCATCATGTAGAGCGACGGCACCAGCACCAGCAGATTGATCACGCCGCTGAACAAGGCCAGGGACCAGAATACACGGCGATAACTTAACAAAGCGGCATCAATGTCATGCCGTGGATCGAGAAAAAAACCCATAGAGTGTCAACCCGCAAAAGGAAATAACGGTCCCCGCGAAATCCATGCGAGTCTTTGCCCCGAAGGCGTCAAAAAAAGGGCGTCATGTAGCTGACATTGTCGCTATATGAGCCGAACGTCGGCCCTACGGACGCCATGTACTGACAACGTAATAGGGAGTTAGTGCCAGGGCGGGATGACGGAATTAGATGCGCTCCATCTGGACTCCAACCATCATCGGTTGCTGCGCAGAATGGAAAAGTTCAGCGCAGCAGCCACACACAGCCACGCCAGGTACGGAAACAGGATCAAACCGGTGATCACGTCCAAACGCAGTGCCAACACCACCATCGCCGCCACCACGAGCCAGAGCAACGCGATGATCACCATGCCGGCGAGAATCTGATGCGCCCCGAAAAACACCGGCGTCCATAACGTGTTGAGCGCAATTTGCGCCGCCCATAAAGCCAACACCAACTGGCTTCCCGGTATCAGGCTCAAGCGGTACCCTGCCCAGGCAAGCAGCAGGTAAATAATCGACCAGGCCACCGGGAACATCCAGTTGGGCGGTGTGAAGCTGGGTTTGACGAGGGATTCGTACCATTGGCCCGGTTTGAAAATGACGCCAGTACTCGCAGCAGCACAGCAGGCGATGAGAAAAATAAAGAAGGTCATTGTCCGTCCTTAGCTGGTGTCAGCTGTCTGAGGTAATGGAATACGTCGGCAGGCAGCGACTGGTCGCCGATCCGTTGCGGTGTCCATTTTTCAAAGACTCGACGGCGGTCTGATAAATTCAATAAACCACCCGTCTGGAGCAAAACATGTTAGTCCGACCTTTCTCCATCGCCGTCCCCGACAGCGCGCTTGACGACTTGCATGATCGGCTGCGTCGCACCCGGTTGCCAGAGCCCTTGGCCGGCGTGGGCTGGAGCGAAGGCATGGACGCGGACATGCTGCGCGATCTGCTCGCCCAATGGTCGACAAACTTCGACTGGCGGGCCCAGGAAGCGGCGCTCAATCGCCTGCCGCACTTCGTCGCCACGTTGGGCGAGCAAGAGATTCACTTCGTCCATCAGCGCGGGATCGGGCCCAATCCCATGCCCCTTGTGCTCACCCATGGCTGGCCCGGCTCGTACATCGAGATGCAGCGCATCATCGATCTGCTGACGGACCCCGCCAGCCATGGCGGCGACCCGGCCGATGCTTTTGATGTGGTGGTACCGTCCTTGCCGGGCTACACCTTTTCGGCGCCGTTCATGCAAACCGGGTGCGGGCCTTATGAAGTGGCCGGGTTATGGAGCGAGCTGATGACCGGGCTGGGTTACGAGCGGTTCGGTGCCCAGGGCGGCGATGTCGGCGCGGCTGTCACCAGTTGGTTGGGCGTGCGCTTTGCCGAGCGTCTGACCGGCATCCACCTCAACTACATTCCCGGCGCGTACCGCCCGCCCCTGGGCGAAACCGACCCGCCTCTGAGCGAAGAGGAAACCGCATTCCTGCAACGCGCCGCGGCCTTCAGCGAAACCGAAGGTGCCTATGCGCACATCCAGCGCACCAAGCCGCAAAGCCTGGCCGTGGGCTTGAACGACTCGCCTGCGGGATTGCTGGCCTGGATGGGCGAAAAGATTCTGTCGTGGTGCGATCCGAGCGCCCCCATCGATCGCGAATGGCTGCTGACCAATGTGACGCTTTATTGGCTGACCAACTGCATTGGCTCGTCGTTTCGCCCGTATGTGGAAGGCAGTCGCCGGCCTCTGGTGCTTGCCAGCGGTGAGCGAATAAAGCCGCCGTTGGGGGTCGCGCTGTTTCCCAGGGAGTTGCCGCTGCCACCACGAAGCTGGGTGGAGCGAGGCTACAACGTTCAGCGTTGGACACAGATGCCCCGGGGCGGTCACTTTGCGGCGTTGGAGCAGCCCGAGTTGTTGGCGGAGGATATTCGGGCATTTTTCCGGGACTTGCGATAAGCCAAGGCGGTCCGAAAACCTCGTAGGAAATGACGACCCCTGGCGAGGGAGCTTGCTCCCGCTGGGCTGCGTAGCGGCCCCACATCAGCGACTGCATTTCTTCAGGCACACCGCAGCGCTCGGTTTTGCGGCGGCTGCGCCACCGAGCGGGAGCAAGCTCCCTCGCCACGGGGATGGGGGCGTTCTACAGGTCGGTTGTAGGGCTGGGGGCGATGGACGTATTCGGCGTTATCGAACGACGCGATCTCGAAGCAAACAGCACTGTGGGAGCGAGCTTGCTCGCGATGGCGCCGTGTCAGCCAGTGAAAATATTGATTGATCGAATGTCATCGCGAGCAAGCTCGCTCCCACAGGTTTCGCGTCGGGCCTGTGACTAAGCAGCGTTGCACCCCGTGGCGAGGGAGCTTGCTCCCGCTGGGCTGCGAAGCGGCCCCACATCAGCGCTTCCATTCCTCCAGACACACCGCAGCGCCCGGTTTTGCGGCGGCTGCGCCACCGAGCGGGAGCAAGCTCCCTCGCCACGGGGATGGGGGCGTTCTACAGGTCGGTTGTGGGGGCTGGGGGCGATGGACGTATTCGGCGTTATCGAACGACGCGATCTCGAAGCAAACAGCACTGTGTGCGAGCTTGCTCGCGATGGCGCCGTGTCAGCCAGTGAAAATATTGATTGATCGAATGTCATCGCGAGCAAGCTCGCTCCCACAGGTTTCGCGTCGGGCGTGACCAAGCAGCGTTGCACCCGTGGCGAGGGAGCTTGCTCCCGCTGGGCTGCGAAGCGGCCCCAAATCAGCGACTGCATTTCTTCAGGTACACCGCAGCGCCCGGTTTTGCGGCGGCTGCGCCACCGAGCGGGAGCAAGCTCCCTCGCCACGGGGATTGCTTGCTCCCGTCGGGGTTGCGTCAGGCCGTCTCCTCCGGCTCTTTCAGCGACGCCAACACCAATGGATGCAGCACCGCATCCGGATATTTCTCCTGCCAAGCCCCCAGGTCCCGGCGCATGCCTGGTGTCCAGAAGTTCTTGATGTGCTGCCGAACGCCGTTCACCGCCAGGGCGTGGTCAGGCTCGGTGGCGAAATACCGGGCGATCTCGTTGGCCATTTTGATCAGGTTCTGAGCGCTCATCGACGCACCTCGGCCTTTTCCCCTTGACGGCGTTCCTTGAGCAAGCGGCGTTGTTCGTCGCTGAAGGCCTGATACCGCTTCTGCCATTCCGAAGGCTGGCTGACCCGCACGATTTCCACCGCCGTGACTTTGTATTCCGGGCAGTTGGTGGCCCAGTCGGAGTTGTCGGTGGTGATCACGTTGGCGCCGGATTCGGGGAAGTGGAACGTGGTGTAGACCACGCCCGGCGCCACCCGCTCGGTGACCTTGGCCCGCAGCACGGTCTGCCCGGCGCGGCTGCTGATGCCGACCCAATCGTCTTCGGCGATACCGCGATTCTCGGCGTCGGTCGGGTGGATTTCCAGGCGATCTTCCTCGTGCCAGGCGACGTTGTCGGTGCGCCGGGTCTGGGCGCCGACGTTGTACTGGCTGAGGATGCGCCCGGTGGTCAGCAATAGCGGATAACGGCCGTTGACCTTCTCGTCGGTGGGCACGTAGCCGGTGAGCATGAAACGCCCTTTGCCCCGCACGAACGCCTCCATGTGCATGGTCGGCGTGCCGTCCGGCGCGGCGTCGTTGCACGGCCATTGCAGGCTGCCATGACGCTCCAGTTCGGTGTAGCTGACGCGGCTGAAGGTCGGCGTCAAACGGGCGATTTCATCCATGATTTCCGAGGGATGGCGGTAGTCCATTTTGTAGCCCAGGGCATCGGCCAGGGCGACGGTGGCTTCCCAATCGGCCTTGCCGGCCAACGGCTCCATCACTTTGCGCACGCGGGAAATGCGGCGCTCGGCATTGGTGAAGGTGCCATCCTTTTCCAGAAACGAGCTGCCCGGCAGGAACACGTGGGCGAACTTGGCCGTTTCGTTGAGGAAGATGTCCTGGACGATCACGCATTCAAGGGCGGTCAGGGCCGCGGTGACGTGCTGAGTATTGGGGTCGCTCTGGGCGATGTCTTCGCCTTGGCAATAAAGCGCCTTGAAGGTCCCGTCCAGCGCCGCCTCGAACATGTTCGGGATGCGCAGGCCCGGATCGGGTTGCAGGGTCACGTTCCAAGCCTGTTCGAACTGGGCGCGCACCGTTTCGTTGGAGATGTGCCGGTAGCCGGGCAGTTCGTGGGGAAAGGAGCCCATGTCGCAAGAGCCCTGGACGTTGTTCTGCCCACGCAACGGGTTCACCCCGACGCCTTCGCGACCGATATTGCCGGTGGCCATGGCCAGGTTGGCAATGCCCATCACCGACGTGCTGCCCTGGCTGTGTTCGGTGACGCCGAGGCCATAGTAGATGGCCGCGTTGCCGCCCGTGGCGTAGACCCTTGCGGCGGCGCGGATCTGCTCGGCAGGCACGCCGCAGACAGGGCCGAGGACTTCGGGGGCATTTTCCGGCAGGCTGACGAAATCGCGCCAGCGAGCGAAATCCGTCGCCTCGCAACGGGCCTCGACAAAGGGTTGGTCAATCAAACCCTCGGTGGCGATCACATGGGCCAGCGCGTTGAGCATCGCCACGTTGGTGCCTGGACGCAGTTGCAAATGCAGCTCGGCGCGGGCGTGGGGTGAATCCACCAGGTCGATGCGCCGTGGGTCGATGACAATCAGACGTGCGCCCTGGCGCAAGCGACGCTTGAGCTGGGAGCCGAACACCGGGTGTGCATCGGTAGGGTTGGCGCCCATCACCAGGATGACGTCGGCCTTCATCACCGAGTCGAAATTCTGCGTGCCGGCGGACTCGCCCAAGGTTTGCTTGAGGCCATAGCCGGTCGGCGAATGGCAGACCCGCGCGCAGGTGTCGACGTTGTTGTTGCCGAACGCGGTGCGCACCAGTTTCTGCACCAGGTAGGTTTCTTCGTTAGTGCAACGGCTGGAGGTGATGCCGCCGATGGAATCGCGCCCGTACTTGAGCTGGATGCGCCGCAGTTCGCTGGCGGCGTAGGTGATCGCCTCATCCCAGCTGACTTCCTGCCACGGGTCGCTGATGTGCTTGCGGATCATCGGCTTGGTGATGCGGTCCGGGTGCGTGGCGTAGCCCCAGGCGAAGCGGCCCTTGACGCAGGAGTGGCCGTGGTTGGCCTGGCCGTTCTTGTCCGGGACCATGCGCACCAGTTGTTCGCCTTTCATCTCGGCGCGGAACGAACAACCCACGCCGCAATAGGCGCAGGTGGTGACAACGCTGCGTTCCGGCTGGCCGATCTCCACGACGCTTTTGTCGATCAGTGTGGCCGTCGGGCAGGCCTGGACGCAGGCGCCGCAGGACACGCATTCGGAATCGAGGAAATTCTCGCCGCCAGCCGCTTCTACTCGGGAGTCGAAGCCGCGCCCGCTGATGGTCAGGGCGAAGGTGCCTTGGATTTCCTCGCAGGCGCGCACGCAGCGACTGCAGACGATGCACTTGCTCGGGTCGTAATCGAAATACGGGTTGGACACATCCTTGGCTTCGGCCAGGTGATTGGCCCCTTCGTAGCCGTAGCGCACCTCACGCAAACCCACCTGCCCCGCCACGGTCTGCAGTTCGCAGTTGCCGTTGGCCGGGCATGTCAGGCAGTCCAGCGGGTGATCGGAAATGTACAGTTCCATCACATTGCGGCGCAGCGTGGCGAGCTTGGACGTCTGCGTGCGGACCACCATGCCGTCGGTCACCGGCGTCGTGCACGAGGCCGGATAGCCGCGCATGCCATCGATTTCCACCAGGCACATGCGGCAGGAGCCGAAGGCTTCCATGCTGTCGGTGGCGCACAGTTTGGGGATGGTGGTGCCGACCAGGGCCGCCGCGCGCATCACCGAGGTGCCGGACGGAACCCTGATTTCGCGCCCGTCGATGGTCAGGCTGACCTGCACGTCGCTTTCGCGGGCCGGGGTGCCCAGGTCGATGTCGCTGGCTGGATCGAAAATGGTGATCATTGGTCGGCCTCCGAGGTCGCCAGACCGAAGTCGGCGGGGAAATGCTTGAGGGCGCTGGCGAC
Organism: Pseudomonas algeriensis; assembly: GCF_048847255.1. NCBI lineage: Bacteria > Pseudomonadati > Pseudomonadota > Gammaproteobacteria > Pseudomonadales > Pseudomonadaceae > Pseudomonas > Pseudomonas algeriensis. Next base: position 406,405 of record NZ_JBKKRK010000001.1, on the reverse strand, counting down.
GGGGTAGGACGTCATCCCACCGAGGGCACAAAGCGAGCCGTATTGCAGCGTGTCGCACAGGTCTTGCAGCAACAGCGCCTGGTCCTGACGGGCATGGGCATCGGTGCTGGCGAGCAGGCGATCCACCACCTCGACGCCACGGGTCGAGCCGATGCGGCACGGCGTGCACTTGCCGCAGGATTCCTCGGCGCAGAATTGCAAGGCAAACCGGGCCATCCTGGCCATGTCCAGGCTGTCATCGGCGACCACCACGCCACCGTGGCCGAGCATTGCGCCCATGGCGGCGAACGCCTCGTAGTCCAATGGCGTGTCGAACTGCGCCGGTGGCACCCAGGCGCCCAACGGCCCGCCGACTTGCGCGGCCTTCAGCGGACGACCGCTGGCGGTGCCGCCGCCATATTCTTCCACCAATTCGCGCAGGCTCAGGCCGAACGCTCTCTCAACCAGGCCGCCACGGCGAACGTTGCCGGCCAATTGAAACGGCATGGTTCCCAGGGAACGACCCATGCCGAAATCGCGATAGAACTGCGCGCCCTTCTCCAGGATCACCGGCACCGAGGCCAGCGTCACCACGTTGTGCACCAGCGTCGGCAAGCCAAACAGGCCCTGCAATGCCGGCAGCGGCGGCTTGGCGCGCACCGTGCCGCGCTTGCCTTCGAGGGATTCGAGCAGCGCCGTTTCCTCACCACAGATATAGGCGCCGGCGCCAACCCGGACTTCAAGCTCGAAGGCGCGACCGCTGCCGCCCACATCGGTCCCCAGGTAACCGGCCTCGCGGGCGATGCGCAGTGCTTCGTTCAAGGTGCTGACGGCGTCGGGGTATTCCGAGCGCACGTAGATGTAACCCATAGTCGCGCCGACGGCGATGCCGGCGATGATCATGCCTTCGATCAGCAGGAACGGGTCGCCTTCCATCAGCATGCGGTCGGCAAAGGTGCCGGAGTCGCCTTCGTCGGCATTGCATACCACGTACTTCTGCGGCCCCGGAGCGTCGCGCACGGTGCGCCACTTGATGCCCGCCGGGAAAGCCGCCCCACCCCGGCCTCGCAGGCCAGAGTCGAGCACTTGCGCCACCACCTCGGCGCCGTCCGTCTGGATCGCCCGGGCCAGGCCAAGGAACCCGCCCTGGGCGCGGTAGTCATCGAGGGACAAAGGTTGAGTGATGCCGGCACGGGCAAATAACAGGCGTTGCTGGCTCTTGAGGTAGGGAATGTGCTCAACCAATCCCAATGCCGATGGATGGCTACCAGGATCACCCGCCAGCGCGTCGAGCAGGCCCGGTACGTCCTGGGCCGTGACTGGGCCAAAACCCAAGCGTCCTTCAGGTGTGTCCAGCTCCACCAACGGTTCCAGCCAATAAAGCCCACGGGAACTGGTGCGCAACACCTGCAATGGCAATTGACGCCGCTCGGCCTCGCGGACCAGCGCATCGGCCACCTTGTCCGCACCGACGGCGCGGGCCACTGAATCACGGGGAATGCAGAGGGTCAGCATGGGCCATCCTCCAGGCAGCCATTCACCAATTGGCGCAGGCGCTCCGGGGTCAGCCGCGCATGCAGTTCCCCGTCCAGCTCCAGGGCCGGCGAACAGACGCAGGCGCCCAGGCAATAGACGGGTCGCAGGCTGATCGCTCCATCGGCGCTGGTGCCGTGGTCATCCAGCGAAAGCTGTTCGCGCAACTGCGCAGCCAGCCCCTCGGCCCCCATGCTCTGGCACGACTCCGCCCGGCACAGGCGCAGGGTGTGGCGCGCCGGTGGCGTTGTGCGAAAGTCATGGTAGAAGCTGATCACCCCGCGCACTTCAGCCTGGCTGAGGTTGAGGGCATGGGCGATTTCAGGGACGGCGGTGTCGGGAACGTACCCGCACCCTTCCTGGATGGCATGGAGGATGGGCAACAAGGCACCGGGGGTGTCCTTCTTGCGCGCCAGCACGTCGTGAATCAGAGGCAGGTGAAGCGTCTCATCAGGCATAAACGTACCTCGGCATCTCGAACGACAGCGCCGCGTGGCGGTGGCCGTTCGGAGTCTTGGCTGCGGCGTGCGGCCCACGTCACGGTTACGTGGCAAATCCGATCGCCATTCTTGCTCGCCGGCCAAGTGTCTTTGGCGCACTGGGTCCGGGGCATCTTCACAGCTTGCCACTCCCGGGGGGTGGCGATTGCACATGGACGACTAAACGTGTTCTGAAAGCGACCAGGCGTGAAAAGTTGTCCTGCGCCCACAGGAGGTCAAATGCACAAATGATTGTAGGCGACGCACAGCGATCGGTGGCTATTGGCCGTTTTCCTGACTGTCAGCGTGGCGGCTGCTTTGCTGGATCACAACATGAAGTAACAAACACCCTATATATGTATCGTTTCACAGCGATCAATCCCGCCATCCTTTAGGAGAACAACAATCTGATACCAGAAGGACCCTGGAATGCCATGCAAACAACTTTTTACGCACTTCTTTTTGCTTACGTCACTTACGGCAAGCTTCAATACGTTGGCAGAAGAGTATTACTGGACGATTGAGCAATTCCCGGAACACCTGCAAGAGCGACAGCCCTCGCCGGAATTGGCTTGTAGATGGTTACATAAAGAATATGGCGAAATCTGGAATTACACACCAGCGGCGGCAACGGAGGACGATCACATCTGGCATTGCCACATGATATATGGCAAGGATCCCTTAAACGATTCTTATGGCGCGGTATCCATTTTCCGCAGCGGCAACACTTGCATCGAAAGCCAACAATTCAATAAGACTTCAGGCCAATGCGAGACTCAAGGCGTCGACAGTGGCTGCCCCCTGAGCCTGGCGGGAAATCCAATAAATTTCGCGACAGGTTACAAAATACAAAAAGAAAACGATTACTCAAGTGTGCATTCACACCCAAGCGCAAACCCACTCCACTTTTCAAGAGTCTACAGAAGCGTTGACGGAGTATGGCGGCATAGCTATTCATCCAGGCTCAGCCTCGAAGAAAACTTGATCACGCTAGTTCATCATGATGGAAGTCGATCCTTTTTTGATAAAAAGGGAACGTCTTATGAGGCTAGGCCACCCGAAACAGGAAGGCTCGTATATCAGTCGGACCGGTGGAACTACCAGGCCCACAATGATCGTTCTCTTGAATTTGATAGCAGCGGAAGATTAATCGCGCTTATCAAATCAGGTCGCGCGCTGAACATTGGCTATTTAAGCAACGTTGCGACCGTCACCGATAGTTCTGGCAACACCTTACAATTCACCGAGGACACATTCAAACAACCTCTTACCTTGACTACGAACAGCGTAAAAATTGTCTATACCTACAACAAATACAAACAACTGACTTCCATGACCAGCGCCTATCCGACCCACACAGAGAATAAACAATACATCTACGAAGACCCGAAAGATAGCAGGCTGCTGACCGGCGTTATTGATGCGCGCGGGGTACGTTATGCAACATGGAGTTATGATGATCAAGGGCGGGCCGTTACGAGTGAACACGCAGCCGGCATAGAAAACATCTCAGTCCACTACAACCCTGATGGATCATCAACGGTAATCAACGCACTGGGTAAAAAAACCCGATATCAATTTGAATTGATTCAAGGCGTCAAACGTATCAAATCGATTGCGGGTCTTCCTTCAGCAAACTGTCCCAACAGCAACTCAACTTTCACCTACGACACCCACGGTCTGCTGACAAAAAATACAGACAACAATGGCAATATAACCACTTATATCTACAACGACCGTGGCCTGGAAACCTCTCGAACGGAGGCGAGCGGCACTTCTCAAGCGAAAACGACCACCACCGAATGGCACCCGACGCTGTATTCCCCAGTGCGCATCAACGAACCGGATCGCTCCATTCAATACACCTACGACTCTCAAGGGCGGCAGCTCAGTAAAACAATCATTTCACGTTAATTCAGAAGGATCTGAATATGAACACATGGACATGCAGGGTGGCTCTGTTCGCTCTCGCTTTGGGCGGAACCATTACCACCCTTCCTCATTGCCAAGCTGCCGAACGTGGCTGGTCGTTCACCTATAATACCCAGGGGCAGCTGGAGTCGTCAGATGGCCCCCGAACAGATGTAAGTGACATTACCCGCTATGAATACGATGCCAAAGGACGTCTGGCACGCGTTATCAACGCGCTTGGGCATACCACCGCATTTTCCAAGTTCGACGTCGCTGGCTACCCTAAGACAGTTGTCGATTCCAATGGTGTTATTACAAACCTGACTTATGCCCCACAAGGCTGGATGAAGTCGTTGAGTACCGCTACCGGCACTGTTCGCCTCGAACACAACGCCGTGGGGGACGTCATCAAGATAATTCGCGCAGACAAGAGCTGGTCGACTTACACCTGGGACGATGCACGACGGCTTATTCGAGTGACCAATAACGCAGGGGAACAGATCGAATTTGATCTCGATCCGATGGGGAACCGGACTGCGGTACGGATCAAGGACAAGACGGGTAATCTGACCAAACAACATCAATGGGTGTATGACGAACTGGGGCGCTTGCTGCGCTCAGTGGGTGCGGCCGGCCAGACAAGCCTGGCACAGTACGACCTCAACGATAATCCCATCGCGCTGACCAACCCCCGCAATCACAGTCACCAACGGGCCTTTGACTCACTGAACCGATTGGTGACGAATACTGACCCACTTAATGGCATCACTCAACTTGAGTACGACGTTCAACATAACCTCACGCAAGTCCGCGACCCACGTGGTGTGACCACTCAATATCAATACGACGGCCTGGGAAACCTGACGCGGGTGAACAGCCCTGACAGCGGCGCCACTCACTACCAGCACGATGCCGCAGGCAACGTGACGCAACAGGTGGACGCGCGTGGTGTGGTCACGACTTTTACCTACGATGCGCTCAATCGCCTGACCGCCCGCCGCTATTCGACGAACCCGGCATTGGACGTTCAGTTCCACTACGATTCGATTGCCGCTGGTAACAAAGGCATCGGCCGACTGACAGCCGTGGAGGATGTCAACGGGGTGCTGAATTACACCTACGACGCCCAAGGCAACGTTACAGCCCAGCGGCAAACAGCGCCTGCAAACACAGCCACTCAGCCAGAACAAATCGGCTATGGATACGATGTCGCCAATCGATTGAGCAGCATCGACTATCCGGCGGATTTTGCCATCGTCTACTCACGCAACACCGCAGGACAAATCAGCCAAGTGCAGATCCGGCGCGGCACAGGGCAGCCAACCGCATTTGCCAGTCACATCACGTATCAACCTTTCGGTCCGCTTAAAAACCTGACCTGGGCCAACGGGGCTACGCTTCAACGTACCTACGATCTGGACTACCGGCTGACCGCTCAAACCGTTGCCGGCCAGAGCAAGACCTATACTTACGACGGCCAGGGAAACATGACTCAATTGCAACGCGACTCAGTCGACAACCATGGCTACAGCTATGACTCACTGGATCGCCTGATAGGGGAATCTACCGCTTTCAACCGGATGACATACGTTTATGATCCGGCGGGGAACCGCACCCGAAAAGCGCTCAGCACTTTGATTGACGGCGAGTTGCGTATCACCGCTGGCACGTCTTATCAGTATGGGGCGAGCAACAATCGGTTGACGCAGGCAGGCACCCACTCGGTAGACTTCGACGCGGCAGGCAACCTGACCGCAGACCGCGCCAATCGTCAGTTTTCCTACGACGAGCAGAATCGCCTGAGCAAAGTGAAAATCAAGGGGGTTATCAAGGCTCGGTTCCGCTACAACGCTCTCGGCCAACGCAGCCAGAAAATCACCTCTCAAGGCACGACAACGTTCATCTACGGATTAAATGGCGAACTCCTTGGCGAGCATTTATTCGATAAGCAAGGCAAGAAGCTGAAAAGTCAGTTCTATATCTGGCTCGAAGGGGTGCCCTTGGGCGGGATCAGTATGAGCTACGGCGCAACAGGCGCGCCAGCAAACAGCACCCCGTTCTACCTCCATAGCGATCACCTCAACACACCTCGAATCGCAACGAACGCAGCGCGGACCAAGGTATGGGAATGGGCTTCCGATGCATTTGGTACAAAGGAAGCCAGCGGACAACTGGAGATCAATCTGCGCTTTCCCGGTCAGTACTACGATGTCGAGACTGGACTCCACTATAACTATTTTCGTGATTACGACCCGAAAACTGGACGCTATGTGCAGAGTGATCCGATTGGGTTGGCGGGTGGACTGAACACCTACAGCTATGTAAATGGCAATCCGCTAAAACAGGTTGACCCATTAGGCTTGGAATCTATTTTTGAGTGGTCCACAAAAGCTGAAACCGAAGCGCAAAATAGTAAATTACCTGGCATGCACAATGGGCCTCAAGATGCGTATAGACATTGTGTTGCATCCTGCATGATCGCCTCATCGAACTGGGGAGAAACAGTAAGCCAGTTCGCAGGCTGGGCAAATGAAATATCCAATTTTGGACAAAATCCCAGCGAAAGAGCCATGGATGATTTTAACAACCAAGCAGGTATATGCGCAGCCAAGGGCAACACCCCCCCAGAAAACTGTCCCCAAAGCTGCATGACATTTCTTAACAATGGAATTTTAAGGACAGAGGCAAGCTCTGAAGGTGCATACTATTAACATCATTCTTAAAATATCGAAAAGAACAGCAGTATTGGTTGCTCTAGCGGTTGTATTTTTTGCTGCCTTTCAACTCAGATACAAAGAACCCGTAAACATTGAACTTGCTTGCGAGGGCACTCCACCTCTGCTAACAAACAACTTAAATAGCTGCAGCCTTGTTGATCAGACATTGAGTTTTCTTGAGGCGGAAGGCTATAAGCCAGTAATCCTAGAAAGCTCAGAAAAGAACAGCGGCCTTCTACGAAAAAAATTTTCTTTAAAAATATTTGAAGTATCCAACTATAAAATAGACAACGATACTGGATCTGCGCAATTCAGCTTTATAAATGGACGATTATTTGCCATTTCCTACTTCCCAAAAGCTTCAGATACGGTATTTGAAAGGTATCCAGCAAGTAAATCCGAGGCGCTGACTATAAAACACCTGACCAACCACCAAGGGTTGAAATACATATCATGGTCAAACAATCACCTCGAAGCCTATATCACTTGGTGGATATCGAGATTCTCATAAGAACTAGTATATGAGTCACTAACGTTACGGCTTTCTCCAAGCCGTAACGTTTCTTTAGAGGTATTGGAGCGCCCGGTTTCAGTGCAACAGCAGTTCTTATCAGCCCACAGATCTCCACGAAAAAAGGACTCCCGTCTCGCCACAAAAGCAACACATCCTGACCAAAACACTCGCGCCGAAATGACCTATCGATCTACCCCGCTTGAGACGATGCATAGGTTCCGGCTGACTGGCGTAGCGTTTTACTCTCAGACGTTGCGCAATGCATTCGCAACCAGGGTAAAGGCAGGCGAAGGCTGCCGTCGGCTGGGATAGTACAGATAGTAGCCTGGAAATGGCGGGCACCAATCCTCCAGTACGCGCACCAGCCGGCCCGCCTCCAGGTGCGGTTCGAATTCCTCTTCGGGCAGGTAGGCAATGCCCAGTCCGGCCAACGCGGCGTCAACGATGTGGGTCGAGGTATTGAAGATGAGCTGGCCGTCTACTCGGACGTTGACCTGCTTGCCGCGCCGCTCGAAATCCCAGACATAAAGCCCGCCAGAAGTCGGCATGCGCTGGTTGATACAGCGATGGCCGAGCAGGTCGCGGGGGCTCTTGGGAATGGCGCGGGTGTCGAAGTAACCAGGCGCAGCCACCGCAGCCATTCGCAATTCAGGACCTATCGGCACTGCCACCATGTCCTTGTCGATGGTGTCGCCCAAGCGTACCCCGGCATCGAAACGGTCCGCGACGATGTCACGAAAGCCGTAACTGACGTCAAATTCAACGTTGATGTCCGGATAGTCATGCAGCAACCCAGTCAGTTTCGGCAGCAAAGTGGTGCGCAAGACGTGGTCGCCGCAGGTGATGCGAACAATGCCTGCGGGCTTGTCACGCATTTCCGTGAGCATAGCCAGCTCGGCTTCGATCTCATCGAAACGATTGCCGATGGCCTGCAGCAGGCGCTCCCCCGCGATGGTCGGCGACACGCTGCGGGTGGTGCGCGTGAGCAGGCGGATCTGCAGGCGTGCCTCCAGACCACTGATCGCCTGGCTCAGCGCCGATTGGGTGACGCCCAATGCGCCGGCAGCCCGGGTGAAACTGCCCTCCCTCGCCACGGTGACGAAAGACAGCAGATCGTTGAGATTTCTTTTGACCATGGCGAAAGCACTTCAAGCAGTTTGATTAGCTTTGCTTATAGCCTTGTTAAGCATTCATTAGCTAGTCGCTTTACTGTGCGCAGGTCACCATGGCCCCTATGAAAAAGAACCCCTGCACAACGGCGATAAGGTCGGGCCGGCTTGTGTTGCCGCTGGCCATGCTCGTACTTGGCAACCACGCAACGCTCAACGGTGCTGCGTTGGCATCTTCCCTCACGGAGCAAACGGCAATGTGGATGACCGTCGGTGCACAGCGTTTCGCCATTACCGTGGCTGACAACGCCGCTGCCCAGAGGTTTGTCGCGCTATCGCCACTGGCACTGGAGATGAGCGATCTCAATCGCAACGAGAAATACGCCACCCTCCCCCAAACGCTGCCCGCCACGGCGAGCAGGCCGGGAACCATCCGCAACGGCGACCTGATGCTGTACGGCAAGGACACCCTGGTCGTGTTCTACAAGGATTTCGACTCGACCTACGCCTATACGCGCCTCGGTCACGTGAACGACACCTCGGGACTCGCTCAGGCATTGGGCCCAGGCACCGTGCGAGTGACGTTCTCCCACGATTGATAACCCCCATCGACAGGTCCACCCATGAAAAAGATCCTCGTCCTATTAACGCTTTTCGTCATGTCTCTTTCAGCGATAGGAGCCGATATGTCCAACGGCGCAGACAATTTCTACACCAGCGACGAAGTGACCGTGAAAAAGGTCAGCTTCAGGAACCAGTACCAGATGAAGGTGGCAGGCAACCTGTTCATCCCGAAAAAACTCAACGGCAAGACAAGCAATCCGGCAATTGTCGTGGGCCATCCAATGGGCGCGGTGAAGGAACAGAGCGCGAATCTAGATGCGACGAAGATGGCGGAAAAAGGCTTCGTGACCCTCTCTCTCGACCTGTCGTTCTGGGGCGAAAGCGAGGGTCGGCCACGCAACGCGGTCTCGCCGGATATCTACGCCGAGGACTTCAGCGCGGCGGTGGACTATCTCAGTGCCCAACCTTTCGTCGACAAGGAACGGATTGGCGCCCTCGGTATCTGTGGCAGCGGCAGCTTCGTGATCAGTGCCGCCAAGATCGACCCGCGCATGAAGGCCATCGCCACCGTGAGCATGTATGACATGGGCGGCGTCAATCGCAACGGGTTGAAGCATTCCCAGACGCTCGATCAACGCCGAGCCATCATCGCTCAGGCAACGCAGCAGCGTAACGTCGAGTTCGCCGGCGGTGAAACGCTGTACACCAGCGGTACGGTGCACAAGCTGGATGAAAACACCCACCCTATCCAACGCGAATTCTTCGACTTCTACCGCACCCCACGCGGCGAGTTCACGCCATCCGGCTCGTCCAGGGACTTGACTACGCACCCCACGCTCACCAGCAACATCAAGTTCATGAACTTCTACCCGCTCAATGACATCGAGACCATTTCACCTCATCCGATGCTCTTCATTGCCGGCGCCGATGCCCACTCCAGGGAGTTCAGCGAAGAGGCCTATAAACTTGCCGGCCAGCCCAAGGAACTGGTGATCATCCCTGGGGCCGGGCATGTGGATCTTTATGATCGGGTCGATCTGATTCCTTTCGATAAGTTGACGAGTTTCTTCCAGAGCAATCTGAAGTGACGACGCGCCCCCGGGGTTATGCAGCGGTGACATAATCACGCCCTGCTCATACCAGAGACGTATCAATGACCAGCGAACGCTACGACCTGCTCGCCATTTTCTGCGCTGTGGCCCAGGAGCGCAGTTTCACCCGAGCGGCCGCCAGGCTTGGCATGTCGCAACCGGCGCTGAGCCGGGCGATGCGCCAATTGGAGGAGCGGCTGGGTGTCAGGCTGCTGTCGCGCACCACGCGAAGCGTTGGCCCAACCGAAGCGGGCGAACAGCTGTTGCGCGTGGTCGCGCCGCGGTTCGAAGAGATCGACAACGAAATGGCGATGCTCAGCGCGTTTCGGGACAAGCCGGCAGGCAAGTTGCGCATCACCGCCGGCGAGCATTCGGCAATAACGGTCTTGCAGCCCGTCCTCGCCAAGCTGCTGCCTGACAATCCCGACCTGAATATCGAGATCATCGTCGACTACGGATTTACCGATATCGTCGCGGAGGGTTTCGACGCCGGTGTGCGGCTGGGCCCGCAGGTCGCCAAGGACATGATCGCCATGCGCATCGGCCCCGACATGCGCATGGCTGTCGTAGGCTCGCCGGCGTATTTCACCCGGCATTCCAAGCCCCTCGTTCCAAACGATCTCACGGCACACAACTGCATCAACCTGCGCATGCCGACTCATGGCGGTCTGTACGTCTGGGAACTGGAGAAGAACGGGCAGCAAGTGCAAGTCCGGGTGGAGGGTCAGTTGGTTTTCAACACCATAGCCATGCGTCTGGAGGCCGCGCTCCAGGGCTTGGGGCTGGCGTTCATGCCGCAAGACCTGGTGCGCGAAGCCGTAGCGCAAGGCCGGTTGATCCGCGTGCTGGAGGATTGGTGCGAACCGTTTTCCGGCTATCACCTCTACTACCCAAGCCGCCAGAGTTCACCGGCCTTCGCACTGCTGCGCGACGCCCTGCGCTATGAGGATTGACTGGCCTGCACCGTGTCCAGCGCCTCGGCGGCACGCTTGGCCGCGGCGGCATCGCCCTGCTCGCTCAGTAATTGGATCAGTTGCCGCAGCTGGGCAACGCTCAAGCCGACCCGAAGGCTGGCGGCCATATGCGAACGCAGTTGCGACTCCACGCCCGGAGTCACCGCCAGGGCTGCGACCGTCGCCAGTTCACGGCTTTGCCAGTCCAGGTTGTCGCGCTCGAAAATGTCGCCGAACAGATGGGTCTGCAAGTATTGGTTGATGACCGGCACAAAATCGAACAACGGCCCCTGGACCGGCGCACCGGCAATGCGTGTCTGGTTGGCCTTGCCTGCCGCCAACAATGCGTCGCCCGTAGGGATCGGGCCAGTGGGTTCGCGCCCCGGTTCGTCCTGCACGCCGCGTTGCTTGCGCGCCTCCACTACTTTCATCAGTTCGCCCAGCGCGTTGAGGCTACGGGGAAAACCGCTGTAAGCGTAGAGCTGCACGAGGATTTCCTTCGCCTCGCTGACGGTCAGGCCCGCATCCAGCCCTTGATTCAAGACGGCATTGAGGCGCGGCATGTTGCTTGTCGCCATGGCGGCGGCAATCAATGGGATGGCTTGCTGTTTGGTCGACAGGGTTTTTGAAACCGCCGCTGTGTCTGGCTTGGTCGATAGCGCCGATGTTGCTCCGGCGTTGTATTGCCCTTCGCTGACTTTTTCCATCCACTGCACGTTCTCGCCATCCACCATGCCCGTCACGGCCAAGTGAGTCATGGCGCTGGTCGGCGCGGCGCCATGCCAGTGCTTGACGCCTGGAGGGCAAACAATGACATCGCCTGGGCGGATCTGCTGCACGGGCTTGCCCCATTCCTGCGTCAAGCCGACGCCGGACACAACCACCAATCGTTGACCGGCGGGGTGCGTGTGCCAAGCCGAGCGCGCGCCCGGTTCAAAGCTGACATACGCAGCGGAGGCATTGATGTCACTTGTGGCAGCAAACAACGGATCAACACGCACCCGGCCGGTGAAATAATCGTCGGGTCCAGGGGCGGAGGCCTGGCTGCCCGCCCGAATGACCTGCTGCGATTTGCGCGCCTCGCCGACGCTTTCCGGGCCAGCGGCGTCGGCAAAAGGCGCCGCCGCGCATAACGCAAAATACAAGGTGCTTGCCTTCATTGAGTTTGCCTCTCTATTGATCCTGTCGAGAAGCAAACTACCCGCGCATCACTGATCGATAAACCATGCCAATGGCATAGCACTCATATCGCAAACAAATAATTCTATAAAAACGATCGCCCGATTTTTCCGTTTTGTAGCAAACCCGGCTAGGCGGGCTCGCGGCGTATAGTCGACTCTAGGCCCGACCCGTTTCCAAGAGCCCTGATCCGTGCCCGACTTGCCAAAGACCTCCACCTATAAAAGACGCTTCGACGCCGTCCTCGCCTACATCGACGCCAATCTAGAAGGTGATCTCTCGGTGAAAACGTTGAGTGATGTGGCGAACTTCTCGGTATTTCACTTCCATCGACAATTCACGGCGTTCATGGGCGTGCCCGTTTCACGTTATGTGCAGCTGATGCGGCTACGACGCGCGGCACATCAATTGGTTGCCTTTGCTGGGTACTCGGTACTGGATGCCGCATTGGATGCGGGCTTTAAAAGCCCCGAGGCGTTCTGTCGAGCGTTTGGCCGAGCGTTCGGCATGGCGCCAAGCGCGTTCAGGAAGAAACCCAACTGGCAGGTCTGGAGTACGGTGTTTGCCATCCCCCATCTCTCACGGAGTATCTTTATGCAAGTTCGAATCATCGAGTTACCTGAAGTCAGGATTGCGGCGCTTGAACATCGCGGCCCTGCCGGGCTCGTCAGCGAAAGCGTGGACCGGTTCATCGAATGGCGTATGCGTAGCGGGCAGTCGCCCGTGGCATCAAGCCGTACGTTTGGCATTCCCTACGGCAACCCCGACACCACACCGCCACACGACTTCCGCTTCGCGATCTGCGGCGAGATTGATGAGGAAGTGGCGCCGAACGCGTTCGGTGTTCAGCCGATGGTCATCCCCGGCGGTCGCTACGCAGTGGTCCGCCACGCCGGATCGCCTGATCACATCGGCGAAACGATCTATCCGATCTACCGTGAATGGCTACCCGCAAGCGGCGAGGAACTTCGTGACCAGCCGCTGTTTTTCCACTACCTGAGCGCCTATCCCCAGACGCCACGAGACCAATGGCAAACCGATGTGTACGTTCCGCTGCGGTGAGGACAAGCGCTACGCCCCATCAGGCCCCCGAGCGAATCCGCTCCACCAACCGCGCCTGCAACGCTTCAAGCTCCTGCGGATCGGCTTTCCCTTGCCCATGTACGCCAGGCGCCTGTCCTTCCCAGCGCGGAACGATGTGCACATGGATGTGAAAGACCGTCTGCCCCGCCGGCGCGCCGTTGAATTGGGCGATTTGCACGCCGTCGGGTTGCAATTCGTCGACGATGATGCGGGTCAGGCGTTGTACCGCTGCCATCATCTTGCCAAGGATTGCCGGGTCGACGTCGAGGATATTGCGCGCCTGGGCCCCCTTTGGAATGACTAGCACATGGCCCCGGGACTGGGGAAAGATGTCGAGGAAGGCCAGCACATCGTCATCTTCGTAGATCTTGTAGGCAGGTGCTTCACCCCGAAGGATCATCGCGAAAATGTTCTGGGAATCGTATTGGCCGTGCAGACTCATGGTTGCTCCTTGGGTTTCAGAGCCGCCGATATCGGCCCTGGGATGGCGTTGCGTTCTTGCAGGGTCAGCGCGATTTTTCGCTGCAACTCGTTTTCCGAAAACGGCTTGTGCAACACCGGGCATTGGGCAAACTCGGCGGGCAGGCCGCTGACGCCGTATCCGGTGCTGAACAAAAAAGGAATTTTACGATTACGGAGGATTTCAGCCACCGGAAAAACCCGTTCTCCGGCCAGGTTGACGTCCAGGATCGCCAGATCGACCTCAACCGTCCCCGCCGCTTCCCGGGCCATGGCAAGCCGCGGGATGGAGGCCACCACCTCGCACCCCTGATCTTCGAGCATTTCCTCGATCAGCATGGCGACTGTGCCTTCATCCTCGACGAGCAACACCTTGATCCCGGCAAATATCGTCATGCGTGGTGCTCGGGAACCATGAAGGAGAACCGGCAGAGCACGCCTTCAGGCGCGAAGGTCAGCACAAATATTCCACCCAGGTCGCGTTCGATGCAGCGCTTCATCAATCGCGAACCCAAACCCTCGCGTTCCGGTTGCGACACTGGCGGTCCGTCTTGCTCGCGCCAGTCCACGGTCAGCAACACGCCGTTTGATTGCGGCTGGACATTCCAGCTCACTGAAAGGCGGCCCGTCTCGACGGACATCGAACCGTATTTGAGGGCGTTGATCGCCAATTCGTTGAGCGTCATCGTGAGGCCGAGCGCGACCCGGGTATCGACGTCAATGGGATCACCCTCGATCGTGATACGGTCAGAATCAGTGCCGAAAATGGGCATGAGCACCTCCTGGGCCAGGGACCCCAGGGCCGTATGGCCCCAATGCCGCCTCGTCAGCAGGTCATGGGCGCGGGACAACGCGAGCAGCCGCGCTTCGAACCGGTTGTAACCGTCCTTGGCGCTTTCTGCGTTGCGTGCCGTCTGGGCCGCCAGGGATTGCACCGTGGCCAAGGTGTTCTTGACTCGATGGTTGAGCTCGTCGATCAGGGTTTTTTGCCGGTCTTCCGCCTGTTTTCGCTCGGAGATATCCACCAGCATGTTGATGGCGCCAACCAGGTTGCCTTCGGCATCGTGCAGCGGCGTAGGGTACGGGGCGAACGGCACCCGTGTGCCGTCGGGCCGCTCCGCGACGGCTTCGACCCCGCGTATCGGCCGGTTTTCCTTCAGGGCGACTGCCATCGGGCACTGGTCGTGGGGCAGGAAGGTCCCGTCGGTGGTGAACAATTTCCAGGTCACGCACCAAAGGTCGCCCAACTGTGGTGTTTGTCCCGACAACTCCACCGCTGCCCGATTGAAAAAGGTGATACGGCCTTGAGCATCGGTGGTGTAGACCGCCGCCGGCAGGGCCTCGAGCAGGTTGCGCATATGCCGCTCGCTGTCGCGGATCTGATTTTCCATGCGACGCGCCAGCGTGACGTCCTGCAGTATCCGGACCCCATACCGGAACGCGCCGTTGGCGTCGCGCACGGACGAGCTGTGGATGTCCAGGTAGACGGTCTCGCCATCGGGCTTGAAGGCGCGCTTGCGCAGCACGTAATTGTCCAGTTCACCCGCCACCTGGCGTGCATAGAGGGCTGCATCCTCGTCGGTACTGTCCCTGTGCGTGTAGTCCAGGAATGTCATTTCCAATAGCTCTTCGCGCGTGCGGCCCAGCATGTTGCAGAGGGCGTCGTTGACGCGCAGCAGCCGGCCATCCGCACCGGACTCGGCAATGCCGATCGTCGCCGCTTGGTAAGTCGCCAGGAGTCTGTCGTCGCTCTCCTGGCGCGCCGTCTCGGCCACGTGGACACTGGTCATGTCCACCGTAAAGCACCGCGTATTGAACAGTTTTCCCTCTTCGAACCGGCCGTTGGACGTGATGGTGACATGCTTGATCGAGCCGTCCTTGGCCTTCAGGCGCGCCGGGTAATCCTGTAGGCATTGACCGCTGCCGAGCTTGTTCAGGATGTCGCTGATGACCGGCTCGTCGGCATGGAAATCGGTGATGCTACGGCCGATGTATTCCTCCGCCGAATAACCCAGCAAGGCCAGTTCGGCCTTGTTGGCGCGCAGGATGATGCCTTCACCACTGACGATGTGGAGGCCCACGGCGCTGTTCTCGAAGAAATCTTCAAGGTCCTCATTCTTGCGTCGCAACTCTTCGGCCAAGGCATGCTGCGCCGAAATGTCCTGGAAGCAGTTGATCGCCCCTTGGATGATGCCTTGGGAGTCTTTCAACGGCCTGATATTCACCAGGGCAATGAATCGCGACCCATCCGGACGCTCGATGAACACTTCCTGGTTGCGCGTTGCCTCACCCGTGACGAGGGCTGTGGCCATCGGGCAGTCTTCGAAGGTAAGCGGAGTGCCGTCGGGCAGGAACAAACGGTAGGAACCGCAGAAACGATCACCGCCCTCCCCCAGAATCGGCGTCCGCCCCCACATGGCAGCCGCCTCGCTGTTGTGCCGCACCAGCCAGCCGTTGTGATCGCACAGGTACACCGCGCCAGGAATCGCATCAAGTGCGCTGGCGCCCGTTGCCACAAGGCTTTCATACTCGCTCGGCGTGCGCGTCCCCGTGGGAAACGCTTCTATATTCGACATGGTTGATCCTCAATCCGCCTGGCTGAATGCCTGCTACACAACGACTCAGGCTTCAACCTGAGTCGTGATCCCGGCCCGGATAACTCCTTATAAATATGCCGGCGCGGATTTTTTCATGCAGCTGCAATAGATACTAGATGTTTATTCAGCCCACGAGTTCAGGAAAGTTCGCCATACCGGCGGGCGCGTCTTAAAACTTGAATAATCTGCGGGGGGTTTCCACCATGAGCGCGCGCAAGAGCGGCGCCGGGCATTGCAAAGCCCGCAACTGCCGAACCACGGTGTCGAAGCCCAAGACGCCTTCATGTTGTGTATGTGGCCAATCGCTGCCCCACACCATCCGATGAGGGCCCAGGCTCTGCTCCAGCATCGCCAACGCGGAGCGGGCGAAGTCGAGATTTTCTCGATCCGTCCCCGCCAATCGGTAGATGCCCGAGACCTTCATCCAGACTTGCCCGCCGAGCCCCAACTCAAGCAGCTCGGCGAAACCCGGTTGGTCGAGGCCCAGACGGGCATCCGGACGACCGAAATGGTCGACCACCAGGCGGATGCCAAAAGGGATCAGTTGGCTGATCAACCCGGCCAGTTGGTCGATCGGCGCATGCAGTTCCACGTGCCAGTCCAACTCGGCAAGATGCGCCAGGAAGCCTTTCCACCTTGTCTCGCAAAAATCAGGCACGGCCTTGCCCATCAGGTTCAAGCGAACGCCGACCACCCCCAGCCGTGCCATTTCATTCAGCACGGTCCGGCTGATCTCGGGTTCCACCACCACAACGCCGCGCAGTTGCCCCGGTGCCTGCCGGAGGGCGGCCAGCAGGTAACGGTTATCGGTGCCGAGAAAGCTCGGCTGGACCAATACCCCATGGCTCAGGCCGTGGGAACGCAGGTGATCCAGGTATTGCGCAAGCGTGGCGTCATAATCCGGTGTGTAGCGCCGCACCGCAGCCAGCTCCAGTTCACGGCTGAACACATGGGCATGGCTGTCGATGCCGGTGATCGGCGTAGTGCAGGTATCAACCATTGGTCTTCATCTTTCAAAAATAAGCAGTGATCAGGCCCGGGCGCTCTCGGTGCCAGGCGCTACGTCCGGCGCAGGCGGCGCTGTGGCCTCAAGGCTGCGGCCTCGGGTTTCCGGCAGGCAAAGCGCCGCAAGCACCGCTACGCCGTAGGCAATGCCGGCGTCGATGCCGATGGCCGACCCCAGGGACATGGAGTCGCTCATATGACCAACCAGGAACGGAAACAGCGCCGAGAGGACCCGGCCGAAGTTGTAGCAAAAGCCGACACCGGCGCCGCGCACATCCGCCGGGTACAACTCGTTGAAAAACGCCCCGAGACTGGCCGGAATGCCGGCCGCGAAAAAGCCGAGGGGGAAACCCAGGAACAACATCTGGGTATTGGTCAGCGGCAGGAACACGTAGCACTGCACCGTCACGACGCAGCACAGCGCAAACAGCAGGATGTTCTTGCGCCGGCCGATGCGATCGATCAGCAGCCCGCTGACCACACAGCCACACCAGAAGGCGAAGATGATCACCGCCAGGTAGCCGCCGGAGTTGAGCACCGACAGGTTGCGTTCGGTCTTGAGGAACGTCGGCAGCCACGTCATCACCGCGTGGTAACCGCCGTGTGCCCCCAGCCCCAGCAAGCCACCGAACAATGTCACGCGAATCAACTCAGGGCGAAAGATACCGCCCAGGGACTTGAAAAAACTCTGGGGAATGGCCTGTTCCTTTTGCAGCCGTTGGAAGCTGTCCGGCTCCTCGACGTTGCGACGCACCCAGATGATCAGGAACGACGGCAGCAGGCCGACGATGAACATCACCCGCCAGGCCATGTCCTGCGGCACCAGGGAATAGATCAGTGTAAAGACGCCCACCGCCAACCCCCAGCCCACCGCCCAGGCACTCTGCACCGTGCCCATGACCTTGCCGCGGTATTTCGGATTGATCGTCTCGGCCATCAGCACCGCGCCGGCGGCCCATTCGCCACCGATCCCGAAGCCTTGCAGGGCCTTGACGATCAACAATTGATGGAAGCCTGTGACGAACGCCGACAGGAAGGTGAAGAACGAAAACCACAGGATCATCCACTGCAGCGTGCGCACCCGCCCGTAGCGATCGGACAGCGTCCCGCCCACCCAGCCACCCAGGGCCGAGGTCACCAGCGTGACCCCGCTGATCAGCCCCGCATCGCCTTTGGACAAGGCGAACGCGGCGATCAGCGCCGGGATCGCCAGGCCGAACATCTGAACTTCCAGCGCGTCGAGGGACCATCCGCCGAAACAGGCCCAGAACGTCTTACGCTCCCGGGAGGTGATTTGCCGATACCAACTGAACATGATTTTTATCCTTGTAGGTGGAACGAAAGGCAGCCGAGCGCGAACCGTGCCGCTGCAAGGCCCGTCAGGAAAAACACAAACGGCAAGGGCAGCGGTATTTGCTGCCGGGCGATCCGCTAACCCGGTGAAGTCAACGAATCTCTACGCTGTAGCGGAAATGCTCGGCATGCCCGCGCGAACGTCGCCACTCCAGCGGGTTGCCCGCGTAATCACGGGCCAGGCGCTCGATTACCACCACCGGGCTGTTGACCGGCACTTGCAACAACCGGGCATGCACGTCGTTGACTGACTCGGCGGTGAGGGTTTCCTGCGCATAAGCGACAACCTGCCCGCAGGTCTCTTCATAGATGGGATAAAGCAACGGGCCTTTGTGGTTCAGGTCGATTTCCAGCAACGGCTGGAATCGGCTGCGAGGCAGCCAGATCTCTTCGGCGAGCACGGGCTCGACGTCCAGCAGACGCACCCGCACGATACGAATCACCGCCGCCTCCACTGGCAGCCCCAACGCCTGGGCCACGGCTGACGGCGCCGCCACCGGCTCTACCGACAAGATGCGGCTCTCTGGAACCCGGCGCTCCCCGGACGCGGACTGAAAACGGAAGAAACGAAACAACGACGACTGGAACTGGGGGCGACGAATGAAGGTGCCTCGGCCCTGCTGACGCTCCAAGACGCCTTCGCTGACCAACGCATCGATCGCCTTGCGCACCGTCCCGGTGGACAGTTGGTATTCGGCTGAAAGCGCCGCCTCGGTGGGAATCGCCTCCCCCGGACGCCAGCGATTGTTGGCAATCTGCTCGGCCAATTGGTCGCGCAAACGTTGATAGAGCGGCAAGCGGGCATCGCTGGGCAGTGGGTTCATCAGACGTTATCTACCTTGTTATCTAGTCATCTATATGAATTTAGACGGAAGTATTCGCGCCCACGAATCTGTTGTCAAGAACGCCCGATTACCGCACGTCCCCTCGGACGGTCAGTGACAACGGCTGCCACGCCACGGGACATTCCTCGTGAATGGCTGGCGCTCTCGTAGTAAAGTCTGCAACCGATATCAGAACCCATTTTGAAAGACGTGAAGCCACCCGAACTTCGTTCGAACCAAGCCTCGCATCACGTCATTCGCCAGCCGCAGCGGTCATCGCATGATTGAAATCACCGAAGTCTCCATCGCCCAACTCCGGGCTGCGCTCGAATCCGGCCAGACCACGGCGGTCGAACTGGTCCAGGCCTACCTTGCCCGAATCGACGCCTACGACGGCCCCGAAACGCCCACGGCCCTCAACGCCGTGGTGGTTCGCAACCCCGACGCGCTGGAAGAGGCGAAAGCGTCGGATACCCGTCGGGCCAAGGGCCAGACACTGGGCCCGCTCGACGGCATTCCTTACACGGCCAAGGACAGTTATCTGGTGAAGGGCCTGACCGCTGCCTCTGGCAGCCCGGCCTTCAAGGACCTGGTTGCCTACCGCGACGCCTTCACCGTCGAGCGGCTGCGCGCCGCCGGGGCCATTTGCCTGGGCAAGACCAACATGCCGCCGATGGCGAACGGCGGCATGCAACGCGGCGTGTATGGCCGCGCCGAAAGCCCGTACAACGGTGACTACCTCACCGCGCCCTTTGCCTCCGGCTCGTCCAACGGTGCGGGCACCGCCACCGCCGCCAGCTTTGCCGCCTTTGGCCTCGCCGAAGAAACCTGGTCCAGCGGACGCGGCCCCGCGTCCAACAACGGGCTGTGCGCCTACACGCCTTCGCGGGGAGTGATCTCGGTGCGCGGCAATTGGCCGTTGACGCCAACCATGGACGTTGTCGTGCCCTTCGCCAGGACCATGGCCGACCTGCTCGAAGTGCTGGACGTGGTGGTGGCCAATGACCCCGACACCCGCGGAGACCTGTGGCGCCTGCAACCCTGGGTGCCGATTCCCTCCGTCGATTCCGTTCGTCCCGCGTCCTACCAAAGCCTTGCCGCCAAACCGCAGGTGCTGGCCGGCGTGCGCTTTGGGGTCCCGCGCATGTACATCAACGCCGACCCCGAGGCGGGCACGGCCGAAAAGCCAGGGATCGGTGGCCCGACCGGCCAGCGCATCATCACGCGCCCGTCGGTGATCGCTCTTTGGGAAGAAGCGCGCAAGGCTCTGCAAGCCCAGGGCGCCGAGGTGATCGAGGTGGATTTCCCGTTGGTATCCAACTGCGAGGGTGATCGCCCTGGCGCGCCGACCGTGTTCACCCGCGGCCTGGTGTCCAAGGAGTTCCTGCACCACGAATTGTGGGATCTATCGGCCTGGGCATTCGATGATTTCCTGCGGGCCAACGGTGATCCGAAACTCAATCGCCTGGCCGACGTCGACGGACCGCTGATTTTCCCCCACGACCCTGGCACCCTGCCCAACCGCGAGGACGACCTTGCCGCCGGCATGGACGAGTACGTGAAGATGGCCCAGCGCGGAATCACGCCGTGGGACCAGATTCCTACCTTGCCTGATGGCTTGCGAGGTCTCGAAGAGACGCGCCGGATCGACTTGGAAGATTGGATGGCGCGCCTGGGCCTCGATGCGGTGATCTTCCCCACGGTGGCCGACGTCGGCCCAGCGGATGCGGACGTCAATCCAGCCTCGGCCGACATCGCCTGGAGCAATGGGGTCTGGGTCGCCAACGGCAACCTCGCCATCCGCCACCTGGGCGTGCCCACCGTCACCGTGCCGATGGGCGTCATGGCAGACATCGGCATGCCTGTCGGCCTGACGTTCGCCGGCCGAGCCTATGACGATTCGAAGCTGTTGCAGCTGGCTTCGGCGTTCGAGTCGCTGGGATCGAAACGGATGATCCCGCCGCGGACTCCGCCGTTGTAACCACAACAGCACCGCCCTGGTAAAAGCAGGCCCACCCCGGTGAGGCCTGCGTCACCATTGCTTCAAGCTATCGGTTGATCAAAGCTTCCGACCGCCAGCCGGCCGATTTCGGGCCGCGCATAAAGAAATCCTTGCATCAATTCGATGCCCATCGCCAGCAGCGTAGCGCTCTCTTCGCGCGTCTCGACGCCCTCGGCAATGATGGTAATCCCCAGCCGGTTGGCGACCAGGATGATCCCCTCGACGATGGCACGCTTGACCGGATCGTGATCGATGCCTCGGGTCAGCGCCATGTCGATTTTCAGCACCTGGGGTTGGAACAGCGCCAACAGGTTGAGCCCTGAGTAGCCAGACCCGAAATCATCGATGGCCGTGGTGAAACCCTGGCGCTCATATTCCATGAAAATCGATTTCAAGTGATCCGGGTCGTCGACACGCTCGCCTTCCGTCACTTCGAACATCAGCCTGTCTGGCGGAAAGCCGGTCTGACGCGCAGCCTCCAGGGTTGCGCGAATGCAGGTCTCGGCCCGGTAGACGGCGTTGGGCAGGAAGTTGATGCTGAGCAGGCAACCGGGAATCTCCAGGATACCCAGCCGAGCGGCTTCTTCGATGGCCTTCACGCGACAGGCCTGGTCGAATCGGTAGCGGTTGCTGTCGTTCACCAGCCCCAGGATATGGCCGGCCGACTCACCCTTCAGGCCTCGGACCAACGCCTCGTACGCAAACGCCTGGCGCGTGCGGACATTGAAGATGGGTTGGAACGCCATGGTGAATTCGAACCCCAGCGCCTCGTGGTCGCGACACTCGGCGCAGCCAAGGGACTTGAAGTTGGGATGGGAAGAAGATTGGGTCATGATCTGTGTTCCGTCGCGTCAGCGGGCGTCCCTGTGAAGCAGAAACTATAGGCAATACCCTTGAGTCGGCACGGGCGCGGCTTTCTGGAGTGCTATCGGGTCCGTTATCGTATGACCGGTGGGTCAAATCAGGCGTTCATTCGATTGTCTGAACGTAATTAACAACGATTAACTCGCGGCCAAGGACTTGTCGTTGCAGCTGTCCCACGTCACCCATCGCGCCAACAGCGCCCAGGCCGGCGATGACATCGACAGGCTGTACATCGTCATCCAGTACCCACTCAAACTGGGCCCGTTCTGAAGGCGCAAAAAACGGTCGAACAGTGTTTCCGCTTAGTCAGTCATGGAGGTTGCCCGGGACGACGATCCGCCCCGGGCTTGGGGATCATGGCTTGCGGGTTACACGCCAGACCGTGTTCGCCAGGTCGTCGGCGATGATCAAGGCACCCCGAGGATCGACCGTCACGCCCACTGGCCGCCCCCGGGTCTTGCCATCGGACCCGCGAAAGCCAGTCGCGAAATCCACCGGCTCACCGGCGGGCCGCCCGTTGCTGAACGGCACGAAGATCACCTTGTAGCCTACAGGCTGGTCACGGTTCCAACTGCCGTGCTCACCCACGAACGCCCCTTCGGCGAACTGTTCGCCCATGGCCGGAATCGAAAAATCGACACCCAGGGCGGCGACGTGGGACCCCAGGCTGTAGTCGGGCTTGACCGCAGCGGCGACTTTTTGCGGATCCTGCGGCTGCGCCCGTGGATCGACGTTCTGCCCCCAATAGCTATAGGGCCACCCGTAGAACGCGCCTTCGCGCACCGAAGTCAGGTAATCCGGCACCAGGTCGGGCCCTAACTCGTCCCGCTCGTTGACCACCGCCCACAACTGCCCGGAACCAGGTTCGACCTTCAACGCCGTCGGGTTGCGCAGGCCGGTCGCATAAGGCTTGTGGGCGCCCGTCTCGGCGTCGATCTGCCAGACCATCGCTCGGTCGATCTCGACTTCCATGCCGCGCTCGGTGACGTTGCTGTTGGAACCGATACCGACATACAGCGAGCGCCCGTCGGGGCTGATGGCCAACGCCTTGGTCCAGTGATGGTTGATCGCCGACGGTAGATCAGTGACCTTGACGGGCGCCCCGCTGGCCTTGGTCTGGCCCTCCTGGTAGTCGAAGCGGACCAGCGCATCCTGGTTCGCCACGTACAGCTTGCCGTCGGCAAACGCCAGCCCATAGGGCGCGTTGAGGTTTTCGGCGAAGACAGTCTTGAGCTCGTAAGTGCCATCGCCATCGGCGTCGCGCAACAGGGTCAGGCGGTTACCGCCCTTGACCTGCGTGTTGCCCTTCGCCTTGATGACGCTGGCGATCACATCCTTGGGCTTCAACTTCGGTGCATTTCCGCCTCTGCCTTCGGCCACCAGGATATCGCCGTTGGGCAAGACGAGGGTCTGGCGCGGTATTTTCAGGTCGGTGGCGATGGCGGTGATCTCGTAGCCTTGCGGCACCGTAGGCTTCTGGTCACCCCAAGCCACCGGCTCGGCGATTTTCATGCTGGGCAGGAGGCTACGCTGGGGCTCCGGCAACTTCGGGTCCGGACCGCGCGCTTGCGTGGCGTCCCCTTCGCCTCCGCAACCGCTCAACAGCAGGGCCATGCTCAAGGCCGTCAATGGGATGCGAGAGTTCATTGCTCACCTCCCGAACGCAGGTTGGTCAGCCCGACCCATGCCGCCACGCAGGCCAGCAAGGTCACGACGACGGACAATGCCAGGCCCTGGGGCATCGCGGCCCAGGCGTCCTTGGCGTGCTCGAAGGCGTTGATCAGCCCCAGCACCCAGGTGACGAGCAACAACAGGAAATAGCCTACCGGACGACCGGCCTTGTGGTCCGCGCGAATCAGATTGACCAGCGCGAACACCAACGCCAGCCCACAAAACAGCAACCCACCGGCAATCAACCAGGAGGCGAAATTGCTCCATTGGATCTGGTAGGTCTTGTAGTAAGCGATGTCGCTGAGCAGGCCCCCGAGAAACAGTGGAACCGTGCCGGCAAGCAGGACCGCATGGAGCGGTCCCGGCGTGCTTCGGTAGATAGGATGGGCGGTAACGGTCATGACAACTCCTTTTCGGTCGCGGTGATACGCCTTGGAAAAGGATCGTGTCGGGAGCGCGTTAGTTCCGACATTTTTACTCGCAGGCAGACCGTCTACCCGAACTGTTCCGGGGCCGCGACGCCCAAGAGTTGCAGTTGCGCAAAGGGCTCGTCACCTGAAGCGAAAATAAAGTTCTTGTCGCTCAGTTGCGCTGCCACATTCCCCTCCAGGGTGACCTCGAATCGGCGCCCCTCGTCATCCGCCTCATAGCTTTTCAGGTAGGTCCGCTGGCCGTCTTCACTGACGACCGCTTGCAGCGTTTTGTTATAGCCGCTCCAGAACTCGGTGAAGCCCAACGCCGACACGTCGATCTTGTCCGTGAGCGGATCGAAGTCGATGATCCGATCCTGGAAATTGCCGTCGGCCGTGCGAAAGCTGTCATCGAGAGCATCGAAGCGGAAAACATCCCAACCCTCGCCGCCGCTGAGCACGTCGCGTCCCAGCCCGCCGTCGATGACATCGTGCCCATTGCCGCCCGAAACGACATCGTTACCGGCGCCGGCGACAATCTGGTCACCGACCACCGAACCCATCAGTCGGTCGGCTGACTCGGTCCCCTGGATCAGGTGCGGCGCGAATACCACGTTGGTTTCATCGAGGGCCTGAGCCACGTCGCCATCCAGGACCAATTCGAAACGATGCCCCCGCCCGTCCGCGTCGAAGCTTTTCAGATAGGTTCGCGTTCCGGCCTCGTTGACGTGCACCGCCAGGGTTCCATCCAACCCGTTGCCGAACCCGCTGAACCCCAGCGACGTCAAATCGATCCGATCCAGATCGGCGTCGAAGTCGACGATTCGATCGCTGACGGCCTGGTTGTCGGTGCGATAACTGTCGCCGATCGTACTGACCCGGAAGACATCGGCACCGGCTCCGCCCTCCAGCACGTCCCGTTGTCCAGCGCCATCAAGCAAGTCGGCACCGTCATGGCCGCTGAGTCGTTCCGGGACATAGGTGCCTGACAGGACGTCATCGCCCCGCCCTCCATCGATGCCCGGCAACACACCGTCAAGTGCGCCGAAGGTGGTATCGAGCGTGCCATCGGGGTTGAGCCGGATAAGGCTGAAATCAGCGTTGCCGAAATAGGTGCTCTGCCCCGCCACCAGGATTTTCCCGTCCGCCAGAACGGTAATGTCCCTAGCCATGTCCCGATCACCGGTCAGGTCGATCACCGCGACGCCAGCGTTGCCGAAACTTGTGTCCAGAGTGCCGTCCTGGTTCAGCCTGATGATCTTGAAATCAAAACCGCTGCCATTTTGTTCGCCGCCACCGGCCAACAGGATCTTGCCATCGGCCTGGACGGTGACCGAGGCTGCCAGGCCCGCCACCTGCGTATCGACCAGGCCGTCCGTACCGAAACTGCTGTCCAGGCTGCCGTCTGCATTCAAGCGCGCGACCACCATCTCGCCGTTGTAACCCGGCACCAGCAATTTGCCATCCGCTTGCAGGGTGAATCCGTACCCTTCCAGCGCGCCCATGTTCGGGATATTGAATTGGATGGCGTTGCCGCCATTGAAGGTCGAGTCAAGCGTTCCGTCGGCATTGAGGCGACTGACCGAAAACAGACTCTCGTAGCTGTCCTGATTCGACACCAGGATCTTGCCGTCAGGCTGTACCGTGGCACTGGCATAATCGCCCCAGGACCCCGGCACGATGGCCTTACCGTTGACACCAAACCCCTGGTCCACCGTGCCGTCGGTATTGAGCCGGATCATGGCGATGCCGGACGTGAATTGTGGGTAGACGAGCAGATACTTCCCGTCTGGCTGCACGGCCGCACTGTAGCCTTCCCCTGGGAAAATATCGTGAGGGAGCTGCGTCTTGCCGT
This sequence comes from Pseudomonas algeriensis, assembly GCF_048847255.1. Classification (NCBI taxonomy): domain Bacteria; kingdom Pseudomonadati; phylum Pseudomonadota; class Gammaproteobacteria; order Pseudomonadales; family Pseudomonadaceae; genus Pseudomonas; species Pseudomonas algeriensis. The sequence goes on along the minus strand of NZ_JBKKRK010000001.1, from coordinate 380,253 downwards.
CGTCGCTGAAGGTCGTATCGAGGGTGCCGTCGGCATTGAAGCGCATCAGGGAGGTCCGGTAGCCTTCGTACTCCCAATCCTTTTCTACCTTTGTCATGCCCGCCAGCCATATCGTGCCGTCCGGGGCCACCGCGATTTTCTTGGTGTCGTTGTAGCCGTCAAGGTCGACGAAGGTCTTCCCGGTGCCTGCTCGTGGGGCCAATCCTGCATTGCTGTGTGCGTTGTCCATGCTGAACCTCATGTGTCGATGAGACACTCCAGAAAATTTTCGCACCTTACAAAATAGCCATTCATGGCGGCTTCGCCAGTCTTGGATCCCATCAGCGCAACGCAGCGCCGTGCTTTTCCAAGCCTTACACCTTCATCATCAACTCGCCTTGGGCATCCGCTTCGCCATGGAGCAACTCGATCACCCAGTCGATAAACACCCGCACCCGGGGCGACAGTTGCCGATGGGGCGGATAGACCACCGAAATCGGCCATGACGGCACTGGATGTTCCGTCAACACTTGCACCAAGCGCCCTTCGGCCAACTGCCGCTGCACGTGGTAACGCGGCGCCTGAATCAAGCCGAGTCCCGCTTCGCAGGCCGACACGTAGGCGTCGGCATTGTTGACGGTCAGTTCCGACGACATGTTCAGCTCTCGCACCTGCCCCGCTGCCTCGAACTCGAACGGAAAAAAACGCCCATTGCCGGACGCGAAGCCAACGGCGCGGTGCCCGGACAATTCTTCAGGTCGCCGTGGCGTGCCCTCGCGAGCCAGGTACTGCGGGCTGGCGCAGGTCACTTGATGCAGCCGCACGATCGGCCGCGCCACCAGCGCCTGGTCAACGATATTGCCGGCCCGGATGGCGCAATCGACCCCCTCGCGTTGCAGATGCACTTGCCGATCATGGAAACCAAGGTCCAGTTGCAGCTGCGGATAGCGTCGATAGAAGTCCGCCAGGTTCGGCACGATCCAAGTGCAGCCGAAGGCGATCGGCATGTCCACGCGCAAGGTGCCCCGGGGTTGGCTCCGTTGCGTGGAGAGCGAGTTTTCCAGGTCGTCCAGTTCTTCCAACAAGTGGCCGCAGCGCTGGTAATAGGCTTCGCCGTCGAGGGTGGCACGCACTTGCCGGGTGGTGCGCTGCAACAACTGCACGCCCAAGTAGCTTTCCAACTGCTGGATCAACAAGCTGACGGTGGCCCTGGGCAGCCCCAGGTCATCGGCCGCCCTGCCAAAACCGCCCAGCTCGACGATGCGTCGGAATACTTGCATTGCCTGTAATCGGTCCATTATTCGGCTCACTGTTTAGAAATCACGAATAGTTAAACCAAAATCACCAGCTTTATCCATAAAACCAATTTAAGGAGACTGATCCCGTCATCTCAACCCAAAGGAACACTCTTATGATCACCCGCCAACTTGGCCATCAAGGCCCACACGTCAGCGCCATCGGCTTGGGCTGCATGGGCATGTCGGATTTCTACACCACCGGCGCGGATGAGCGAGAGGCAATCGCTACGCTCCACCGCGCCGTAGAACTGGGCGTAACACACTTCGACACCGCGGACATGTACGGGCCGCACACCAACGAGCAACTGGTGGGACAGGCTTTGCGCGGCAAGCGCGATGGGATTTTTCTGGCGAGCAAGTTCGGCCTGGTTCGCAGCGACGATCCACATGCCCGGGGCGTCGATGGTCGCCCGGAGTACGTCCGGCAATCGATCGACGGCAGCCTCAAGCGGCTCGGAACCGATTACCTGGATCTTTACTATCAACACCGAATCGACCCTCAGGTGCCGGTGGAAGAAACGATTGGCGCCATGGCCGAATTGGTCAAGGCCGGCAAGGTGCGCCACATCGGCATTTCGGAAGCCAGCGCCGAGACAATCGAGCGGGCCCATGCCGTGCATCCCCTGGCGGCGGTGCAAAGCGAATATTCGTTGTGGTCCAGGGAGCCGGAACACAACGGCGTGCTCGAAACCTGCCGACGCCTGGGAATCGCTTTTGTCGCCTACAGCCCGTTGGGGCGTGGTTTCCTGACGGGCGAGTTGAAGACGCCGGAGGACTTTGCCGCCGACGACTATCGGCGCTTCAATCCGCGTTTCGAGGCCGACAACTTCTATCGCAACCTCGCCCTGGTCGAACGAATCCGGGCCATGGCCGAGGACAAGCACATCAGCGCCGCGCAACTGGCCTTGGGCTGGGTACTGGCCCAGGGAAGCAATGTCACCGCGATCCCGGGCACCAAGCAGCGTCGGTACCTGGAAAGCAACGTCGCCGCCGCCAGCGTTTTCCTGAGCAGCGATGACTTGAATCATCTGGACGCCATTTTCGCCCCCGCAGGCGCCGTGGCCGGCGAGCGCTACAGTGCCGAGGTGATGACCTTGCTCGACGGCTGATCCTCACACCCACCGTGGCGAGGGAGCTTGCTCCCGCTCGGCTGCATAGCAGTGGCAAACAGCCGACGCGGTCTGCCCGAAGACCGCCGGGGACGGCTTCGCCGGCCAGCGGGAGCAAGCTCCCTCGCCACGGGTTATTCGATAGATGGAGTCATCGCGATGCGAGCGATTCTTGCTTACTGGAGATCCTCTGCTATGACTTAACCCCGTCACTTTCAGTATGTGAGGCAAGGGAATGTCAGCCGCCAAGAAAATGAGCGTGGGGCAACTCACCATGCTGACTGCCGTCAACATGCTGGGATCCGGCATTGTCCTGTTACCCACCAAGCTCGCCGAAGTCGGCGGCATCTCCATCCTCTCCTGGTTGATCACCGCCACGGGCTCCCTGGCGCTGGCCTACGCGTTCGCCCGCTGCGGCATGCTCAGTCGAAAGACCGGCGGCATGGGCGGATACGCCGAATACACCTTTGGCAAATCCGGCAACTACATCACCAACTACACCTATGGCCTATCGCTGCTGATTGCCAACGTGGCGATCAGCATCACGGCCGTCGGCTATATCCAGACGCTTTTCAGCATCCAGCTCGACTCGCTGCAAGTCGGCCTGGCAACCATCGCCTTGTTGTGGCTGACCACGTTCGCCAATTTCGGCGGCGCAAGCGTTACCGGCAAGATCGGCGCCGTGACCGTATGGGGCGTCATTGCCCCGGTGGTGCTGGTGTCGACCCTTGGTTGGTTCTGGTTCGACAGCAGTGTCTATGCGGCCGGTTGGAACCCTCACGATAAACCCTGGTACGAAGCGGCTGGCGCATCGGTGGCAATCACGCTCTGGGCCTTCCTGGGCCTGGAGTCGGCGTGCGCCAACGGTGACGCGGTGGAGAACCCCGAGAAGAACGTGCCGATCGCCGTTCTCGGCGGGACGCTCGGGGCCGCTGTGATCTACATCGTCTCGACCAACGTCATCGCCGGTATCGTCGACAACGCCGAGCTGGTGTCCTCCACCGCGCCGTTCGGCCTGGTGTTCGCCAAGATGTTCACGCCCCTGGTGGGCAACATCGTCATGGGGCTGATGGTGCTGGCGTGCGTCGGCTCCCTGCTCGGCTGGCAGTTCACCGTCGCCCAGGTGTTCAAGAGTTCGGCGGACACGGGTTACTTCCTGCCGATCTTCGCCAAGGCCAACAAGCATGGCGTGCCGATCATCAGCATGTTGATCCTGCTGGCGATGCAGACGGCGATGGCGCTGCTGACCATCAGTCCCGACCTCGCCAAGCAGTTCGATACGTTGGTGAACCTCGCCGTGGTGACCAACCTGGTGCCGTACATTCTCTCCATGGCGACGCTGGTGACCCTGCAGAAGGTTTCCAATGTCCCGGCGAACAAGGCTCTTGTCACCAATATCGTCGCAGGCATCGCCGCGGCCTACAGCTACCTGGCGCTCTACAGCTCGGGCGAACAAGCGCTGATGCTCGGCGGCGTGGCGGTCATCGTCGGCTACACGCTGTTCGGTTACGTCAATACCCGCCTGATCCGCCTGGAGGCCATGAACAACAGCGTACCGACCCAGACCGTCGCGGCGCAGCACATCGTTGGCGAGCCCATTCCCGTCAACCACTTGAAGCCGGCTAACCTGGAGGCATTGCCATGACGGAACATCGAAATCTATTGGGGATGCTGGCCCTGCTCGTCTCCAACGCACCGGACAAGCGCAGCGTATTCGGCCGGGCCCTGATCCAGCTGATCAGTGACGTCGAGGATCGCGCCGTCAGCGTGCTGACTTCCGAGACCCTGAGCGATGCCAAGTCGATCCTCAGTTCCGACCCGGCCATCCAGTGCGTGCTGCTCAGCTGGGAAATAGACACCAGCGAAGACCATCGCGAATGCATCGACCTGCTGACCGCCCTGCGCGAGCGCAACACCCGCGTGCCGGTGTTTCTGATCAGTGATCGCAGCACCGCGTCCAACGTGCCGTTGATCGTCATGCAACACGCCGACGACTTCATCTGGCTGCCCGAGGACACCAGCCGGTTCCTGAGCGGGCGGATCCTGGCGGCGATCGAACGTTATCGCCAGGCAGTGTTGCCACCGATGTTCGGCGCCCTGCTGAAATTTGCCCGCAGCTATGAATATTCATGGCACACGCCGGGCCACGCCGGCGGCACGGCCTTTCTGAAAAGCACGGCGGGCCGGGCATTCTATGAATTCTTCGGGGAAAACCTGCTGCGCTCGGACCTGTCCATCTCCGTCGGCGAACTGGGTTCGCTGCTCGACCACAGCGGCCCCATCGGGCAAGGCGAGCGTTATGCCGCCAAGGTCTTCGGCGCCCATCGCACCTACTACGTCACCAACGGGTCATCGATGTCCAACCGCGTGATCCTGATGGCCAGCGTGACGCGGGACCAGATCGCCTTGTGCGACCGCAACTGCCACAAATCCGCCGAGCATGCGATGACGCTGTCCGGGGCAATTCCGACCTACCTGGTGCCGACTCGCAACCGCTTCGGCATCATCGGCCCGATCCTGCCGCAGACCCTCAGCGCCGAGGGCGTGAAGGCCGCCATAGCCAGCAATCCGTTGGTCAAGAGCGACATCGACCCGACACCCGTGCACGCGATTATCACCAACTCCACCTACGACGGCCTGACCTACAACGTCACCCGTGTCGAGGAACTGTTGGGGCAAAGCGTCGATCGCCTGCACTTCGACGAAGCCTGGTATGGCTACGCGCGCTTCAACCCGCTGTACAAGGACCGCTTTGCGATGCACGGCAGCCCGGACGACCACGACCCGTCGAAACCGACCGTGTTCGCCACCCAGTCCACTCACAAGCTGCTGGCTGCGCTGTCCCAGGCGTCGATGATCCACGTGCGCAATGGCCGCAATCCGATTCCCCACGGGCGCTTCAACGAGTCGTACATGATGCACGCCTCGACCTCGCCCAACTACGCGATCATGGCCTCGTGCGATGTCAGCTCGGCGATGATGGAGGCGCCCAGCGGGCAGATCCTCACCAGCGAGGCGATCGAAGAAGCTGTCGCCTTCCGGCAGGTCATTTCCCATATGCAGAGCGAGATGTTCAGTCACGACGATTGGTTCTTCTCGTGCTGGCAGCCGCCGATGGTGCAAGTGGACGGGCAGTCGATCGTCTTCCATGAGGTTGATCCAGCGCGGCTCAAGGCCGATCCCGGTTGCTGGGTGCTGCACCCCAATGAGGTCTGGCACGGCTTCGGCGACATTGAAGACGGCTACTGCATGCTCGATCCGATCAAGGTCTCGATCCTGAGCCCTGGCATGGGCGACGACGGCAATCTGCTGGACTTCGGCATCCCGGCCTGTGTACTCAGCGCCTACCTGGGCACGCAAGGCATCGTGGTGGAAAAAACCACCGACTTCACCATCCTGTTCCTGTTTTCCATCGGCATCACCAAAGGCAAATGGGGCACCCTGGTCAACGCCCTGCTCGACTTCAAGCGTGACTACGACGCCAACCTCGAACTGGAGCTGTGCCTGCCCGACCTGTTGAGCGCCAACCAACAGCGCTATGCCGGCATGGGCCTCAAGGACCTGGCCGAAGAGATCTTCGCCGCCATGAAAAAAACCAAGACCACCGCAGCCATGGCCAAGGCTTTCGGCACGCTGCCGCAAGCGCAGTTCAGCCCCGTGGAGGCCTACGAAAAACTGGTCAGAAACGAAATCGAGCAGGTGACGCTGGACGAGGCCGCCGGTCGGATCGCGGCAACGGGGATCGTGCCGTATCCACCGGGCATCCCCCTGTTGATGCCAGGGGAAAATGCAGGCCCATCGGACGGACCCTTGCTGGCTTACCTCAAGGCTCTGGAGAGTTTTGACCGGTCATTCCCTGGCTTCACCCATGACACCCATGGGATCGAAAATGACGGCGGCGTCTATCGGTTGCTGGTGTTGAAACAGGACGCGGCGGACCGTTAGCCGATTGGATCGGAGACGTCATCGAGATTCGCTGGGCTCACGCCAGCAGCTCGTTGATCCACCGCACCTGCCGCGCGACCTCTTGTACTTTTTCTTCAGCCACGGCCTGCTGCGCCTGGGCGAAATTGGCCAGGGTCTTGTGCTTGAGGCGCAGCATGCGTTGCCACTTGGCCAGGAATACCGGGCTGCGGGCCTGCATTTGCAGCGGGCCGAAGTACAGCTCCTCGGCGCTGTACATCACCGGCCCGTCACGCTCGGCGACGATGATTTCGTAGTAGAAGCGGTTTTCCCGCAATACGTCTTCGCACAGGATGCGGTAGTCGTTGTCCATCAGCCATTGGCGCAAGGGCTGTTCGCCGCCATTAGGCTGGAGGATCAGGCGTTCCCGACCGCTCAGGCGACACTTGCCGCTGTCAAGAATGTCGCGAATCGTCTCGCCGCCCATGCCGCACAGACTGATCGCCGTGATGCCGTCCGCCGGTTCGATCGCCGCCAGGCCGTCGGCCAGGCGCACGCTGATCCATTCGTCCAGGCCGCTTTCACGCACGGTGCGCTCAGCCGCGCGGAACGGCGTCGACGCCACCTCTACCGCCACCGCCGCCGCGATCACCCCACGCTTGATCAACGCCACCGGGAGGTAGCCATGGTCCGAGCCGATATCGGCCAGGCGCGCCCCTGTCGGCACGAGCCCCGCCACGCGTTCAAGGCGCATGGACAATGTCTGTTCGTTCAAGCGTTCAATCCTGTTTTGCGTTGCTTATGCGGCCGCTGTCTTGGCGGGGCGCCCACTTTATCAGCGATGGAATGTAAAAGTTGCTACCGACCACGCTTGCGACAATGAACTGAGGCATTGCTCGCATAACGAAGCAGCCGCCGATGCCCCGCACGTGTTTGGGTCTATGCTTGTCTTGGGTTCGCCAGCAACAGCGAACCGTTGATCAGGAGAACACGTGAAGTATTCGATGCCTGCCGCAGTGCTGCTCAGCCTGTTGCTCGGCCCGGCGACCGCACACGGGCAATATCAGGTCGTCACCGAGGAATGGGCACCCTACAACTATGTGGAGAACCATCGGCTCACCGGCATGACCACGGAAATCGTCCGGGCCATCATGGCGCTGACTGGCGATCATTTCGAGATGTCGGTGCAACCCAGCATGCGCGCCACGCAGATCCTGAAGAACCGGCCCAAGACCATCATGTATTCGCTGTTCCGCACACCGGAGCGTGAGCCATTGTACAAATGGGTCGGCCCGATCGTTGAGGAATCCATCCACGCCTACCAACTGGCCGGCTCGCCGCCGATCAACTCTCTCGAACAACTGCTGCGCGCTCCGCAGATCACCACGCGGCACGCGGGCCTGGTGCCGCAGACGTTGCAATCGCTGGGTTTCAATAACCTGGACAAAAGCGCGACCGAAAGCAGGCTGCTGTACCGCATGCTGCTTGCCGGACGAACCAGCATCATCGTCGGCGACACCGCGGCCGGAGTGGCGTATTACAGCCGCCAATTGGACATCGCGCCGGGCACCCTGCGCAAGATTCCCATCGAGCTTTACCGCTCGTCGCTGTACATCGCCTTCAGCACCGACAGTGACGACGAACTGATCACCGCTTGGAGCAACGCGCTGGAGCAACTGCGCCGGTCCGGCGAATTGGCGCGTATCCAGCAACGCTATGAGCAGCCTGCCCAGCCCTGAAGCAATGCGCCTGAGTCACGGCTCGCCGGCGATGCGTCTCACCCTGTGGCAATCCCCCGGTTGCAATTTCTGGCCGCTCAATGCGCGGACCTCGATGGGCATCAACGGCTCGCCAGAGGCGTTGTCCAACAGCACCGACCGCGTCTCGTGCTCGGCGAACAAAAACCGTTCGCCCCACTGCCGCAGGCTGATCACGATTGGGAAGATTTCCTGGCCTTTTTCCGTCAGGACATATTCCTTGTAGGCGCTTGCGTCCGATGCGGGCTGCACGCGCAATACACCGACTTGAACCAGGCCTTTGAGGCGCGATGCGAGGATGTTCTTGGCAACGCCCAGGCTCTTCTGGAATTCGCTGAAGCGGCGAATGCCGTCGAAGGCATCGCGGATGATCATGAGCGACCAGCGGTCACCGATGATTTCCAGTGTTCGGGCTACCGGGCATTCGCTGTTGGGCGATGGGGTGTTTTCTGACATTGGGTTTCCTGTTTGCTGACGCAGGGGAGTAGCTCCACCAAACTAGTTGCAAATTAAAACCCATTCAAGCAAAAATCCAATCCGGTTTTTAATTGCAACCAGATTGGAAGGCGCACATGACCGCACACATCATCCCAAGCCAAGGCCTGTCCCCAGCCCTCACATCCCTGTTATCCATCACCTGCGCACTGGCCGTCGCCAACGTCTACTTCGCCCAACCCCTCCTCGCCTCGATGGCCGAGAGCCTGGGCGTCGCTCCCGCCTCGATCGGCATCGTGGTCACGGCCACCCAGCTTGGATACGCATTGGGCTTGCTCTTTATCGTCCCGCTGGGCGACAGGATCGACGGCAAACGGCTGATCCTGACCCTGGTGACGTTGTCCGTGCTCGCATTGACGGCCGTCGGCGCATCCCAGCATTGGCTCATCCTCCTGGCCGCCATGATCACCACGGGCCTGCTCGCGGTCGTCGTCCAAGTGCTGGTGGCCTATGCAGCCGTGCTATCGGCACCGTCCCGACGAGGCCAGACCGTCGGCACCCTCACCAGCGCAGTCGTGATGGGCATACTTCTGGCGCGATTCATCTCGGGGTTCATCGCCGACCTCGCCGGCTGGCGTGCGGTTTATTTTGTGTCGTCGGGACTGATGCTGATCATCGCGACGGCGTTCTGGAAAGTGGCACCCACCACGGCGTCACCGGAAAATCGGCAGCCCTATCCGGCCCTGATCCGCTCGCTGTTCCAACTGTTCATGACCGAACCGCTGTTACGAATCAGGGGGCTGTTCGCGCTGCTGATCTTCGCCGCGTTTTCCGTCCTCTGGACCGCCATGGTCCTGCCGTTGAGTGCCCCGCCATTGTCGCTTTCCCACACCGCCATCGGCCTGTTCGGCCTGGCCGGGGTTGCCGGCGCGCTGGCGGCTCGCAGAGCCGGTCGCTGGGCCGATCGAGGCCTGGGGCAACGCGTGACGGGTCTTTCGCTGGGTCTGCTGGTGCTCTCATGGCTGCCCATCTCCTTCGCCGAAAGCTCCCTGGTCGCCCTGGTCTTCGGCGTGGTCCTGCTCGACTTCGCCGTACAAGCCGTGCATGTCACCAACCAGAGCCTCATCCTCGCCGCACGTCCCGACGCGCAAAGCCGCATGGTCGGCGCCTACATGTGTTTCTACTCGATCGGCAGCGCACTGGGTGCCGCCGCCGCGACCCAGGTCTATGCGCTATGGGGCTGGGCCGCGGTCAGTTGGCTGGGTGGGTCGATCAGTGTTGGAGCGTTGGGTTTGTGGGGCGTTTCGATTCATCGGGGCGGGTGCGCTGAACAGAAATCGGCGTGATCGATAACTTGTGCGCGGGGAGCTGCGAGGCGCTTTCACCCGTCACTCTTTCACATAAGGCCGGCGGAAGAATAGCCGTCGCCTCCTCCTGTTCTTACAGTCGAAAGCGCTGCTGGATCGCTTTGCCCAACAGGTCTACCGCTTCATCGGCGTGTGAGGCCTGGGAGCGCACGAACACCACTTCATGATCGGGCACCACCGGCAAACCCTCGAGGATGCGCATGTTCTCCGTCACCCGGGCGCGGTCGATCAGGCTGATTCCCAGTCCGGCTTCCACGCATGCCTTGATGGCCTGGCTCGAGGGGCTCTCCAGGACGATTCGCACCTTGCGCCCGCTTTGCCGCAGCGCCTGCAGCATGACTTGGCGGTAAGGGCATTGCGCCGCATGCACGGCCAGCGGGAGCGGGTCCGTCGCGCTCGGCGCCCCATGGGTCGCGCCTACCCAAACCGGCGTGGTGGTGACCAGGATCTGGCCCGCCGCCTCAGGCTGGTCCATTGGCTGGGTGAGTACGGCGGCCTGCAGCTTTGCACGTTGGACATACTCGCGCAGCGCATAGCTGGGTGCGGTCTTGAGTTCGAGGACCACGTTTGGCCAGGCTGCGGTGAATGTCGGCAGAATGTCGCGAATGACATGATCGGCGTATTCGTCCGGCACGCCCAGGGTGACGCGCCCCGCCAGCCGTGTCCCGTGTAGGTCGGCGAGCACGCGGTCATGGGTCGCGAGCAGCTCCGTGGTGGACACGAGCAGGCGCTTGCCCAAGGCAGTCAGGGAAACCGACTGATTGTCACGGTCCAGCAAACGGCCCCCGGCGACTGCTTCCAATCGTTGGATGTGCACGCTCACCGCCGCCGGGCTCTTGTGGAGCTGCTGCGCCGCGCCGCTGAACTTGCCCAGGCGCGCGACCGCATGAAACGTCCGGATCAGTTCGATATCCAGTATGGCTGTCATGATTCAACCTTTTTAAACCAGTGCTGCACGATATTTTGATTTATTAGATTAGTCGGCTTTCGTAGCCTGTGACCATGAACCCGACCAAATCGATCACCCGCTCGTTGCCGCCCAGTGCGTATTGGCTGATTCCGTTGCCCTTGCTCGAAGCGGCATTACTCGTGGCCTGGAGCTCCGGCTTCGTCGGCGCGCGATTCTCCATCGATTACGCCCCGCCGCTGCTTGTGGTGTTCTGGCGTTGCGTGCTGGTCACGCTCCTGCTGTTTCCTTTCGTCGTCCGGCAACTGAGGCGTACCGCCCTCGTCACCCTCCTGAAAAACGCCGGTATCGGACTGCTGGCGATGGCGGGTTACCTGGCTGGTATTACCCAGGGCATTGCCTGGGGTGTGCCCGCTGGCCTGGCCGCCTTGTTCGCCGACTTGTTGCCGATGGGCCTGGCGCTGATGGCCGCGGGTATCCTGGGGCAGCGCATGGCGCCGCGGGTCTGGGCAGGTTTGTTCATAGGCCTGACGGGCGTTGCCCTGGGCACCCATGGCGCGCTCGGGTGGGGCAGCGCGCCGTTGTGGGTCTACGGGCTGCCACTGCTGGGCATGTTGTCGCTCGCTGCGGCGACGCTCTGGCAAAAACACCTGCCAGCCTCGCAATCCATGGGCCTGCTACCGAACCTCTGGTTGCAATGTTGTGTCTCGGGCCTGGCCTTTGCCCTGATCGAAGGCGTGCAAGGCAGTCTGGCGCCGATACCCAGTACCGGGTTCGCCCTGAGCGTCATATGGACGGCCGGATTGTCGACGATGGGCGGCTATGGACTCTACTGGCTATGCCTGCGCCGGGCCTCGGCGACCCGGGTCGCCAGCGTCCTCTACCTGAGCCCGCCCATTACCATGGTGTGGGCCTGGGCGATGTTCGACGAGCCGCTGTCTTGGCAGATGGCGCTGGGGATGGCGGTGTCTGCTGTCGGGATCGGGTTGGTTGTGCGCGATGAGGCTCGTCAGGCTCGGGGTCAATCGAATCCAAGCGGGACTAGCCAAAATAGGAAAACACAGCGTATTGGAAATCGTTGAAGCGAAAAGAACCCACTTCCTTCATACCCATTTTCTGATGCGCACGAAGCGACGGAGTTTGTCTCAGCAGATGTCATTTGCCAGAATTCAATACCGGAAGAAAACCAAAAAAGTGCCCCATGACCATCACCATTCGTCTCGCACACCCAGATGATGCGCCGTTCCTGCCCGACGTTGAAAAATCCGCCGCCCGGGCATTCAGTACCATAGAAGCTTTGAGCTGGGTGGTCGATTCAGTGCCCATGCCTGTCGAGCGTCACCAGCGGATTATTGCGTTGTCGACGTGCTGGGTGGCCGTCAACCACCGGGACTTGCCTCAAGGTTTGTTAAGCGCAGAACGGTATGACGAAGCGCTTCATGTGCACGAGTTATCCGTCATGCAATCCGAGCAAAGGCAAGGAATCGGCCGTCGATTGATGGAAATCGCGATGGCCCACGCGCGCGCCAAGGGTCTGCTAGCCATTACCTTGACTACTTTCAAGAACGTACCGTGGAACGCACCATTCTACGCCCGACTGGGTTTCGAACAGTTGCCCGAAGCCACGCTGGCCCCGCGCCTGGCCGCCATCCTGGCAGAGGAATACCGTCGCGGCTTCGCACCGGGCAGCCGTTGCGCCATGTCATGGCGGGTGTGCTGAGTCGGGATTCGCTAAATAGGTCAACATCAGCGCGGATTTTTCTGCCGCCGGGCTCAACATCGCTTGGGTCGCCTTGTCCGAGTATCAGATTTCGAGCACCAAAGGCTCGCTGCCCTGGGCCGGTACCGCGCAACAGATCAGCACTTCGCCGTCGGCCACGGGCTCGGCGGGTTGGGTCAGGTAGTGCACCTGACCTTGGGTCATGCGGGTTTTGCAGGTACCGCAGGAACCGCCACGGCAACTGAATTCCGGATTCAGGCCGCGGGCCTCGGCCAGCTCGAGCAGCGTCCCGCTGCCGGGTTTCCAGCGGGCTTCCTTGGCCGAACCGGAGAACAGCACTTTCACCGCCTCAGTCGCCGCCGGCACCTGTTCGGCGGCCGGTACGCGGACCTCGATATCGCGCACCAGCGTAGACGGACCAAAGGTTTCAGCGTGAATGCGATCATCCGGGATACGCAGCTTGCGCAGGCCGTCGTAGAGCGCCTGGGTAAACGTGCCCGGACCGCACAGGTAGTAATCGTAGTCGTCCAGCGGCAGCAGTTGCTTGAGCAGCGCCACATCGATTCGTCCGGCCACGTCATAACCCTGCCCGGGTTTGCCGTCGGTGGGCGGTTGGCTGACCAGGCGCAGCACTTTCACTTTGTCACCGGCACGCGCCACCAGCTCATCAATTTCCTCGCCAAAGGCCAGGTCGGCCACGTGCCGGGCACTTTGCACCAGCCAGACCGGACGCATGCGGCTGATGCGTTTTCCTTGATAGACCACCTCGCGCAGCATCGACAACAGCGGCGTGATGCCAACGCCCGCCGCCAGCAGCACCAACGGCCGGCGCTCGGTGGCGTCCACCGTGAAATGACCTTGTGGCGCCCGGGCTTCGATATCGTGGCTCGCCTGGATCTGCTCATGTAGATGCGAAGAGACCGCGCCGTCACGCTTGACGCTGATGCGCAGGAAATCATCCGAGGGCGCGCTGGACACGCTGTACGTCCGGATCGAAGGCACGCCCTGCCCCTCCAACAACACCCGCACGGGCAGATGCTGCCCGGCCTCGAACCGGGGCAAGCCGGCACCGTCGGTGGTTTGCAGATAGAACGAGCGGATGTTGTGGCTTTCGTCCACCACTCGCGTGACTTGCAGCGCACGCCAATGGGTGCGCAGGGCCTCGGCCTGCAAGCGTTCGGCAGTCTGTTCCCAGTTACCGGTCATCAGTGAATTGGGCGAGTCGCCTTCAGCCTGATCCTTCCAGCGCAACGGTATCGCCGTCGAACGGTAGACCACGCGCTGCGGGGTGAACCGCAATAACCGTTCGGCGCCCTGGAACGCGGCGATCTGCGGGTCTTCCAACACCACCTGCGCCGAACCACTCATCTGCAGCAGGTCGCCGGTCTGGAAATCGACGAACACCAAGCCTGCGCGTGGGTTCAGCAGGATGTTGCCGAGCGTGTTGAAGAACAGGTTTCCAGAAAAATCCGGGATGGTCAGCGTCCCGTCCTCGTCCATGCGCACGAAACCGGGCTTGCCGCCGCGATGGGAGGCGTCGACCTGCCGTTCGCCGTCGCGTACCACGTAAGTCGCGATGTAGAACGAGTCTGACGCGGTGACCAGACGACGAACCAAAGGATCGGCTACTTCCAGCTCACGTGAGGCAGCAGGCTGCTCATCGACGAAGCGGTATTGGCGCAGATTGATGTAACGCGGGCAGTTGCCATAGGCCTGGGTCACCGAAATCTCCAGCCCCTGGTCAAGCTCGCGGCGCACCACGCCGTTCATGCGATTACGCCGACGGGTGTGCAATTCGATACCCAGCATGCCGATGGCGTCGCCCTCGCCCAGCCCTTCTTGTGCCGGGTCTTCAGGCTGCGCATCGAAATGGATATGCAGCGTTTCAGGATCTGGTGAATTCATGAAGCCGGGCTGCCCGGTGCGCAGAGTCGCCCAGACATCGCCCTGACGATCCACTGCCCCAAGCACCACAAACGGCAATTGCCCGTAGAACTCCCGATGCTGGTCCGGCATCCAGGTACGCGCCAGTTGTCGCTGACCGACGCCGGCCATCATCTCAACCGCCCCGACGGAGCGCTGCAAGGTCAACTCCCCTTCATGCCAGGGCGAAGATTGTGCTTTGGTGGCTTCGTTCATCAGCTACTCCTCGCGCCCCCCGTTTTGCAACGGGGTTGAATGCGCATTGGTCAGGGAGGGTCCATCACACCGATGGCGAACGGTGCATGAGGTGGAGCCATCTTCTGCCCAAAGCGGTGGCGCAGGAATACGCATGGATTGAAATCCACTGTTTCATTAAATGGAATGACCCTTCAAAGCGCTGCGCCGTCGACTCGACTTATCTTGTCGGTTGCCCTTGTCTGCCTGACAGAGCGCCCATAGATTAGAGTCCACGTCTCGACGCCAGCCATAGCGCAAACGTGTCGTGGCTTCGTCCCGGAACAAGTGCACTCAACGATAAGGTACGTTCATGAGCCAAGCGTCTTACGTTCCACCCAAAGTCTGGAAACACGAGGCCCCCTCGGGTGGCCACTTCGCGAGCATCAACCGGCCTGTCGCCGGGCCGACCCACGAAAAAGACTTGCCGATCGGCGAGCATCCTTTGCAGCTCTATTCGCTGGCAACGCCCAATGGCGTGAAAGTCACGATCATGCTCGAAGAGCTGTTGGCCCTCGGGCACACCGGCGCGGAATACGACGCCTGGCTGATTCGCATCGGCGAAGGCGATCAGTTCTCCAGCGGCTTCGTCGAGGTCAATCCGAACTCCAAGATCCCAGCCCTGCTGGACCGCAGCGTCGAGCCGCCGGCCCGTGTGTTCGAGTCCGGTTCGATCCTGCTGTACCTGGCGGAGAAATTCGGCGCTTTGCTGCCCAGCGATCTGGCCGGCCGCACTGAAACCCTGAACTGGTTGTTCTGGCAGATGGGCTCGGCCCCTTACCTGGGCGGTGGTTTCGGCCATTTCTACGCCTACGCGCCGGACAAACTGGAATACCCCATCAATCGCTTCACCATGGAAGCCAAGCGCCAACTGGATGTCCTGGACCGTCGCCTGGCTGAAAACCGCTACTTGGCCGGCGAGGCATACACCATCGCCGACATCGCGGTCTGGCCTTGGTATGGCCAACTAGTGCGGAACAACGTGTACTCGGCGGCCGAATTTCTTAGCGCCCATGAGTACACCCATGTGCAGCGCTGGGCGGAGGAAATCGCCCAGCGGCCCGCAGTCATGCGCGGACAGCGTGTCAACCGGACCTGGGGCGATGAGGCGAGCCAGGTGCCGGAGCGGCATCGGGCGCAGGATTTGGGCTAGGCAAGGCACCATGGCGAGGGAGCAAGCTCGCTCGCCATGGAAGCTCTGCTATACCCCCGGCATGGGGTATTTCAGTCGTAGAACGGTTCGACCAAGGTACGGCTGCCGACGAAAAAGCTGTCCGCCACCAGGCGCAGCGGTTGCAGGTCCATGTCGCACGCCTTGTCATTGATCAGTCGCTGGAAGTGCCGGTACACCGCCGCGTACTCACCCTCCTGCGACACGACCTGGCGCACGCCGTCGATGCTCAGCAGCGCACCGCCGTTGTCCAAGCGCAAAGTGCCTTCGGCGCAACGAATCTCGATGCTCCAGAGCTCATCATGACCATGGTCGAAATCGAACTCCGCGCGGATATCGAGACCGCGCGCCTCCGACATCTTGATGCTCGCGGCGATGGGCGACTGGCAGTTGTCGGGAACCCGCAGTTCGGCCGACTCGACGAACAATGACAGCGGCAACAGGTGGGTGGCGATGGACAAGGCGTTGATGCCCGGATCAAACACGCCCAGGCCGCCGGGTTGCCAGATCCATGCCTGGCCGGGGTGCCATTTGCGCACGTCTTCCTTCCAATCGATCTGGACGCTTTGCAGCGTGCGGCTGGCAAGCCAGTCGCGGGCCGCCTCGATGCCGGGCGCATAACGCGAATGCCAGGCGAACAGCCCGCTGACGCCTGCCGCATGCGCCTGGTCCACCAACGCCATGGCCTCGCCCAATGTGGCGCACGGCGGCTTTTCCACCAGGACGTGTTTACCCGCCTCCAGCGCCTGCCGCACCAGCTCGAACCGGCCCTGGGGCGGCGTGCAAAACGCGACCGCATCGACGCGCGGACCTTTGTCCAGCAGCTCCCCCAGGGACTGGAAATTCTCCACTCCAGCGCAAGGCTGCCCTTGGGTCGCGACCGCCACCAACTCGAAAGCAGGGTTGGCGCGGATAGCGGGCACGTGTTGGTCCTGGGCAATTTTACCGTAGCCCACCAGACCGAGACGGATCGGTTGCATCGATGACTCCTGACTTTTGTACTTATGATGGGGCAGCAAACTAGACGTAAAACGCTTGTCGGACAATGGGCTCGTGGCCCGTTGCAGCATCTTATGTCTTGGCGGGGGCTTTGATGACCTTGGCGATGCGCTCCAGGAAGGGGTCGAGCCGCTCATGGGGTGCATCATGTTCCACCACCAGCGCGGTGACTTCTTCACACGTCGCCACTTGGTAATGAGCAACGCTGGACAGCTTCTGGTTGGTAACCGCCACGACCACCTGACCGCTCGCCGCGACCACCGCACGCTTGAATTCGGCGTCATCCAGGCCAAACGCCGTCACGCCATTGTCCGGGTCGATGGCGCAGGCACCGACAAAACACAGGTCGAAATTGAACTGGCGCAATTGCTGGACGGCCGCCAGCCCGATCGCACCGCCGGCGACAGGGTTCAGACGGCCACCGAGCAGGATGACCTCGGCGTTGGGCAGCTTCATCAACTCCACCGCGATCAAGGGCGAGTTGGTGCTGATGGTCAAGCGCAGCGCTGGATCGATGGCACGGGCAATCGCCAGGTTGGTCGACCCGGCATCGAGAAAGACGTGCTGACCGGCGCTGAGCAACGACGCCGCCGTCCGGGCAAGGTCGTCCTTGCGCGCCGGATCCTGATGGATCCGAACGTCTATGGGCGCTTCGGCCGCCGGCAGGCGAATCGCGCCGCCATAGACGCGCTTGCACAAGCCTGCCGCCGCCAATGCCCCGAGGTCCCTGCGGATCGAGTGTTCGGATACATTGAATTCGCTGGCCAGGTCCGCCGCGATGACCCGGCCATAAACGGCGAGTCGCTCACTGATCAAGCGTTGGCGCTCGCCGGGAAATACTTCGTGAGTGGCGCTCATGACATCACAACCTGCATAAACGAGCATGAATAAACATAAACGAGCACAATATGCCGGGTCTTGTTCGGGTCGTCAAACCCCCGCCGCAGCCCAGGCTGAATCACCTTTCGTCACCCTCTCCCGCCGGGTCGCTGAACAGCGCCCCGTGACGCCAGTCAACACAAGGTCGGTTGCGTCATTTCGTTAACGAGCGACTTCCTCGGTCGCCGAGGATGGAACTATGAACACTGCAATCATTGCGACCCTGCTGACCGTCGCCCTCTCATTGAGCGTCAACGGTGCCCAGGCCGCGGAAACGAAAAAAGTCGATGTGCTGCTGGTGGGCGGCGGCATCATGAGTTCAACCCTGGGCATATGGCTCAACGAGCTAGAACCGGGCTGGTCGATGGAAATGGTCGAACGCCTGGATGCCGTGGCCGAAGAAAGCTCCAACGGCTGGAACAACGCCGGCACCGGCCATTCGGCGCTGGCCGAGCTGAACTACACGCCGATGGACGACCAAGGCAACGTCAACATTACCAAGGCCATCGAGATCAACGAGGCCTTCCAGATCACCCGGCAGTTCCTGGCGTGGCAGGTCAAGAGCGGCGTCTTGAAAAACCCCCGTTCGTTTATCAACTCCACCCCGCACATGAGCTTTGTATGGGGTGACGACAACATCAAGTTCCTGCGCAAACGCTACGAAGCGCTGCAAGCGAGCCCCTTGTTCCGCCCAATGCAATATTCGGAAGACCCGGAGCAGATCAAGAAGTGGGTGCCCTTGATGATGGAAGGCCGCGATCCGAATCAAAAGCTCGCGGCCACCTGGGCGCCGATCGGCACCGATGTGAACTTTGGTGAAATCACCCGCCAGTACGTCAGCTATCTGCAAAGCAAACCCAACTTCAGCCTGAAGCTGTCGAGCGAAGTGCGCGACATCACCCGCAATGACGACGGTACCTGGCACGTTGAATACAAGAACCTCAAGGACGGCGAAACGAGCGCCACCGACGCCAAGTTCCTGTTTATCGGCGCAGGCGGCGGCGCCCTGCATCTGTTGCAGAAGTCAGGCATTCCAGAGGCTGACGAATACGCGGGCTTCCCGGTCGGCGGCTCGTTCCTGGTCGCCGAGAACCCCAGCGTTGCCGAACGACACATGGCAAAGGCCTACGGGATTGCGTCCACCGGCGCGCCGCCGATGTCGGTGCCTCATTTGGATACGCGGGTACTGGACGGCAAGCGCGTCGTCCTGTTCGGGCCATTTGCGACCTTCTCCACCAAGTTTCTCAAGGAAGGTTCCTACTTCGACCTGTTCACCAGCATGACCACACACAATGTCTGGCCCATGACCAAGGTCGGCATCGAGCAATACCCCTTGGTCGAATACCTGGCCGGCCAGCTCATGCTGTCGGATGATGATCGTTTCAAGGCCTTGCAGGAGTATTTCCCCCAGGCCAAGCAGGAAGACTGGCGCCTCTGGCAAGCCGGCCAACGGGTGCAGGTCATCAAGCGCGATGAGGAAAAAGGCGGCGTGCTGAAGTTGGGCACCGAAGTGGTGGCCTCCCAGGACGGCAGCATCGCCGGCCTGCTTGGCGCGTCCCCTGGCGCATCGACGGCGGCCCCGATCATGCTTGAAGTGATGCAACGGGTCTTCAAGGACAAAGTCGCCTCCCCGGCCTGGCAGCAAAAGCTGCACCAGATCGTGCCCAGCTACGGGACACGCCTCAACGACGATCCTGACCGTGTCTACGAGGAATGGAAATACACCAGCGACGTGTTACAACTGACACCGCCACCGGATATTCGTGGCAACAGTGAGCCGAAGGCTCCGACCAACAGCGATCCGGTGGGCCAGAAGCACAGCGACTCCGACCCGGACCTGGCGCTGTGAAGGAGGGCTGGCCGGCACGGGCTAGAACCATTCCCGGTGTTCCTCAAACGCCGCGCGGACCAGCGCCGCCAGCCGGGCGACTTCTTCCCGGTGTGCTTCGTCGCCGTGCACGGCCATCCAGACCTGCATCGTCATGTCACGGCCGAACAACTCGGGTAGCGGCTGCAGGTTTTTTTCGAGCGCGCCTACGTAATGCGGCAGCAGGCCCACGCAAGCGCTCCACTGGATCATCTGGCGCATCAGTTCATAGGAGTTCACTTGGGGTGACGCCAGAACGACGCGCCTCGACTGCTCTGTTCCAAGGCTGCAGGGAAGCAATATCCGCGTGGCTGTGCAGGCTCACCAACATGTAGTCCTGCAGCTCGACCAGGCTGCGCGGGCGGCTCGCTTCCCGTGAATAACGCTTGGCGATGTGCGGAATGTATTCCAGTTCGGCGAGACAACTGAGCTCGGCCACCGGAAACGACAACCTCGGAACTAGGACTTGCGAGTCGGCGAGCCAGACGATGACATCCGCCTCGACCGGTTCGCTGTCGAGGCGCAGCAGGTTCAGGCGTACGTTGGCGTGCTGGCGCAGGAAGCCGAGCAGGTCGCGATTAAGGATGTCATGCAACAAGGGCTCCGCCACGGCCACACGAACCAGCGCCGGGTCCTCGTCGGACGTGCCGGGCAATGCCAGCAACGCACGGTGGGCCAGCAACTGGCTGCGCAGATGACGACCGTCCTGGCTGAGCACCAGCGCATTGCCTCGGTGCTCGAACAAAGGACGCCCGTAATGGCTCGATAGCCGCGAAAGTTTTTTGCGCAACAACGAAGCTTTGACGTTGAGGCTCCGCGCCGCCTGCATAAAACAGCTGCAACGGGCCGCCACCAGGAAGAACTCCAATGCCTGGAGATCCTTGAAGCCGTTCAAGACATCGGTACCTACCGAGGTGGCCTGCCGCGCACACTCGTGAATGTGATCAACCTCCTCCAACGCCATACGCCCTCCTCCCTAAGGTGACCCTCGAATTGCCGGACCGCTTAACGAACAGACTCCAATGCCTGATTCAGTTGCGCGCCATCGATGCTCAGCGTTGCCTTGCTCACCAGCCCTTCCATATAGGCCCTGGCCACTTGTTCCTGCCGCTGATTGCGCAGCGCCTCGCGCAGTTGTTCACGAACTTCATCCAGGCTGGCGGCGCGTGCCGGCTGCATGTCGGTCAGTTTGAGAATGTGAAAACCCGCCTGGCTCCGCAACGCGTCGGAAACGCTGCCGACCCGTTGCCGGCTCAAGACCTGGCGCATCTCCGGCACGTATTGTTGCAACGGTTGCAAGCCGCTGTCACCGCCCCGTTGGGCCGTCGCCTGGTCCTCGGAAAACTGCCGGGCGAGGTCGGCAAAATCCGCGTTGGGGGCCTGGGCACGACGAGCCAGCTCGGTGGCTTTCTTGCGCAGCGGTTCTTCGTTGGCTCCCGGCTCAACCGCGATGAAAATCTGGCTGACTCGGTACAGCGCCGGGCTTCGCAGCTTGTCCTTGGCGCTCTCGTAAGCCTGTTGCAGGGCTTGGTCATCCGGATAGTCGGCGGGGACCTGGCTGACGGATTGCAAGTAAGTGCGCAGCAAAATCTGTTCGGTGGCCGCGCGGGTCATCTGTTGGATGTCCGGACGCTCCTGCCAACCTTGGGCGTCGGCCTGCTGCAACAGGGCTTTCTCTGCCAGGCGCGCTCGGACCCACCCCTCCAGCGCACCACGATTGCCGCGCAGCTGCTCGCGCACCTGCGGTGTGAGCGCGCTCAACACAGCGTTGAGCTCGGCGCTGCTCAGTTGCAGTTCGCCCAGGCTGGCCACGGCCGGTGCAGCCTCGGCCGGGGCTCTGGCGGGTTTCGGTTGTGCCGCAGGCACCGAGGCTTGGGATACGCCGTCAGGGTTGGAGATCACCGTCAGCACAATGCCGCCGAGCACCAGGACAGCCGCACTGATGCCAGCCAGTCTGCTAAACCTGTTCATAGTAATCAGGCCTCTTCGACCGCAGCTTCCTGCGTTACATCCGCACCGTCCTTTTGCGGCTCGCGTGCGTGCTGGCTGTAGTCGCGCAGGTACACCACGAACTCTTGCAACAGGCGGTCCCAGAGCTCCAGCACGCCACGCACGTGGTCTTCACTGACACCGGCGGCAACAATGGCATCCATTTCCATCACCAGGAAATCGCCCTGGCGACTCAGGCGGGCAAAGCGGCGGCTGGCATTCCATACCTGGACCAGACCGTCAGGCAATTGGCCCTCGATGCGCAGCGCGCAACTGAACGTGAAATCGACAAAGCTGCCCTCGGTGGCGGCCGGGTTGCCGAAACGCACGGCAAAACCAATGCCCTGGCTGGCGCTCAACAACTGAACCACGGCGCCTTGTTCGGTACGATTGACACGATAACCGGCGGCTTGCAGTAATTCGCCCAGTTGCTCGGGAGTGATGCTATGGATCAGTGTCTGTGCGGTCATGACAGGATGTTCCTTATGGTCATTTGATCAATGGTTAGTTGCCGGCAGTGGTCTTGGCGGCATCGAACTGGGTCTGGTACAGCGCATCGCCGTAGCGCTGCGCCAATTCTTCGAACTTCACCCGTGCCCCACTGGCGAAGGGTTGGCGGATCTTCAATACGTCGCTGACCTCGATGTTTTCGTAGGCAGTGAGGATCTCCTTGGCGATGCCGTACATCTCTTGGTTTTTCGCCACGCACTGCTGCACTTCACTGTCCCGACTGGTCAGGCTGGCTTGCAGCGTGGCGCGCGCTGCCTCTATACCCCGTGCGCGGCCCAGCAGCTCTTCATAAGCTTGTTTGAACTTGCCGACCTGCTCGGTACTGGCCGCGATCTGCGCCTGGGCGCTGCTGCGTACGGCGTCCTGTTGCGCGCCCAGTTGTTCGCTTTGGCTGCGGGCCTTGGCGAGTTCGGCGGTCAGTTGCTTGATTTGCGCTTGTGCCGCGCTCAGCTCGGTTTGTGCTGCCTGGCGCGCGGCGGCGCCTTGCGCCTGTTCGCTCTGCAAGGCTTGCAGCTGTTGAGTGGTACTGCGCAACTGGGCGCGCAGGCGTTCTTCCAAGGTTTGCGCCGATGCGCCCAGGGCTGCACCGAGCCCCAACAGCAGCACCAGGGCGTGGATCGCGGGATGAAATGACTTTTTCATGCTGTCTCTCCCGGCGCTAGAAGCGCGTGTTGAGCTCAAGTTGCAGAACGTCGATATCGAACGGCGCGCCGTAGACTTCTTCGCTGCTCAACCAGCGCGCGGTCGCGAAGACGTTGTCTTCGATGCCGTAGTTGCCGCCGAGGAAATAACCCTTGGCGTTGGTGCCGCCGAGGTGGAACGAGGAGTCGTTGAAGCCGTCCGGCAAGGCGTCCGGCTCGATGTATTTGTAGCCGGCGAACAGGTTCCAATCGCCGCGCTTCTTCAGGTCCAGGGAACTGCCCAGGGTGAACTGCAGCATCCAGGCGGTATCGCCGCTTTCGATGTCACCGTTTTCGTCCACGTTGTTGACCAGCGCACCGGCCGAGCGCTTGCGCATCTTGCCTTCGTCGTAGCCGAGGTTGACCAGGTAGTTGCCCTGGCTGCGCAACTTGAGATCGTCGAACAGCAAGGTGTCCCAGACCAGATTGAGGTCAAGCACGTTGAACTCCGAGGCCAGGCCCACGAACTGTGGCTGCGGCGAGGTGGTCGGCGCGGAAGGGTCAGGCACCAGGTTGCGCAGTTCCATCAGGGTGTTGCCCTTTTGCATGAACGCCGGACGCGTTTCGTCACTGTCACAGGCCGGCGCGCCGTCGTAGATAGCGCAAGGGTTGGAGCGCCGCCCTTCGATGTCGTCAAACTGGTAGTAAGCCAGTGCCCCTTTGATGCTGTTGTCCGGCGCAAACGCCCAGGTCGCGCCAAGCTGGGCGCCGTAGAGCCACTTGTTCTCGCTGTCTTCCTTGTTGAAACCATCGCTCGACGCGCTGTCGGAGCTGTACTCCACCGGGAACGCACCGAGGGTGCCGAATATTGCCAGGTCGCGGCTCAACGGGTGATTGAACGAGCCGGCCAAGCCGTCGAAATTGAGGTCGTTGGAATACAGCAGATCGGTGGACATGAACGGGTTGGGCATGCGCCCGCCGGTGAAGCTCAGTTCCTTGGTGGGGCGATAGTTGAGGTAGCCCTGATCGAGCCACAGGTCCTTTTTGTCAAAGCCGCCGCCAAGGGTCTGGGTGGTGGAGACAGGACTGCTGTCCGATCCCGTGCCCAGGCGGATAGCCGCTGTCCATTGCGGGGAAAGCGCCGCCCGCATACCCATGCGAGCCCGCAGGCGCAGCATGTTCTCGCGGTCTTCGCGGGTATTGAGCAACGGCGGAAGTTGCGAGCCGCTGTTGGGGTTGACGTCATAAGGCCCGCTGTTGTTGAGCTCGGCGAAGTCGACGATCTCGTTGCTGTTGCTGCCCGAGTAGAAGCGCGACTCGTTGCGCAAGCGCACGTCGCCTTCAAAGGTGATGCGTGAGACCCAGTCGGGGAAGGTGTTGGGCTGGGCCCAGTTTTCCTGTTTGGCCTGGGCGATCACTTCGGCTTTCACCTGGTCGCGAATCTGTTCCCGAACGATGGCCGGCACGTATTGCACCCGCACCTCCCCCGGCGCGCCGGGCGCTGGCACTGGCACTGGCGCGGCAGTCGCGGCGGCCTGCCGGGCTTGCACGGCCTCGGCTTCGGCCTGATCGATCAGCGCTTGCGCCTGGTCCTGCTTGAGCACGCCTTGTTGCACCAACAGGCGAATCAGATTGACCGTCGCGTTCTGCGAGGGTGTCTGCGCCAACGCGCTGCCCGCCAGGCTGGCGATCACCAGGCCGACGCCCAGCGCCACTCGATTGATTTTGCAGATCATGAACACAACTCCTAATGGTCTCTTGTCGACCCGGCTCAGCCCGGTCGGCGTCCTTGTAGGCGGATACGCACCGGCACCTGCAACGAGGCGGGTGGACGTTCCAGATGGGGTGAAGCGCGCAAGGTCGCCAGGACCTTGGCGTCGAGTTCGGCATCGCCACTGCTGCGTCCCAGCTCCACGCGCGTCACGCGACCGGCCTGGTCCAGCCAGACGTCAGCCTCCAGGCGGAACGCCAGGTTGCGCAGCTCGGGCGACTCGCGCAGCAAGCGTTGGAAGCTGTAGGCGAGGAACTGGCTGTAGGTGCCGTTGCCGAGGCGTCCGCCACCGGCGCCAGCCATCCCGCCGCCCTTGCCCGCGCCGATATTGAAAGCGTCGGAGCCAGCCTGGGCGTCGCTGTCCATTTGCATCGGGTCAGCCAAGTCCTCGGCGGGTGAAGGCGGTGCTTCTTCCTCCGGCTTGACTTCCTCTGGTTCGGGCGTGGGTTCGGGCTCGACGATTTTTTCTTCCACCGGCTTTTCCGGCTCCGGCGGTTTTTCCGGGGGCGGAGGCGGAGGTGGCGGCAACGGAATGATCGCGGGAATTTTCGGCGCCTCGCGACGGATGCCGCTCATGTCGTTGGCCCATGACCACAGCAGCCAGGCCAGGCCCGCCCCCACCAGCAAACCGACGGTCCACTGCAATACGCGGCGCACCCTGCCGGTGCCGTCCCGCTGTCGTTCCAGGCGTTCGTTTTGCGGCTGTTCAGGAAAAGACGTCATGACTCAGCCCTGGCTCGGTTTGCCGGTGACCAGGCCCACCTGGGACAGCTCCAGGCGGCGCAACAGGTCCAGCACTTCAACGACTTTCTGGTACTGCACGGCCGAGTCACCGCGCACGATGATCGGAAAATCCGGGCTCTGGGCTTTCTCGATGCGCAAGCGATCTTCCAGTTCGTTAAGGGTGACCGGGTAAGCATCGAGGAACACCTGGCCGCCATCATTGATGGAAATCGCCTTGGTCTTGGGCTGCGAAAGCGAAATGCTCGAGCTGGCCTTCGGCAGGTTGATCTGGATCCCGGAGACCTGGGCGGTGGCGGTGAGAATAAACATCACCAGCACCACCATGAGCACATCCACCAGTGGCGTGATGTTGATGGTATCGACGGCGGCATCTTCGTCGTCGTCCGAGGCGCTATTGAGGTTGGCCATGGTCGTTCCCTTACACCGTCAACGATGGGCTGGCGACGTGGTTGCCCCGTCGATGCGCCGCTTCACTGGACTGGCTTTCGCCGTGGACTTCGGCCAGGCGGGTGATGAACTCGTCGACGAATACCCGCATGTCGGCGCTGACTTCCTTGTTTCGCGTGGTCAGGCGGTTGTAGCCAAATAGCGCCGGAATCGCGACGAACAACCCCATGGCGGTGGCCAGCAACGCAGCCGCCATGCCGGGGGCGATGGCGTTGATGTTCACATCACCGGCCATGGCGGTGCCGAGGAACACCACCATGATCCCCAGCACCGTCCCCAGCAGGCCGATGTAAGGGCCGCCGGCGATGGCGTTGGACAACGTCGACAACTTGGAACTGAGCTGTTGGTTTTCCCGGGTCCGTACACCGTCCATGGAACAGCGGATGGCTTCGATGGTGGCGGCGGAGATCGACGAGGTGTCGGCGCCCTGGTCGCGGCGCGTGCGGATCTCGGCAACCGCCACCCCATACAGGCGCCACAGCGACGAATCGCCCAGGCGCTGCGCCAGGTCGCGGTCATCTGCAAGCAGTTCCAGCCGTGTCCCGACCTTGGCGAAATGACTGCGGAAGACTTCGTTGGCATGGCTGACTCGGCTGACATTGCGGCTCTTGCGCACCATGATCACCCACGACTGCAGCATCATCAGCACCAGGACGGCGATGATCACCCAGGCGTCCAGCGGCACCGCATTGAGCAGGAAACCCAGGCTGCCGAAACCAAATCCAGACTGTTCTTCGTCCACCCCATAGGCCACCAGGCGCGACTCGGCGCCCTGGGCGGTGGCATCGGCCAGGATCTGCTCAGGCGAACGGGCGACGCGGGACAAGCGCAGTTCATCGAGGGCGCCGGTGAAGGCTTGATACGTAGCGGCCGGAGCCACCACGCCGGCATCGACGGCGGCCGGTGAGTCGGCGCCGATGGCAATCGCACCCTGCAAGGCCGGCAACGGTTGCGCCAGGCTCGCCGCCGGCTTTCCATTCACATACAAACGCAACCCGCTGGCGTCAGCCGTCAACGCCAAGTGTTGCCATTGTCCCAGTGCCACGGCCTGGTTGGCCACGGCGCGCTGGCCGTTCACTTCCACAAAGGGCACGCCTTGGTTCACGCCCACCAGCAGCGCATTGCCGGCATCACGACGGGCCAGCAGCAGTTGCTCGCCTGTGCCCTGCTCCATTCGCAACCAGGTGCTGAAGGTCAACGCACCACCCGCGCTCACGCCCAGGGATGGACTGGCCGGCAGCAACAGCGGCTGACCGTTGAGCTGTGCCGAGCGCCCGATGACACCGTCAATGATGTTTGCCGGTGCGTTCTGCGCGTGGTTGGCAAAGGCGCTGGCATCACGCGGTGGTGCGCCAACGGCACCATCGAAGTGATAGACCAGGCTGTAATCGGCATCGAACGCCAACTGGGGATTGCTGGTGACCGGTGCTTTCGGGTTGCCGTAGTACATCCAGATGTCCGAGCGCTTGCCCCCCTCCACCATGGGCACGTCCACCCAGATCAAGGCCATGCCCATCAGCGGATCGAAGCTCTCAATCTGGTGGTTGAGCACGGTGTGGTCGTCGGCGGCGACAAAGCGAATGTCCGAGCCGTTTTCGTTGACACCGTCAAAGGTGAAATTGCCGGTGTGCAAACGCACCAGCAGCGAGGTGCGCCCCACCGCCTGGCTGATCGCCGCGCCCTGGGGCGTAGTGTCGATGCTGATCTGTTTGCGGTAGTGCCAATCGTCCTGCCACCAAGCGCTGGCCGTTGCCGGCAGCACGAGGCCCAGGCAAGCGAGAAGAATGAAAATCAAGCGATGCATAACGGAGTGCTCCAAGGTCTGTGCCTACCGGTCAAAAGGTCGCCTGCACATTGAAGTGCACGCGTGAATCGTGTTTGCGGGTGTTCGGGCCGTCCTTGAGCGGCAGGCCCCAGTCGAGGCTGCCCGACAGCCATTCGCGCAACGTGGCGCGGGTGCCGAAGCCGATACTCGCCAGGCTGTAGTCGGCCTCCTGGTCGGGCAGCGCGTCTTGCAGGGCCAACTGCGCGCCTTCGGCAAAGATGTATAAACGCCAGTTGTCGACGTAGCTGCCGAGGCCTTTGCCCAGGTGCTTGCTCAACGACGGTGTGCGCAGTTCCTGGGAAAACAGCACGCCATCATCGCCAGTGCGTTCCGCAGCGAGATAACCGCGCACACTGGTGGCGCCACCGGCGGAAAACTGTTCGTTGGAGACCAGCGGCCCGGAGGCCAATTGGAAGCTCAGCTTGCTTGCCGCTTGCCAGTCCCCGGAAAAATTCCGGGTGAAGGTGCTGTCGCCCTTGAACACGGCGAAGCTGGGATTGGCCTCGTAGCGCTTGGCCCGAAATTCATCGGCGTCGCTGCCATAACCGAAGAAGCTGCGGGTGCCGGCAACGATGCTCAGGCCCAGGCCGAACTGTGAGGTTTCGGTGTAGCGAAAGCCGTTGTAGGCAAGGGTGATGGGCGCGTACTTGATCGGCACTTCATCGCTCGAACCGCCGAACTGCAGGGCTTCATCGAAATCCTTGAAATCCACGCCCACCGACAGCGAGTTCGCCCAGACGCCTTGCGCAGGCACGTTGTAGATCAACGACACGCCGTAGGAATGGCCCTTGCCCAGCACATTGCTGCCGCCGATGGTTGCGACGTTGCTGTCGGATTGATAGCCAGCGAACTGCAGGTTCCAGCGCTCACTCAAGGGAGCGTTATAGGAACCCGACCAGACCTGCGCGTTGTCCCGGTCCTCGGGGGCGGTGAAATAGGTCAGCGAAGCCGTATGGCCGCGTTGCCAGAGGTTGTTGTGGCCAAGCGTGACCACCGAACGCAGCTTTTCGGTGTCGGCGCTGTAGTCGTTGTTCAAGCCGACGCTCGCCTGCCAGGGATTTTTATCCTCGACTTGCAGGTCGACATCCATCGTTCCCGGGCGCTGCCCTTCGCGCACGACCGGCACCACTTGGCGTCCGGGGTTACGGTTGGCAACCGCCAGCTGGGTTTGCACCGCCGCGAAATCGGCCACCTTGCCTTCTGTCAGCGCCGGTACTTCTTCGCGCACATTGACGGGAGAGTAGTGCTCGGTGCCGACCACGCGTACCCGGCCGATCCTGGTTTCGCTGACCTGCAGGTACACCACGCCGCCTTCGACCTGCTGCTCCGGCAGTTCGACGAACACCGACTGGTAACCCTTGGCCTGGTAGCGCTGTTGCAGGGCATCGCGTGCGCCTTCGATATCGGTGAGCTTGCGTTGCGGCCCCAGGAACGCATACACCGCCTCTTCGATTTCCCGGGCATCGAGCACGGTGTTGCCGCGCACCACGTACTCATTCACGTCCACCAGGCGCGCAGGCGTTCCGGCCTCGGCCGCTGTATCGGCTTCCTCGGCCCACAGCGTTGGCGCCTCGGCGACGAGCATCAGCGCGAGCGCCATGGGCAGGTATGGCCTGCACCTGCCGATGTTGAAGTCCCAATGATCCACACATCCCCCTCGATTCAATTGCGCCACGCGCGCAGCGCCTGCTGCAAAGCCGCGCGCCGCATGACGCGCCGCCTTGCATCGTGTTGTTGCCTGACGGTTTATTTGCGTTTGGAATGGCCTGCGTGCCTGGAAAGCCAGGTGTGCAACAAGGCGAAGTTCAGCGAAAACTCCGGCATGTGCATCAGGTCGCCGCAGAACACTTCACTGACGATGCGCTCGAGCAATTTCGCCGCGTGCGGGCTGTCCAGCAGCTCGCCGATATCGCGCACGAAGACCGAGAACGCCCAGACCCGCTGGTTCAGCTCAAGGCCCACAAACCAGCGGAACAACAGGTTGTAATTGAGCTGCTCGTACAACTGTTTTTCACTGGGCAGCGAGTACAGCAGTTGCAAAAGCAACGCGAGCATCAAGGCCGGTACCGGCACCTGGATGTGGTGTTCCCGGGCCCATTGCTGCAAGGGCTCGGACGCGGCCTCCAGCAGCTCCTCGATTTGCGGGCGCAACATCACCAGGGAATGACCTGGCGGCACGTAGCTGGACAGCTCCTTCAAGGCACTCTGCCAATCGTCCTGGGACACGATCCACACCCAAGGCGCGCCGTAGCGGTACACCGAGACCGGTTTTTTGCGCGCGGCTTCAACAATTTTCGACAGGCGCTGGTCCAGCTCCTGCATGCCCACTTTCGAGTAACTTTCCATAGACCCCAATGCCCCTGTCACACCTGGCATCCAGCGCGAAATAGCGCCAGAAAAAGTTGTCCGGCTTCCCTGCTTAAGGCCTTTTCGTCCACGGCGTTCCTGCGCCGTTGCCGTTTCACACAACCTTGACCCCGGCCACCTGCCACTACCGAACTTTTGTCATCGAATCTTCATGAACGGTTACCGACAGCGGCCCTGCGCGATCGGCATAGGGGACGGCCTTCATAGGCCGTTCCCCTGCCACACCACCCGGCATGCGGGTCCGCACCGGGCGGTTCGAGAGATTGAGGTCAGGAGAAACGCGGTAAACCCAAGCTATCGAACCAAGCGATAGTCAACACACGATTCAGCTCGTACCGGCTGTTGTTCCACCAACGGCGAGCATTTCCCGCGATCTTCTTCGCGACTTCCACACTCGCCCCCAGTGCACGCAACGCCTGATAGGTCGTCGTTCCGCGCTTCCATTGCTTGAGCTGGATCGCGCGTAATCGGTGCCGTATCCATTCGTCCAGTTCACGCCAGACGGTTGGGGTTTGCGACAGTCCGAAATAAGCTTTCCAACCCAGAATGTAAGGGCGCAGATCATCGACGATCTGTTGCAAACTACGACCACATGAGCGTCGGGTATGCCAGCGTATCCGCTGCTTGAACTGCTTTTGCGCCTTATAGGAAACCGCGCGCCTGACCTCGTTTCGACGGGACCACAATTCGTATCCCAGAAACTTGCGACCAAACGCACTCGTCACCGCACTCTTGCTCTCGTTGAAGCTCAAGTGCAGCTTTTCATACAGACGCTTCAGCAAGGCCATCACCCGCTGCCCTGCCTTCTGGCTGCGAACATACACATTCGCATCATCGGCATAGCGCACGAAACAATGGCCTCGACGTTCAAGCTCTCGATCCACTTCGTCCAGCAGCACATTCGCCAGCAACGGCGACAGCGGACCGCCTTGCGGCGCCCCGCAGCGGCTTTTCTCGACGACTCCATTGATCTGCGTTCCCGCATTCAGATACGCCCGAATCAGCCGGATAACCGCCCGATCCGCAATTCGCTTGCGTAAACGATCAATCAAAATGTCGTGGTCGACCCGATCGAAGAACTTCTCCAGATCAACATCCACTACCACTTTGCGCCCTGAAGACACATGGCGCTGAGCCGCCAAAACGGCGTCCTGCGCACTGCGCCCCGGGCGAAAGCCGTAGCTGTGTTCACTGAAGGTTGGATCAAGCAGTGGCTGCAAGACTTGCAGCAATGCTTGTTGGATCAGCCGGTCGGTGACCGTTGGAATGCCCAACTCGCGTTCGCCGCCGTCAGGCTTGGGAATGACCACGCGCCGTACCGGACTGGGCCGGTAGACGCCTGAAAGAAGCTGTTCGCAAATCGCAGGCCATCGGCTCTGCAAGTGTTCGGCAGTCTGCTCAATGTCCAGACCGTCGACCCCAGCAGCCCCTTTGTTAGCCCTGACCCGTTTCCAGGCCCGTTTCAGGTTTGCTCTCGCAAAGGCCCGTTCCAGCAGCCCTTGCCCTGCGTTGTCGGTTTCATTTTGCGGGCAATTGACCTCGTCACTGATGGAGGCACTCACGGCTTCACCGCTCGCGTTTTCCTCACATCCGCCCCCACGTTTGGCAGGCTTCTGACTTCCGGTTTCTCGCATCAACATGGCCTATAACGCTTTCTCTCGTTCGGCCCTTCGTCAAAAAAAAAGACTACTACGGCCTCTGCTGACTTCTCGCTCCGGTTTGCACCGTCGCCCTTTCAGGCGCAAGGCGAGATCTCCCCAGGTAAGAACGCAATCCTTCACCGCACAGCCGCCGGATCTACGCAGCCGCCCTTTGACCACAAGAGTTTCGCGGTTTTTGGCCCGCTCACCCTGGTCGGCTTCGCCTTATATCCGGTTCTTGTTCATCGGCTCACGGCTTCGCTCCACGCTTCCTCCCCACACTCGGTCGCCCTCATGCAGTTGCGCTTCACTTCATTCGCTGTGGTCAGCTTACGGCGGGACTTTCACCCACAAGATTGCGCCCATGCTGGGCGCACCAAAAAAAGGGCGACAGTTGCCTGTCGCCCTCGGGCCTTGATGACGATGCCTACAGCGTCAGGTTGCGGCGCTCCTCGGGGGTCAATTGATTACGTGCCTGGTCGTCCAACCGTCCAGCCCCCAATACCCGCACGCTGTTGCTCGGTTCCTGGGCCGGCGCACGGCTGGCGCCTTCCTGGGACGGCGCCAGACGTTCGTTGCCGAAGCCCAGGACCTGCACGCTGAACACCGATGGCATACGGTTGCGCGACGCGGCCTGTTGCTCGCGCGCGACGCCTTCCGCGGCATCGCTCGCCGACGCTGCGGCGGAGCTGGCGTTGGTCAGTGCGCCAGTGTTGACCACCGCGCTGACCGGCACGCCGTTGGACTTGCCTTGCACCTGGATGTTGGCGGCGTTCACTACATGCAACGCGGCAATGTTGATGTTGCCCGAGACCCGGATGCCCGCCTCTCCCGCGTCGATGGTGCCGAGCGGCGCGAGCAGGTCGATGTCGCCCGGCGCGACCTCGGCGATGGGGTTGAGGGTGGCAATGCCGGCGCCTGTGCTCGGCACCGACGGCGACAGGGTGACGTTGCCCCAGTCGTCGTAGACGCGCTTGGGCGGCGTGTACACCAAGGTGGTTTTCGAGCCGCGACCGGCGTTGATATCCCCGGTCGCCGACCAGGCGAGAATGTCGCCGCCGAAGGTGGTCATGATCCGGCTTTGTCCCAGCAACACGCTGCCGTTGCTAAATAGCTGGATGTCGCCGGTGCCTTGGGTGATGACCCCGGCACTGGACGGCGGGGCCTCGCCTTCGATACCGAACACCTGCTGCCCACCGGGCGTCAGCATCTGGATATCGCCACCGAAGTTGGTGTGCACCCCGGCGCCGCCGAACATCGTGATGTCGCCCTGGTAAGCCAAGGCATTGCCGGCCACGTCGTGGGTGGGAAACAGCGCGGCGATGGCGTTGCGACCGCGCAGGTAGCTGCCGGAACGCGGGCTGCTGGCATCGTTGTACTCGCGGCCACCGGCACGCAGCTCGGCAAAGTACACCTCGCGGGCGAACACCCGCTGCTGCTCGGCCGGCAACGCGGCGAAATAAGCCTGCGCCTGATCGGC
Source organism: Pseudomonas algeriensis (assembly GCF_048847255.1). Lineage (NCBI taxonomy): Bacteria > Pseudomonadati > Pseudomonadota > Gammaproteobacteria > Pseudomonadales > Pseudomonadaceae > Pseudomonas > Pseudomonas algeriensis. Next base: position 347,312 of record NZ_JBKKRK010000001.1, on the reverse strand, counting down.
CTCACCGCTGAAGCCATACCGCGACGCCAGCCAGGCCGCCAACTCGACCTCATAGGTTTTCGCCACCTTGCCCGGCTGTTGGGCCAGGCCGACAGCGGCGTCCGCCAGGTTGGCCGGGTCCAGGTATTGCCGCACGAAGCCCAGGTAATCCGGCCCCGTCGCGCCCACGCCGGCTTGCATCACGATGCTTGCGCCGGGGCGATTGTCACCGGCTTTCACCGGACCGAGGCTGGTCACCGCGGCCTGGTCTTCCATCAGGATATTGCGCCCGGCGCTGATCTCCAGCGTGCCGGGGCCGGCGACATTGAAAGTGCTGTAGAGAATGTCCCGGCCGGCGGAGACAATGGAGATGTCGGTGGGGTCGTCGTGGACGAACAGGTTGCCGGTGCTGGTGGGCGTGGTTTCAAACTGCGTCAGTGAAGTGCCCGCGATGTCACCACTGTTGACGATATCCCGCCCCGCCATGATCCAGGCGGGACTGGCGGCCTCGTACCAGGTCTCGCCGCCCCTGCGACCGGCACTGAAGGCAATCAGCTCGCCCGTGCGCAACCCAACGATATCGCCCCTGACGGCGTAGAAGCGTACCGGCTGGTCCGCGCCTCGATAATCTCCGCCAGACCCTGTACCGCCGAACGCGAACAAGCCCATTCCGATGCTGCGGAGTAGCGAAGGGGTCGCACTCGCTCCGTCCAGGTCGCCGTGTAGCACACCCGATCGGTCCTTGTAATAGAACGCAGGATGGTCCGGAGTTGCCAGGCTGCTTGCTGAAGCATTGGTCGGTGATATTGCGTAGCCTCCCGCATAAATCGAATCCCCAGCGAGAAACTCCAGCTGCGCCTGGTTTCCAGGCGCCAGGATCAAGGAATAGGGGGTCACAAAGCCCCCTACCCCGCGTGATGAGGGCCCGTAATACAGGCTGCCTGAGGGCGCGGCTACCCGCAAAATCGACGGATAGACGAAACGCCCGTCGGTTTGCGAATAGTCCATGCCGCTACGAGGCGTGGCGGTATTGACGCCAATCGAAAGCTCTGCGCCTTGGGTCGAAGGCGTAAGGTTCCCTCCGGCGGCAAACAGATCGATAGCGGTATGGTCGGTCCACAGGCTGAACCAGGAATATCCGGGGCCTCTGGTCCCGCCGCCCAGGTCCACCGACTGGGCGACTCGTGTCGGCGCACGGCCCGGGTCCACTGCGCCGCCAAGTACGAGATCGCCACGGGCATCCAGACTGGCGGTGGCATCGCCGGGTACCAGCAGCAGTCCACCGGTCGCGCTGGCCATCGTTGCATCGTATGGGTTGTAGGCACGGATCTCTCGGGGGTCCTGCGAAACCTCGTCCGGACCGTTGATCAATTCCATGCCGCCGAACGAACCGGCACTGGCCCTCAGCGAACCCCGCAAGTTCGTCAGGCTGCCATTCATGTCATGGCGCGAATCAACCGGCTGGCCGGCTAAGTCGAGAAACGCCCTAGCCTCCAGTGAAGGGTTGAGCGCGCCGCCGATTGCCAGCGACAGGTCACCGCCACCCGTGAACTTCAATTGACCGTCCACCATGCGCCCGGTCGAGCCGACCGCCAGGACTATCCCCTGACTGCGACTGGCGCCCTGCTCGCCTCGCTCCCCACGGGGCGCCAACATGCCCGCATCTCCCGCGACTCGCACATCCACGTTGCCGCCGCCCAAGGTACCGATACCGGTGAAACCGTTCAGTACCGGATCGGTGCCATGGGGCACATAGGTGCCGAAATTGATCCACCAGGCCGTAGGCGTACCGTCACCATCGCCCTGGCGCCACAACCAATTCCCAACCCCCGAGCTCTCCATCTGCGGTGCATCTTCGGTCACGAGAGTACTTTGTTTTCTGCCGACGATGTCACCGGCCAAATCGCCGCCCACCGACAGCAGCAGGTTACCGCCATGGTCTGGATACCATGCGCGATATTGGCTGTCTGCGCCGCCATCCACCAAGCGTTCATAAGGGCTGTCACCGTTCCCCAGAATCGAGTCAGTCGGCAGGCCGGTACTATTCAGCGAGACGCCTCGCGCAAGGTTGTACGCCGCCGAGTCGGCCAGGCTCAAGGACGACGTGCCCGCGGTATAAATGCCAAACAGCGATTGCATGCTGAAATCACCCGCGCTGACCAGGTCCAGATCGCCTGTACCGGTACGAAGCACACTGAAGCTGCTGGTGCCCGCCACGTAGGTGTAAACGCTCCCACCGATGCATAATCCGGGCGCTTGCGAACAGAATTCGTCCTCGGACATGCCATACAGGTCCGCCAGTTCCGCCACCGGCCGCCCGACATAAGTAAGGTCACCGAAATAATCGAGCGAGGCTTGCTCGGTCAGCGTCCGCCCCGCAGCGACACAGAGCCCTGCCCCCTGCCCGCAGAACTCGTCGACGCTTATGCCGTAGAGGTCAGCCAACTCGGCGACAGGCCGCCCGGAGTAGCTCAAGTCACCGTAATAGTCGAGCGAGGCTTGATCGGTCAACACCAAGCCACCCGCCTTAGCCAGCATTCCATAGTGAGTGTCGGCCACCGTGAAGCGTCCATGCTCGGCATAAGGATTGGCCAGGCGGGTATCAGCGGCCTGCAAATCGGCGCCCGCCACGGCACGTAGCGACCAGGACTGCGAACCCTCGGCCAACATGGGCGCGATTGCCCAGTTGTGGCCCTTGCCATCGCCGCCGCGCAGATTGATCTTGTCCACGCCTTCGGCCAGCTTCACGTCGGTACCCGCGGGTATCAGCGCGCCCAAGGGCAACAGCAACGCGCCCGCCTGAACCACGGTGCTTGGGCTATGAACTGTCACCGAACTTGCCGGACGGCTGGGCAAAGCCACGCCTTTTGGCCAGACCAATCCGGTCAAGGCGGTATCGCCGATCAACACCGAACCACTCCCGAGGATCATCCCTTGCGCCACGGTCAGGTCGGCGGTCAGGCGCGTACCGGCGGCATACGCCACACGGCCGTCGCTGTAACGGATATTGGCCGCCAATACCGTGCCGGCAGGCAGTGAAATCGCCTCGGCCAACTCACCGTCCACCGGCAGGCGCGTGCCTGCGGCCAGAGTAATGGCTTGCAATGGTAGGTCGTAGTTGAGGATGACGCCGGAGAGGAACGTCGTGCCGTCCTGCAATTCAATGCCCGCTCGCGGCACGATCAAATCACCGTTGAACATTTGCTTGCCGGGCGTCAGCACCCAGCCATCGTCGTCCGGTGTTTCCGGCGGCGGCGCGAAACCATCGTTGATGCTGCCTAGCACGGTCAGGTCGCCCCCGGCGCGCAGCACCAGGCTGCCGACTTCGCCGGAACCGTACACGCCAGTCTTTGGCGTCAGTGGGTTGAGGCTGGCGTAGCGGTAACCGGAGAGGTCCAGATCGCCCTGCACCACCAGGTCGCCGTCGGGGGTGGCACTGACGATTTCGACGCCGGGGCGCAGGTGGAAAGCGTTGCGATAGGCGGCATTGTTGAGGCCCGCCAGCTTGCCATCGCGTAAGGCATTGTTGTTCAAGGCATTGTCGATAAAGTCGCGGTTGTCGTCATGGATACCGTTGAGGTAGTCCTGATTGATGACTTGGTACGGCCGGCCACTGGCCGCCGGGTCGGTGCCGTAGGCGGCATCGTCGTAGCGTTGCACGCCATTGAGCGCGATCAGCTTGGCGCCCTGGATGTTCAGGTTGCCGCTGGCATCGATGGCGATGTCGCCGGCCGTGGCCCCGCCCAGGCGTGGCGCATTCAGCTCCAGGGTGCCACGGGCCTTGCCGTCGTGGCCGACCGTGGTGGCGGTGCCATGGCGCAAATCGATGCGCGCGCCACCGGCCAGCGTCAGCAGGCCATCTCCGGAACTGAGCTCGACCATGGCGCGGTTCGGCGAATCGATAATCTGGCCGTAACTGTCGACCCGGAGCACGCTGCCATGGGCGTCGAGCTTGGCGTTGCCGCCAACGGTCAAGCCTTGCTTGCCCGCCAGGCGAATGGACCCCACGCGCTCGCCACTGGCGTCCACGGTGCCGTTGACTGTCAGCTTGCCGCCGTCCACCGACACGCTGATCACGCCGGCCTTGAGCCCATCGCCGATCACCAGGTCACCCTGCTTGAGCTGGAAGCTGCGGCCGCCGAAGACCTGGCCCTGGTTCAGGCGTTGGTTGAGGGCGGCGAACTCATCGCTCAGGCTACCATCGCCCAGGCGCTGCGCACGGATGTCCAAGCTCCCGGCCTTGTAGGGCACGGCGGTGCCGCCCGCATCGTAGTAGCCGCTGCTGCTGCCCAGCACGCTGCCCGCCAGGTCGACCTGTCCCGCAGCCGCCGCCAATGCGGTGGCCTTGAGCGTGCCGGCCTGGTTGTTCACGGCGGAGAGATCGATCACCGAGCCGACGGCCTGGCGGATATTGCCGTTGCGGCTTTCGAGGATCAGGTCACCGCCCCAGCTGTACTTGCTGACATCGTTGAAGGTGATTTTGCGTCCGGCCAGGTCGAGGCGCGCGGCATCGGTGAGGGTCAATTCATCCTCGGCGCTGAGGGTCAGCTTGCCGCTGGGCAGCACCACGTTGCCTTCGACCCGCACATTCTTGCCGTTCAACGCCAGCTCGGCGCCCAAGCTATCGGCGCTGGCCACCGGCAAGCGACTGCCCGCCGGAGCGCTGACACGGATATTGCCGCCTGCGGTGATCCGGTTGACCGACCCGGCCTCGCCGGTCATCAACGGCGTGAGGATGTTCAGGTTGCCGCCGCTGTACTGGAACCCCTTGCCTGTGATGTATTCACCCTGACGCTGGTAAACCAGCAGGCCACCCTTATGGTTGGCGGTGATGCGTTCGCTGGCGTTGAGATTGACGTTGGCAAATCCCAGTGCAAGCCGGTCATAGGCCTTGGCCGCCTTGGACTCGGTGGCTGGGGCATAACCAAACTCGATGCGTTGGGCATCGATCTGCAGGTTGCCCGTGCCGGTGCCCGCGCCGCCGGCCACGATGCTGCCAGCCTCGTTTTGCACCCCATTCCAGATCAGGTTACCGGTGCGAATCAGCGCCGTTTCATTGGCATTGCCTTTGCCATAGATCGCTGGAGTGCCAAGCACCAATTCCTTGAGCCGCGACTTGCCGGTCACAGCGTCAAAGGTATCGAGGCTGGCGTTGCCATAGAAATTCAGTGAATCGCGCGCGCCCAGCACCAGGGTTTCGAGCGCCGGCGCGCCAGCGCTGGTATCGCCCTGCAACAGGCGGTCGAGCACCTGCTGGTTGAGTGTCAGCCCGCTGGGCAACAGATTGCGTGACGCCAGGTCGGCCAGGGTCTCGGCGCTGCCAACGTTGATGCCGCCAACCGCCAGGGTCAGGTTACGGGTACCGAAGCGTACGGCATCCGTCAGCTCGAAGCGATTGTCCGTGGCCGAAGCGATGGTGCCTTCGGAGTACAAACGGGTTGTACCGCTGCAAACACCATCGCATACACCGATGCGGATACTGCCAGGTGCGCTGTCCGGCGTCATCGGGTTGGGCGCCGCAGGCGCCAGCATGTTCACGTAGCCATTGGAGACGGCGAGCACGCTGTTGCGGCCGGGGTTGTAGAGATAGCCATCACGCGAGTCACGGGCCACGGCGCCCATGCCCAGCGTATTGATCGACGCGCCCTGCTCCACGGTGATGCCGCCATTCGGGCTGGACGTCACCAGGAACACTTCAGGTGCCCGCAAGGTCGCGCCGCTGCGCAAGGTGATATTTTGGGTCCTGGCGACGGAGCCATTACCATCTCCGAACTCAAGGAAGTTACCGCCCTGGCCATAGCGGGCCAAGGCATAACCGCCGATGAACAGGCTGCTGGCGCCGATGGCATTCACCGCATCGTCGGTCAGGGTTACACCGTTCAATCCGGCGTTGGCTACCTGTCCAGCCTTGATGATTTCCAGGTCCCCGGCCCTGACCAACGTGAGTGAGGTGGTGCTGCCGCGACCCTCTTTGGCTGCTTTGCTCAGCAGTTTGCCGGCAAAACTGAAGCTCGGTTGGTCACTCTGGTTGCGCTCGAACGTGACGTTGAACGCCTTGGCATCCCGGGGCAGCAGGACGGCGGGCACGCCCAGGCGCGCCGCGTCCGCCAGGGCGAACTGACTGAAGCTGGTCTCGTTGTACTGCGAATAGCGGCGCAGCGTATCGGCCGCGGTGACGATCACCTGGCTCGCCAGACTGTCGCGTACGCCGGTGCCGGCAATGCCGAGGGTACCGGCCGTTGCCCAGGAGCCGTTACGCATGGCCTGGGTCGGCACCACCCCGCCCTGCCCGGCCAGGCCGTTGACCTCGATGCGAAACGCACCCGGCAGCAGCGCGTAGGTCGAGGGCAGCAAGGTATAGGTGCCGGCCGGCAAGCCGGGGACGCCGGCACCGAGGGTAATCTGTTGGCCGGCCAAGGGGGCGACGGCGCCGGCTTCACCGCCCACGGGCGCATAGCCGGTCTGTACGCCAGGAACGATGGCGTAGACCGGGTTGCTGCTCAGTGCCGGTAACAGGAAACCGTCCGGACCGAACTGCACCAAGGGGTTGAAGCGCGCGTCAGTGGAGCCGCCACGCCCCGAGATGAAACCGGCGCCGGTCAATTCACCCCCACCGGACACGTCCACCACGGCTCCCGCCGCGACGTCGATGGTCTCGCCCACCAGATCGATCTTTCCCGGCACGCCATTGAGGGCGGGCCGCAGCAGGCTCTTGTCGAGCGTCACGCCATCGAACACGTAGGACTTGCCATCCGCTGTTCCGCCATAAGGCATGACGAGCCCCGCGCCGCTGACGGAGGTCAGGCTGCCTGACAGCAGGTTCACGTCACTGCCAGGTCGCCCCTCCGTTTCCAGCGCCGTCTGGCCGATGATCAGGTTGCCCAAGGGCGCCCGCAGAATGCCGCCCTGATTGATGACATCCGCTTCGAGTCGCAACTCGCCGAACGCGGAGTAAGGCACCGAAGGGATCGCCGAGCCATTGCGGCCTATGTCCATGCGCTTGGCGGTCAGCGTCCCTTGCACGCCGGTGCCGGGATAGATCTGCGCGGCGGTGAGGCCCAGGACGCCGGGGGTTCGAAGTAACATTTTATGATCGGCCTGGCTGCTCGCCATCCGAATGTCACCCTGGCTGTTCAATTGCAAATCCGCAAAACCACGACGATCGACGTTTCGAACTTCGCCCTGGGCCATCGTCAGCGTTCCGCTGCCGCCGATCCTCACCGCGTCGCGAACCTCAAGCAACCCGGTCGCTGACACCAACAACTGCCCCGCGGCAGGTCGTGCCGAAGGCGCCAGCCCTATGCCGGTGCTGCTGTTGTCAGCCCCGGCGGTCGTATTATCTTGCGCGCCGGCCAAGCGCACATAGTTACCGCGCAGTTTGACCACCGAGTCCGCCGCCGCTGTCTCCGCCATGCCGTACGCACCCGCGTAGAGCTGAAGCGCATTGGCCATCGTCAGGTTGACATTGCCATCGAAGGTCAGCAGACCGGTACTGAAAAGGGACAACGTATCAAAGCCGCCGGCCTCGACCTGATCCGCTGCAAGCCGTGCATAACCGTGCTCCAGCAGGGAGGCGCCCTGCTCTGGAGCACTCCCGGCCGTGATACCCGTCACGGAATGGTGCTGCTCGATAATCAGTTCGCGAGTCTTGCGCTGGTTGTCCGGCAAATCCGAGCTGTTCAAATAAACCGTCGCCCCGAGCCCGACCGACAAGCTCCCGCCCGCCGCTCCGGCACCGCCGGCGGCAGCCTTGAACTGACCGTCCAGGTAAAGCCCACTGGTCGAGCCAAAGCTGATGCTGCCGCCGTGGCTGGCAACCACTCGGCGTTGCCCCGCCTCATCCAGCACCGCCTGGGCACCCGAAGCATCGAGCAACGCGCCTTCGCGCACCACGATGAATTTGCCGATACCGCCGCCGTCGCCCGTCGCATGGTCGATTTCACCACCAATGACGATACTTCCGCCGTTACGCACGAAACCGTATTGGTTCCCCCTGGCATCCGTGGCGGTGGCGGCGCGAGCGGCTACGTCCAGGACCGCGTTCTCGCCGATCCAGATCGACTTGAAGTTGTCACTGGGCGGTATGACCGCCGCTTGCGGCCCAGGCGCGGAGCCGACAGTGATCGAGCCGCCCCAGGCATTCAAGGCGCCGTCCACGGTGATCTGGCCGATGCCCGTCAAGCGGATCGCTTGTCCGGGGTCGACATTCAACACCGCCGACTTGCCCACCAGCAGGTCAGCCGTGGCGACATTCGCCGCGCCGGTTTGCTGGCTGCCGGCTTGCAAGGACAGGCTGGCACCCTGGCGTTGGGGCAGCACGCCCTTGCTGGCGTCCTCGACGTACAGCGGTGGCGTCCAGGTTTCCAGCGCGCTGCCCAATGCACCACCGGTGGCGACCCCAGGCGCGCCAGCGCCTTGGCGATAAACCGGCAGGGTGACATCGACCCGGGTGCCCTCGGCAACCTCAAGGCCGTCGTTGCCGATGATGTCGTAGGCGGAAAAGCCTTTTTTAAAGAAGCCGCCATCGAGCAGCAAGGTACCGGCCGCCGCCGAGGTCGCGGTGTCGCTGATCAGGACTTTACCGGCCTGCAATTGCAAGGTGCCGCCGCCCTTTACACCCTGGCCCCGCAATTCGCCGGCCAGGCTCAATTCGCCCGTGAGAGTGCTCAAGGTGACATCGCCGCCCTTGCCGCCCTGGAACTTGCCTGAGTTGAGCAGTGCCGCTCCGGAAGAAACGTCCAGCACGCTGCCGGCGCCCAGCACGATGGCGCCGCCGGTTTTCAGGGCGATGCCGCCGCCGTTCTGGTAAGGCAAGGCGCTGATATCGCCAGGGTCCAGTTGTAGATTGCTCCACAGCCCGCTGGCATCCAGACGCACCCCGTCAGCCACCCTGACCGAGGACGCGCCGGCAACCGGCATCGTGCCGTCGACTTGGACGAAATCCCTGCCTACCTGAATGGCACCAGCGTGGGCAGTAAGATTGGCATTCACGGCCACCTTCGGGCCAAACAGGCTGATGGAACCGGCCGGAGCCACCTGCAACGCACCGTTGACTGTGATGCCTTCGCTCGCAGCGACCTTGACGGCACCGAGCTTGAAGCCGTTGAGCTGGTTACTGTCCAGGTACAACGTGCCCTGGCGATCCGTCGGCAAGGCACCGTCCAGACCGACGCTACCGGCAACGCCCGCCGCGTCTTGGCCGAAGATCACGTTCTTCAAGGTATTGGCCGTGGCGCCAAGGGCATATTCCACAGTGCCGCTTTCCTTCACGTAGAACGGCACGTACGAGCCGACCACCAACTGCCCGCCACGGGCCACCGCTTTCTGCGATTGCTGGTAGCCATCCAGGCCGGCCTGGGCGGCGCGGGTCTGACGGTCACCCTGGAAGGTATCGCTGGCGAGCGTGCCTTCGAGCACCGCGTTTTTAGTCCCGATCACCAGGGTGCCGGCGTCGCGGCCGACCGTGTAGCCGGCCTCCTGGCGCGAACGCGGGGCAATCAAGGGATTGTAGTAATACTTCGTTTGTCCCCAGCGCTGGGTGTGGTCTTCGTATCCCTTGTAGATCCCGGTGTAGAGCATGTCCCCAGGCGCACTGTTGAGTTCATACAAGCGGCCATCGGCGCCCTTGAGCCAGGTCTGCTTGACGGTGCCGCTCTGCACATCCAGCGTGCCGCCGGACAGATTGATCTGCGAGCCGGCCTGGGTCACCACATCATTACCGGTAAAACTCACGGTGCCGCCCTGGGCCATCCATTCGCCAGCGCTGTGGCCCTGGGTACCGAGGTAGCCGCTGACCTCCAGCAGGCCACCGGCGGTGTACCAGCGATCAGTGGCGTACCCGTTGGTGCCGGCGGGTACGAATACCAACTCTCGGGCATCCACCCAAACATCATTGTTGTTCAACGCACCTTCATCCCGGTTGCCGGCGGCATCGCGCTGCTCGTTGCCCTGGATGTTGACCTTGATGCTGTTGGCTTCCATCGCCACCTTGACGCCGGTGGCGCCGGAGACGTCGATCACCGCACCGTCGCGCACCAGGCTGCGGGTGCCGGCGTTCACCGCCACCTGACCGCCCGTGGCGAGGGTAATCGATCCCTTCTGGAAATCGACGCTGCCGGCGCTGTCGATCTGCACCAGGGACAGGTCGCGGCGATAGGTGTCCGCTGGAATGACTTTGCCGTCCTGGCTGACGATCGGTTTCAAGGCACTGTCGCGTTGGCTGTCCAGGGCCTTCGCGCTGGCATCCACTAGAATCGCCGTGGTGCTGCCCTCGCCCAGGGCCACGCTGGCATCGCTGCCTCGCGCCGTGAGGTGCAGCGTGCCACGGGTGTCCGCCGAAGTGCTGGCCACGGCCACACCGTCCTGCCGCACTTGATTGCCGGTCAGCGTCACATCACCGCTGGCCCCCATCAATAATCCTGTGTTGCTCACCCGGCCGGCGCCCGTGCCGCCATCCTGGTGGGCGATGACTTCATTGCCGCGCGTGGTCGACGTCGAGTTACCGTCGCTGGCGAAGCCCTTCTTGATGGTGAAGCTGCCGCCCGCCGCCAGCACGGTCTGTCCACGCGGGGTACTGATGGTGCCTGCGTTGTCGACGTTTTTGCCCAGCAACAACACATAGCCGCCACCGGCGGTCGATTTGCTCGGGGCGGCCGTGGAAATCTGCGCGCCCTTCTCCACCCGGATCCCGCCCTGGGCGTTGGTAAAGCTCGCCGCGTTGGCGTTGTAGAGGCCACCGGTCTTGAACTGTTCGTCGCTGAAATCCGTGGCGGCCGCCACCAGGTTACGCACGTTGACCTGGCTGCTGCCGCTGAACACCACGCCGTTGCTGTTGAGAATCATCACCGTGCCGTCGGCCTTGATCTGGCCCTGGATCTGGCTCGGCGCGGTGCTGTTGTTGACCTTGTTCAACGCCGCCCAACTGGCGTCCTGTTGAAACGCCAGGGTGGTGTCACGGCCAATATTGAACGTGTCCCAGTTGAGGATTGCCTTGTCGGCGGTCTGCTTGACAGTCACCACGACCTTGCCATTGGCATCGGTCTGCACCGGGCCATTGGCGTTGACGAACAGTGGCTTGCCGTCCGGACCAATCACCGCGTTCAGGCCATTGCCACCCAAACCGTTATGGATGGTTTGCGGTGCGCCAAAGGTAGCCGCACGTCCTGCCGCCTGGGCAGCTTGGCTGGCCGCAATGGCCGCCACCGTGCTGTTCATGTTCGCCAGCGAACGGCCCAACTGCTGCTGCACCCGTTGCTGCTGCGCCAGCGGTGGAGGCGTTCCAGGCCGAGGCGCGCTGGGGCTGGCCGGGCCTGCCGCCGGAGCCGCGCCCTTGGCCGCGAACCAGGCCGAACTGAAACTGGTCGCTGCGTAGGCGGGGTTGGCCAGCAACAGCAAGGCGATGGCTTGAGCCAAGGGCTTGAGGCACGGCACAGCGGCGGAATCAGCATTACGGCGAGTGGCTTTCTGGGGGCGGCAACGCATCACTACGGATCCTTTTTACGCAGGGCGAATTCGATAGCGACCTCTGGGACGAGGCGCACAAATGACTAATTCCAAGGCAGGTTGAAGCCGTCGCGACCGAACTTTTGTCACGCAATGTTCATCTGCCGGGCGGTTGCCTGAAACGAAAAACCGGCAACAGCGCGAAGCTGTTGCCGGTTCATGGAGCGAACCCTAATCAGGGCTTATTGCGGACGACCAATGCCGTTGCAGGCGGTGGCGTTACCCACCGACAGCGAGTTGCTGGCGGTCCAGAAGGTGCTGCGAATGGCAGTTTTCCAGGTGTCGGTGATCGGGATCAGCTTGGCGGCGATGATTTCATCGTCGTTGTTGTTGGCATCGGACAGGGTGTAGTGGCGACCGATGAAGTCACGTACAGCCGCGGTATCGGTGCTGTCTTTGTAGCACTGGTTGAACACCAGGAAGGTGTAGCCAACGATGCTGTAGCCCGTCGCCGGGTTAGGCAGGACCTTGGCCCAGTTTTCCGGCAGGCCACGATCAGCAGCGGCTGGCGGAGCGATGGTGCTCAGGGCGGTAGTCACGTTGCCGACGGTGGGCAGGTTGCCGTTGACGCGAGCGACCACGGCGTTGCTGCTGGCGTTGACGTCTTCCGGACCGACGTAGCCGATGGCGCCTTCGGTGGAAAGCACGGTGCTGGCCATCGCGGTGCTGCCGGTCACGGCAGTGGAGTTCGCCGGAACGGTGCCGACAGCCGTGGTGAAGGTGCCGTTGGTGGTGAACTTGGTCGGGCACTGGCTGTTCAGGTGACGGGTGAAGATCTCACTGGTGCCGCTGCTGCCAGCACGGTAGTAGACCTTGATCGGGGTGCTGGGGTAGGTGCTGTTGACCTGGTTCCAGGTGGTGACAGTGCCAGAGAAAATGTCGCACAGCTGGGCGCTGGTCAGGTTCAGGTTGTTGACGGCGGTGCCGTTGGCCAACGTGAGTTTGTATGGAACGGTGACCGAAGTGGCTTCGGCAGGGATCTGAATGATCGGACCCCAGTTGGCGGCGTTGCCGGTCGGCACGGCCGGCGACTGGTGAGCGGCGCGATAGGTGGTCAGTTCAGCGCTGGACAGGATCGAATCGCTGCCGGCGTAGTCAACGGTCACGGCCGGAACGTAGACCTTTTCCAGGGCAGTTGCCGAGTTGCCGTCGAGGTTCCAGACCAGCACGTCCGAGTTGTTGGTCAGGAAAGCAGTCTTGCCGCCGCCGCTGCCCACACCCACGTAGTTGGCGAAGGCCGGTTGTGGCGCAGGGCCGTTGAGGATGCCGACGGGAGCAGCGACGCCACCGGTTGGAGGCACGCCGTACAGGTTCTGCGGCAGAGTGGCACCGCCACCGACGACAGCGGCCATGGCCTGGGCGGAGCAAAGGCCGGCGACGGCCATGGAAACAGCAAGAACGTTGCGCTTGAACATGAAGAATCTCCTTTCATCGTGTCTGGACGTTGGTAGTTCGCTTGTGCTTCTCATCGCGACCGCTGCCCCGAGCAGGTTTCCAGCGCTCTTTTAAAGGGGTGGCCACGGCGTAGAAGCTCTCAACTTCCGGTGACAGAGAAAGGAAAAAATCTCGGGTGTTCGGTGTTGTTTTTCCTGAATATTCTCGGGAGTTACCGACACCTTACTGACATTTCGCCCAGCTTTCGCAGCATGAGCAAAATCCCCATTGTATGCCCTGCCCCGTGCGCCGTAGCTTGGCGCGCCGTACATGTCGCACCGATGAACCCGAGTGGCGCTCTGGTGTGGGATTACGCAGGTTTCATTGCACCAGCTGATTGATCTCGATGATCGGCAGCAACACAGCCATGACGATGGTCAGCACGACGCCTCCCATGATCACAATCATCAGCGGCTCCAACAGCGCCGTCATGCCCATGGCCCGCCGTTCGATGTCGCGGGACAGGGTTTGCGCGGCGCGTTCGAGCATGGGCGGCAAATTACCGGTTTTTTCGCCACTGGCGATCAGGTGGATCAGGATCGGCGGGAACACCTTGCCGACTCGCAGCGCATTGGCCAGGCCCACGCCTTCGCGTACCCGCAGCGTCGCATCGGTCACGCACTGGGCCAGGCGGTCGTTGGCCAGCGTCTGCCCGGCGGCGTCCAGGGCGCGCAACAGCGGCACGCCGGCGCTGCCGAGAATCGCCAAGGTCGAGGCGAAACGCGCCGTGTTCACCCCGAGCACGAAGCGGCCGATCAGCGGAAGCCGCAACACCCGGCTATGCCAGGCCAGGCGTGCCTCGGCGTTACGCAAATAGCGGCGCCACCCCCACCAGCAACCGGCCAGCCCGGCGAAACAGGCCCAGCCCCAGGCGCGCAGGAAATCGCTGGCCTGCAGCATCACTCGGGTCAGGGTTGGCAGGTCCTGGCGCGCCTGGGAAAACGCGCTGACCACCTGCGGCACCACGAAACCCAGCAGGAAAATGACGATGACGATGGACACCACGCCCACCACCGCTGGGTAGATGAAGGCCGTGAGGATCTTGCCCCGCAGGTTGTTGCGCTCTTCGATGTAGTCGGCCAGGCGCTCCATCACCTGGGCGAGATCGCCAGACTCCTCCCCCGCTGCGATCATCGCCCGGTAGATCTCGGGAAAATCCCGTGGTCGCGCGGCCAGCGCATCGGCCAGGCGCATGCCGTTGCGCACATCGCCGCGCACCGCGCCGAGGGTGTCGGCGATGTGGCGTTTCTCGGCCTGGTCGACGGTGGCCGACAGGGCCGCTTCCAGGGGCAGACTGGCGCCCAACAGGCTCGCCAATTGACGGGTAGCCCAGGCCAGGTCGCTGTCCGACAATTTCGGGCTGAACAGGCCCGAGGCACGCGAGCTGCCGACTTGCAACTGCTCGTCGATGCGCAACGGCGTCAGCCCACGGCCACGCAGTTCAGCCATCGCACCGCGCTGGTTGTCGGCCTCCAGCACGCCTTGCTCGATTTTCCCCGAGGCATCGGCGGCCTCGAAACGGTAGCGGTTCATCAAGCGTCTCGGGTCACGCGCAGGATTTCCTCGCGGGCGGTGGAGCCACTGCTCACCCACCGTTCGCCGTCCTCGCGCATGCTTAACATGCCGGCCTGTCGCGCACAGGTGCGCAACGCCTGCTCGCCTTCACCCTGATGGATCAACCGCCGCACCTCGTCGTCCACCACGAAGAGTTCGTGGATGCCAGTACGGCCGCTGTAACCGGTGTGGTTGCAGCGCGGGCAGCCATGGGGACGCCATTGGCCCGGCGCGGCTTCGTCAGGTTGCTTGCAGGCAGGACACAGGCGACGCACCAGGCGTTGCGCCAGGACGCCGAGCAATGACGACGCCAACAGGAACGGCTCGACCCCGATGTCGGTCAGCCGCGTCACCGCCGACACCGCGTCGTTGGTATGCAGCGTCGCCAGCACCAGGTGCCCGGTCAGCGACGCCTGGACGGCGATCTGCGCGGTCTCCTGATCGCGGATTTCACCGATCATGATGACATCCGGGTCCTGGCGCAGGATCGCGCGCAAGGCCAGGCCGAAGCTCATGTCGATTCGGGTATTGACCTGGATCTGGCTGATGCCCGGCAGGTCATATTCCACGGGGTCCTCGACCGTAAGGATATTGCTGGTGCTGGCATCCAGACGGGCCAGGGCGGCATACAGCGTGGTGGTCTTGCCGCTGCCGGTGGGTCCGGTAACCAGCACGATGCCGTGGGGTTGGCGGATCAGTTGATCCAGTTGGCTCAGCACCGCGGGCGCCATGCCCAGGGTTTCCAATTGCAGGCGCCCGGCCTGTTTGTCCAGCAGGCGCATCACCACCCGCTCGCCGTGGCCGGTGGGCACGGTGGACACCCGCACATCAATGGGCCGTCCGGCGACACGCAGGGCGATGCGGCCGTCCTGGGGCAAGCGTTTTTCGGCGATGTCCAATTGCGCCATGATCTTGATCCGCGACACCAATGCCGCGTGCAGGGCCTTGCGCGGCGCGACCACATCGCGCAGGGCTCCGTCGACGCGATAACGCACCACGGAATGGCTTTCGAACGGTTCGATATGAATATCGCTGGCCTCATCCCGCGCGGCCTGGGTCAGCAATGCGTTGATCATGCGGATGACTGGCGCGCCACCCTCACTGTCCAGCAAGTCGGTGACTTCCGGGATGTCCTGCATCAGGCGATCAAGGTCGACTTCGTTTTCCGCCGCGCCAACGATCGCCGCGGCGCTGCCGGTGTCGGCGTAGGCGCTGGTCAACAGCGCTTCGAGCTCTTCGTCGCGTATCCGTTGCAACGCAGTAGGACCATAACGCCGGCGTACCTCGTTGATGGCCCAGCCCGGCGTCGCGGCACTGACCAGCAACACGTTGCCCTCCTCACCGGCCTTGAGGAGGAGCCGCTGCGCCTTGGCCCACGCATAGGGCAACGCGCCCGCACCGGTTTGCAGGGAGGGGCTCATGGCTGCCCACCTGGTTCCAGCGGCACGGCGCGCATCGCTCGGGGTGGCTGATTGAGCGGTATCGGCTGGCGTGGCGGCGGATTGAAAGGCATCGCCTGGGCGGCCGGCGGCAACTGCGGCGCCTGCATGTCCGTGAGCGGCCATTTGTGCGCTGGCTGCAGATTGCCTTGGGCACGACGGATAAAATCGTAGCGATTGAGGGTAATGCTGCGGCCGACGTCACTGTCGCGAATGATGTAGGGCCGCAGGAAGACCATCAGGTTGGTCTTGGTCCGCGAACGACTGTCGCTGCGAAACAGCGCGCCAATGCCCGGGATGCTGCCCAGCCCCGGAATCGCGTCGGTGCTTTCGGTAAAACCGTCTTGCAGCAGGCCGCCCAACACCATGATTTGTCCGTCGTCGAGCAGGATGCTGGTGTCGATGGCGCGCTTGTTGGTCACCGTGCCGGCGTCGCTGGAGGCGCGCGGGTCCACGCTGCTGACTTCCTGGTAGATGTCCAGCTTGACCGTGCCACCCTCGGAAATCTGCGGGCGCACGTTCAGGCGCAGCCCGACTTCCTCCCGCTCGATGGTCTGGAACGGGTTGTTGCTGTTGCCACCACCGTTGGTCACGTAGTTGCCAGTGACGAAGGGGATGGTCTGGCCCACGAAAATGCTCGCCGCTTCGTTGTCCAGCGTCAGCAGGTTGGGCGTGGACAACACATTGGTTCCGCCCTTGCTTTTCAAGGCGCGGGCCAGCACCTTCAAATCAAGCACCTGGCCGATGCCGGGAATATTTACCGTGCCCGAGACCTTGCCAATGCTCAAGCCACCGGGCAACGCATCAATGCTGTTCTTGGCCGAGGTATTGATGCCGGCACCGCCCAGGTTGGCGCCACCGATCCAGCCATTGCCCGCCAGGTTGCCGGCTTGCCACTGAATGCCGAACGCACTCGCATCGTCTTCGCTGACCTCGACGATCAGGCTTTCGATCACCACCTGGGCGCGGCGCTGGTCGAGCAGATCGATGACTTCACGCAGGTTGCGATACAGCGGGTCGGGCGCGGAAATCAGCAATGTGTTGGTGGTGGTATCGGCCTGCACGGTGACGCCGTTGGCGGAAAACGCCACTGCGCCTTCGCCTGCCTGATGGCTGCCCTGGCCGCTCGACATTTGCAGGCCTGCATTCTGCCCATTGTTGGTTTGCGAACTGCTGCCGGTAGTACTCGACGAATGACTGCCGTTGCTGGTCGTACTGCTGCCCGCCGGGCCACCCAGGCCACCGCCGTTCAACAGGCTCCGTGCGCTGTCGGTGGACGCACCGGCCATTTCCCCTTCACCCGTGAGCAAGCCGCGCAAAGCTTGCGCCAGCTTATTGGCCTGGGCGTTGCGCAGGTACACCACGTGGAGATTGCTCGGGTTGTTCTGGGCATTGTCGAGCTTGTAGATCAGTTGCCTGGCCAGCTCGGTGCGTTCGGGGCTGCCGGTGCGCAGGATGATGCTGTTGGATCGAGGGTCGCCAATCACCGAGACCTTTTGCGTCGCATCGGCGCCCTGCACGTCGAGCAACTCCGACACCATCGTCGCGATGTCGACGGCAATGCCGTTCTGCACGGGGACTACATCCGTGTCGATGGCGCCGGGTATGTCGACGTTGGCGATGATCTGCGCCACCCGATCGAGGTTTTCCGCATAGTCGGTGACCACCACCGTGTTATTGCCGGGGTAGGCATTGATGGGATTGTTGGCCGATATGATGGGCCGCAGTGCCGGAATCAGGTTGACGGCGTTTTCGTATTGCAAGCGAAAGGTCCGGGTGATCATGCCGTTGCCTGCCGCACGATCGGCGTCCCCCACCGGTCCGCCCAACAACTTGGCGTCGGCTTCCGGTACCACCTGGCTGACGCCTTGCACTTCGACCACGGCAAAACCCTGCATGCGCAGGGCCGCGAGCAGCATGTCATAGGCCGTGCGGGCCGGCACTTCGCCTTCGGACACCAGGGTCAGTTGGCCTTTGACACGTGGGTCCACCAGGAACTGGCGACCGGTGGCGCGTGACAGCGCACGCACCACGGCAGGTATATCCGCCTCGACGAAATTCAGTTGCACCGGTTGGTTGCCCAGCCCGTTGCCGGTCGGGCCGGCATTGTCGGCGGGCGGCCGAAGGCTTGAGCGCGACGGGGCCTTGCGCGTGACCTGGCGTCGCTGCTCTGCCTGTGCCTGCACGCGCTGGCGCTCCGCCAACGCGTCACCGCTGCCGGTCTGTGCCAGCGGCTGGCCCAGCTCACTTTGAGCGGGAATGGGCTGCGCCTGCTCGCTGCCCAATTGACTACAGGCACTGAGCAACAGCGCCAAGGGAATTGTTGACGCATACGTACCAAACCGCTTCATGAGGATTCCTTAGCGCCGGGCGCCTGTTCCATGCCAACGACCCCGGAAATCCGCGCGGCCGTCTCAGTGCTTTGCGAGGTTGCCCGTTGCAAATGAGCGTCGCGCACCTGCAGGCCGAGCCTGGGTGCGTCGTCCAGTAACCAGTTCAACAAGGCATCGGCGGGCGCGTCGTCGAGGGTCAGCCGCCAGGTCACGGCGCCGGCCTCGACGCGGTGCTCCAGGTCGTAGGCGCCGGCCAGACCGATGTCATCCAAACGCGCTTTCACAAGCTGTGGCGTGACCGCGCCGGACACCACGCCGGCATCCTGAACCTCGGCCAGCACTCCCTCCAGGGCCGCCGCCTGGGAGCGCAGGCGCGGCAGTTCGGCTTGCCAATGGTCGATGCGTTGCAGTGGCGGCTGGATCAGGCCGTACCACAGCAGCACCACGGGCAACACCAGCGCGGCGATCCGCAGGATGCGTTTATCCCGGGCACTGCTGCGTTGCCAGAACTGCTGAGCGCTGGCTCGCTGCGCCTGCCAGCGGGCGCGGTAACGGGCAAGGCTATTCATCCGCGCCTCCCGCAACGGGCGCTGCCGCGGCGTGCGCTGGCAAACGCTTCAGCGTCCATCGCCCATTGGCGAGATCGGCCACGATGCCCGCTTGCGCCAGGCTGGTTTGCCAGTTGCTATCGGCGGGTGGCTTGCGGGCAGGCGTGCGGGGGGTCAGGTGCAATTCGCTGCCATCGAAGTCGAGTTTGTCGACCGCGCCCGCCATGAACGGCAACTGCCCAGCCGCCTGCTGCACCAGGGCAGCGAAGCTGACCGGACCCTCCGCCAGCGCGCCATTGCGCCGGGCATCGCGTTGCTGGCGAGCCTGCTGCAAGGGATTGAGAATCACCGGCAGTTCAGGAAAAGCCTGCTGGACCCGGCTGCTCATCTGCCCCTTGATTGCCTGGCCCTCGCCGGCCAACCGCATCGCATACAGGTTGAGGCCCAGGGTCCAGATCAACGCCGCCATCGCGCAACAGCCGACCGCGCGGCCCCAGCGCTGATTGCCCCGGACGCTTTGTTCGATCCCGCTCAGTAAGTTCCACGCCGGGACGGGACCGATCCAGCGTTGCTCGTCCGGCCATGGGTCGACGGATTGCGCACCCTCGCCGATCCAACGCACCGTCCTTTCGCGCAACTGTTCGGCGCCTTCTTGCATCATCGGATGCACCCATGCGCGTTGGCGATCCTCACGGACCAGCAAATGACCTTCCACGCTTGCCGCCGTGCACGTGCCCGGCTCAGCCAGCGGCAGAAAACAAGGCGCCGCGTACACGCCACGCGGTTGCAACCTGAGCCCCTGCAACAGTTGCGAAAGACCCGACAGCGCCGCGCGCTCGAACCAGGCCAGTTGAACCTGGCCGCCCGCATCACGAGGCCCGTGCACCAGGTGCACGGTATCGTCGCAGCCCAGCAGAAGGTTGTCTGCCGCACAGCGCACCGCATCGCCAAGGCGCGCCGGTGGCAGTGGCGGCAACTCGACGCAGGCGAGCAACGTGTCTTGAGGATGCAAGCAGAGCTCCAGGGCTTTGCCTTGGGCCGCGCCGCTCAGCTCCCGCAGGGGTCGCCGCCCCTGCTCCACCAGCGCACCCTTGCGATCGAGCCAGGCGAAGTCCAACGGGCTGTCGGCGGTCAACTGTGCCAACGGCGCCAGCGCTATGCGCAGCAAGGTGCTCATGCGCCCACCCGCGACCAGACCACCTGGGGCCTGCGCTGCTCGCTGCGATAAAACAATGCTTCGACACCGAAGCGGCGTTGTTCGACCGTCGCCTGTCCCCGCAATAGAAACCACTCGCTGGTAATGCCCAGGCGCAGCTGCTCGGTGCTCATCTGCGGCACGCGCAAGCGGTTGAGGAAATCCCCGCTGTTGATGAACCACTGGCCACGGTCACGCTCGGCAATCACCGCCTGTGCCTGGGCCACGCTCATACCGGGCACTCGTGCGGCCAAGACCTGGGCCGTGGTGGTATTGCCGTTCACCCAAGTGAGCGCCGGCAGCACCGTGACATAGGGGCGCAGGCGCTCAAGGGCAGCGAGGTCGATCCCGGGCAGGCCGGCCAGGTCATCGAGACCGCGCAACATCGGCCGGGTGGCGGGCAGCGGCTGGCTTTCGGCGTCCGGCGATGTCAGGCGACCGCTATCGAACCCGGGTGCCGCGCTGGAGACTGACGGCGGTGGACGCAGGCGCTTGGGGTAGGCCTCTACCACGCGTTGGACGATACGGTTGCCCTGGGCCACGGGCACGCCCAGCTCGGCGCACAGGCGTTCGAATACGGCGACTTCCAGTGTGTCGAGTTGGCCGTCGAGGATCAGGTTGCGCAGGTTGAACTTGCTTTGCTCATCGCTGATATGGCCGTCGAACACCCCGCTTTCAGTGCCCAGGCGCACCCCACGCAAGGGCTGCGCCCACGCCTGGTCCAAACGCGTCATGGGCTCGCGCAGGCGTTGCTGCCAGAGCGCCTGGCGGGTCCATTCCAATACGCCATTGGACAGCCAGGCGCCCCGCACCCGCTGGCTTTCGCTTTCCACGCCGCGAGTCACCTGGACCTGTCGGGCGATCATGCCGGCGGCGATCACCGCGACCACGGTCGCCACCAGCAAGGCGCTGATCACCGCCATGCCACGCTGGGCTGAGCGATTCACGACTAGAGCTGCCAGGAGCCGATATCAGCGTTGACACCTTCGCCGTCGGGCTGCCCATCGGCGCCGAGGGAAAACACATCGACCTCACCGTTGGTGCCCGGGTTGAGGTAGTTGTAGGCGCGGCCCCAAGGGTCCTTGGGCAGCCGTTCCAGATACGCGCGCCAATTGCCGCTGGTGGCGTTGGCGGGTTTTTCCGCCAGGGCCTTGAGCCCTTCATTCATGGTCGGGTAGCGACCCTGGTCGAGACGGAACAGCTTGAGTGCCTGCATCAGGCCCGCAACATCCTGGCGGGCCGCCGTGGCCCTGGCCTGGTCCGGGCGGTCAAGCACCTTCGGCACGACCATGGCGGCAAGAATGCCGAGAATGACCACCACGACCATGATCTCGATCAGGGTAAAACCTCGCTGCCGGCGAGGGCCATGTGTGGGACGGCCAGACGATGCGACACCCATCTCGACACTCCTTGGCTGGCGCCGCATTCTGGCGCTGGTTGAGGTTTCCATTCGCTGCGGATTGTTCCAGCGGCATATGTCACTGGTATAAAAAATCCTCAGGAGCTTTGGTCAGCAATCCGTCAAACGCGGCCATTAGGCTGAAGCACATTTCCCCGACGATGCTCATTGCCATGACCCGACAGGTACCCCGGCAACGCGGCTTTACCCTGATCGAAGTATTGGTGGCGCTGCTGATCGTGGCGGTGGCGATGTCAGCGGCCGTTCGCGCCAGTGCACAGATGAGCCAGAGCAACGCGCTGTTGCGGGATCGCTCGATGGCGCTGTTGGCGGCCCAGAACAGCCTGGCAGAAGTGCGTCTGCGCGGAACCACAGATAAGGGCAGCGCCATGCAACGCTGTGATCAAGGACGCTTGAAACTCAGCTGCGAGCAGCAGGTAACCCGCAGTGGCGACCTGCTGAGAGTGAAAGTGCTGGTGCATGAACGTGAACATGACGGACCGCCGCTGGCGCGCCTGGAAACGCTGCTCAGCCGCCCTGTCACCCCGCCATGAATCAGCGCAACGACGGCAGCGCCACCGGCACCGGCAAACGAGCCATCGACAGGCGAGACTCAACGCCGGCCCGCTCGATGACCACGGCATCAGCCTCGATTCCTCTCAGGCGCACGCCTTCGCCCAATGGCTCACCCGCACGAAAAGCCCGCGGCGGCGAGTCCTCGATGCTGAGAATCGCCACCGCGCCATGGGGCCCGGCCAGTAGGCCGCTGAGCTTGATCTCCAGGTTGTGCGGGGAACTGGCGAACCATTGCGCCGCCGCTTGGCCAGTGGCTGCCAAGGGCGGCAAGGGTTCGCTATTGGCCTGGGCTTGCACGGGCGCCGAATCGTTGAGCAAGAAGCCCCAGGTGACAAGCCCCGCCACGCTGGCCAACACGGCGACAGCCTGGACCAGCGTGGCCGGATCGAGGCGATGGAAATGGCGCATGAGCGGATCCTCCGTGACGTCCAGTGCTTCAGGCTACCAGCGCTTTCTCACGGTTTTATTGCAAATTCACCCCAGCGAAAGGCGTAGAGACCATGAATGAATGGCGACACCGACAACGCGGCTTCACGCTGATCGAATTGATGGTCGTGCTGGTGATCATCGGCATCGCCAGCGCCGCCATCAGCTTGAATATCCACGCCGACGCTGCCAGTGGCCTGCGCGAAGATGCCAAGCGCCTGGCCTTGCTGCTGGAAACCGCCCAGGCCGAAGCGCGCAGCGACGGTCGTCGCATCGCCTGGGTCGCGGACAGCCAGGGCTACCGTTTCGTGCGGCTGGACGCTGTCGGCGCACAGGACCGGGACTTCATCAACGACCCGCAACTGCGCCCCAGGCACTGGAGCGCGGGACCGGTGCAGGTGCGCATCCACCCAGGCAAAACACTGGTGCTTGATGCCGAATGGATTGCCGCGCCCCTGCACGTCATTCTGTCCAGCAACCAGGCCAGCGTATCGGTGACGCGCACCGCGGCTGGCCGCATCGAGGTGCATTGATGGTCCGACAGAACGGCTTCACGCTGATTGAAGTGATGGTCGCCATTCTGCTGATGACCATCGTCAGCCTGATCGCCTGGCGCGGGCTCGACGGCGTGACCCGCGCCGACGCCCACCTGCAGGACAGCGCCGAACAGCACGCGCAACTGATGCGCGCACTCAACCAACTGCAGCGTGACTTCGCCCTGCGCGCCACCACTGAACTGGCCGAACCGCCTCCGCCCGACGAACCCTCGGCCAGCCGCCCCCCGGTGCCCGCTGCGATCAGTATTCGCAGCAGCGACAGCGACCCTTTGCAGTTGGAATTGATACGTGCCGCGGCGGACCAGGACGGCAAGATGCAACGGGTGAGGTGGTGGATTGAAAGCGGCACGCTTTTCCGTGCCTCGGGCGTCGCGCGGTCACGCTATCCCCTACCGGCGCCCAAGGAGCGTGTCGCGGTGTTGAGTGAGCTTGAGCGCGTTGATGTGCGGGTATGGCGCACCGACCGGGGCTGGAGCCATCTGACTGGCAGCAAGGAGGAAAATCCGGCGGGTGTGGAAATCAGCTTCAGCCGCCGCACGGCACACGGCACCGAGCGCTACCGCCAGGTGCTGGCACCGCTTCAATAGCAGCCCACTGGAATGAAAACGCCTAGCTGACCAGCACCACGCCGCCCGGTAGCTCGGTGATGGTGGCGCCGTAGGCATCGCGAATCAGTACGGCGACATTCGCCAGTTGCGCCAGGCTGAAGCGCGCCTGAACCTTGCGCCGCCCGAGCTCAGCGTTCATCAGTACGATCATGCCGGGACGGTAGCGGTTGATCTCATCGATCACGCTCGCCAGGGGGGCATCGTTGAACACCAACAATTGCTGACGCCAGGCCATGACTTGCTGTGAATCGAAGGGGCTGGGTTGGCCTTGTCGCTGCGCGGTATAGGTCAATTGTCGGCCCTGCTCCAGGCTCAGGCGCCGACCCTGATGCCTCAGTTGCAAGTGGCCCTCCAGGCACGTCACGCACACGCTACCCTCGATGGCCCGTACATTAAACCGCGCACCGTCGGCGAACACCTCGCCATTGCCGGCCAGCACGCGCAAAGCCGTGCTGGCCTGAATTTCCACTTCACCGCTCAACACTTCGATGGCGGCGTCACCAGGGGCCTCGCTGCGCTGGCTGATGCGCGTCTGGGTATTGAGCTCAAGCACCACGCCCTGGGTCAGGTCGACGCGGCGTTGCTCGCCGACACCGGTATGAAAATCCGCGCCCATGGGCCAGCCGTCCAGCAGCGACGGGCGCGCGACCAGCACCGCAACCGACGCGGCAATCGCGCCGCCGAGAAACGCTCGGCGCCCGAAACGCCGCGGGTGGTTGACGACCTCTGCCGCCTGCTCCTGCTGGAGCTTTTGCTCGGCGGGCGCCATGGCCTGCCACAACTGGCGGGCCAGGAAAAAGGCCCGGGCGTGCTCGGAACTTTGTGCACTCCAGCGCCGAAAAGCCTCGGCGTCGGCGTGGGTGGCGTGCCCTGAAGTCAAGCGCACCAGCCAATGGAACGCTTCTTCCCGGAGCTGGTTAGCCGTGGCAGTGGCCGATTCAGATGCGCTTATAGACATGTTTTTCAAACGTGAAATGACTCAAGAAGGTATGCGCGACAAGCGCCTTATCACCTAAGACTGTTTTCCCGCGCCGGGACCGAACCGCTGAATCACTTTTCTTTCCAGGCGATCGGCACAGTATTGCAGCGCAGCCTTGAGTTCCTTCTCAACCATCCGGGTGGAGATGCCGAATCGCTGGGCGATCTCCTGATGCGGTGTTTGCTCCATGCGCGACGCCATCAATATTTGCCGGCGCCGGGGCGCAAGCTCGGTCAGCGCCTGCATCAGCGCGCGAATTTCAATCTGGCCACCGACGATCACCGCCGGGTCCTGATGTTCGTCGGCGGTTTGCATCAGTTCCTCGATTTCAGTGCCGGTGAGCAAGCGTGCATCCTGCGCACGACGGTCAGCCGCGATGTTCAGGGCCATGCGGAACAGGTAGGCGCCGGGCTTCTGCACATCCACCGGCTGTTCCATGCGGTCTACCCGAAGATAGGTTTCGTGCAGTACGTCGTTGGCCAGGTCATCGGAGCCCAGACGCCGACGCAAGCGTGCGCGAAACACATCATAGGAAGCCAGGAACACCTTGAGCATGGTGCTCTGCTCCTTTTCCTTCATGGCTCTACCGCTCCTTCCCATGGGTTGCATTCCGTGCCGGCCGAAGCGGCGCCTGGCACCACCAGCACCGTCACCGGCTGCGGCAACGAGGACGGCGGAACCCGGCCGATGTCCAATGTGCCCAGCCCCTCGATAATCGCCGCATCGCGCCGGGCGTCACCGGTGGACGCCAGCAAGCGACTCTTGCGCACCTCGCCCGACCCTCCGACCCACAGCTGTAGCGCCGCTCGATAATGGCCCGGACGAGTCACCGCAGAACGGCAAAGCGCCTGCTCCAACGCGACCTGCAACGCACTGGCAAAGTTATCCTCTCGCCTAGGACCACCGTTGCGCGAAGACGCATCGGCGCGGCGGGTCAGCTTTGCCTCTTTCACGGTGACAGCGTCTGCGCCGGTGTAAAGCGCCGCCAAGCCACTGCCGGCGAGCAATTGCTCCAAGGCCTGGCGGGCATTCAGACGTCCATGCACCGCGGTCGAACGTCGTCCCTGTGCCAGTTGACGATCCACCAGGATCGCCATCCCGCTGGCCCTGCTGTACAGGTCCAGGGCGACGGTCATTTCCTGGGCGGGTATCGCAAACTCGACAAAACGCGCCAGCCGATCGTCCACCTCGACGGGCGCAGGCGTGGCAGACCACGCGTCGCGTTGCGGCATCAATGCATGGAGCAACAAGAACAGTACCGTGGGCGCGAGGCAGCACCTGCTCAGCGCTTCTCTTGACATAGACATCTTCCGGCCCGAACGGCGTGTCGACGCCCTGCGTTGGCGCATCATGAGACGTGTACATGTCGTTTGTGTGACGAGCGCTGCAAAAAAAACATCGCCATACCTCGCTCCAATACGAGGTAGATTCAGGCTTCTACCGTTAGAAAGGAGCTCCGCCATGGACTGTCGTGTATTCGCGCTGCTGCTTGCTGCCCTTCCCTTGTGGGCCCAAGCCGCCGAGCCGGCGAATGAGGGATGCATCAATGTCGAGGTGAACGGGTACAAGGCGCTGTCCTACGAATGCCTGAGCGAACAGATGGCCAACCCGAAGGGTACGCCGGCAGCACGCAAGAACCAGGAAGCGTTGAACGTGCCGATAGAGCAGCGAGCGCCCAACAAGCTGGGTTTGTATAACCAGTCGGCCACGCGGATTCGCATGGGCAATACCTTCGGTCATTCGGCGTTGCCGCAACGCCCGCCGCAGTAGCGTGGACGTTTAATCCAGCGACAGCGTGTCCGGTGTATTTGCCTCCCTGGTCGAATCGATCAACCAGGCCCTGAACGCCTCGACCTTTTTCGAGTGGGCTGTCTCGACGGGTGTCACCAGATAGAACTGGAACGAGGCCAATCTAGGCAGCAGCCATTTTGATGCGAAGGACACCAGGGTACTCACCGTCAGCGCACTGTTGTGGACCGAATCCAACAAGGTTTCGTGCAATGACGCAACTCATGGAATGCCGAACGAACGCCTGGAGAATAGGCGCGACTTCATCGGTCAACGCCAGGCCATCCTTGAGCCGCAAGAACAAGCGCACCCCCAATACCCTGCGTATCTGTTCTCGGTGTTCGAATGGCTGCCGTTTTTCGCCATCGATATCAATGATTGGCCGGCGCGGGCGTCGTATATGGCCCGGATCGAGACGCGACCCAGCGTCAGGGCCGCGATCGAAGCCGAGGCGAACGCCGGCCGATGCTGATCATTGAGCCACGAACGGGTAATGCTCGATACGACAAGGATAATCGTCGCCATCGCCTTTGCAGATGCCGTCCAGGTAACGGTATTTGATCCGAATCGCCTCGCCTTTTGCGGGCCATTTTCGCCGCGCAAGCGTTGACTGATAGTCAGCGGTTTCCGGGATGAAGCTGATCACTGCGCCGACTTCTGGGCATTCCACCATGGGCGAGGCCGGGCTGGTTTTCAGAACCTGGGCCCGGAGACCAGGTGACGGCCGCTTCACCACCTCAGTGACCCGCAATTGCATATCGCAGATCTGCCACGCCGCGGCGTGCACCGGGACGCACAAGGCTGAGAGCATCAGGATGAATGGCACGGCATGGGCAGGGGGCAGGTTCATTTCGATCCTTTGTAGGCGGCGACGGCGCGTACGGCATCCTCTCACACCCACGTACGCAAGGCTCTCCAAACAAAAAAAGCCCCGCAACCGAATACGGTGCGGGGCAAAGGGAATTGGTTGGTTGCGGCCAACCAAAGGAGCACGGGTAAAACGTCTACGGGCCGGTCAGATGCATTCCTGGGCGGCGCGTTCAAAATTCGAAGGCAAGAGATTGGAGGCCAGCAGATGCCGGTCGTAAATGAACACCTTCCCACCGTTGCCAGCCTTGTAGGCTTCGAGCACGTTGTCCGCCGCAATTTTACTCGGCACGACGATGCGGTAGCTGCGCTGGGTCTGCGAGACCGTCGGGTTCAGGGCGCTGCCCTGCAGCTTCGGTACGACGCATTCGGCGTATTCGGCCGGTGTCTTGCTGGTCTGCAAGGTCAGGGTCGGATCGTTCGGAGCCGAAGCGCAACCTGCTAGCAACAAGGGGGAAAACGCCAGGGCAAGGAAAGATAAAGGGCGCATGATTGAAGTCCTGCAGTGGTGGGCTGCGTGTTCGATGGCGCTGATTTTCCAATGATTGCCGACAAAGCAGAACTTGCATTTCGTAATGGTCACTATTACTGATGGCAATAGTTGAAAGCCCCAGAAGAACCCCGCAAAAGCGCTCGGCCAAGATGAAACCGACGGACCTCCCCCGACGCAGCTGACCGTCGATTAACGCCTCACCACAGGAGCCCGGACTACTCGCTCACCACGCTCGCGCCCTGCTGATACTCCCGAGGCGTACAACCGAACTCGCGACGAAATACCGTGTGCAGGTATTGCGCCGACTTGAAGCCGCAATTGCGGGCGATGTCGGCGATCGCCGAGTCGGTGTTTTCCAAGCCGTTGGCCGCCGCGGCCAATTTGAAGCGCAGGATTTCGTCATGAACGCTGCAACCTCGCTCCTTGCGAAAATGCGCTTCCAGGGATGAGCGCGAGACACCGACATACGCCGCCACTTGCGCGGTCTTGATGCCCTGGCATGCGTACTGGCGGATGAACAACAGCGCTTGCATCACATAAGGATTGCCCAGCGGCTGGTGCAAGCTGGATGTCTGCACATTGATCGCGTCCGGCGGGATCAGCACCTGCGTGCCTGTGGACGGCATGCCATGCAGCATCTGGTGGAGCAGCCGCGCGGCGGTCCGACCCATCGTTTCGGTGCCCTGCACCACGGAGCTCAGCGGCACCCGAGTCAGGCTGCGGGTCAGTGGATCGTTGTCGATGCCGATCAACGCCACCTGCTCCGGAACAGCAATGCCGGCGGTCAGGCAAGCCTGCAACAGCTGGCGGGCTCGCGCATCGCTGACAGCGATGATGCCGATGGGTTTGGGCAGGCTTTGCAGCCAGGCGATCTGCTGTTCGACGGCGCTGTCCCAGAGCGGCGCGCTGGTGCCCATGCCGCGATAGACCTCGGCGTGCAGACCATCGCGCAGCATCAACCGGCGAAAGGCTTTCTCCCGTTCCTGGGCCCAGCGATTGGCTTGGGATTCCGGCAGGCTGAAACAGGCGAATCGCGTCAGTCCGGCTTCGATCAGATGTTCGTAAGCCAATTTGATCAGCCCATGGTTGTCCGTGGCGACATAGGGAATGCCCTTGGGATAGGCGCGCTCGTCCTGGTACGAGCCGCCCACCGCCACCACGGGCATCTTGATCCCGGCCAGCGCCTCGCCGATCAGCGGGTCGTCGAAGTCGGCGATGATCCCGTCGCCCTGCCAACGCTCGATCCCTTTCAACCTGCATAGGAAATCTTCCTCGAGAAACAGATCCCAGGACGCGCGGGTACTGCTCAGGTAGTTACCGATGCCGCTGATGATGCCTCGGTCGTAGATCTTGCTGCCGTTGAACAAAAGGGCGATGCGGTGGACGGGCGGGACGATTTTCATTGTAAGAACCCTGGGCCGGTGGACAGAGACTAGGCGCGCGGACGGCGAATCTCAATACTCAAAATCGAACTGTCCTTTGATGATTTTCATAATCAGCGGCCCCAGGGGCGGCGTTAGTATCAGGTCACCGCCAAGAATAAAAAGGAAACCGTCCATGTCGTACTTCCCCGATGTTCAGCCGATCCGCTATGAGGGCCCGGGCAGCGACTCGCCGCTCGCTTTCCGGCACTACGATGCCGACAAACTGATCCTCGGCAACCCCATGCGCGAGCACCTGCGCATGGCGGTCTGCTATTGGCACACCTTTGTCTGGCCGGGGTCCGATGTGTTCGGTGCGGGAACCTTCAAACGCCCATGGCAGCACGCAGGGGACCCGATGGAAGTGGCCATCGGCAAGGCCGAGGCGGCGTTCGAGTTTTTCTCCAAGCTGGGCATCGACTACTACTGCTTCCACGACACCGATGTCGCGCCGGAAGGCCAATCGCTGAAGGAATACCGCAACCACTTCGCGCAAATGGTCGATCACCTCGAGCGTCACCAGGAACAGACCGGCATCAAGCTGCTCTGGGGCACCGCCAACTGCTTCAGCAACCCGCGTTTTGCCGCCGGCGCCGCCAGCAACCCTGACCCGCAAGTCTTCGCCTGCGCCGCCGCCCAGGTGTTCAGCGCCATGAATGCCACCCAGCGCCTCAAGGGCTCCAACTACGTGTTGTGGGGCGGCCGCGAAGGTTACGAAACCCTGCTCAATACCGATCTGGCCCGCGAACGCGAGCAACTGGGCCGGTTCATGCGCATGGTGGTCGAGCATAAATACAAGATCGGCTTCAAGGGCGACCTGCTGATCGAGCCCAAGCCCCAGGAGCCGACCAAGCACCAGTACGATTACGACAGCGCCACGGTGTTCGGCTTTCTGCAGCAGTTCGGCCTGGAAAAAGAGATCAAGGTCAACATCGAGGCCAACCATGCGACCCTGGCCGGGCACAGTTTCCATCATGAAATCGCCACGGCGGTCTCCCTGGGGATCTTCGGCAGCATCGACGCCAACCGGGGCGATCCGCAGAACGGCTGGGACACCGATCAGTTCCCCAACAGTGTCGAAGAAATGACCCTGGCCACCTACGAGATCCTCAAGGCCGGAGGCTTCGGCAACGGCGGTTTCAACTTCGATTCCAAGGTACGCCGCCAGAGCTTGGACGACGTCGACTTGTTCCACGGCCATGTCGCGGCCATGGACGTGCTCGCCCTTTCGTTGGAACGCGCAGCCGCCATGGTGCAGGACGATCAGTTGCAGAAATTCAAGGACCAGCGGTACGCCGGCTGGCAGCAGCCGTTCGGCAAGGCGCTGCTCGCGGGGGACTACAGCCTCGAATCCCTGGCCGAGCATGCATTCACCAACGAGCTGAATCCGCAGGCGGTCAGCGGTCGGCAGGAAATGCTCGAAAACGTCGTCAACCGGTTCATCTACTCCTGACGGCGGGCGACTTTGCGGGCGCGGGGAGGCTGTTACATTCGCGCGACAAATCTGTGCCCGCAACGCCGCGCAACGCTCTACAGTTCTACCGGCATCACGTTCTCGTCAGGCAGTGTCTTTCAAAAAACAATAAAAGGACGCACCACCATGAAAACATTCAAACGTACCCTGCTCGCCGGCGCCCTCGCCCTGCTATCGCTCCCGGCCATGGCCGACGCCACCCACCCCAAGATCGGTTTCTCCATCGATGACCTGCGCCTGGAACGCTGGTCCCGCGATAGAGACTATTTCGTCGCGGCGGCAGAAAAACTCGACGCCAAGGTTTATGTCCAGTCCGCCGATGCCAACGAGCAGAAGCAGATTTCCCAGATCGAAAACCTGATTTCCCGTGGCGTCGACGTCATCGTGATCGTGCCGTTCAACGCCACTGTGCTGACCAACGCCGTCGCCGAAGCCAAGAAGGCCGGGATCAAGGTGGTGTCCTATGACCGGCTGATCCTCAACGCCGATATCGACGCTTACATTTCCTTCGATAACGAAAAGGTCGGCGAGATGCAGGCCGGCGGCGTGTTGAAGGCAGCGCCCAAGGGCAACTACTTCCTACTCGGCGGCGCGCCTACCGACAACAATGCCAAAATCCTGCGTGAAGGCCAGATGAAGGTGCTGCAACCGGCCATCGACAAGGGCGACATCAAGATTGTCGGCCAGCAATGGGTGAAGGAATGGAACCCCACCGAAGCCCTGAGCATCGTCGAAAACGCCCTGACCCGGAACAACAACAAAATCGACGGCATCGTCGCCTCCAACGACGCCACCGCTGGCGGCGCCATCCAGGCCCTGGCCGCGCAAAAGCTGGCCGGCAAGGTGCCGATCTCCGGCCAGGATGCCGACCTGGCGGCGGTCAAGCGGGTGATCGACGGCACCCAGACCATGACGGTCTACAAGCCCTTAAAGCTGATCGCCTCCGAAGCCGCGAAGCTTTCGGTACAACTGGCGCGCAACGAAAAACCCACCTACAGCTCGCAGTACGACAATGGCAACAAGAAAGTCGACACCATCCTGCTCACGCCTACCGCGCTGACCAAGGACAACATCGACCTGCTGGAAAAGGACGGGTTCTACACCAAGGCGCAGATCGCGGGGCAGTGACCCGGGCGCAGCTCTTTGGATAGCAGAAATCCTTGTGGGAGCGAGCCTGCTCGCGATGGCGGCGGCACAGTGAATGCAGATGCAAGCTGACCTACCGCTTTCGCGAGCAGGCTCGCGCCCACAGGTTTTATGTTGTGTGAGCCCCTTTCTTACGAGCCCTCGCCATGTCTGAATACCTGCTGCAAATGAACGGCATCGTCAAGACCTTCGGCGGTGTCAAGGCCCTGAACGGCATCGACATCAAGGTCAGGCCGGGTGAATGCGTCGGCCTGTGCGGCGAGAACGGCGCCGGCAAATCCACCTTGATGAAAGTCCTATCGGCGGTCTATCCCTACGGCACCTGGGAGGGTGAGATTCTCTGGGACGGCCAGCCGCTGAAGGCGCAATCGATCAGCGAAACCGAAGCTGCCGGCATCGTCATCATTCACCAGGAACTGACCCTGGTGCCCGACCTGTCGGTGGCCGAAAACATCTTCATGGGCCACGAGCTGACCTTGCCCGGCGGACGCATGAATTACCCGGCGATGATCCACCGCGCCGAAGCCCTGATGCGTGAACTCAAGGTGCCGGACATGAACGTCTCGCTGCCGGTTTCGCAGTACGGCGGTGGCTACCAGCAATTGGTCGAGATCGCCAAGGCCCTGAACAAACAGGCCCGCCTGCTGATCCTCGACGAGCCTTCGTCGGCCCTGACCCGCTCGGAAATCGAAGTGCTGCTGGACATCATCCGCGACCTCAAGGCCAAGGGCGTGGCGTGCGTCTACATCTCCCACAAGCTCGATGAAGTGGCCGCTGTGTGCGACACCATCGCGGTGATACGCGATGGCAAACACATCGCCACCACTGCCATGGCCGACATGGATATTCCCAAGATCATCACGCAAATGGTCGGGCGGGAGATGAGTAACCTCTACCCCACCGAACCCCACGCTATCGGCGAGGTGATTTTCGAGGCACGCCATGTGACCTGCTACGACGTCGACAACCCCAGGCGCAAACGCGTCGACGACATTTCGTTCGTGCTCAAGCGCGGCGAAATCCTTGGCATCGCCGGGTTGGTGGGTGCGGGTCGCACGGAGCTGGTGTCGGCGTTGTTCGGCGCCTACCCCGGCCGACATGAGGGCGAAGTCTGGCTGGACGGCCAGCGCATTGACAGCAGCACGCCCCTCAAGTCGATCCGGGCCGGCCTGTGCATGGTCCCTGAAGATCGCAAGCGCCAGGGCATCATCCCGGACCTGGGCGTCGGCCAGAACATCACCCTGGCGGTCCTGGAAAACTTCTCGAAGATGACCCGCATCGACGCCGAGGCCGAGCTGGGCAGCATCGACCGGGAAATCTCGCGCATGCACCTCAAGACCGCGAGCCCGTTCCTGCCGATCACCAGCCTTTCCGGTGGCAACCAGCAGAAAGCCGTGCTGGCGAAGATGCTCCTGACCAAGCCCCGGGTATTGATTCTCGACGAACCCACCCGGGGCGTGGACGTCGGCGCCAAGTATGAGATCTACAAGCTGATGGGCGCGCTGGCGGCCGAAGGCGTGTCGATCATCATGGTGTCCTCGGAACTGGCCGAAGTGCTGGGTGTGTCGGACCGCGTGCTGGTGATCGGCGAAGGGCAACTGCGCGGCGATTTCATCAACCAGCAATTGACCCAGGAACAGGTGCTTGCCGCCGCGCTCAGCCATCCCGAAAGCAATAACAACAATGATCGGAAGTCCGCGTAGATGAACCAAGTCAAACAAGTGTTCACCCGCTACAAAATGCTCGCCCTGGTGATTGCCGTGGCGGTCATCTGGTTGTTCTTCAGCTGGCAGACCGAGGGCGGGTTCCTGACTCCGCGCAACCTCTCCAACCTGCTGCGGCAGATGTCCATCACCGGCATCCTGGCTTGCGGCATGGTACTGGTGATCATCAGTGGCGAGATCGATTTGTCGGTGGGCTCGTTGCTCGGTTTATTGGGAGGTCTGGCGGCGATACTCGATGTGGTCTATCACATCCCGCTGCTGGCGAACCTGAGCCTGGTCGCCCTGTGTGGGCTGATGATCGGCCTGGCCAACGGCTACATGACCGCCTACCTGCGCATCCCCTCCTTCATCGTGGGCCTGGGTGGCATGCTGGCGTTTCGCGGAATCCTGCTGGGCATCACTGGCGGCACCACCATCGCGCCGGTATCGCCGGAGCTGGTTTACGTCGGCCAGGGTTACCTGCCCCACGCAGTCGGCACGGGCCTGGGCGTGTTGTTGTTCGCGCTGACGCTTTTCCTGACCTGGAAACAGCGCCGCAACCGCGCGCTGCATGGCCTCGCGGCCCATTCCCTGACGCGGGACGTGGCGCGGGTGGTGTTGATCGGCGCAGTGCTGGCCGGGTTCGTCTATACGCTCAACAGCTACGACGGGATCCCGGTTCCGGTGCTGCTCCTGTTGGTTCTGCTGGGGGTATTCAGCTACGTGACCAGCCAAACCGTATTCGGCAGGCGCGTCTACTCGGTGGGCAGCAACATGGAGGCCACGCGCCTGTCCGGCATCAATGTACAGGCAGTGAAGCTGTGGATCTTCGGCATCATGGGCGTGATGTGCGCCCTCGCCGGCATGGTCAACACCGCGCGCCTTGCCGCCGGCTCGCCCTCGGCGGGCAACATGGGCGAACTGGACGCTATCGCCGCCTGCTTTATCGGCGGCACGTCCATGCGCGGTGGCTCGGGCACGGTCTACGGCGCGCTGCTGGGCGCGCTGGTCATCACTAGCCTGGACAACGGCATGTCCATGCTCGACGTCGACAGCTACTGGCAGATGATCGTCAAGGGCAGCATCCTGGTCCTGGCCGTGTGGGTGGATGTCAGCACCCGCACCGCCCGACGCTGACCCATACCGATTAGGGGCACCATGGATGGCCGCCCCACTCCCGGGAATGATTGATCACAATCCGTGTGCAACGCCTTCACCGCTGGGCTCTTGATGCGACGCCGGCAGTCAATATGCTGTGGGCAGACCCGCCAAAAATGAAGAAGCGCCTGCATGAACAGCCCCCGAACGCTCTATCAAAAGCACATCGACAGCCATACCGTTTGCCCGTTGGACGATCAGGGCCACGTGCTGTTGTACATCGACCGCCAGGTCGCCAACGAATACACCAGCCCGCAAGCCTTCAGCGGCCTTCGTGAAAACGGCCGCAGCGTCTGGCGGCCGAGCGCGACGCTGGCGGTGGTCGATCACGTCAACCCGACGGCGCCCCAGCGCATCGCAGCCATGCCGGATGCCGGCGGCGCTCGGCAGGTCTCGTACTTCGCAGAAAACTGCCGGGACTTCGGCATTGAACTGTTCGATGTGCTGGACAAACGCCAGGGCATCGAGCACGTCGTCGCCCCCGAGCAAGGCTTCATCCTGCCGGGCATGGTGGTCGCTGCGGGCGACAGCCACACCACGACATACGGTGCGTTGGGGGCCTTTGGTTTTGGCATCGGCACGTCTGAAATCGAACACCTGCTGGCTACGCAAACGCTGGTCTACAAGCGCCTGAAAACCCTGCGCGTCACGGTCAACGGCACGCTTGGGGCAGGTGTCACCGCCAAGGACATCATCATGGCGCTGATCGAAAGGATCGGCGCCTCGGGCGCCACCGGTTATGCGATCGAATTCACCGGCCCGGCAATCACCGCCCTTAGCGTCGAAGCCCGCATGACCATCTGCAACATGGCCGTGGAAGCCGGCGCCCGGGGCGCGTTCATGGCGCCGGATGACAAGGTTTTTGCCTATCTGCAAAGCAAGCCCCGCGCTCCCAGGGGCGAGCTGTGGGAACGGGCCGTGACCAAATGGCGAGCCCTGCACAGCGATGAAGGCGCGGTGTTCGACCGGGAAGTGACGCTCGATGTCGACGCATTGGAACCCATGGTCACCTGGGGCACCAGCCCTGACCAGGCTGCACCGATCGGAAGCCAGGTACCCGACCCTGCGACAGAACCCGACCTGATCCTGCGCCAAGGCCTGCAGCGTGCCCTCACCTACATGGGCCTGACGCCAGGCATGCCGCTCGCCGACGTGGTCATCAACCATGCTTTCATCGGCTCGTGCACCAACGCGCGAATCGAGGACCTGCGCGATGCGGCGCGTGTCGTACAGGGCAAGCACGTTGCCGCCCATGTGCGCGCGATGATCGTGCCCGGCTCGACCATGGTGCGCGAACAGGCCGAAGAAGAAGGCCTGGCGGCAATATTTCGCAAAGCCGGTTTCGAATGGCGCCAATCCGGCTGTTCGATGTGCCTGGCGATGAACGATGACGTGCTCGCCCCTGGGGATCGCTGCGCCTCCAGTACCAATCGCAACTTCGAAGGACGCCAGGGCGCCGGCGCGCGCACCCACTTGATGAGCCCGGCCATGGTGGCCGCCGCCGCGATTGCTGGTCATTTGACCGATGTTCGTTCACTGCTGCCGGAGGCCTGAAGCATGCAACCCTTCAATACTGTAATTGGCACCGCCGCCCCGCTGCTGGCCGCCAACATCGACACCGACGTGATCATGCCCAAGCAGTTCCTCAAGGGCATTGACCGCAACGGGCTGGACCGTGGCCTGTTCTTCGACTTGAAGTGGCTGGGCAACGGCGATCCCAATCCTGAATTCGTGCTCAACAAACCGGGCTGGCGCGGCACAACGTTCCTGGTGGTCGGGGAAAACTTCGGATGCGGCTCAAGCCGCGAACATGCGGTGTGGGGTTTGAAGCAAGTGGGCATCCGGGCGTTGATCGGCAGCAGCTTCGCCGGGATCTTCTATGACAATTGCCAGCGTAACGGGGTGTTGGTCATTCAATTGCCCGAAGCGCAACTCAAGAGAGTCGCGCAGACGATCAGCCGCGCCGAAACCGCCAGCATCAGCGTTAACCTGCCCGCGCAACAGATCAGATTGGCGGACGGTGAGGTAATTTCTTTCGAGATCGACGAGCTGCGCAAGCAATCCTTGCTGCTCGGCCTGGATGCCATTGGCACGACCCTTCAACGTGCGGACCAGATACGCCGTTTCGAAAGCCGGCACCTGGCGGAAAATCCCTGGCTGTAGCGTAACGTCCAACCACTGAGCAAGACTGTGGGAGCGAGCCTGCTCGCGAAAGCGGTGCTGCTCTTCTACCCAGCCGACAAGTCCCGAAAACACGTCTCAAGAAACTCAACGCAAACCCGCAGCTTCGCCGACTGACTGAGCCGGGTCGGATACACCGCCCAGACGTTGGCGCTTTGCGAATACGCCGGCAGCACCTGAACCAACCGCCCCTGTTCAAGCAGGGGCCCGGCGTCCCACATC
This sequence comes from Pseudomonas algeriensis, assembly GCF_048847255.1. Taxonomy (NCBI): domain Bacteria; kingdom Pseudomonadati; phylum Pseudomonadota; class Gammaproteobacteria; order Pseudomonadales; family Pseudomonadaceae; genus Pseudomonas; species Pseudomonas algeriensis. The sequence continues at coordinate 310,330 of NZ_JBKKRK010000001.1, read as the reverse complement.
GAGCGCAGCAAGATCCCGCCGCCACTCAACGCCCATTCCAGGACAATCTCGCCGCTGTTGGAGGACAACGGGCCGCCGACACGCACTGTCTCCTGCACCCCATCCTTGCTCAAAGTCCAGATGCCGAAGGCGTTGTCGCGCTCCTTGAGCACCAGGCAATCATGGTCCTTGAGGTCATCGAGCGAACGCGGTGTGCCCCGTCGTTCCAGATACCCGGGGGCTGCGCAGAGCACGCGCCGATTGCTCACCAGCTTGCGGCCCAGGTGCTGCCCTGGCAGGTCATCACCGACGCGGATCTCAAGATCGAACCCCTCGCCAACGATATCGACGACGCGGTCGAACACATCCAGTCGGATATCGAGGCCAGGATACGTCTGCGACAGCTTGCCGATTGCCGGCGCGACATGGTTGCGGCCAAAACCAAAGCTGCTGCAGATATGCAACGAGCCGGTGGGCTGATGGCGAGCCCGGGCGATTTCACCGACGAACTCATCGAAATCCCCCAGCAGCTTTTCGGCCCACACCCGCACGCGCTCGCCGTCGTCGGTCAATGCGATGCGCCGGGTCGTGCGATGCAGCAGTCGGGTAGCGAGCGTCGCCTCCAATACCGAGATGCGCTTGCTGATATAGGCCGGTGAATAGCCCAATGCCTCGGCCGCGCTGGCAAAGCCATTCTTTCGGACGACAGTCAGAAAGACCTTCAGGTCCTCCGGCAAGGGGAATTGATCACGGGTTGTGTTCATCGGCTCTACCGCAGCGCTATTCTTCGCAATTTCGCGAAGAATAGCACTGAAGCGGCCCGGCTCAACCGCCGTATTTGCCCAGCAATTTAAGCGTCACGCCGTTCGTCCAGCCAAAGCCATCCTGCAATTCATACTCGCCCCCGCCCCCACCGTCGCCTTGACCGGACAAGTCGTACTTCTCGACCAGTTTGTCTTCCTTGCGGTAGAGATCCTGGACCTGTTGCAGAAAACGGCTGCCAACCTCCCTGGCCAGGTCGGTTTGGCCGTAGCGCTCCAACCCCTCGACCGCCACCCATTGCAGGGGCGCCCAGCCATTGGGTTCATCCCACTGCTGGCCGTTATTGACCTGGGTGGTGGCGATGCCGCCGGGACGCAGCAAGCCCTTGCGCACGGCGTCGGCAGTGCGGTTGGCGCGTTCGCTGGAAGCCAGGCCGGTATAGAGCGGGAACAGCGTCGCGGCAGTGAGTGCCGGGCGCTGCCGGTTCTGCTGCCAATCGTAGTCCACGTAATAGCCGCCTTCGGCGTTCCACAGGTACGTCTCGATGGCGCGCTGGCGTTGCTCGGCCCGTTGCCCATAGGCTTGGGTACACGGCGTGTTCCGCACCGTTTCACAGGCCTTGGCGATGGTGCGCTCCAAGTGATACATCAGGCTGTTCAGGTCCACGGGTGCGATGGAGGTCGTGCGAATGGTCGCCAGGTTTTTACCGTCTCCCAGCCAGCGGGAACTGAAATCCCAGCCGCTTTCAGCGCCTGCGCGCAAGTCGCGCCAGACTTCTTGCTTGGGCCTGTCGGCTGCCTGTTCAGCGGTCTTGACGTCCTGCAGCCACGACTCCTGACGAGGCGTGGGGCTGGCGTCCCAATAGCGGTTGAGCACGCTGCCATCGGCAAGCTTGACGACGTGTCGCCCAGCCTCACCCGGCTTGAGGGTCTGCGCCCCTTCCATCCAGTAGGCATATTCTTTTTGCAGTTGCCCAAGGTAACGCCCGTAGGCCTGCTCGCCCTCGATATGCGCCTGCAATTGCACCATATAGGCAAAGAATGGCGGCTGCGATCGGCTCAGGTAGTAGGTGCGATTGCCGTTGGGAATGTGGCCGTAGGTGTCGATCATGTAGGCAAAGTTGTCGGCCATCTGGCGAACCTGCGTCTGGTCACCGCTTTGCTCCAACCCCAGCATGGTGAAATACGAATCCCAGTAATACATTTCTCGGAAACGCCCGCCTGGCACGACATAGGGCTGCGGCAACGGCAATAGACTGCTGTATTGCGGAACCTCGGTGTAGGTTCGGCTGAGCACCGGCCAGAGATTGTCGATGTGTTCCTTGATCGGCGCGCCGGGTTTTGGGGTAGGGCTCTCAGCCTGGCCTGACTCGACGAAGTTGTCCTTCACGAACGCGTTGAGATCGAAATCGGCACTGTCGCGGCGGGCCAGGTAATCGGCGCGAATCTGCGAGGGGTCGCGCTTGGGCAGCGCATCGACGAAGTGTTTTTGGTCAGTGAACAACTGGTTGCCTTGCACCGCCTCAAACAATTCGGGATAGGCCTGGTCGGGCGGCACGGGGGTGCGACTTCGCGCGTCCTCGTAGCTCCATGTCGCAGGCGATTGGCTTGAGCATGCTGCGCACAACAACGCGGTAAAGGACAGGCTGGCGAGATAAACAGAACGCATCTGAGGCTCCTTGATGTGATCACTTCCTACAGCAATGACTGAAGAAAATGAGCCTCGGTTCACTCGAACTTCCTTTCCTCACTTCAATGGAACCCCCGTTTCACCCTCGCTCTCTATCGCAGAACCAACAGAGCGGAGGTGTTGATCATGATTTCCCCGGCAACCGGAATGAGGACGGGCGAACGCTATGCCGTCGAAAGCGTCGAGCGAGCGCCACATTTCCCCGGCTTTTTCCTTGATGGAAAGTATTACCTGGGCCCAGAACTGAACACCGCGGTGGGCTGGCTGGAGGGCGAAAAGTTTGTCTATGACCAACTCGATCCCGAGGGCGAGCCGGTGTACCCGGACAGGGTCGCCGGCACCGTCCAGGACCTGACGCTGATCATGGCGGACGGGGTGCGCCTGAAGCTTTCGCCCATGCAGCCCGAGATCCATCAGTCGACAGGCGAAACCGCCCCGAGCCGTAAGACGACGTCGTATCCCTTGTCGGAGAAACTGGTGGTCATCACCGGCGCTTCGAGCGGGATCGGCCGCGCCACCGCCCAGGCGTTTGCCAGGCAGCGCGCACGCCTGGTCCTGGCGGCACGCGACCGGGCGGCCCTCGATGAGGTCGTTGCACAATGCCAGGCCCAGGGAGCCGACGCGTTGGCGGTGTGCACCGACGTCACCAGCAGCGAGCAGATGCAGGCGCTTGCCGCCGAAGCCGCAACGTTCGGTGACGGTCGCATCGACATCTGGATCAACAATGCCGGCGTGGGTGCGGTAGGCAGCTTCGAGCAGACGCCGCTCGATGTGCATGAGCAGGTCCTGCAAACCGACTTGCTTGGCTACCTGCGTGGCGCCTATGTGGCCTGGCCGTATTTCAAGAAGCAAAAACGCGGCATCCTGATCAATACCCTGTCGTTGGGCAGTTGGGTCGCCCAGCCTTATGCCGCCGCCTATTCCGCGAGCAAGTACGGACTGCGCGGGTTGTCCGAAGCCTTGCGCGGTGAGTTGGGGGAATACCGGGATATCCACGTCTGCGACATCTACCCCGCGGTCATCGATACGCCGGGTTTTCGCGATGGGGCGAATTTCACCGGCCACGCGCTGAAGCCACCACCACCGGTCTACGACCCCCATCGCGTCGCCGAGGCGATGGTCAGTTGCGCACTCAACCCCAAGCCCACCACCACCGTGGGCAGCGCCGCGACACTGGCAAGGATGGCGCATTTTCTTGTGCCCGGGTTTGCGCAACTCTCCGGCTGGCTGACACGTCGGGGCCTGGATCGCAACCCGGCAATGGCTTCATCCTCCGGAAACCTGTTCTCCCCGCCCAGCGGCCAGCGACGTGTCGAAGGCGGTTGGCGCAAGCCGACGCGGCGATCCGCGCCCTTGCTCGTGGCGGGCGCCGCATTGTTGATTGGTGGGTGCCTGGTGGCGCTGGGTCGGGAACGAAGTCGTCGCTGAAGCGGCGTCTGGGTATTGGCTCAGGCCAATCCCGAACGGAACGCTTCAGCCTTGAGCCCGAATCGGTTCATCTTGTTGTACAAACCGCCACGGGAAACGTTCAACTGCCGGGCGGCCAGGCGGATATTGCCCCGCGTGTCCCTGAGGGCCGCGATGATCGCGTTCATTTCATGGGTACCTAGATCCACGGCTGCCCGGGGCTCGGGGGCAAAATGCCGGGCCGCTGGCTGTCCTCCCTGCCTGATCTCCAACGCAAGATCACTCGCTTGGATCAGCTCGGTGGCAGCCAGGTTGGTCGCGCGCTCAATGACGTTTTCCAGCTCACGGACGTTGCCCGGCCAGTGGTAGGCGCCCAAGAGCTCCAGCGCCTCCGGGGACAGGTCGCGCATGGGTTTTCGCAGCGACCGGGCGCAACGCGCAAGAAAATGCCGTGCCAGCATCGGCACGTCTTCGCGGCGCATGCGCAGGGGCGGTACCGTCAGGCCCAGCACGTTGAGGCGGTAATAAAGATCTTCGCGAAAAGCCCCTTCGGCCACGGCCTGGCTCAGGTTGCGGTGGGTCGCAGCGATGATGCGCACGTTCACCCGCAACGATTTTTTCGCCCCCACCCGAGTGACTTCGCCTTCCTGCAGGACACGCAGCAAGCTGACTTGAGCATCGAATGACATGTCGCCGATTTCGTCGAGAAAGATCGTCCCGCCGTCAGCCAATTCGAACTTGCCCGCCGAACCGCCACGCACCGATCCGGTGAACGCGCCTTCGACATGGCCGAACAGTTCACTCTGGACCAGGTCGCGAGGAATGGCCCCGCAATTGACCGCAACGAAAGGTCCGCCGCAACGCTCGCTGCCATTGTGGATGGCCTGGGCAAACAGTTCCTTGCCGGTGCCGCTCTCCCCGAGAATCAGCGTGGTCGAATCGCTGCGGCTGGCGATTCGAGCCAGGTGCAATGCGTCCTGGATGGCGCGTGAATGGCCCTGGATGGTTTCGAAGGTATAGCTGGCCTGGGTACCCATGATGCGCCGGGTAATCTCGCGGATGCGCCGGTTCTCGCGCAATGAAACAATGCGACCGCCCTGCGCCAGCGGACAGACCGACACCAGGCAGGCCAGGTGGCTGCGATCGTGCAGCTCAAACGTACAATCCAGGTCCCGTACTCCTTCCCCGGCCCTGCGCAGGATTTCATCGCTCAGTTCGGTCTGGCCCAGGCTCTGGAACGGCTTGCCCAGCCAGGCAGGGTCGACACGAAACAATTGCCGGGCGTAATGGTTGAGGGCCTTGATATCGTTTTTTTCGTCCAATACGACCAAGCCCTCGTTGAGCACCTCCAAAACCGTTTGTTGTTCTTCCAGCAACGCTTGCAGCGCCATTTGCCTGGAAACAGCTTCGGCTGCAGCCTGGACGGTGCCCAAGGTGTGGAAGTGAAACCAGCCGGGCTCGGCCGTTAGGGTCAACATGGCCAGGGTCCGGCCATGGGCATCGCGGATGGGCGCGGCGGCACAATGCATCTGCCGCTGGCGCAGGCCGGCGCCGAAATTTTCGCCAGACAGCACGTATACCAAGCGGTCTTCAACCAGCGCCAGGCCGGTGCAATTGGTGCCCTGTACCGATTCAAGCAAGCGACTGCCGATGGGTGTGAGGTCCAAGCCACAGAAGTACAAGGTGGTGCCCTGGGCATCCGTGAGGTTGATATGCCCGTTGGGATTGTAGGCAAGCAAGCCGCGCATGACCTGCGCCGCCGCGGCGATCAACAGTCGATTCGCCGCCAGTGTGGCGGTCAGCTCGGCAGGCGAGACAAAACGGTACTCGCCGTCTGCCGAGTCGAGGCCGGCATCGACGCTACGCTGCCAGGAACTCCAGATAACCTGCCGGACACCTTCAGGACGCTCGGTGACACCGCTCAAGCAGGCTCGCCAGGCTTCATCCAGCGCCGGGCTTGATCCGCCATTCAATGACGCAGGCCCCAGGGCAGTCAGGTAATCACGGTCTTCAACGCTCAACGTCATCGGCTGTGTGTTCATGGCGGGCTCTATGTACATGCTTTTGACATGTCAGTATAGGCATGTCTTCTAAATGGACACATGCAATCACAAAGCATCAATAAAACCCTTTATTTTCAGGCTGTTAACAATTGGCACAGCCCTTGCTCCCGGCAATGCACCGACAACGAGTCGCGAACAACAATAAAAGGGAGTCTTTCATGGGTACGTCAAAAACCGTCCGCCTGGGTCTTATCGGTGCGGGTCGCATGGGCAGCTTTCACGGCCTGACCGCCGCTCGCCACATCCCCGGCGCATACCTTGCCGCCATTGCCGATCCTACCCCCGGCCAGGCCGAGCGCCTGGCGGCAGAACTGGGCGCAGGGAAGGTTCATACCGATCCACAACAGTTGCTGAATGACCCGGATATCGACGCGGTGCTGATCGCCGCGCCAGCTCGCAGCCACGCCGAACTGGTGATCAGCGCGGCGCAGGCGGGCAAAAGCGTTTTCTGCGAAAAACCCATGGCCGTCACGCTGGAGGAAGCCGATCGGGCCATTGCCGCCGCTGCCGATGCGAGGGTGACGCTGCAAGTCGGCTTCAACCGGCGCTTCGCCAAGAGCTTCCGCACCGCGCACCTGGACGTGGTCGCCGGCCGAATCGGCACGCCACAGCTTCTGCGTTCGCTGACCCGCGACCCGGCGCTGAACAATCCCGCCGCCTCGCCGCAATGGGTCATTTTCCTGGAGACGCTGATCCACGACTTCGACACCCTGCGCTACCTCAATCCGGGTGCCGAAGCGGTCGAGGTGTTCGTCATGGCCGACGCGTTGATCGCGCCGGACTTCAAACACAAAGGGTTCCTCGACACGGCGGTGGTCACGATCAGATTCGACAACGGCGCCATCGCCACGGCCGAGGCCAACTTCCAGGCGGTCTACGGCTATGACGTCCGCGGCGAAGTGTTCGGCAGCGCCGGCATGCTGACCATGGGCAGCGTCAACGACAGCGACTTGCTGCGCTACCTGGCAAGTGGCGTCCAGGCCGATACCCAGCGCATGGACACCGACTTGCTGCGTGACGCCTACGTGACCGAGCTCAATCACTTCGTCAATTGCGTACGCAGCGGTGAAAAGCCCCTAGCCAGCGGTGAGGACGCCCGGGCCGCGCTGGCGATTGCCCGTGCCTGTATCGAGTCTTTCCAGCAAGGCAAAGCGGTGCGTGTCCAAGGGCCGCTGTCATGAGTCTCGTACCGTTCAAGCTGGCGGTCAGCGCGGAGATGGTGTTCCTCGACCTGCCCTTTATCGAACGCGTCAAACGCATCCATGCGCTGGGCTTCAGCGTCGAGATATGGAACTGGACGACCAAGGACATCCCCGCCCTCGCCGCGACGGGCGCTGACTTTACCTCGATGACCGGCTACATCACGGGCAACCTCACCGACCCCGAGGACATCCGGCAACTGCTGGACAGTGCCCAGGAGTCCTTGGGTGTCGCCGCGCAATTGAATTGCCCGAGCCTGAACCTGCACGGCACCGGCCTGGGGGACCAGGGTCTGCCGGTCAAACCCGTGGCCCAGGCCACCGGCCGCATGTGGTTGAGCGCCTGCAAGACCCTGGAAAAAATCGCCCGCCTGGGGGAAGACGCCGGCCGTGTGTTCCTGCTGGAAAACCTCAACACCGAAGTCGACCATCCGGGCACGCCTTTCGCTCGCGCCGACGACACCCTGGCGCTGATCGAAGCCGTAGGCAGCCCGCATCTGAAAATGAACCTGGACCTCTATCACGCGCAGATCGGCGAAGGAAACCTGACCGAACTGATCCAGCGCGCCGGCGGCGCCATCGGTGAAATCCAAGTCGCCGATGTGCCTGGCCGCATGGAGCCCGGCACTGGCGAAATCAATTATCCGGCGATTGCCAGGGCGTTGTCCGGCATGGGATACAGCGGTGTCGTCGGCCTCGAAGGTTGGGCCAGCGGAGACAGCGAGCGGGCGCTTGAGCGATTCAGGCGGGCCTTCACGCTGGATGGGTAAGGCCCGTGCAGAACATTTATTGATGACGTTCACTCCATAACAACAAAAGGAAAACCATCATGCGTCGTTGCACACTGCTGTTCGCCACGCTGCTCCTGCTCTTCAGCCAATGGGCCGCCGCCGACTATCGCATCGGCGTCAGCATCGCCAGGGTCGACGATAACTTCATGACCTATGTGCGTAACGGCCTGGACGAGGCCGCCAAGAAGGACAACGTCCAGATCCAGTTCGAGGACGCCCAGGGCGATGTGGTTCGTCAGCTCAACCAGGTCCAAGGCTTCATCAACCAGAAAGTGGATGCGGTCATCGTCCTGCCGGTCGACACCTCCGCCACCGCCAATATCACCCGTGCCGCAGTCGAGGCGAAGACGCCACTGGTCTACGTCAATCGGCACCCGGACGAGCGTACGCTGCCCAAAGGGGTGGTCACGGTGGCGTCCAATGACATCGAGGCTGGCCAATTGCAGATGCGTTACCTCGCCGAAAAGCTCGGTGGCAAAGGCAACCTGGCGATCATCATGGGTGACCTCGCGCAAAACGCTACCCACGACCGCACCGAAGGGGTCAAGCAAGTGCTCAAGGACTTTCCCGGCATCAAGATCGTCGAGCAGCAGAGTGCCGAGTGGCAACGCAACAAGAGCATGGACCTGACCAGCAACTGGTTGCTCGCCGGCAGCCGGTTCGATGCCATCGTCGCCAACAATGACGAGATGGCCATCGGTGCGGCCATGGCCTTGCAACAATCCGGCAAGGCCAAGGGCGAGGTTGCGATTGTCGGAATTGACGGCTTGCCGGACGGCCTGGCGGCGATCAAGCGCGGGATGCTAGTCGCCTCGGTATTCCAGGACCCTAAGGCCCAGGCGACCAGCGCGGTGCAGGCAGCCATCAAGATGATAAAGGGCGAGCCGGTCGAGACAGAAGTCTGGGTGCCCTTCCAGTTGATCAAGCCTGAACAACTGGCGGTGTTCGAGCAGCGTTACAAGTAGCAGTAATCACCTGAGAAAAACAATGGCTCCGTGGCGAGGGAGCTTGCTCCCGCTCGGTTGCGTAGCAGCCGCAAGATTTTGGGGCCGCTGCGCCCGAAGCGTCGGACCGACCCAGCGGGAGCGAGCTCCCTCGCCACGAGTGAACAGCGCTGGATCAAGCGATGTGCAACGCTCGGCCCTTGGTCTCGGCGAGGGCGTTGTTCAATGCAACACGGAACAGTTCGACCAGCACATCGATCTCGTCGGCCTGGATGATCAGTGGCGGCAGGAATCGCACCACGGCGCCGTGACGCCCGCCCAGTTCCAGGATGACACCCAGGCGCAGGCATTGGCGCTGAATGGCCTGGGCCAATGCGGTGTCCGCAGGAGGAACACGGCTGTCGCTCGGGGTGTCGCTGACGACTTCCACGCCCACCATCAACCCCCGACCGCGCACCTGGCCCAGGCAAGGGTAGTCGCCCTGCAACTGGCGCAGTTGCTCCATCAGGCGCTGCCCCATGGCATCGGCATGTTCTGGCAGGTTTTCGCTAATGATATGGCGCAATGTCGCGGCACCTGCAGCCATCGCCATCTGGTTGCCACGGAACGTGCCGGCATGGGAACCGGGCTTCCAGGTGTCCAGCTCTTCGCGATAGACCATCACCGCCAGTGGCAGGCCGCCACCGATGGCTTTGGACAGCACCAGAATGTCTGGCTCGATATCGGCATGCTGGAAAGCGAACAGCTTGCCGGTACGACCCAGGCCGGTCTGCACTTCGTCGATGATCAGGGCCACGCCGTATTTGCGAGTCAACTGGCGCAAGCCCTGGAGCCAGCGCACCGGTGCCGGGATCACCCCGCCCTCGCCCTGCACCACCTCCACGACCACTGCCGCCGGCGGCAACACGCCCGATTCCGGGTCGCTCAGCAGTTGTTCGATGAAGTGCAGCCCGGCATCGATGCCAGCTTCACCACCGATGCCGAACGGACAACGGTAGTCGTAAGGGTACGGCAGGAATTGCACGTCGGCCATCAGCGAGCCCAGCGCCTGTTTCGGCCCCAGGTTGCCCATCAGGCTCAATGTCCCCAGGGTCATGCCATGATAGCCGCCGGAGAACGTCAGGATCGGCTTACGCCCGGTGGCGATTCTCGCCAGTTTCAAGGCCGCCTCGATGCCATCTGCACCCGTCGGCCCGCAAAACTGTATGCGCGCGTGACGCGCGAAGTTTTCCGGCATGGCATTGAAAAGGTCCTCGACAAAGCGATCCTTGACCGGCGTCGTCAGGTCCAGGGTGTGCAAGGGCAAGCCGGAATCGAGCGTCTGGCGCATCGCCGCAATGGCCACCGGGTGGTTATGGCCCAGCGCCAAGGTTCCCGCGCCGGCGAGACAGTCCATGAACAATTGCCCCTGCGTGTCGCGAACATAAAGGCCGTGAGCCTCTTGCAGGGCCAGCGGGATGCGTCGCGGGTATGAACGCGCATTCGATTCCCGGGCCGCCTGGCGTTGCAGGTACGGATTGGTATTCAGTTCGCGAGGCGCCTGTTGGCGGAACTGCTCCAGCGTGAAGGTGGCGCTGGATGATGAGCGGGGCTGGACACTTTCCATTTTGACTCCCTGAGATGAGAACGCTGTCGTGGGCGATCAGCCCTGTCCTTATGCCTGCATTGCCTGGCGCAGGCTCAGCGGGCGCATGTCGGTCCAGACTTTCTCGATGTAGGCCAGGCACTCTTCCTTGCTGCCCTGCATGTCTACGGTGCGCCAGCCATCGGGCACACTGCGGTAGTCCGGCCAGATCGAGTACTGCTCCTCTTCGTTGACGACAACCAGAAACCGCGTATCCGGGCTATCCAAACTCATTGCTTGCTCCTTGACTGGCATGACGGGAAAGATCGCTACGATACAATACTAATAGTATCGATTCTCATTAATATTTTATAAATCTTACATGGCTTGCCTGCTTCAACACCCACGAGAAGTCGCAAGACGGTGGTGCGCTGTTTATACTTCGCCCCTTCTGGACGATAACGTCTCTCAATTCGCGGTCACGGATGAGTCAATGATTCCCAGCCTTGCTCCGCTGTTCACCGGGCCGCTCGCGGCCTTCGAAGAAAAACTGCAACTGCGCAGCCACTCGCCCACCGTTCTGTCGGTGGAACTGTTCTTCCAGCGCGAGACGTTCAGTCAGTTCGTCGACGAGCTGCTGGCGCGCTACAAGACCGATGAACGCCTGGCCCTGGTGTCGCTGTGGTCCAAGTGGTATTTCAGTACCTTCCTCGCGCCGGTGATGGGCGCCAACCTGTTGCTGCAACGGGACCTGCCAGTCGCTCTGAACGATGTTGGGTTGAAACTCGGCGACGACGCCAGGCCACAGGCCTTACATGTTCGCGACGCCGGGCAACCACTGCCCGAATGCACAGCCTTTGAACGGTTCCATACGCTGGTCGAACAACACCTGGAACCGGTCATCGACACGCTGGCCAGTGTCAGCCGCGCATCGCCCCGCTTGTTCTGGAGCAATGCCGGCAACACCTTCGAATTCGTCACCACGCGGATCGACCTGCATCCGCTGGCCAATCCCGAGAGCACCCTGCCCGCCCGGCAAATCCTCACTGCCCGCCTGCGCCCCGATGGTCGGCGCAACCCGCTGTTCGCCCCCGTGCGTTACCACGATATCGGCGAGGACGAGCCGCAGCGCCTGCGGCGAATCTGCTGCATTCGGTATCGCCTTCCCAGCGTCGGCTATTGCAGCAGTTGCCCCCTCGATGAATGCAAGCGGCAGCATTGAAGCGTCTGATCGCGCCGATCATTTTGCCAATTGAAAGGGATTCTCCGTCGCCCGGTCGTAATCGACGAGGTGGCCGTAGTCGAGACGATAGACCCGGTCCGCCACGTCGAAATAACGGTCGTCATGGGTGATCGCGATGACCGTCTTGCCGGCCGCTTTGAGCTCGGGCAGCAATTCGTTGTAGAACACATGGCGGAACACCGGGTCCTGGTCGGCCGCCCACTCGTCCAGCAGGAACACTTCACGGCCTTCCATCATCAGCAACAGTAAGGCCAGGCGCTTGCGCTGGCCCTGGGACAACGCGGTGGTGGACAGGCGTCCAGCGGCGAATTCAACCTTGTGGGCCAGCCCCAGGCGCTCCAGATAATGGTCCACCCGAGCCTCCAGCCCTTCATGGTCGCCCGCCTCGCCCAACACATCGGCGAACAGATAGAAATCGGCAAAGATCGCGGCGAAGTGCTCGCGGTGCCATTCGCTGGTGCTGGCGTCGAGCACCACGCCGTTGAGTGAAACTTCCCCGCAAGCGGGCACATAGAGCCCGGTCAGCAGCTTGGCCAGGGTCGACTTGCCACTGCCGTTGCCCCCCACAATGAAGATCAACTCGCCGCGCCGGATCGTCAGGTCGATGGGTCCCAATTCAAAGGCAAATTCCTCGTTCTTGCCGGCATACCGGTAATGCACGTTCGACAGACGCAGATCCCGAAACGGCTGCGCTGCTTGCGCGGACGCCTTGAACTCTACCGTCTCGCCCAGTGCCAGGGCATCAATGGCCTGTAAGGCGACATGACCACGAATGACAGCCGGAATAGCGTCGAGGATCATCGAGATCGGCGTGCGCAGGAACATGATCGCCAAGACGTAGCCCACCACCACCTGCTGGCTCAGCAATCCCAGCCCCTGGCCGAGGAAAAACAGCGTGCCGATCAGCACGAACACCAGCAACGTCGTCCAGTTCAGGTTGACGGCCCACAAAGTGTCAGCGCGTACCGATGCGTCCAGCGACGCCCGGGCGATGGGTTCGAGCTTGCGTTGATAGAGTAAATGCCGACGCTCCCGGCTCAGGCCCAGTTCGCAGCGCCCCTGGATGGCGGCTTCGAACTGCTCGGTGAGTTGGTCGTCCTGCTGCCGGACCGCCTGCATCAAGGTCTTGACCTTGCGCCCGAGCAGCACGTCGAGGCCGACGCCAGCGGCGATCACTGCCAGCGTCAGGCCGAAGAACGGCAGGCTCAACCACGCCATATAGGCCAGCCCCGCCAACAGCAGCAAGCCGTTGTACAAGGAAATCGGCAATTGCTTGAAGGCCGTGGCGACGGTGGTCACGTCCTTGGTCAGGGCGTTGTAGATGCGTGGGCTGCCCAACCGTTCGATGCGTTCCAGCGCGGTGCCCAGCACCTTGCCCACCAGCCGCAAGCGCAGCTGGTACACCAGCCGATGGCCGATCTGCACCAGCAGCCATTGCGCGGTGACCCCGCTGATGAACAACAGCACCAGCAGGCCACCGAACAGCAGCAAGCCCTGGCCGAGGTCATTGAGACCTTGTTCCAGGCAGCGGTTGATGTAGCCGATCAGGCCGATACTGGTGGCCGCGCTCAGGGCACTGCTCAGCACCGCTAGGAAAATGCGCCATCGCGCGTTGTGCAGCAATTCTCTCAATAACATCATGGGACCGACACCACCTTGGCAGAGGTTTGCAACAGTAAAGGCAGCAGGTTTTCGACCAGTCGCGGCTCGCCGAGCATCTCATGATGCCCCACGTCCAGCGTCCACTGGCTAACCGGTTGGCGCGCGTGGACTTGCCATTGTGCGCGCAAGTCGCCGTGGGCATTGCCGCGCCACAACCAGACTGGCACGTCAACGGTTGGCAAGGCCTGCTCGTACAAACGGGTCTTGATCGCGCGATATCGCGCCATCAGCGCCAGCAGTTCACCATCCGCCGCTTTCCATTGCAGGTGCCCGCGCACCTGTTCATCGTCGAGCAGCCGGGCGACACCCTCGGCATAGTCGAGGCCGGCCAACAGGCCCGTCAACCGTTCCCGTAGCGACTCGCCGATCGGCTGGCCGTGGCTGCGGCAATAAAACGCGAAATCGGCAATCAACTGGCCCGCTTCGTCGCCCTCGCCGGCCAGGCTGCGCTGAGCATCGTGATCGAGCAACACCAGGCCTTCGACGCTGAAGCCGCTGGCTTGCAGATGCGGCACCAGCAACAAGGCCAGGCGCGCGGCCAGGCTCCAGCCCAACAACACCATCGGTCGCTGTTTGAGCTGGACCGGGATACTCGCCACGTATTGCTGCAACAGCGCATCCATATCGCCGTGGGCCCAGTCATTTTCAAGGGCGGCCAGGCCAAAGACGGCCACCTCGCCGCGCAGGTTTTCCACCAGCGGCTGGTAAGCCTGCAGGTGCCCTTGCGCACCATGCACCGCCAGCAAGGCCGGTGCGTGCGGATCGGCGTCGCTCAAGATCTTAAAGGGACCGCTGCCGATATCGTCCAGGTCCTGCACCAGATCACGCACCGTATGCCGCTCGAACAACAGATTGGTCGGCAGGTTGAGGCCCAACCGTTCACGGATCAGCGACACCACTTTGATCGCCGCCAGCGAATGACCGCCAACGTTGAAGAAATTGTCCGTTACGCCGAGGTCATCGACCCCCAGCACGTCACACCAGATCGCAAGGACCACCGTCTCCAACTCCCCCTCCGGCTTCACCCGCGTATTCTGCAATCGCTGCCGGGCCCGTTCGAGCAGGTGCTTACGATCGAGCTTGCCGTTGCTGTTCAGAGGCATGGCCTTCAACGCAAAGATACCGCTGGGCAGCATGTAATCCGGCAATTGACGAGCCAAGCTGGCGCGCAACGGATCCGTCCCCTGGAACTGAACATCGTCCGTGACTACAAATGCCAGCAACCGCCCGAGATCGCCTTCGCCATCCAGCAGCACAGCGGCTTGCAAGACGCCCGGCTGGGCGAGCATCGCCTGCTCGACCTCCGCCAGCTCAAGGCGAAACCCACGAATTTTCACCTGCTGGTCATTGCGCCCCAGAATGCGCAGGGCCCCATCGGCCTGGCGTAAGACCAAGTCACCGGTGCGGTACAGGCGATTGCCGCTGGCAGGATCTACACCGAAGGCCTCGCCACCGACATTGCCGACGTATCCCCTGCCGACACTGGCGCCACTGATGTACAACTCGCCAGCCTGGCCGGGCGGCACTGGCCGTTGCTGCTCGTCAAGCAGATGAATACGGTTGGCACCCAACACTTGATTCAACGCGCAACCAGTCACGCCCTGCGCAAGATCAATGGCTCGCCACAACACCCCGACGGTGGTTTCGGTCGGGCCATAGTGGTTATACAGTCGGCAGGCCGGCTCGGCCTGGGCCAAGCGTGTCAGCAACGCCTCGCCAATCGGTTCCCCGCCCAATACCAGCACCTGGCGAGGCAGTACGCCGACGGCTTGCTCGCCCATCAAGGCTTCGAGGTGCGATGGGACGATTTTCAGCACGTCGAGGGGATAACGCCTTAGCTCCTCGGCAAAGGCCTGGGCGTCGGTCACCGTCGACTGCGCCAGCACATGCACACAACCGCCCTGCAGCCACGCCGGGAACAACACGGTATTGCCCAGGTCCGCGAGCAGCGAGGACACCAACCCATAATGCCCGCCCTCGGGCAGTTGCAGTGCACGGGTTACTTGGGTGACGTAATGGCGCAATTGCCCTTGTTCGATCTGCACCCCTTTTGGCTTGCCGCTGGTGCCCGAGGTGTAGAGCACGTAGGCCAGGTCTTGCGCGGTGCCGGAGTGCGATGTAGCTGACACAGGCCCTTTGCTTGCCTGGGACCAGCACAGCGTCCGGGCCGACGTGTCAGGCAAGAGGCCCTCCAAGTGCAGGAGTAACGCAGGTTGGGCGTCATCGAGTACCGCAGCCAGCCGCAGCGGCGGCTGTTGGGGATCCAAAGGCAGATACGCGGCACCGACCTTGAAACAAGCGAGCATCGCAACCAGCATCTGCGCGCCGCGTGGCAGATACAGCCCCACCACGTCGCCGCGGCCCACGCCCGCCTGATCCAGGCTGCCGGCGACGCGGTCACTCAAGGCATCGAGTTCAGCGTATGAGAGAAATTGGTCGGCATACCGCAGCGCCGGGCGATCCGGGTGTGCCTGGGCGTGCCGGCGCAGGGCAACGATGATGTCAAGGTCCGCTCCGAGGTCAGGACGCGGCGAGGACACCAGCGACTCCTCGGGCAGACACGCATCCATGCCATCGATAAGCTCATTGGGCGACTGCATCAGTTGGCCGAGCCAATGCTTGACACGCTTGAGCAGCGCCTGCATCTGCTCCTCGCGATACACCCCGCAATCATACGCCAACGCCAGCTCGCCATTGCCCTGGGTGTGGAGGGTCAACTGAAGTTGCAGCTCGATCGGCGTGTCAAACGAGAGCCACTGCAACGCGTCCGGTTGCGGCACTTGCAGAACCTGCAATCCTGCCTGGAAACTGGCTCGCCACTCTGGCAACAACTGCGCCTGGCCGACGTATTCCTGCCAATCGACGGCACTCTCCAGTTGCCGGGCCATTTGCCGGGCCAGGTTGACCAGGGTGCTGTGCTCGGACATTTGCATCACCATCGGCAACGTCTGTTCGAACACACCAAACGCGCCGGTCAGTTCCTCGTAGTTATCTCGAGGGTCATGCTGCAAACCCAGTTGGCCCTGCCGTTGGCCATTGAGCCTGCCGAGCAATGATCCCCAGGCCGCCAAGACCAACTGCTCCTCAGCGATACCTTCCTGCTCGGCCAGGGCGGTCAGCCCCGTCACCTCGCTTTGCGCCAACTCCTGACGGACGACGGCATGACGGCCACTGGCGATGCCATAACGTTCGACCAGGCGCATGCCCGGGATGTCCTGCAAGGCCAGGTTGCGCCAGAACTGTGCGCCCTGCTCAGCGTCTTCATCCAGTTGCAGGCCGTTGATCCACTCGACGTAGTCCACGTACTGCATGGGCTCGTCATCCAGCGGCGCGGCGCGGCCCAGCAAATGCTCGCGCAACTGGACCAGGCTGCGCGCGTCCAGCGAGTAGGCCGGGACCGCCAGCAACAATTGATCATCGAGCAGCCAAGCCAGCACGTCGGGCTGTTCGGCCTGGCAGCGACGCCGCGCCTCTTCCAGCCAATCCTGCTCATCGTGACCGTCGGTTGCGCGCCCCAGGCGCCAATCAAGGCGCAATGCCTGAGGTTCGATCACCCTTTGGCGCAGCCCGGTGGCGCCCAGTGGCCGCTCATAGCGCAAGCGCAGCGCTTGATGCTGCGCCAGGCTGTCGCGCAAGCGTTGCTCGACGATGCCTTCGGGAACGCCTGTCAGCACCATGCGCACCCAGCGCCAGGCGTGTGGGTTGGCCTGGGCCAGTTGTTTCTGCTGGGGTGAAAGCGTGAGTCCAAGGTCCATCATGGGGTCAACTCTTCAAGTGTCTCTTCGGTCTGCGCCGGCGCGGCCATGACTTGGTGGCGGGCATAGATTTCCCCCATGGCGACGACGATTTTGCGCTCGCCCTCGAACGGATCCCGAGCATGGGCCGCTAGCATGTTATCGAGCATCACCACGTCGCCCTGTTGCCAGTCGAAGCGCACGGCACAACGGTCGTAGGCGGCATTGATGGCATCGATAGCCGCTGGTTCGAGCTCCGAGCCGTCCCCATAAAACACTTGCCTGGGCATTGCCGATTCGCCGTCGCGCAGGAATTGCTCGCGAACATCCTCATCGAGCAATGCCGGGTGGTACAGCTGGATCTGGTTGAAGAAGCTTTCTTCGCCCGTCAACGGGTGCAGGATCACCGCCGGGCACACCTGCCGGGTGTGCAGGTCATTGGCGCCGCGCCACTGGAACTCGATGTTGCTCTCACGACAGATCCGCTCGACGTCGGCTCGGTCGTCGGTCTGGAAGAAGTGCTGCCAACTAACGTCCAGGCTGGTGCTGAAATTGCGCACGTACATCAGTTGTTTGCTCCGTAGGTTCGCCTGCAACCACGTCGGCAATTCGCGGTAGACCTGGCGACTGTCAACGATTGGCGTCGCGCCCCCGGACGTCGCGGGCGTCTCGCAGTAGAACCACTGCCGACGTGGCCAGCGGTGCTGATGCGCGCTTTCGTTATGGAACAGGATCATCCGGTCCTTGGGGTATGGCGTGGACTTGTAGATGTTCTTGCCGCCTTCCTCTTTCGGCAGGTCACCGTATTGCCCGTACAGCTGCGGGCACAGCGCCTGGCAGAACGCCTCGAAATCCGCCGGGGTCGGCAGGTCGAAGCCACGGAACAGGATGCCGCCATGCTCGCGTAACCAGTGCTCGACCTTGTCGCGGTTGGCTTGCGCCCAGATGGCCGGGGCCAGTTCGCGGTCACGCAACGAAACCAGCAACGGGAATGCCGAGTCCGCTCGTAGCGGCCGGGCCTCGATGGGCTCACGGGTAGCCGCCGATCCGCCCTGGCGCATCTTGCCCAATTTGCTCATTTTGCGTTGCAGCGGGTTGTCCGTGGACATTGCAGCAGCTCCCTTCACAGTCGGCATCAAGGTATCGATAGGGGTTTGCGGCGCGGTGAGCGCGCGCTCCAGCAGTAACTCGAAGGCATCGCGCAAGCGTTCGATGGTGGCCGGACGGAACAGGCTGGTGCGGTACACCCAGCGCAGGCTGAGCGCGTCGCGGTCTTCGCTGGCGAACAGCGCCATGTCGAACTTGGAGTGGTGCTGCTCGCCCGTCAACGGCTCGACCTGCAGATCGCCCAGTTGGCGCTGCTGACGCGGCGTGTTGTCGAGCACGAAGAGTGTCTGCAACAGCGGATGCACATTGGCCACCCGCGGCAATTCCAGGCACTCGACCACGCGTTCGAACGGCGTGTCCTGCCAGGCGAACGCTTGCAGGCATAACTCGCGGACTTGCATGGCCTGCTCATGGAAGCTCAGTTCCGGTTGCACGCGGATGCGCAAGGCCAGCAGGTTGACGAAGAAGCCGATCAGCGATTCGGTGGCCGGATGGTCGCGGTTCGCCACGTCCGTGCCAATCACCAGGTCGCGGCCTTGTGTCTCACGTTGCAGCACGGCTGCATAACACGTCAGCAGCACCATGAACGGCGACGTGCCGCTGTCCTGGGCAAAGGTTTTCAACCGGCCCACCGTGGCGGGCGACAATTGGAAATCCACCGCCGCCCCGGCACCGCTATCACGCTCCGGACGGGGGAAATCGAATGGCAATGGCACCTGCGCGGGAATCCCCGCCAGGGTCCTTCGCCAGAACTCCAAGCCTTCCCTTTGACGCAACTGGACCGCCGCCGAACCTTGCCAAACGGCGTAGTCGACGTATTGGATCGGCAGCGCTTCCTGGGTTGGCAGCACGCCGGTGCTGTAGGCCTCGTAACCTTCGATCAGCTCATCGACCAACACCGCGCCGGACCAACCGTCGGAGGCAATGTGGTGCATGACCATTTGCAGTACATGCTCCTGTTCGCCGAGGCGATACAGGACCACCCGAAGCGGCGCTTCGCTGCCGAGGTCGAACGGTCGCAGCGCCATGTCCCGGGCATCGATTGACCACTTCGATTCGCTCGACGCCAGGCGTTGCAAAGCCACCGCCAATTGCGGGTGGATTCGCTGGCGCAACTCGCCGCCGCACTGGTGATAGGTGGTGCGCAGGATGGCATGTCGATTCACCAACCGTTGCAACGAACGCTCCAGGGCGTGGTTATCCAGTTCCCCACGCAAGCGCACGTTGCTACTCATGTTGAAGCTGCTGTCGACCTCATCCAGTTGTTGCATCAACCAGACCCGTTGCTGCGCCGAGGACAAGGGTTGATCGATGCCTTGGTCAACCACCGGAATCGTCACCGACGCCAGATCCTGCTCAGCGGCGAGGCCCTCGATTCGCTCGGCCAGTCGCGCCAGCACCGGTGTTTCGAACAGCCAGCGCAATGGCACCTCGAAGCCCTGTTCCCGCAGGCGCCCCCGTACCTGGGCCGCCATCAGGGAATGCCCGCCCAATTGGAAGAAATGTCCGTCGGGTGGGACGTCCCGCACGTTCAGCACCGAGGCCCAGATCTGCGCCAGCATCCCCTCGCCGGCCGACAGCGGGCGCCCGGTTGCTGGCGCGCTGCCGACAACCGATTGCAAGCGCGGCAGTTGTCTGCGATCGACCTTGCCATTGCTGTTGAGCGGCAGTTGCTCAAGCGCCTGCAGGTGCGTCGGCACCATGTAGACCGGCAAGCGCGCCTGCAAATAGTCTCGAACAGCTGCCTCACCAGGTGCATCGTCAGGATTCGCCACCCAGAATCCGGCCAACTGCTCGCCTTGCACGGCCACCGCCGTTTGCAGCACTTGAGGATGGCTGAGCAGGACGGCTTCGATTTCCCCCAGTTCGATGCGATAGCCACGCAACTTGATCTGGTCGTCGGTGCGTCCGAGGTAGTACAGCTGGCCGTCGGGCTGCCAGCGCGCCAGATCGCCGGTGCGGTACAAGCGACCACCGTTACCGAACGGGTCGGCAATGAAGCGCTCTGCGGTCAGCCCCGGCTGCCCGGCATAACCCCGGGCCAGTCCGTCACCGGCGATATAGAGTTCACCGACGCAGCCTGGCGGCACTTCACACAGGTATTCATCGAGAACATGGCAGCGGGTGTTGAGCAACGGCCGGCCTATCGGGGCGACGGGCAATTGAAGTGTGTCGATCGGCGTCTGGGTCGACCACACCGTGGTCTCGGTCGGGCCGTAGACATTGATCAAGCGCGCCACGTGCTGCTTCAGCTCGCTGGCCAGCTCCTTCGGCACCGCCTCGCCGCCGGCCAGGGCCACTCGCCCTTCCAACACCCGGCGATCGCCTTGCAACAACATCGCCCAGGTAGCGGGCGTGGCCTGGATCAGGTCAACGGACCGTTCGTCAATCAAGCGTGCAAGCAGCAGCGGATCCTGGCGCTCGTCGTCGTCCGCCAGGACCACCGAGCCGCCACGCACCAGCGGCAGGCAGAGCTCCAGGCCACAAATATCGAAAGTGACAGTGGTCAAGGCCAGGTAACGCTGCACGTTATCCAAGGGCAGCGCCTGCTCCATGGCGAGCAGGAAATTGGCAAAGTTGCCACGGCTGATCTGCACGCCTTTGGGTTGCCCGGTCGACCCCGAGGTGTAGAGGGTGTAGGCCAGTTGCCCGAGGTGCGTCGCCAATCCAGGCGCCTGGGTGGGAAATTGCGCCAATGGCAGATCTGCCCAGAGGCAAACACGTAGGTCGGCAGGCCAATCCCCTGTCGTCGAATCGCAAAGCAGCATATGCGGCTGCGCCCGGTTGAGCACTTGCGCCTGGCGGGCCGGTGGATGGGCGCGGTCGAGTGGCAAATAGGCGGCACCGGCCTTCTGGATGCCCAACATGCACACCAACAGGCGTTCATCCCGAGGCAGGCAGAAGGCAACCAACGATTCAGGCCCGACGCCCTGGGCCAGCAACCAATGAGCCAAGCGGTTAGCCTGGGCCTCCAGCGCGGCATAGCTCAATTGGCGGTCGGCGCAGTAGACGGCGATGCACTCGGGATGCACAGCGGCTTGCACTTCGAAACGCGTCACCCAATCCGCTTCGCCGTGCAAGGGCAACGACTTCCCGGCAGTCGCCAACGTCGCAACCGAACGCAGCGGGATTTCCAGCAGGCGCGCATCAAGATCCTGGCCCGACAGGCTGGCGAGCAATGCCTGGTAATCCTCTACCAACCGGCGAGTGATGTCGGGCCGCAACAATGCCGTCGCGTATTCGACGATCAAACCGGTGCTGGCCTCGGCACCGCGACCCTGGGTGAACAGGTTGAACGTCAGGTCGAATTTGGCGCTCACCACGCCACCCGGCAGCGCCAAAGCCTGGGCACTGATGCCGGGCAGGTTCAGGCTGCGGGAATCCTGATGGTCGACCTGATAGTTGAACATCGTCTGGAACAGCGGCGTGCGATCCAGGCTGCGCTCTACATCCAGCACTTCCAATAACTGCTCGAACGGCAGCGATTGATGGGCCAGGTCCTCATTCAGCGTGCTGCCCAGTGCCTGGACGAATGCTTGCAGGCTCTGGCGGCCGTCGATCCGGACACGGTGGGCCAGGGTGTTGACGAACAACCCGACTAACGCCTGGCTCTGGACTGACTCACGCCCCGCCACCGGCAAGCCGATGGCGAAATCACTGCGCCCGCCGTGGCGCCAGAGCAGCAACTGATAGGCCGCGAAATACAGCACGAACGGCGTGACGCCTAGCACCCTCGCCCGCGCCTCGACCGCAGTGCTCAGCGAACCGGGCAGCACATATTCGTCTCGCGCTCCACCGAACGCCTGCACCGCCGGCCGCGTGGATTGCTCAGGCAGCTCCAGCGGCTCGTTGCCCAGGCCTTCCAGGCGTTGTTGCCAATAGGCCAACGAATCCTTGCCATACGCGCCATCCAAGCGCTCTCGATGCGCCTTGATCAACGGCAGCAAAGCGCTTGCCGCCGGTAGGGTCTGATCTTGATAAAGCGCTGCCAGATCCTGGACCAGCAAGCCCATCGACCAACCGTCCACGGCAATGTGGTGCACGTTGAACAACAGGCGATAGTCGCCGGGCGCCACACAGAACACATCGATGGCCAGCAGCGGACCTCGCGTGAGATCGAACACCCGCCTGGCGGCACTGGCAATGGCCGCGTCCTGTTCCGAGTCACTCAGGGCGCCGATGTCATGGACGTTGAAGATCGGCGCAGTCGTATCGTCCAGCCGCTGCCAGACTTGCCCGTGCTCTTCGAAAAAACGGCAGCGCAGTGCGTCATGCCGGGTCACCAGCGCCTGACAGGCGCGTTGCAGGCGGGGCACATCCAGCTCGCCGCGCAAGGCCAACAGTTGGGTAACGTTGTAGGCGGTTTCAGCCGGGTCGAATTGCTGCATGAACCACACCCGTTGCTGGGCATGGGACAGAGCCTGCGGTTGCGCCGCGTCCTCGCACGGCGCCACGGCATCAGCGACCGGTGCGACGATCGGTGCGAGCACCTTGGCCAGTTGCCGAGGGGTCGGGTTTTCCAGCAATTGCCGGGGCATCAGGCGCAAGTCGGCCTGACGCAAGCGCGCGATCAACTGCAAGCTGAGGATCGAGTCGCCGCCCATGGCAAAGAAATCGGCGTCCGGCCCCAGGCCAGGTTGTCCGAGCAACTCGCGAAAAGCCGTCAGAACCGCAAGCAATGCCGGCTCGGCGCGGCAGTCGATGCACAGGGCCATGGCCGCCAGGGTCGGATGCTGCAGCACGTCCCGCGGTTCCAGCTTGAGCCCTTCCCGGGATGCCAGGCCGATCAATTGCAGGCTGAGAATCGAATCCCCGCCGAGAGCGAAAAAATCGTCCGAGCGGCCAACTGGCGCGCAGCCGAGGATCTGGCACCACAGTTGCGCCAATCGTTGTTCGGTCGCTCCGCTGGGCTGCTCGGCGGCTTCGGCGGCCGGCTCATCGATCGCCGGCTCAGGCAATGCACGTCGGTCCAGCTTGCCATTGGCAGTCAGCGGCAAAGCGTCCAGCGCCAACCAATGGGCCGGCACCATGTGTTCCGGCAGTTGCCGCTTGGCCTCGGCTTGCAGCGCCGCCAGCGCTTGGGTGGTCATCGAGGGGCTGACATAGGCCACCAGTTGCGTCCGCCCTTTTACTTCACAAGCCAGCACGGCGCCTTCGCGAACCTGAGGCTGGGCGTTGAGCCAGGCGCTGACTTCGCCCGGTTCGACGCGGAACCCGCGGATCTTAGCTTGATCGTCCTGACGTCCGAGAAACACCAGGCGCCCGTCGCGATCCAGGCGAACCCGGTCGCCGCTGCGATAAAAGCGTTGGCCCTGGGCCGTGACGCCGAATGCACGTGCTGTCAACTCAGGCTGGCCGAGATAGCCTTGGGCAACCTGGGGACCACCAATCAGCAGCTCACCGGCGACACCCAGCGGTACGCACCGATTTTGACCATCGACGATACGCAACTCACAGCCGGACAGCGGCTGGCCCAGCGGCAGATACTGACCCGCTACGAACGCCTCGGAGTCCAGAATTTCACCGCAGACCACGCCGACAGTCGTTTCCGACGGGCCATAGTGATTGAAGATACGGAGTTGCGGCGCCAGTTCACGCACCTTGGCGAATAACGCCTGGTCGAACCCCTCGCCACCAAGAATCAACAGCTCCTTGGGCAACACGCGACGGGCGTCGTCCAACGCCAGCAAACCGCGCAGGTGCGAAGGGGCGATCTTGAGGCAATCCGCCGGATGTTGGTCGAGAAAATCGGCCCAGCCGGGCGGGTCGAAGGCCAACGACGCCGGTGGCAATACCAGCGTGTCGCCTGCGTTGAGCGCGGCGAAAACAGAGGTCAAGCCGAGGTCGGCGGCGACCGTTGCCAAGGTCGCCCAGCGGCTACCCGATTTGGCTTGCAAGCGTTGACCGACGGCATTGGCGTAATGGGCGAGGTTGGCATGCGTGACCTGAACGCCTTTCGGCTGGCCGGTCGAGCCCGACGTGTAGATCAGGTAGGCAGGCAACTGAGGCTGGCTGAGGCTTTCGTACTGGTGGACGTTCGCGTTGAGCGACCAATCGTCGGCGCTCAGCACCAGGCATGGGATGCCCACGCCGGTCTCGGGTGCTTGCGCCAATGTCAGCCACAGGCTCGCGCCGCTGTCGTGCAACAGTTGTTCGAGTCGCCGGGCTGGTTGCGCCGGGTCGAGAAACAGACAGGTGGCGCCACGCTGCCAGCACGCCAGGGTCGCCAGCACTTGTTCGGCACAGCGCGGCATGCACAGCGCGACCACCTGACCCGGCCCAACGCCCTGCGCGGCCAGCCGTGCGGCCATCGAGCGACTGGCCGCGCCGAGCGTGGCGTAATCGATGCTCTGCCCCACACTGCACAACGCCACGGCATTCGGCGTGTGCGTGGCCCAATGCAGCACCTGCTGGTCCAACGGCAACGCGATCGCGCCCAGGACCGGGCCGCGCACTTCACTCGGCGTGGAAACCAATTGCAGGTCCGACAACCGCCGCTGCGGATGAGCCGAGCCCTCGTGGAAGATCGCCAGCAAGTCGTCGAGCATTTGCTCGACCGTGGCCGTGTCGAACAATTCGTCGCTGTATTCCAGTTCGCAACGC
The DNA here is from genome assembly GCF_048847255.1 of Pseudomonas algeriensis. NCBI lineage: Bacteria > Pseudomonadati > Pseudomonadota > Gammaproteobacteria > Pseudomonadales > Pseudomonadaceae > Pseudomonas > Pseudomonas algeriensis. The sequence goes on along the minus strand of NZ_JBKKRK010000001.1, from coordinate 285,583 downwards.
AGCCGCGCGTCGGCGGTACGGACCATGCGCAACGTCAAGTCGAAACGCGCGTGGCGTTGCGGCGGGTCGAGTACCTCCACCGCCACGCCGGGCAAGGCCAGGGTGCGGCTTTCGGGCAGATCGACCTGGACGAACATGACCTGGAACAACGGGCTCGAACGTGGACGTTCAAGGTTTTCGAGGATGTTTTCGAAGGGCAACTGCTGATGGTCGAACGCCGCCGCAACGGTGTCGCGGGTGCGCTGCAACGCGCTGCTGAAGTCCGGATTGCCTTGAAGGCGCTGGCGAATCACCAGGGTATTGAGTAACGGCCCGATCAACGATGCCAGTTCCGGACGGTCACGTTGGGCAATCGAGGTGCCCAGGCACAGATCAGTCTCGCCGCTATAGCGCGACAGCAGGCAGGTGAATGCCGTCAGGCCATAAATGTACAACGTCACGCCATGATTGCGGATGGCGCTTTCGACTGCCGTGGTCAGTTGCGGCGGGAGCTCCCGAGCCAGGACCGCGCCACTGTGGCGACGTTGTGTGGGCGTGGGGCGCGGACGGTCCAGTGGCAACGCCATCGGCGCCGGTGCATCGGCCAGTTGGTCGCGCCAGAAATCGATATGCTGCCGGCAGCTATCGCTGTCCAGCCACTCACGTTCCCATGCGGCGTAATCGGCGTACTGGATACTCAGTTCAGCTAACGCGGCAGGCTGGTTCGAAGCGAGTGCCCGGTAAGCCTCGGCCAGTTCCAGGGTCAGTTGTTGGGCCGACCAGGCGTCATAGGCGACGTGGTGAATGATGAAAAAAAGCCAGGTGCAATGCTCCTGGGCATCGCTGAATGCCTTCCAGCGCCAAGGCATCGACTGCGCCAGGTCGAAGGGCTCGGCGAGTTGGCGGGCATATTCATCGGCACACCATTGCTCGTGCTCGGATGCGGCGATGGTCAACCGTTCGACGCCCGGCAAGTGCACCTGTTGTGGCTCGCAATGGGGCTGCAACTGTCCGCTGGTGTCAGGGCTGTAGCGCGTGCGCAGGATCTGGTGGCGGTCGACCACCTGCTGCATCGCCTGTTGCAAACGCGCGCCATCCAGGCGCCCATCGAAGCGCAGCACCGAGCACAGGTTATAAAGGGCCCGGCTGCTCAGGGCTTCAGCCGACAGGAAGCGCCGTTGCGCCTGCGCCAGCGGCCTGTGTTCGCCTTCGCCGAGCAGAGCGGGGACGATCGGCAGGCGCCAGCTGTCGATGCCCTTCTCGGACAGGCGTTGGCGAAAGACCTTTTTCTTCTCCGCGGGCAAGGATGCCAGCCGCTGCGCAATCTCCAGGAAAGCTTGTTGCGTCATCGTACTCATCCTTACATTTCCATCTCGGCCAACAGGCGCTGCATTTCGTCCAGGGCTTCGTCGGTCGAAGGCCCCTGGGGTTTTTCAATCTGCTCGGCGAGCGCGGCGATTGTGGGGTTCTGGAACAGGCTGCGCAGTTCGAGCTTGACGCCAAAACGGCTCTCGACCTGAGTCATCAAACGCATGGCCAACAACGAATGTCCGCCCAGCTCGAAGAAGCTGCTGAACACGCCAACCTGCGGCAACGCCAGCAGGTCCTGCCAGATGACCGCCAACTGCCGCTCCAGCTCGCTGCGCGGCGCCACTCCCTGGATCGCCACAGGCTGTGGTGCCGGCAAGGCCTTGCGGTCGATCTTTCCATTGGCGTTGAGGGCCAGACGTGGCTGCTCGATGAAGCCAGCCGGGATCATGTAGCCCGGGAGCACGCCTTCCAGATACCGACGCAACGCCGCCTGATCGACCGGGCTCGGTGTCTGCAGCCAGGCAAACAGGCTCTGGCTGCACGGATCGATCATCACCACCGCTTCTTCCACGCCTGGGTAACGGCGCAGCAGCGATTCGATTTCACCGGGCTCGATACGGAAACCGCGCACCTTGACCTGAAAATCGCCGCGACCTACATAGGCCAGCCGCCCGTCGTTGCGGCGGCGTACCAAGTCGCCGGTGCGGTACATGCGGCTACCGGGTTCGCCTGCATAGGGATCCGGCAAATACGCCGCCGCCGTGGTGGCCGGCGCATGCTGATACCCTCGCGTGACGCCGGAGCCGGCGATATACAGCTCACCCGTCGCGCCGAGCGGCACCGGGCGGAGCATGTCGTCGAGCACGTAGCAGAGCGTGTTGAGCAACGGCGCGCCGATGTCGGCGACGCCGGACGGCACCTCCTGCAACGCCTGGGTGGTCGACCAGACGGTGGTTTCCGTCGGGCCGTAGGCGTTGATCAGCGCCACGCCACGACTGCGCAGTTCGTTCACCAGCTCACCGGGCACCGCCTCGCCACCGATCAGGCCACGCAGCGGCGGCCAATCGGCCTGGCCGGTTTCCAGCAGGATCTGCCATCCAGCGGGGGTAGCCTGGAATACCGTCGCCCGGCGCAGCAGCGCGAACAGTTGATGCCCGTCGACCACCTGCTCGCGGCGCGCCAGCAGGATGGCCGCGCCGTTGACCAGCGGCAGGAACAGCTCCGGCTTGCACATATCGAAGGCGTACGTGGTGCTGGCGAGCCAAACATCCTCGGCGCCAAGCGGCAGCAAGCGATCGAGGCCTGCCAGCAGATTGCTCAGGTTACCGCGGCTGACCTGCACGCCTTTCGGTGTGCCGGTGGAGCCCGAGGTATAGATCACGTAGGCGCGCTGCTGTGGATCGATCGGCAATGCAAGGTTGGCGTCGCTGCAATTGTCCAGCGCCAACCCGTCGAGCAGGAAGTGGTTGACGCCGCCCAAGGCCCCGGCGCAAAGGCTTTCAGTAAGCACCATGGCCGCACGCGCATGCCGGATGATTAAGCCCAGGCGCTCGCCCGGCTGCTGCGGATCCAGTGGCAGGTACGCCGCACCGGCCTTGTGGACCGCCAACAGGGTTGGCAGCAGCCATGGACCGCGAGTCAGACAGACCGCAACCAGGTCATCCGTGCCGACACCTTGCGCGCGCAGCCACTGGGCCAGGCGATTGCTGATGGCGTTGAGTTGCGCATAGGTCAGTTGCTGGTCCTGGCCATCCACCGCCAGCGCTTCAGGTGTCAGGACGACCTGCTGTTCGAAACGGGCGATGACGTCCACCACTGGCGTCGAGGATTGCGCCGGACGGTTCCAAGGACGCTGGGCCAAGGCGTGGTCGGCATTGGCCAGGTCGATGTCCCAGAGGCGCGCTTCGGGTTGTTCCAACATGCCTTCAAGCAGGTAGCGGAACTCATCGGCATAACGTTGCGCGGTGTGCGCCAGGAACAGGTCGGTGTTGTATTCCAGCACGCATTGCCACTCCTCGCCCTGCTGCTCGATGTGCAGGCCGATGTCCACCAGGGCACTGTCGCTTTCAACGTTGAGTCGCTGTACGGGCAAGCCGGCGAAGTGTTGCTCGGTCGTTGCGTTGGCATCGCGTTGGATCAGGTTGAACAACGCCTGGAACAGCGGCGTGTGGCTGAGATCGCGGCGTACTTGCAGGGCTTCCACCAGGCGTTCGAAAGGCACGTCGGCGTGCTGTTGCGCCGCCAGGTGCGTGGTTTGCAACTGCTGCCAGAACTGTTCGACCGATTGTTGCGGATCGAGATGGCTGCGCAGGACCTGGGTGGTGGCGAAATAGCCGATCAGGTTGTCGGTATGAGCCTGATGGCGATGGGCGACCGGCAAGCCAATCCAGATTTCACGTTGGCCCGAGTGCCTGGCCAGCAAGGTTTTCCAGGCGGCCAGCAACGGTGCAAAAGCGGTCAGGCCATGGCGCTGCGCCGTCTCGCGCAGGTGCTTGACCAGCCTAGCCGACAGGTTGAAGCGCAGACGCTGGCCCTTGTAGCCCTGCTCGGCGGGCCGAGGCATGTCGGTCGGCAGGTTCAGCACCGGCGGCTCGCCCGCCAGGGTACGGCGCCAATAGTCAAGTTGCGACTCGATCTGCGCCTGCCCCGCCGGGCTCTGCCAACTGGCCGCGATGTCGGAAAACTGCAACGGCAACGCTGGCAGACAAGCGTCACGCCTTTCCAGCAAAGCCTGGTAGATCACTTGCAGTTCATTGAGGAGAATCTCCAGCGAACGCGCGTCAGCGATGATGTGATGCAAGGTCACCTGCAGCACGCTGCGATCCTGGCCCTGGTACACACGCACCCGCCACAGCGGCGGCGCTGTGAGATCGAATGAATGCTGCGCCTCCTGGCTGAGCTTCTGGGCGAAGCCGCTCGAATGCTCATCGACTTCCAGCGGTTCGAAGCTCAGCGGCACCGCCACAAGGTCTTCGATATGCTGGCGTGCGCCGTCGGCGGTGTCGCTGAACACCGTCCGCAGACTGTGTTGGCGAGCCTCCAGTTGCGCCAGCGCCTGCTCCAGCAAATCGGGTTGTAGGATGCCATCCAGGCGCAGCGCCAAGGACAGGTGGTAGGCCTGGGTATCGCCCTGTAAACGGTCAAGGAACCACAAGCGTTGCTGAGTGAAATGCAACGGCGCCAAGGGTTCTGCGAACGGGCGCAGGATGCGATCAGCCTCGGTGCTTGCCTGGGCCAAAATGGCGGCCAAGTCCCGTAGCACCGGTTGTTCGAACACGCTGCGCAATGGCAGGCGGCGGCCATGCTGTTCGGCGATTCGCGCCACCAGCCGCGCCGCCAACAGCGAGTGTCCGCCCAGGGCAAAGAAGTTGTCGTCGGCGCCAATGTCGGTGCATTCCAGCAGCTCTTCCCAGAGGCCGGCCAGGGTTTGTTCCCACTCGCTCGACAGCGCGCCCTGCAGGCCGTCACGCTGTTGCGGCGCCGGCAAGGCCTTGCGGTCGACTTTGCCGCTGGGGCTCAACGGCAAGGTGTCGAGGCGAACGAACTGGCCGGGCAACATGTAGTCCGGCAATTGGGCGCCGAGGCTGGCGCGCAGCGTCGTTTCGTCCAGCGCATCGCCAGCGTAGTAGCCCACCAGCCGCGCCGAGTCACCGCTGCCCAGCAGCACCACGGCCGCCTCGCGGACCCCGGGGACGCGGGACAACAGCGCTTCGATTTCCCCCAGTTCGATACGGAAACCCCGCAGCTTGACCTGGAAATCCAGGCGCCCGAGGTAGTCCAGGCTGCCGTTGCCATTGCGTCGGACCCGGTCGCCGGTGCGGTACATGCGCGCGCCAGCCACGAAAGGGTCCGGCAGGAACGCGGCGGCGGTCAGGCGCGCGGCAGCGAAATAGCCGCGACCCAAGTTGGCCCCCGCGAGGTACAGCTCACCTGGCACGCCGGCAGCCACCGGTTGCAAGTCAGCGTCGAGCACGTATGCGGCGGTGTTCGCCACCGGTTGCCCGATCGGCACCTCGACCGCGCTTTCTTCGCCACCGCGCACTTCGAAGGTGCTGTAGACGGTCGCTTCAGTCGGCCCGTAGCCGTTGATGACCTTGGCACCCCTGCCCTCGATGGCTTCGGCCAACGCGCACGGCAAGGCTTCGCCACCGGAGATGGCACGCACGCCCCGCCAGCTGCGGGAGGTATGCGCCACGAGCATTCGCCAGGTGGCCGGCGTGGCCTGCATGACGGTGGGTCGTCCGCCTATCAGCAACTGATCGATCGCTTGCGGGTCCCGCGCCTGCTCTCGATCGGCCAGCAGGATGCTGGCGCCATGGGCCAAGGGCAGGAGCAACTCGACAATGGCGATGTCAAAGGTCGCGGTGGTCAAGGCCAGGACCCGGTCCCGGGCCGTCATTGGCAGGACCTGCTCGACGGCCAGCATCAGGTTCATCAGGTTGCCACGGCTGATCGCCACCCCTTTGGGCTGGCCGGTGGAACCCGAGGTGTACAGCACGTAGGCGAGTTGACCGGGGTTGCAGTCCACAGGCTTGCGCGTACCGGTCGCCCCACTGGCGTCGATGTCCAGCAGCGGCAGGCCGGGGTTCCACTGCGCCAACACGCCGAGGCTCGCGGCGGTGCCCAGGCACAACGTGGGCTGCGCCGCCTGGAGAATGTAGCGGCCGCGTTCCGGCGGCGTGTCCTCGGCCAACGGCACATACGCCGCCCCGGCCTTGAGGACCGCCAGCATGGCCATGGGCAGGCGAGCGTCGCGCGGCAGGCTCAACGCTACGCGGTCTTCGACACCGACACCCTGGACCTGCAACCTCGTTGCGAGTGCCTCGGCGGCTTGGTCCAATTCGGCGTACGTCATTTGTTGATTGCCTGCCACGACGGCAATCGCCTCGGGCTGGCGCGCAACCTGAAGCGCGAAGGCGTCAAGGATGTCTTGCTGACCGGCCAGGGCGCGCCCATCGATCCGCGCCAGGGCCCGTTCAGCGGGCTGCCATGTCAACTCACCCAGCGGCCGCCCGGCCTGTTGGATCACCGCATCGAGCAAGGCCAGGTACTGCTCGGCCATGCCTCGCACGGTCTGCTCGCGGAACAGGTCGCTGCTGTATTGCAAACTCAGGTTAATCCCGTGTTCGCTGTCGCGCACGTCCAGGTGCAGATCGCACAAGGCGCTCTCCGGGCGGTTGTCCAGCGGCTCGGCGATGACGTCAGTGAGTTCGAAACGCTCCAGAGCGTTGCCCGGGAAGTAATTGAACATGACCTGGAACAGCGGGTTGTAGCTCACCTGCCGGACCACTCCCAACTGTTCGATCAAGTAATCGAACGGCAAGTCCTGGTGGGACTGGACCGAAACCGACAATGCCTGCAATTCGCTCATCAGTTGCAGCGGGCTGCGCTCGCCGGAGATTTTCTTGCGGTACACCAATGTGTTGACGAAGCAACCCACCAGCGGCTGCAACGCCGCATGGTGCCGGTTGGCCGCCGGTACACCGACCAGGATGTCGTTTTCTCCGCTGCGACTGCGCAACAGCAGTTGGAAAGCGGTCAGCATCGGGATGAAGTTGCTCCAGCCATGGCGAGCGCTGAAGGTCCTGAGCCGCGCCGCCAGGTCGTCGGGCAAGCGACGCTCGACACGTCCACCGGCCTGGCTCGCCTGGGCGGGACGAGGGAAATCGGCCGCCAGGTCGAGCACCGGCAGCTCGCCGGCCAGTTGCTCGCGCCAGTAGGCCAGCTCTTGCTCGCACGCCTTGCTGCCCATCCACTGGCGTTGCCACACGGCGTAGTCGGCGTATTGCATTGCCGGGGCGGGCCGTGGGGTCGCGACGCCCTTGCGACGATTGCGGTACTGCTCGCAGAGGCCGTCGATGATCAGTTGCAAGGACCAGCCATCGGCAATGATGTGGTGGCAATTCAACGACAGGACAAACGCCTCCGGCGCCAGGCGATACAGCCTGGCGCGCAACAGCGGCGCCGCGTCGAGGGCGAACGGTGTCATGGCGTCCAGGCGTAGCCGTTCGTGCAGCGCGTCTTCGCTCGCCACATCGATGACCGGCAACTCAATTTCGCTGTGCGCCAGGACAACCTGGCTCGGCCCTTGGGCCGCGCCGATGAACCCGGTGCGCAGCACCTCGTGCTGGTCGAGGACCGCTTGCAACGCCGCGTGCAGGTCAGCGACGTACAGCTCGCCAGTCAGGCGCACGGCGCCGGCCAGGTTGTACGCCGGGCTGTCGGGGTCGAGTTGTTGCAGGAACCACAACCGTTGCTGGGCAAACGAGAGCGGCAGCGTTTCCGGGCGCGGCAGCAAGGCCGGCGACGGCTTTACCGCGCCAGCCTGGTTCTCCAGCCAATCCGCCATGGCGGTAATGGTCGGACGCTCGAAGACCACGCGCAACGGCAAATCCTTGCCGCTGAGCTTACCGATCAGGCCGATCAACTGGGTCGCCAGCAGCGAATGGCCGCCCAGCTCGAAGAAGTTGTCCTCGACACCCACCTGGTCCAGGCCGAGCACGCTTTGCCAGGCTTGCACCAACTGGCCTTGCAACTCGCTGCTCGGCGCCACATAGCGGGCCTGGCTTTGCGCGGCAAAATCCGGGGAGGGCAACGACTTGCGGTCGATCTTGCCGTTGCCGTTGAGCGGGAAACGCTCCAGGAATACGAATGCGCTCGGGATCATGTAGGCCGGGAGATTGCCCAGTACATGCTCGCGCAACATCTCGATGCTGCAGGCGTCATCGGCCACGACGTAAGCCACCAGTACCTTGGCGCGTTGCTGGTCGTCACGGGCCACGACCACGGCTTCGCGCACGCCGGGGTAATGGGTCAGGCATGCCTCGATCTCGTCCAGCTCGATGCGGTGGCCGCGAATCTTGACTTGATGGTCGGTGCGTCCGACGTATTCCAGGTCGCCGTTGGGCAGGAAGCGCGCCAGGTCACCGGTGCGGTACAGGCGCGAACCGTCGTTGGCGATCGGGTCCGGCAGGAACACCGCCGCCGTACGCGCAGGGTCGGCCATGTAACCGCGCCCGACGCCGACACCGGCAACGAAGATCTCCCCGACCGCGCCGACCGGTATCGGCTGCAGATCGGCGTTGAGCAGGTACAAGCGATTGTTCAGCGTGGCGCGGCCGATCGGTACGTTGATGCGCTGTTCCGGCAGGCGCTCGAGCAGCGGATGAAAGGCCACGTCATCGGAGCACTCAGCCGGCCCGTAGGCATTCATCAGCGGGATCGCCGGGTAGCGCTCGAACCAGCGACGCGCCAAGGCCGGCGGCAAGGCCTCGCCCGTGGCAAGCACCCAGCGCAGGGGGGACGTTTCCAATCCAGCGCCCAGCAGGCTTTGCATCAAGGACGGCACCGCTTCGAGGATGCTGATGCCGTGCCGCCCGATGGCCGAGGCCAATGCCTCGGGGTCCTGCACCACGCAGTCGCCGAGGATCACGGTGCGGGCTCCGAGCACCAGGCCGGCGAGGGTCTGCCAGACTGAGATGTCAAAGCACTGCGGCGCGGTCTGGGCAATCACATCGTTCGCATCGAGCCCCAGCCCCGGCAATTTACCGAGAATGTTATTGAGCATGCCCGCCTGCGCCACCATCGCGCCCTTCGGCGTACCAGTGGAGCCGGAAGTGAAGATGCAGTAGGCCAATGATGTGCCGTGCACCGTGATGCCGAGGTTATCGTCGCTATAGCTGCCCAGCACCGAAGGGTCGTAGCGAACGGCCTTGGGTCGGTGCATGAGCAGGTCGAGGGCCTGCATCGCCAGCTCGCCCTGCCCTGCGCTATGGATCAGCAACGGCGTGCGGCTCTGGCGCAGCACTTGGGCCAGGCGCTGCGCCGGGTTGCGCGGATCGAGCGGCAGCCAACCGGCACCGGCCTTCAGCGTGGCGACAATCATCACCACCAGATCCAGGCCCCGCTCGTCGAACACCGCGATCAGGTCGTCGCTGCCCACACCCTGGGCGCGCAAGTGCCGAGCCAGTCGGTTAGCGGCGCGGTTCAGCTGATCGAACGTCAGGCTTTGCTCGCCATGGACAACGGCGACACGCTCTGGCGTCTGGCGCACCTGCTGCTGGAATCGCTCGATGTATAAGGGTTGCAGCAGTTGCTCGTCCGCCGCCAGGCCACCGCCGGCCCAAACCTCGTGCTGGCGAGTGACTTCACTTTCATCCAGCATCGCCAGTTGATGCAAGGGCGTGCCGGCATCTGCGCCGAGGGCATCGCCCATGTTCAACAGCAAGGTGCGGAAATGCCGCAGCATCTGCTCGATTTCTTCGCGCAGGAACCAGTCGGTTTGATAGGTCAACTGCAGGTGCAGGCGCTCGCCCGGCACGATTACCACAGTGACCGGGTAGTTGGTGTGGGTGCGGTTGGCCATGTCGCTGATCAGGTAATCCAACTGGCCCTGGCGCAAGTCGGCGGCAATGGGCGCGTTCTCGAACACGAACAGGCTCTGGAACAAGTCCTGTCGCTGAACGTCGCTCCAGCGCTGGATGTCGGCCAGGGAAACACTTTCGTGTTCGCGCAGGCTCAGGTTTTCGGTCTGCAAGGCTTTCAGCCACGAGCCGAGCTTATCCTCCGGACCACAGCTCCAGCGCAGCGGCAAGCTATTGATGAACAGGCCGACGATGCTTTCCATGCCTTGCAGGTGCACCGGGCGGCCAGCGACGGTGATGCCCATTACCAAGTCGCGATCACCACTGTAGCGCCCGAGCAATAGCGCCCAGGCGCCTTGCACCAGGGTGTTGAGGGTCAGGCCGTGCTGCGCCGCGACGTTCTGCAACGCCTGGGTCTGCCCGGGCTCCAGGAGTTCGACACAGTCTTCGACCGGTTCGGCAACACCTTGGATGCGACCGACATGACCAAAGCCAAACTCGTTGGGCGTATCGAAGCCCGCCAGTCGCTGTTGCCAGAAGGCTTGGTGATCTTCCGGTTTCTGGGTTTCCAGCCACCGGATGAAGTCGCGATACGGGCGCGGTGTCGGCAGGCTCAGTCGGCGCCCTTCCCGGGCGGCGCGGTAGCCGTTGAGGAAGTCCATCATGATGATCGAGAAGCACCAGGCATCCATGAGGATGTGGTGGTAGCTGCGCACGAACTGGTAGGTGTCGGGCGCCAGTTTGTACAGCCTGACCCGCATCAGTGGCGCCTTGGTGAAGTCCAGGCCTTCGGCACGCTCCGCGCTGAGCAATTGCTCGAGGCGGTCCTGCTGCTCGCCTTCGCTCAGATGCGACCAATCTTCATAGGTGATCGGTAATTCGACCTGCTTGTGCACCACCTGCATCGGGCGTTTCTGCTGCTTCCAGACGAACGATGTGCGCAGCAGTTCATGGCGCTCCACCACCTGCGCCCAGGCCTGGCGGAAGGCCGCGAGGTCCAGGTCCGGCATGACCATGACATGGCGATATTGGAGCAGATACATGCCCTTGCCAGGGTGCATCAGGCTGTGAAACAGCAGTCCTTGCTGCATGGGAGCCAGCGGGTAAATAGCTTCGATATTGCGCGAAACAGCTTTGACCTTGTCGTTCATGCTGACGGTATCCGAACCTGTAATTGGGGGGCGCAGGGGGTTCACTGCTCAAGTTGTTCGAGCAACCTCAAAAATTCATCGTCGGACAGGCCCGAGTCGGCGAAATCCGAAGCCGTGGCGCGGCCCGCCGCAGGGGCCTGACAGTGATCCAGCAAGGTGCTGAGTCGCTGCTGGAATTGCCGCGCCAGTTCGTTCACCAACACCTGATCGTGGACCTGCGGCGCATAACGCCATTCGACGTGTAGCTGGCCTTCATTGACGAGCGCCGTCACGTCCAGCCAATGGGTGCGGCAGGTGCTGTCGGCGCGCATGCCGGGGCACATCGGCCGCGCCAGGCGCCAGAGGCTCGATGCGCCGATCCACTGATCGACACGCCCCAGGTAGTTGAACGTCAGCAGCGTGACGGCACCCAGGCCGTGGGCCGGATCCTGGCGCAGCAGGCCGTAGCCGATGCCTTGTTCGGGGACGCGGCGCAGGGCTTCCTTGGCCGCGATGATCGAGGATTCCAAATCCCAGGAAGTATCGATGGCCAGCGGATATCGGCTGGTGTGCCAACCGATGGAGCGAGACAGCTCGGGGCCTTGCTCCCAGCCACTACGACCGTGGCTTTCCAGCTCCAGGGTGACGCGCTCGCGCCCCTGCCATTGGCCGATGACACCGGCCAACGCGGCCACCAGCAGATCCTGGACCTGAGTGCTGTAGGCCGCGTGACAATCGCCCAACAGCAATTGTGTTTGCTCGACCGACAGTTGCATGTCCAGTGTCCGGCTTTCGCCGTATGTATTGGGCTGTTGAGGAGCGCTATGTTCGGCGGCTACCTGCTCATGCCAGTAGCCAACCTGGGCCAGGACGGCGGGCTCGCGGCGATGCTGCTGCAAGGCCTCGCTCCATGCGTGGAAACCCGCCGACACGGCAGGCAACGCGGCGTTCGGTTGCAAGTAGAGGCTTTCCAATTCCTCCAGCAGCACTTGCCAGGACACGGCATCGACCAGCAAGTGATGCGCCGTGCATAGCAGCTCACGGCTCTGGGAGAAATACACCCAGCGGATCAAAGGCGCCTTGCCCAAATCAAAGCCTTGTTGCCAGCGCTGCAACAGCGCTTCGTCCAAGGGTTGGTCTTCGATGTGGAACAACCCGTCGAGCTGGCCCGAGGAAAACGCCTGGTAGCGTTGTTGCCAACCCTGCTCCGACGTTTCAAATATCAGGCGCAAGCTGGCATGACGTTGTAACAGTGCGCCAACAGCCTGGATGAACCGCGCCTGTTCCAATGGTGCGTTCAATGCCAGAAGCAAGGATTGGTTCCAATGCTCGGGCTCGGTTTGCTCCTGGGCGAAAAACCATTGCTGGATCGGCGTCAGGGCGAACGCTGTGACAGGTTCGAGCACGGCCGGCGTAGCGCCCGTCTCCACCGCGCCAAGATCAACCACCTGCTCGGCCCAACCGCGCACGGTTGGGAACTCGAAAATCTGCTTGGGCTTGAGCTGCAGCCCGTGCTGCTTGGCCCGGGCGATGATCTGCAAGCTCAGGATAGAGTCTCCCCCGACACTGAAGAAATTGTCATCGACCCTCAGGTCGGGGTTATTGAGAATCTCACGAGCGATATCGAGCAGACGCTGTTCGAGGTTGCGCTGTGGCGTCTGCACCACTCGGGCCAAGGCGCGTACGCTCTGTTCGGCAAACAACTGCTTGGGCGTCATCAGGATATGTTGCTGGCGGGCCAAAGCAATGATCTGCAGGCCGAGGATCGAATCGCCGCCCAAGGCGAAGAAGTTGTCATCGGGGCCGAGGTCGGGGTTGCCGAGCAGCCCGCGCCAGATATCCAGCAACGCGCTTTCAACCGCATTCAGGGGTTCCTCGATGGGAGACGTCGTCTGCGCGGTGGCCGGCGCTTGCCCGGCCAAATGCTGCAATGCCTTGCGATCGACTTTTCCGTTGGGCAACAAGGCAAACCCATCGAGGCAATGCCACTGGGACGGTTGCATATAGTCCGGCAGTTGCGCTTGCAGGGCGGCCTGAATATCAGGCAACGCGGCCAATGGTGCGACCAGGAACGCCACCAAGCGGTTGCCCGTCAGGGGCGATGGGTTGTTCAGCACCTGTACGTCGCCGACCTGCGGCATCGCCCGCAGCCGTGCCGCAACCTCTGCCGGCTCGACCCGATACCCGCGGATCTTGACCTGCTCATCGAGCCGACCGAGAAACTCCATCTGCCCCCGATGATTGAGCCGCACCCGGTCACCGGTGCGATAGCCATGGGCACCGAAGCGGGCGTGGTCTGAATCGTTGGCGCTGAGGTAACCCAGCGCAACCGTTTTGCCCTGCACGCAAAGTTCGCCGCTGACACCGATCGGCAACAGACGGCCCTCGGGCGAACGCACGCTGACTTGGACATTGGGCAGCGGTCGTCCCAGCGGTGCCGCGCCATCGATATCGACCTCATGAGTCAACACCCCGACGGTGGTTTCACTGGGGCCGTAGTGGTTGACGATACGCAGGTCCGGCATCAATGCCCGCAAGCGCGAAACCAGCTCATGGCCCAGGGCTTCGCCACCGGTGACCAGGCATCGGCGCGGCAATAGGCGCTGGGGATCGTTGGCGACCAGCAAGGCGTTGAGGTGTGAAGGCACAATTTTAAGCAGGTCCACGGGATCGCGCTCAAGCACGGCCGCCAGCTCCTCGGCGTCGAATGACAGTTCCTCAGCCAACAGCCGCAGGCGACGGCCGCTGAGCAACGCACCGAACAAGGCCGTGTGCCCCAAGTCGGTGGCGCAGCTGGCGAGACTTGCCAGACTGGCATCGGCGGACAGATCCAGGCGTTCCAGGCACCCGACCACGTAATGGATCAGGTTGCCCTGGCTGACCATCACCCCCTTCGGCCGTCCCGTGGAGCCGGAGGTGTAGACGACGTAGGCCGACCTTTCAGCGGGCAAGGACGCGCGCAACGGCGATTCACCCGACAACGCCTCAGTTGGCAACGACAGCCACCGCACCGTTTCAGGCAGCCACTCGGGACGCTGGCCCTCGCCGACCCAGACCTTGGGCGTGCCATCCTGGCAGATGTCCTGCAAACGCGACTGCGGCCACTGCGGATCGAGGGCCAGGTAGGTGGCGCCGCACTGCCAGGCGGCGAGCATGTGCATCACCAGCTCGCGGCTGCGGGGCAAGCATAAGGCGATGCGTGCGCCCTCCAGATTCGCGCCTGCTTGCAAGCGCTCGCCACGGGCGACCACTGCACGGCCCAATTCGGCATAGCTGAGCGTGCCCTGTTGGTCTTGCAGGGCAATCGACTCGGGCTTTCGAACGCACTGCTGGACGAACGCCTGCCAGGCGTTGCTGACCGGGACCGGCAGGTCCTCGCCACAGAGCAAGGATTGCTGCGCCGGTGCCAGCCAGTCGAGCTGGGCAAACGGTACGTCCGGCTGTTCGATGACCGCGTGGACCAACGCAACGAACTGGTCGCAAAAACGTTGGACTGTTTCGTGGCGGTACAAGGCCTTGCTGTAACGCCACCGGCACAGGAAGCCGTCTTCCTCGTCGATCATGACCATGTTCAGCTCATGGGCCGCGCCACGCTGCTCCGACAGCAGACGGTCGACGTACTGCTCGAACGGCGCGATGCGCTCCTTGTTGAGGGTGAACATGTGCTGAAACAGCGGCGCCCTGCCCATCTGCCGAGGCAGATCCAACTGTTTGACGAGGCGCGAGAACGGATAATGACGGTGCTGCAAGGTTTGTTTGACGTTGGCGTCCACCTGCCTGGCCCAATCGCCACCGGACAGCTCGCGCTGCAAACGACAGCGGACCGGCAACGGGTTGACCAGGTAGCCCGGCAGATTGACGTGCTCGCGGCGCAGGCGCCAACCGCTGGGAGTGCCCAGCACAAAGTCATCCTGGCCGGACAGCACGCCGAGAAACTGCTGGAACAAAGAGAACCAACAGATATAAGGCGTCACGCCCCATTGACGGGCCACGGCACGAATTCTGGCCGTGGTGGCCCGGTCGAAACGAAACGACAGCTCCCCGCCTTGGAATGCCTGATTGCTGCCGTAGTGAAAATCGGTCGGTAGCTCCAGTGCCGGGGCGCCTTCCAATTGCGCCTGCCACCAGGCCAGCTCCATCGGTTCGGCGGCTTCGCTGCGTATGTGCAATTCGCTGCAATAGTCGCGATAGGCATCTGGATTCACAGCGGGCAATGCTTGCTCGTTGATCAGCGCGAACAGTTCATTGAGCACGATGTAGAACGTGGCCAGGTCAGCGGCGATGTGATGAATTACCAGCAGCACGGTGTGTTCGACATCATCGGCGTGAACGTTGCTCAACAGGACGACCCGACTGACGTCGCCGGCTTCCAAGTCGAAAGGCTTATCGGCCCACTCGGTGACGCGCTGCTGCAACGCCTGCCTGTCGGCCGCCTGCAGCGCGATGCGCTCCAGCGGCCGGACTCGCTCGCGGTCGCTCCACTGCAACAGGTCGCCATTGCGCTCGGCATAGGCGGTGCACAGCATGGGATAGCGTCGCTGCACCGTTTCCCAGGCGTCCTGCAGGCGTCGGGGCAAGTCGTCGGTGACGAACTGCGCCTTGATGCGCCCTGCGTAAGCGATGTTATAGGCGCAGCTGTCCGGCTCCAGTCGTTGCAAGAACCAGAGCGCCTGCTCGTTATCCGTCAGCGGGCGCGCTTCAAAATAATCGGGGTGCCGGGCCAGCCATTGCAGCACGTCGGCGCCGTGCGCCGTCAGTTCGCTTGCCAGTTCATCGTCCAACGCCCTAGGTGATCCGGGGGTGATGACCAATTGGCCTTCGACTTTCGATAGGCGAATCCCACGCAGCCAGCAGCGATGCATCAAGCGATCGAGCATTTGATGTCCTTCATTTTGCTTGTTCTGAATGAGCCGCCCCATGTGACGGCTGTCTGCAAGAGCGTCTAGCTCAGTTCGCGGAAGCAGGCTCGGCCATGGCGACCACGACCTTTCGCGCGCCCTGGAATGTCGAACGGCCATGGGCCACCAGCATGTTGTCGAGCATCAGCACGTCACCGGCTTGCCAGGGAAAGCTCACCTGGCAGCGCTGCAATACGGCACGGACATGCTCCAGGGCATCAAGCTCGATAGGCGAGCCATCACCGTAGAAAACGTTACGTGGCACGCCCTCTTCACCGACGATGGAAATCAGCGTCTCGCGCACGGGTGCGGCGAGATTGGAGATATGGAACAGATGCGCCTGGTTGAACCACACCCACTCCCCAGTCACCGGGTGCTGGGCCACGGCCTGGCAGATCTGGCGGGTGGACAGCTCGCCGTCCTCTTTCCATTGAAACTGGATCTGGTTGGCGCGGCAGAAATGTTCGACTTGTGAACGGTCTTCCGTGCTGAACGCCTGTTGCCAGGGCAAGTCGAGGCCGTTGCCGTAGTTGCGCACGTACATCAGGCGCTTCTCGGCGAAACGCTGACGTATGGCGGGGTCGAGTTGCTGGTAGACCTTGCGGCTGTCGGCAATGGGGGTTTCACCGCCCACCGCAGAGACCTGCATGCAGTGGAACCAGATTTTCATTGGCCAGTTAAGCGAGTAGGACTGCTCGTTGTGTAGAGGGATCACTTGGTGGGCCGGGTACTCGGTCGACGTGTAGACCCGGTTGTTGAGCTTGGTGCGCGGCGTTGAGGCGTAGTCGTAGGTCAGCAGTTCATGACCGAAACCGCGGGCGAATGCTTCAAAGTCCGCTTCGCCATTGAACCCAAAGCCACGAAACAGGATGCCGCCCGCTCGCGGTAACTGCGCCTCGACTGCTTGCAGGATCTGCGCCCGGCTGTCCTGCCAAGCAGCCCCCGCGCCTGGCGCGTGGAAGATAAATGGCAAGGTCTGTTCGTCGCCCGGTACGCCTTCCATGGGTTGAACCTGTGCACGCGCCAAACCAGTTTCCATTTGTGATCCCTCGCCATTCCGATGAGCGTGTTTTTTCGAGAGCACAAACTATTACAAACGAGTAACAACTGCAATAGAGAATCATTGTCATTAATGACGTTTGTATGACAATCGACACAAATCATTTGGCCTGAAGCATGCTCTCCCGCTCAGCGATATGAGACATCAACAGGTAGGCGGAACCCAGCAAGCCCTGCATCGTATCGGCATAGCGGCTGCGGTTCAGGTACAGAAACTGGCGGTTCTTCACCGCAAACAGGTTCTGCCATTGCGGCGACTGGCGAAACGCAGCCGTGCTCGCTTCCGAATCGAGCAGTTCTTCGTATGTGTCGATAATGAAATCACTGTCGAAGTCGCCGATTCGCTCCAGGCTGTAGGGCACGTTCTGGCGCGCTTCGCGATAGGCGGCGACACGGCCCAGGCCGAAATCCTTGATGACGTCATCCATCCCGCCACGGCCGATCAACTGGAAACCATCGGTATAGACCTCGAGCGTCGTGACCGTAATCCGCGAAGGGTCCTTGACCCGCTTCTTGAACTCGCTGACGACCCATTCGTATTCATGGAGCATTTCTTCGTAACGCTGCTGCTTGCCGACCAGCTCGGCGAGCTGCCTGGCGTAGGTCTTGATGTCGCTTTCCCGGGAGGGCAGCAGCACGACCGGTGCGATTTTGCTGAGCTTTACCTTTAGGTCCGCGTGATAAGACAGGCCGACAATCAGGTCAGGCTTCAGGGCGGCGATGGCTTCCAGGTCAGGAGATTGGTGCGAGCCGATGTATTGAATGCCCGTCACGTCGAAGCGCTCCTGGGCACCGCGAAACAGCACGTCCGAAAACAGCTTCTTCCTGCCTGTCGATCCGCAGGGCTTGATACCCAATTCGAGCAACTGATCGGTCAGGCTGAAATCGTGCAGGGAGACAATACAGTGGGGTGAAACAGGCACCTCGACACGACCGAAACTGTTCTCGAACACTTTGGTTTCGGCCGCGCCAGCGTGCATCGACATCAATGCAAACGGCACGCACAGCATGCCAAACAACCTCTTGAACACTTCTCTCATCCCTACCCGCACGCGTTTGCCTCCGATAATTTCAAGATAAGCGCCGCTGTGTTTTCAGCGACTGCGTTGACGCGCCAACAATATGATCAGATAAGGCGCGCCGATAATTGCAACCACCAGCCCCGCCGGTAATTGCAGCGGTGGGAACAGCCCCCTGCCCAGTGTATCCCCCGCCAGTACCAGCAATGCCCCCATCAACGCCGACAAAGGCATCAGCGCACCGTGGCGATCGCCCGCCAGTTGGCGCGCCAGGTGCGGCGCCACCAGCCCGACGAAAGTCATGGTGCCGACGTTCGCCACGGCGGCCGCTGTCAGCATGACACTGCACAGCAATAGGAAAGCCATGACACCCGTGACGTTCAGGCCCCGGCTGAGCGCGACTTTTTCGCCCAACTGCAACAGGTTCAATTGACGGTGAAAAAACAGCAAGGGAACCCCCGCGAGCAACAGCCAGGTGCCGAGGCTGTGAACCTGCGGCCAACCGGCCCGGTGCAAGCTGCCGCCCAGCCACATCAGGGCCGACTCGACCTGGTCGATGTTGCCGTAGGTGATCAGTAAATCGGCTACTGCACTGAGCATCGCGGTGAGCCCAACGCCGACGAGGATCAACCGCAGCGGCGAAATCCCCTGGCGCCACGACAGCAGCGCGACGAAGAATGCCACGGCCAACCCGCCCGCCAGTGCCGCCAATGGATAGAGCTCAAGGGGCAACAGCGTGGGCCAGAGCACAATGATCAGCAGCATCGTCACACTGGCGCCCGACTCCACGCCCACCAGGCCCGGCGCCGCCAGCGGATTGCGCGTCAACGACTGCATCAACAGGCCGGCCAGCGACATGGCCATGCCGGCGAGGATCGCCAGGGCCACACGTGGCAGTCGCAATTCCCAAAGCAGATTGCGCGTCGTCGAGTCGACCTGTTCAGGCGCCCACAGCGCTTGCCAGGCCTGGACAACCCCCAACGAATAACTGCCGACAGTCAACGCGTACAACGATAAGGCAACCAATGCGAACATCAGGGCCAGCACCGAAATCACGTCGATGGGCCGGGCCACCCAAGGCAGTAATGGCAGTGCCCTGGGCAAGATCAGCCCAACGCGCGTCATTTGACTTTCCTCAACACCAACGCGACGAAAATCGGCCCGCCGATCAGTGCCGTGACAATCCCGGTGTTCAGCTCAAAGGGGCGCACAACGGTACGTGCGGCAATGTCCGCCAGGATCAGCAGCAACGCGCCGAGCAGCGGCGCGGCCAGCAATAGCCGTCGATAATCATCGCCAAACAACAGCCGCGCCGCATGAGGCACCACCAACCCGACAAAACCGATCGGTCCCGCCAGCGCCACGGCGCATCCTGACAGCAGCACCACCGAAGCCAGCCCGAACAGGCGCATTTTCAACAAGTTGACGCCCATGCCGGCCGCGGCCTGCGGACCGAGCCGATGGGCGTTCAAGGCCCGGACATTGACCAGGCACAAGACCATGCCCAACACCACATAAGGCCAGACCCATGCCTGCATCGAGCCTCCGGTGACGCCGATCGACCCGGTGAGCCAGCGGCGAAGGCTGTCGAGCCCCTGCTGGTCGAGCAACAGCAGGATTGACGTGATGGCGCTGAACAACGCCGCGATCATCGCGCCGGACAAGGTCAGTCGAATCGGGTTATGGCCCCTGCCCGCCAGCAGCAGGACACCAATGGCTGCCACCAGGGCACCGCTGAAAGCAAACAATGGGATCATCGACAGGTCGTGGCCGGGCAGCACCAGCAAGCCGAACACCACGAACAATGCCGCGCCGCTGTTGATGCCGAGAATGCCGGGGTCGGCCAGGGGGTTGTCACCTACCGCCTGCATGATCACTCCCGCCAGGCCAAGGCTGGCGCCCACCAGCATGGCAACCAGCAAGCGTGGCAGGCGGCTGCCACGGATGACGCTCTGATCGGCGTTGTCCGGTGCATAAGCCACCAGTGCCTGCCAGGCCTCGTTCCAAGGGATGCTCTTGGCGCCAACCGCCAGGTGCAGCAGTGCGGCCAAGGCGATGGCGACCAGCAGGCCCAGCCACACCGGTATTCGCAAACCGTGACTCACATCGCCTCCCGCACAGCCGATGGCTGGCTACGGGTGGTTTGCGGAACACACAGCGGGTCGCCCGAATAAGGGTCGGTGATGATGTGCGCGTCCAGGTCGAAGACCGCCTTGAGATTCTCACGGGTAAAGACTTCAGCGGGCGCGCCCTGGGCCAGCAAGCGGCCTTCACGCATCATCACCAGGTGATCGGCATAACGCGCGGCCTGGTTGAGATCGTGAAGCACGGCGACGACGGTCTTGCCTTGCTCGCGCAGATCCACCAGCAGTTCGAGCAAGGTGATCTGATGAGCGATATCGAGAAACGTCGTGGGCTCGTCCAACAGGATCACTGGGGTGTCCTGGGCCAAGGTCATGGCAATCCAGCAGCGCTGCAGTTGTCCACCCGACAGGGTGGCCAACGAGCGATCGAGCAACGGTGCGATGCCCGCCAGTTCGATGGCACGGTCGATTGCCTGCTGATCCTGTTCGGACCATTGCCGCCACCAGCTCTGCCAGGGGAAACGTCCCTGCATCACAAGCTCTCGCACGCTCATGCCGGCCGGTGACGTAGTGCGCTGGGGCAACAACGCCATGCGCTGCGCCAGCGCCCGGCGCGAATACTGCCCCAGAGCCTTGCCGGACAGGTGCACCTCACCCGCGCTTGGGCGCAGCATATGTGCCAGCACATTCAAGAGTGTGGTCTTGCCACAGCCGTTGGCCCCGATCAGCGCCGTGAAGCAGCCTTCGGGAATGTCCAGGCTGACACCGTTGAGAATCTGTTGCTCGCCATAGCTCAGCCGCACATTGCTGGCTTTCAGCATGACCGTCCCTCCACCGCCCAAGAGGGCCTGATCGAATCGTCCATCGTACAGATCCCGCGCATTCGTTTCCCGGTAACAACGCCGGAAAACCCACCGCAGGCTAAAAAGTGCGGCACAGAATATGTCGAAACTAAAATAAATTCCCTACAAGCCTGACAATATTAATGCAAACCCTTATCATTCACAGTCTGATTATGGCCAGTAGACACTAACTTCGCTCGCCTGCCCTGCCGCCGGACCGGGACGATAGGCTTGCGAAGATCAATAACAATCCTCAAGGACTTCCTCGATGCTCGTAAGAAAAACAACAGTTGGCACCGAAAAACGTTACGTCTCGCGTCATCCAGCGTTTCACTTGAGCACTCTGGCCCTGGCTTTGGGGAGCATCTTTTCAGCACAGGCGATCGCCGCACAAGAAGAGGCTGCAGCCAACGCTCCTCTTCAACTCGGCGAAATCAACATCAATGCCGCCGCCGTGGAAAACCCCACGGCGCCGCTGGCCGGCAAAGTCGCCCTGCGCAACGGCAGTGCCACCAAGTCCAACGCGGCCATCACTGAAACGCCGCAATCGGTGTCCGTGGTCACCGACGATGAAATGCGCGATCGCAAGTCCGACACCATGGCGGACGCCCTCAGCTACACCCCGGGCTTCACCAGCCAACCGAGCAGCTTCAACCGCACCTCGGACCGGTTCCGCATTCGCGGCTTCGACGTCGAATCCGCCACTGGCGGCTCCCTGCGCGACGGCATGCGCCTGCAAAACAACTCCTACGATGGCGTCCAGGACCCGTATGGGTTGGAGCGCGTGGAAGTTATCCGCGGCGCGGCGTCGGTGCTGTACGGCCAACTGTCGCCAGGCGGCTTCGTCAACGGTGTCAGCAAGCGCCCGACCGAAACCCCGCTGCATGAGTTGGGGCTGCAATATGGCAACCATGATCGCAAGCAACTGACCGCCGACTTCAGCGGCCCGCTCGGTGACAGCGATGTCCTCAGCTACCGCCTGACCATGCTCAAGCGCGACAGCGACACCCAGCAGGATTACGTCAACGACGACAAGCTCTACATCGCCCCGGCCCTGACCTGGCGCCCTGATGAAGACACGTCCCTGACCCTGCTCTCGTTCTATCAGAAGAGCGACACGCGTTTCTCCGCCCCGCTGCCCTATCAATTGGTCAAAGGCGTAGGCAACGGCCCCTTCACCATCGGCCGCCACGATTTCATCGGCGAACCCGACTACGACGACATGAACGGCGAGATGTCCGCCATCGGTTATGAGTTCGAACACCGGTTTGATGAACACACCCGTATCAGCAACAAGTTGCGTTACTACGAAGCGGATGTGAAGTGGAAATACATGCAGATTCGGACAGGGAATCCAGTCAATACAGCAGCCGCCACGGGCGTTTTGGGTCGTCAGTACAGTGATCGGCGGGAGCGCTCCCGGGCGTTGGCCAGCGACACCAACATCGAGACGCGTTGGAACATTGGCGGGATTGAAAACACCTTCCTGGTGGGTGCCGATACCTACGATGCCTCATATGATTCGCATAACTTCCGAGCCAACTCGACCTCTATCAATATTGGTGACTACAACTACGGTCAGCCAGTGGTGGTGGACAAGAGCCGGAACCGCGACCGCGGTTCACAGATCGATACCTTCCAGACAGGTATCTACCTGCAAGACCAGATCAAGTTCGACGATCATTGGCTATTGCTGCTCGGCGGTCGCCACGATTGGGCAGATCAGGATCAGGAAGGCTTCGCCACCGGCGAGAAGCTGAGCCAGAACGACGAATCCACCACTTGGCGCGCCGGCCTGGTGTACCAGGCGGACAACGGCCTGGCACCTTACATCAGCTACAGCGAATCATTCTTCCCAGTTGCGGTGGCCGACGCGCCTGGCCAGACATTCAAGCCTACAGAAGGCAAGCAGTACGAAATCGGCATCCGCTACCAACCTCCGGGCAGCAATACACTGTTGAGCGCAGCGGTTTATGAACTGACGCAGGAAAACGTCGTGAAGCGCGACCTGGCTGGCCTCAATCCCCAGCAGATTGGCGAGCAGCGCTCCCGTGGCCTGGAACTCGAAGCCAAGTCCGACATCACGCCTCAACTGACGGTCATCGCGACGTACGCCTACACCGATGCGCGCATCACCAAAAGCGTAATCCAGAGCGAAGTGGGTCAGCGCAGCGAAGATACGCCTTACCACCAAGCCGCGCTGTGGGCCGACTACAACTTCGCCCGTTTCGGCGTACCGCAGCTGAAAATCGGCGGCGGCGCGCGCTACAAGGGAACCACCCAAGCTTCGGGCATCGATTCGCAAATGCCTGCCTACACGCTGTTCGATGCAATGGCCAGCTACCAGATCGACAAGAACTGGGACATCGCCCTCAACGCCAACAACGTGACGAACAAAAAATACACTTATTGCGAATTTGCCATCTGCCGCTACGGCGACGAGCGCGAGTTGGTGACCTCCGTCAACTTCCGCTGGTAAATGCCCCTGACTCGGTCGGCGCCGACAGGTGTCGACCGAGTCATTTCAGCTGTATAAACTTTTGTAAGCCCTCTTGAATCCCCTCATCGCACCCATCCCCCTAAATTTTCCATTGACCTTGACGCCCTAGATGACGATCGTCATATTACGATCATCATAAGCCAGACAAAACCGGCCAAGAGGGGGTTGATCCATGAAAACCGCAGATGCATCAGCGATTCTGCAGACGCAGCCACTCGCATCGAGCCCAGCCCTGACCGGCCGAATCGTCGCACTGCTCGCCGGCCTCGCGGCCATCGGCATGCTCTCCACCAATATCATCCTCCCTGCGTTCCCGGTGATCGGTGATGACCTCGGCGTGACCGCCCGCGAACTGGGCCTGACGCTCTCCAGTTACTTCGTCACCTTTGCCCTGGGTCAGTTGGTGGTCGGGCCGTTGGCTGACCGTTATGGACGGCAGAAACTGGTGGTGGGCGGACTGTCGGTGTTCATAGTCGGCACCGTCATTGGCGGCCTCGCCACCACCCTTGAGGTACTGATTGCCGGCCGCGTCGTTCAGGCGTTGGGCGTGTGCGCGGCCTCGGTGCTGTCGCGGGCCATCGCACGGGATCTGTTCGAAGGCGAGACACTGGCCCGCGCCCTGTCATTGACGATGGTCGCCACGGCCGCTGCGCCAGGTTTCTCACCCTTGGCGGGCAGCGTGCTGTCCGTCACGCTCGGATGGCGCGCCATCTTTATCCTGGTGGGATTGGCCGCCGTGGTGCTGGCGTTCTTCTATGTACGCGATCTTGGCGAAACCCATCCCGCCGACCGCCGGGCGCCGCACTCTACCGGCAGTGTGGTGCGCGCTTACGCCAGGCTGATGGTGGACAAGCGTTTCATCCTCCCTGCCCTGTCGATGAGCCTGTTGCTCAGCGGTCTGTTCGCGTCATTCGCCGCTGCCCCGGCCATTCTCATGAAAGGCATCGGCCTGACGTCCCTGCAGGCCGGCCTGTATTTCGCATCAACGGTGTTTGTGGTGTTCGCCGCCGGCCTGGCCGCTCCTCGCCTGGCCCGACGTTTTGGCCCAGGTAACACCGCCCTGCTGGGCATTGCCTGCGCCATGGTCGGCGGTGGTTTGCTCATCGTGGGGCCAGCCAGCCCGGGGCTTGGCTGGTATGCGGTGTCGATGGTGACGTTCCTTTGGGGCATGGGCCTGGCGAATCCGTTGGGTACGGCGATCACCATGGGGCCTTTCGGCAAAGAGGCCGGGATGGCCTCGGCGCTGCTGGGCTTTCTCTCCATGGGTGCGGCAGCGTTGACCACCTGGCTCGCCGCCGTGCTGAGCTTTTCACCCATCGCCACACTGGGCGCGATCCAGGCGTCGACCTGCCTGGTCGCGCTGGTGCTGTTCCGCTTGCGCCGCTGACGCGGCGTCAGTCGTCCCAACGACGGAATAACACGCTGGCATTGACGCCACCAAAACCGAACCCATTCGACAGTGCATGGGTGATCGGCATTTTCCGGGCCTTCAGGCCAACCAGATCGAGGCCGTTGGCTGCCTCGTCGGGATGCATCAGGTTCAGCGTCGGCGGCACGACCTGATCACGCAGCGCCAAAACCGTGAAGATCGCTTCGATGCCGCCGGCCGCGCCCAACAAGTGGCCGGTTGCTGATTTGGTAGAAGTGATCGCCACGCCTGCGCCCGCGCCGCCGTTCGTGCCAAAAACCGCGCGGATCGCCGCCAGCTCACCGGCATCACCCACCTGGGTGGACGTCGCGTGGGCATTGATGTGCTGCACCTCGCTGGGGGTGAGACCCGCCTGGCGCAACGCTTGCTCCATGGCGCGGCGGGCGCCGTTGCCATCCTCCGGGCCCGCGGTCAGGTGGTAGGCATCGGCGCTGGTGCCATACCCCACCAATTCCGCCAGGGGCTTGGCACCCCGGGCCAGGGCGTGTTCCAGCGACTCGATCACCAGCAACCCGGCGCCTTCGGCCATGACGAAGCCGTCGCGCTCTCGATCGAACGGCCGTGAGGCCTCTTGTGGACGCTCGGCAAATCCCGTGGACAACGCCCGCGCCGCCGCGAAGCAGCCCAACGTCACGCGGTCGATCGCCGCCTCGGTGCCACCGCAAATGGCAATGTCCGCCTCGCCACTCTTGATCAGCCTAGCGGCATCGCCAATGGCTTGTACGCCGGCAGCACAAGCGGTAACGGGCGCACCTAGCGGCCCTTTGAAACCATGTCGGATGGACACCTGCCCGGCCGCCATGTTGGCCAGGAAAGCCGGCGCGGTGAACGGCGACAGTCGACGTGGACCGCGAGCATCGGTGGTGCGCACCGCATCGGCAATCGTGGCGAAACCACCCACGCCCGAAGAAATGATCGTGGCAGTCCGCTCCCGATGGACGGGATCAACAGGATGCCAGCCCGCCTGCTCCAGGGCTTCGTGAGCCGCCACCAGGGCGAACTCGATGAAGCGGTCCATCTTCTTGCGATCCTTGGGCGCGATGAGGCGCTCCGGGTCGTAACCGGCGATACCGTCCTCTTCCAAGGTCGGCACTTGCCCCCCCACGGCGACGCCGGTCCCGTCGGTGACGTCGGCGGACAGGTTGCGAATGCCGGATTGCCCGGCCAGCAAGCGCTGCCAGACCTCTTCCACCCCGCAGCCCAGCGGGCCGACGATGCCTACGCCAGTGATGACGATGCGTTTTTGACCTTCGCGATTTTTCATGAAGCCCTCTTCGTATCAGGACGGATCTTGAACCAGATGGAATACATCGCCGGCAGGAACACCAGCGTCATGATGGTGCCGACGAACGTGCCGCCGATCAGGGTGTAGGCCAGCGTGCCCCAGAACACCGAATGTGTCAGGGGAATGAATGCAAGGATTGCCGCCAGTGCCGTGAGCAACACCGGCCGTGCACGCTGCACCGTGGCCTCGATCACCGCATGGAACGGATCCAGCCCTTCGTTGGCGTTGTGATGGATTTGCCCGATCAGGATCAGCGTATTGCGCATGAGAATGCCCGACAGGGCGATCAGGCCGACCAATGCATTGATACCAAATGGCTGATTGAAGATCAGCAATGTCGGCACGACGCCGATCAGCCCCAGTGGCGCCGTCAAGAACACCATGATCATCGCCGAGATCGAGCGCACTTGCAGGATGATGATCAGCAACGTCAAGGCGACCATGATCGGCACCAGCGGCACGATGGCCTTGCCGGCCTTGCCCGACTCCTCGATGGCGCCCGCCTGCTCGATCCGGTAGCCGGCGGGCAACGTGTCGATGACCGGTTGCAGTTGCTTGATGATCGCGCTGGAGACGTCCGGCGGCTGCAGGCCTTCGGCAATATCGCCGCGCACCGTCATGGTCGGCGTGCGATCACGACGGCGCAGGATCGGATCTTCCATGCGCACATCCACCTCGCCGACCTGGGACAGCGGAATGCGCTGGCCTGTCGCGCCCACTAGGGTGAAACCTTCGATCCGCGCGGGGTCGAGGCGGATGTCACCGGCGGCGCGGCCGATCACCTGCACCGAACGGATGTCCTCGCGCACTGCCGTGATCGGCACGCCGCTGAGCAGAAATTGCAATTGCTGGGCGACCGCATTGGACGTCAGCCCCACCGCTTGCAAGCGGTTCTGGTCAAGATTGAAATGCAGCGTCGGCACCAAGGGTCCCCAGTCGGTGTTGACGGTCCTCATCATCGGGCTCGCCTGCATGATGCCCTGGACCTGACTGGCGATCTCGCGCAGCTTCGTCGAATCAGGGCCCATCACACGATACGCCACGGGGAACGGTGAATACGGGCCGAACACCAATTGAGTGACCCGCACCCGCGCCTCGGGAGCCAGCCCTTGGGCGATCGCTTCGCGGAGACGGAACTTGAGGGCTTCGCGTGCTTGCTGGCTGTCCGTCAGCACGACAATCTTGGCAAATGACGGATCGGGAAGTTCCGGCGCCATCGCCAGGTAGAAACGCGGCGCGCCTTGGCCGATGTAGGCGGTGACGATCCGGGCCTCTTCCTGTTGTTGCAGCCAGGCCTCGACCCTGGCGGTGGTGGCGCTGGTTTGCTCGATGGAGGTGCCATACGGCATCTGCACTTCCACCAGCACCTCGGGCCGATCGGAGGTCGGAAAGAACTGTTTTTTCACCAGGCCCATGCCGAGGATCGCCACCACGAATGTCGCGATCACCGTACCGGCCACCCACCATTTGCGCGCGATGACTCGCGTCAGCACTCGGCGGAAACGGTTGTAGTGCCGCGTGTTGTAGATGGCCGCGTGCCCGCCTTCGACCTGCTTGATGTCGGGCAACAATTTCACGCCCAGGTACGGTGTGAATGCCACCGCGACCACCCAGGAAGCAATCAGCGCGATGCCGACGATCCAGAACATGTTGCTGGTGTATTCGCCAGCGGTCGATTGCGCGAACCCGTTGGGCATGAAGCCGATGGCGGTCACCAGCGTGCCGGACAACATCGGTGCGGCCGTGTGGCTCCAGGCATACGCGCTGGCCTTGATCCGGTCGTAGCCCTCCTCCATTTTCACCACCATCATTTCAATGGCGATGATCGCGTCGTCCACCAACAAACCGAGCGCGAGGATCAGGGAGCCGAGGGTGATTCGGTCGAAATTCTTGCCGGTGGCGGCCATGACCACGAACACCACGGCCAACGTCAACGGCACGGCCGCCGCGACCACGACACCCACGCGCCAGCCCATGCTGAGGAAACAGACAATCATCACCACCAGCAGCGCGACGAAGAACTTGACCATGAACTCGCCGACCGCCGAGTCGATATTGACCGATTGATCGGTAACCTTGGTCAGCGCCATGCCCAGCGGCATGTCTTGGTTGATCTTGCTGATCTGCGTATCCAAGGCCTTGCCCAGGTCCAGGCCATTCCAGCCCTCGCGCATGATCACGCCCAATAACAACGCCTCTTCGCCACCGTTGCGCACCAGGAACGTGGCGGGGTCTTCATAGCCGCGCTCGACAGTCGCCACGTCCGACAGCTTCAGCGAGCGCCCCTGTACCACGACCGGCGTGTCGCGAATCTTCTGCAGCTTGTCGAAAGCGCCATCCAGGCGCAGGAACACCTGCGGCCCGACGGTTTCGATGGAGCCGGCGGGCGTGAGCATGTTCTGGCTGTTGAGGGCGGTAAAAATATCCTGGGGGGACACCCCCAGGGTCGCCAAGCGATCGTGGGAAAAGGACACGAAGATCCGTTCGGCCTGCTCGCCGATGATATTGATCTTCTTCACGCCTGGCACATGCAGCAGTTGTTGGCGCAGCGCTTCGGCATCACGCACCAGCCGTCGTTGCGGCTCGCCTTTGGCTTTCAGGGCGAACAAGGCGAAGGTCACGTCGGAAAATTCATCATTGACCATCGGCCCTATAACCCCGGGCGGCAGTTTGATCGCCTCGTCAGCCAGCTTCTTGCGCGCCTGGTAGAACTCTTCCTGCACTTGCGACGGCGGCGTCCGATCGACCAGCGACACCATCGTGAACGCAAGGCCGGGACGGGTATAGGTTTCCGTGCGGTCGTACCACTTCAATTCTTGCAGGCGTTTTTCCAGCGGTTCGGCGACCTGGTCTTGCATTTCCTGGGCTGTCGCGCCTGGCCAGGCGGTGATGACCGTCAGTTGCTTTACCGTGAAGGGTGGGTCTTCCGCGCGGCCGAGCTGGAAAAAAGCGAGGACACCCGCAACGGCGATCAGCAACAGCAGGAATACCGTGATGGAACGCTCGCGGACGGCGAGCGCGGAGAGGTTGAAGCTCATGGGCGATTCCCCGCAACCTTCACGTCTTGCGGTTGCGCAAGACGCACCGCCTCGCCCTCGTGCAGCAGATGGGCGCCGAGCGCAACGATCTGCTCGCCCATTCTCAGCTCGCCCAAGACCTGCGCGGCGTCGTCGCTCAAGCCGACGACCTTCACCGGACGCCAGGCGACTGTCGCCGGTTCGCCCGTGATGACCCAGACACCACTGCCTTTGCCCGAGTCGAAAATGGCAGCGATCGGAACTTGCAGTGCCTGTTCCGTCCGAGACCCCGCGGCGACCCGGAGCGTGACCGTGGAACCCAGCGGTGCGCTGGCCAGCGCGCCCTCCAACACGTAACGCGCCTCGAAGGTGCGCGTTACAGGGTCGGCGGAATCCGACAGCAACCTCAGCTTCGCATTGACCGCCTCGCTGGCATTGCCGTACAGCGTCGCCTGGGCGACTGACCCCGACGTCGGCCGCAGGGTTTCAGGCAGTTGCACTACGGCTTCGCGCTGGCCTGCCCGGGCCAGTCGAACCACGATTTGTCCAAGAGCGACAACTTGCCCGGGCTCGGCGAGCGTTTCCATCACAACGCCATCGGCGTCGGCGAGCAGCACGGCATAACCAGAAGCGTTGCGGGCAACGTCAGCCTGGGCCTGGGCCGCGCTGAGTTGCGCCCTTGCGGTATCGGCGGCGGCCTTGATCTGGTCGTAGCCCGAGGCGGAAATGGCGCCGGCAGCGACGAGGTCTCGGTAACGAGCCTCGTCATCGGCGGTCTGCTTCGCCCTCGCCCGAGCGGCGGCGACGGCCTCCTGTTGTGCTCGCGCTTGCAGCCCCAGGTCGACAGGGTCCAGGCGCATCAGTGGCTGGCCGCGCTTGACCGTCTGGCCGGTGTCGACCAGCCGCTCGAGGACCTTGCCCGACACGCGAAAGCCCAGGTCGCTCTGGACCCTGGCCGTGACCACGCCGGTAAACGAACGCGACCGGTCGGGCGAACCCAAAACTTGCGCGACCCTCACTATGGGCGCAAGCGTGCGTGGATCTTTCTCGGTGGATGACTCGCCACACGCCGTCAGGACGAGAGGCAGCAAGCAAGCGGCAAGGGTGACAGGTCGGCGCCGGAGCATAAGGTCCCTTTTCATGAGCGGACAGGATGGAAGGCGCATTCTCATTCGAGTGACCATATCTGTCAATCGTCACGATCTTTACGCTATGACCGTCAGCATTCAAGCCGTGTTGCACTTAACAACTGTCCGTTAGCTCTACCTGGAAGCCAATTGACAGCTTGTGACCATCTTGTGATATGGTCACAATCCGCATCGACTCGAGGAATTTTCCATGCCACCCCTGCGCCCCCTGGCTTTTTTTCTGAGCACCGGCTTGTTGACAGGTTGCGCGGTCGGCCCGGACTACCATCGTCCCGCAGTCCCACTTTCGAGTCGTTACGTAGGCCAGCCTCTGGTCGAACAGCGGTCCGCGAGCGTTCGGGCCGACTCGATTGTCTGGTGGGAAGCGTTTGGTGATCCAAACCTCACGGTGTTTGTCACCAAGGCCCTTGAACAAAACCTGGACTTGGCGCAGGCATCGGCGCGCGTGATGCAGGCACGGGCCGGACTGGGCGCAGCGAACGCCGCTTTGCTGCCCTCGGGAAATATCAGTGGCCAGGCCGCGCGCGCCTACCAGTCGGTGGAGACCCCGCTCGGCCAGGTGCTCGATTCAACGCCTGGCTATGATCGATACGGAAGTTCCTACGAACTCAACCTCGGCGCCAGTTGGGAGATAGATGCCTTCGGCGGCCTGCGGCGTGGACGCGAAGCAGCGCTGGCGGACTACCAGGCGTCCGAGGCCGGTGCGGTCGCTACGCGCTTGGCGGTCGCCGCGCAGGTCGCCGACACCTACATCACCGTTCGTGGACTGCAGGCCCGGCTGGACATTGCAAACCGACAGGTCAGGACGCAGCAAGACCTGCTGGAAAAAGTCCAATTGCTGTACAACAAAGGCCTCGCCGCCAGCTATCAGGTTCGCCAGACCGAGGGGCAACTGGCACAAGCCCAGGCAACGTTACCGGTCCTGCAGACCGGCCTGGATGCCGCGATGAACGCCTTGGATGTCATGCTCGGCACTCCGCCCGGCACCCATCGGCCGCTATTGGCCGAGCGCCGCGACATTCCCCTCGCCCCACAAATAACCACAACCGGAACGCCGGCGGACCTGCTACGTCGCCGGCCAGACCTGATCGTCGCCGAGCGCCACCTTGCGGCCTCCAATGCGCGCATCGGCGAGGCCGTCGCCGAGTACTATCCAAAGTTCTCCCTCAGCGCCTTGCTCGGCAGCGCCACGGCGGTGTCCGGCGGTAACTTGTTCAGTGGCGGCGCCAGCCAATCGGCGGGCGTGCTGGGGCTGCGCTGGAGGCTCTTCGATTTTGGCCGCATCAACGCCCGGATCGACGAGGCCAAGGGCGAGGAAGCCGAAGCGTTGGCTGCTTATCGCCAGTCCGTGCTGCGCGCCACTGAAGACGTCGAAAACGCCTTTAGCGCGCTGGTCAATCGCGAAACCCAGGCGACCACCCTCACCCAAGGCGAAACGTCTTTGAACCAGGCCCGTCAATCGGCCTTCGTCGCCTACCAGAAAGGCACCGCCAGTCTGATCGACGTGCTCAACGCCGACGAGACGTTGCTGCAGGCATCCGATGCCCGAGCGCAGGCTCGAACGGAATCAGCACGGGCAGCGGTCGCGGCATTCCGTTCGCTTGGCGGTGGTTGGCAAGCTCCCGAGGAAGGAGCTGTGGCGACAAGGTGAACATTTTTAGAAATGGTCACTAAATAGCGGCAAGAGTGGCAAGAGTGGCCATCAGCCAAAGCTCAGGGCATCAGGCTACGCAGGATGAGATTGGTCGTGAGCGTGGGGGCTTCCTCGACGAAGTCGAGGTTGTATTGCAGCAGCAAGGGGTTGACGAACGGCCGCAAGGCCAGGTGGATGGCCTCCACCGTTTCGTCCAGAGGCGTGCGTCGTTCAAACTCGCCGAGCTCACGCCCTTGGCGGATGATCTCCAGCACGAAGCTCTTGATCCGTTCGTTATACGCCTGGGAACTGGGCCAGCGCTCCGAAGCCGAGAAAGCCGCGATATCGTAGAGCTTGCGGTCGTTGAAAAACAGGTTCACGCCCGTGACCACTAATGTTTTGACCAGCCTGCGCAAGCGCTCCGTTGCCGTCAGCCCGTCTACGTTGATCGCCTCTTCCACCGCCTCGACGATCGTCGACAAACAGTTGGCGCAGATGGCTTCGCCGATTGCCTGCTTGGAATCGAAGAACTTGTAGATGTACGCCTTGGAGAAGCCGATAGCCTTGGCCAGGTCGGAAACCGTGGTCTTGCCAAAGCCGTACTGGCTGAAATGTTCATGGGCGGCCGCGATGATCTGGTCACGAATGTCGTGATCGGCGGGTCCACGGGCGCTGGGTGGTGCAATGGATGGCTGGTTCATCGGGGCAGCTTACGCATCCCGACGGCCATTGACAACTTATGACCAAACCTGGATTTAGTCACAATCCCATCGCCCTGTCGTCTCTTGACCCGATTACGCGGGCATACACCGATCGATCGATATTACCGCCGGACAAAATCACCCCGACCTTCTTCCCTTCCATCTTCCCGCGCTCCTGGATAAGCGCCGCCAACGCCGCCGCGCCGGCACCTTCGGCCAGGTTGTGGGTGTCGGTGTAATAGACGCGCATGGCCTCGGCAATTTCCTGGTCGCTGACTGCTACGATGCGCGCCGCGCCAGCGCCGTAGATGGCGAAGGCCTGCGCAATCGGCTTGCGCACGGCGAGGCCGTCGGCATAGGTATCGGCCGAGGCGGTTTCGCGGATTTCACCCGCTTCAAATGACAGTTTCGCCGCCGTCGCCTCGGTGGACACCACGCCCACGACCTGGGTTTGCAAGCCCAGGGCATCACGGGCAGCGATGACCGCGCAGATCCCGGAGCCGCAGCCAATGGGCACGTAGACGGTGTCCAGGTCAGGCACGGCCTTGAACAGCTCGAGCGCGTAGGTGGCGACGCCTCTGACCAGCTCGGTATGAAACGGCGGTACGAGATAGAGTCCCTGGGTCTGCGCCAGGCGTGCCGCTTCTTCACGGGCCTCATCGAAATCGCGACCGTATTCGATCACTTCGCCACCGAAGCCGCGCATGGCGTCGTTCTTCTCGACCGAGTTTCCCTCCGGCACCACGATCAATGCCCGCAGCCCCGCCGCGCTGGCCGCCAGCGCCTGGCTCTGGCCATGGTTGCCACGGGTCGCGGTGACAATGCCTTTCGTTCGCGGATGCTCACGCTTGAGCCAATCCATGAATGTGATGCCGCCGCGGACCTTGAACGCGCCCGTGGGGGTATGATTTTCGTGCTTGACCCACACCGTGCAACCGAGGCGTTGCGCCAGCAAGGGCCAGGCGTACTGGGCCGTGGCGGGCATGACCTGGTAGACCTGGCGAGCCGCTTGTTCGATATCGTCGAGAGTCAGTGCGTACATGATGGGTCTCCTTGGGTTTCGGCCAGTCTAGCCAGGGACGCCGAAGCCGGGCTTTCAAAAAACTGACCTGACTTTTGTCCCCTCGCTTCACTACTATGGGTAGATGAGCCATCGAAACCGCCCACAGCCACCGCGCCCGACTGAATCGACCCGTCGCGTCGAGGCCGGCCCGTGGCTCATCGAACTGCTCCCCGGTAGCGCCTATTCGGCTCGATACATTGCAACCCAGCCGGTCATCGGCTTTGCCTTCGACAGCCAGCGAGGCCTGCATGCCATTGGCAGCGACCGGGTGCAGCCGTTCTACGCCAAGCCCAACGGCCTGGCGTTCGTCCCAGCCCAGTGCGACGTGTATTCGGAGTCACCCGTAGGCGGCGAATACCTGCGTTTGGTGCGCACTGACGGCGTCGTGCTGCCTGGAGATCATGCGTTCAACAATCGCGTCGACCCACGCGCCAGCGCCCTCGCGCAGCGCATGCGCAAGGCGTTGCTGCACGCTTCGGTCGAAGATGATTGGCAAGCCTGGGCCGTGGCGCTGGCCGAGCGCGTGACGCCGGGCGAACATTCTTGCGCAACGCTCCAGGGCTCCATGACCGACAGCCGGATGCGCCTGCTCGACGAGTTCATCGATGCCGGCCTCGATCAACCGCTGGGCGTCTCGGCAATGGCGCAGTTGCTGGGATTGTCCGAAGGTTATTTCATGCGCGCCTTCAAGTTCGCGACGGGCAAAAGCCCCCACGCTTACCTGATCGACCGCCGCCTCGCCAAAGCCCGGGCGTTGATACGCGACTCATCGGCGACGTTGGCGCAAATCGCCCACGCCTGCGGTTTCAGCTCCCAGGCGCACATGACAACAACGTTCAAGCAGCGCCTAGGGGTGAGTCCGGCGCAGTTGCGCCAGATGACGAGTGGCGTTTGACGCCCTTGACTTAATGGTCCAGTTTTTAAAAGAAGCCAAGACAGCATCCCGTTCATTGATCAGAGGGCCACTGCCGCCTATGAATGAGGCACGAAGGAACTCCCCCGCTATTCGTCGTTGGACACCCCAGTGCCGTTGATCCCTCTGGTTGTGTGCGATGACTCCACCATGGCGCGCAAGCAAGTGTTGCGTGCGCTGCCGCAAGACTGGCCGGTTTCAGTCACCGAGGCGGTCAATGGCCGCCAGGCCATGGATGCCATACGTCAGGGCCTCGGCCATGTGGTGCTGCTCGACCTGACCATGCCGGAAATGGATGGATACCAGGTCCTTAGCGCGTTGCGCGCCGAAGGCCTCAAGGCGCAGGTCATCGTGATTTCCGGTGACATTCAGGATGAGGCCGTGCGCCGCGTCCTTGAGCTGGGCGCGTTGGCCTTCCTGAAAAAACCGTTCGATGAAAACGAACTGCGCAAGACCCTCAACCGCGTGGGGCTGTTGAGCCAGCCCGGTCAGGCGCCGCCGCAGAACCGAGCGACACCGAACACGGCCATCAGCTTCCAGGACGCGTTCCGCGAAACGGTCAACGTTGCCATCGGCCAGGCCGCCGCCCTGATTGCCAAAGTGCTGGGGGTTTTCGTGCAACTGCCGGTGCCGAACGTCAACGTGCTCGAAGTCGGCGAATTGCACATGGCCTTGAACGACGTCGGCGGTTCCCAGCAACTCACGGCCATCTGTCAGGGGTTTATCGGCAGCGGGATTGCCGGCGAAGCCCTGCTGATCTTCCATGATTCGGAAATCGCCGATATCGCCCAGTTGATGCAGCGCGAAAGCGCCGACTATTCAGATCTGGAGATGCTGGTGGACCTTTCGAGCATCCTGATCGGTGCGTGCCTGAGCAGCATCGCCGAGCAGATCGATGTGGTGTTCTCCCAAGGTCATCCGCAGGTCCTCGGCCAGCATGCGGCCATCGAGGAATTGATCCGGGCAAACCGCGTCCATTGGAAAAAAACCCTCGCGGTGGAGATCAGCTACGGCCTCGAAGGCCAGGATATCCGCTTCGACCTGTTACTGCTGTTCACGGAGGATTCCATCGAGCGGCTGACCCACAAACTCGCCTACCTGATGAGCTGAGCCATGACCGACTCCATCGATCTGAACGAATTCCACTGGTTGCTGGCCATCGTTCAGAGCATCGACGTCGGCGTGGTGGTGCTCGACCGTGAGTACCGCGTTCAGGTCTGGAACACCTTCATGGAGAACCGCTCCGGCGTCCAACCCAAGGACGCCCAGAACCGGAATTTCTTCAGCCTGTTCCCGGAAGTCGACCGCCAATGGTTCAGCCGCAAGGTGGAAAGCGTCGCGACCCTGGGCACCCCCGCCTTCACGGTCTGGGAGCAGCGCCCGTACCTGATGCGCTTCAAGAGCTACCAACCGATCACCGGCCAGGAAGAGTTCATGTACCAGAACACCACCTTGCTGCCGCTGCGCTCGCCTGACAACCGGATCAACCATATCTGCCTGGTGATCTATGACGTCACCGACGTCGCGACCAATCGCCATCAGATCCAGGCCGCCAATGCACAACTGCAATTGCTCTCCAGCACCGATCGCCTGACCGGCCTCTATAACCGCGGTCATTGGGAAGGCACCCTGAAAGCCGCCTACGCCCGCCATCAGCGCTATGGCAACGCCCTCAGCCTGGTGATGCTGGACATCGATCATTTCAAGCAGGTCAACGACACCTACGGCCACCAGGCCGGCGACAAGGTGATCGAACAGGTTGCCGCGCTATTGCACGAGCACGTACGCGAGTCCGACGTGGCCGGGCGCTACGGGGGCGAAGAGTTCGGCGTGGTGCTGTCGGACACCGACCAGGCCGGCGCACGGATTTTCGCAGAGCGCCTGCGCAAGGCTGTCGAACAATTGTTGGTGCAGTACAACGGCCAGGAGATTCGGTTCACCATCAGCCTGGGCGTGGCCGACCTGAGCACGCCGGCGAACGACCACGCCGAGCTGATCGCCCGGGCCGACCAGGCGTTGTATACATCGAAGAAGACAGGGCGCAATCGCGTGACGGTGCATGGCTAAGGACGGCACCGAACCCTGTGGGAGCGAGCCTGCTCGCGAAGGCGTCGGCACATCCAACATCGCTGCAAACTGATCCAACGCTTTCGCGAGCAAGCTCGCTCCCACAGGGTCATGTGCATGCCGTTATTTGGCGAACAACTGACTCATGTCCTTGAACGCCTTGAACTCCAGCGCATTGCCGCAAGGGTCGAACAGGAACATCGTCGCCTGTTCGCCCACCTGCCCCTTGAAACGCACGTAGGGCTCGATCACGAATTGAGTGCCGAAGGATTTCAGTCGCTCGGCCAGCGCTTCCCATTCAGCCCACCCCAATACCACGCCAAAATGAGGCACCGGCACATCGTGCCCATCCACGGCGTTGCTGTGCACGCTTTCCTGGGACGCGGTCTTGGGGTGCTCGTGGATCACCAACTGGTGACCGTAGAAATTGAAATCGACCCACTGCTCGCTGGAGCGGCCCTCCTCCAACCCAAACACTTGGCCGTAAAAAGTACGGGCTGCCGCAAGGTCATAGACCGGAATTGCTAAATGGAAAGGCGAGACGCTCATCGGGACTCCAAAGATTCAATCATGGGATACGCAACCACGCGTTTGCCCATCGTAGGCGCGGGAACCGAACAATAAAATCAATATAAATTTCTTAGAAAGACCATTAATCTTTATCAATGATCAAAGAACTCAAGACCCTCATTGCCGTCGCGCGCGAAGGCACCTTCGCCGCAGCCGGGCACAAGATCGGCCTCACGCAGGCGGCGGTCAGCGCGCAGATCCAGCGCCTGGAAGCCGAGCTGGGCTTCGAGCTATTCGACCGCAAGGGGCGCACGGCCCACCTCAACAAGCGGGGCCACCAGGTTCTCCTGCAAGCCCAGGAACTGCTTCGCCTTTACGAGAGTCTCGGCTCCGCCACCCCCGGGCTTCCCGCCAGCGTGCTGGTGAACATCGGCGCGATCGCCTCGGTCCAGCGCTCGTACCTGCCGGACGCTCTCGCCAGGTTTCACCAGCAATGCCCGCAGTGCCGCACACGCATCGTGCCGGGCCTGTCGGTGGAATTGATCAATCTGGTGGACGCCGGTGAAATCGACATGGCCGTGATGATCCGCCCGCCGTTTTCGCTGCAAAGCGATCTGCGCTGGACCACCCTGGCATTGGAGCCTTATCGGCTGATCATTCCCCGTGCAATGCCCGGCGAGGATTGGGCGGCGCTATTGTCCAGCCAACCCTTCATCCGTTATGACCGGTCCTCGTTCGGCGGCAGGCAAGTCGATCGTTTCCTGCGGCAGATGCATTTCACCCTGCGTGAAGTGTGCGAACTGGATGAACTGGACGCGATCATCAAGCTGGTGGAAAAAGGCGTCGGTGTCGCCCTGGTGCCGCAGACGTCAGCCCATCAGCCGTGGCCCAAAGGCGTGCGGGCCCTAGACCTGGGGCCACACACGTTTCATCGGGACATCGGCCTGATCCATCGGTCGCGACAGAGCCTGGCCGACCCCGTTGCGATTCTTGCCGAGTTGGTCATCGAGCAGGCAGGCACGCCCGCAAGCGCCTCAGGTGTCGCAGACCCGAATAGGATTGGCGGCACTACTCACCCTTGAACGCTTCCCGGATCAATCCGCCTGCACGGTCACCTGACGCTGCTCACCCAATTCTGCAATCCCGAGGCGCATGGTCTGGCCCGGCCGCAGGAACACCGGGTTGGGCTTGATGCCCAGCCCGACACCCGGCGGCGTGCCGGTCGAAATGACGTCGCCCGGTTGCAGGCTCATGCACCGGCTGAGGTAGGCGATCAGTTGCGGCACGCTGAAGATCAGCGTCCGGGTGTTGCCGTTCTGATAGCGATGCCCGTCGACTTCCAACCACAGGTCCAGCGTATGCGGGTCTGGGATCTCATCCTTGGTCACCAGCCACGGCCCGAGAGGGCCGAAGGTGTCAAAGCCTTTGCCTTTGTCCCAGGTGCCGCCACGTTCGAGCTGCCATTCGCGCTCCGACACGTCGTTGATGACGCAATATCCGGCGACGTGCTCCAGGGCATTCGCTTCGTCGATGTAGCGCCCGCCTTTGCCGATGACCACGCCCAGCTCGACTTCCCAGTCGGTCTTGAGCGAGCCGCGGGGGATCTGGATATCGTCATTCGGCCCGCAAATGGCACTGGTCCATTTGTTGAAGATGATCGGCTCTTTCGGCACCTCCATGTTCGATTCGGCGGCATGGTCGGCGTAGTTCAAACCGATGCAGATGAACTTGCCGACCTGCCCGACGCACGGGCCGATCCGAGGCTGGCCGGTCACCACCGGCAAGCTGCGCGGGTCGATGGCCGCGAGTCTGGCCAGGCCTTCCGGCTCCAGGGCGTTGCCGGCGATGTCCGGCACATGGCCCGACAGGTCGCGGACCTGATGGTCGTCATCCAGCAGCCCGGGCTTTTCCGAACCTTTTTCGCCGTATCGCAACAGTTTCATGAAGTGCTCCTGTTCAAGTGGAAACTCAAAGGCTCATGCCGCCATCGATCACGTGCACCGCTCCCGTGGTGTAGGCGGACGCGTCACTGCCCAGGTACAGCGCCAGTTGCGCGATTTCCTGAGTGTTGCCAATGCGCCCCATGGGCTGACGGTCGAGAAACTGCCGGTAGACCTGTTGCACATCGACACCCTGCTGC
The DNA here is from genome assembly GCF_048847255.1 of Pseudomonas algeriensis. Taxonomy (NCBI): domain Bacteria; kingdom Pseudomonadati; phylum Pseudomonadota; class Gammaproteobacteria; order Pseudomonadales; family Pseudomonadaceae; genus Pseudomonas; species Pseudomonas algeriensis. The sequence continues at coordinate 246,492 of NZ_JBKKRK010000001.1, read as the reverse complement.
GCGGCCTGATCGGCAATGCGCTGGCGCAGCGATGGTGAATCCACGGTGCCGGGGCAGATCGCGTTGCAGCGGATCCCCTGGCTGACGAAGTCGATGGCGACAGATTTGGTCAGCCCCACCACCGCTGCCTTGCTGGCAGCGTAGGCGAAACGATTGGGCACGCCTTTGACACTGGACGCCACCGACGACATGTTGATGATCGACCCGCCACCCCGCGCCAGCATGCCTGGCAGGAACGCACGGATCATCCGGTACATGGCCGTGACGTTGAGGTCCATCGAACGCACCCAGGCCGCTTCGTCGCAGTCCAGGATGTTGCCGCTGTGCACGTAGCCGGCGCAGTTGAAGAGCACGTCCAGGCCGCCGATCCAGTCGCGGACAGCCTCGATGGCGCTGGCCGAGGTGACATCCAGGGTGACCGCCGTCACACCTTCGATGCCCGCCAATGCGCGCGTATCGATGTCACTGGCAAACACCTCGGCCCCGGCCTGGGCGAAGGCCACCGCGCTGGCGAGGCCGATACCCTGCCCGGCCGCCGTCACCAGCACCCGTTTGTTCTGCAGGCTCATGCGGTCTCCAGTTGCGTTGCCGGGACCGCGCTTTTTGGTGCCCTGGCGAGCATCGAGGCCGGAATGGCCAGGATCAGCCCGCCACTGACCAACAGGCACAGGGCCAGGACATAGGTACCATTGTTGATATTGCCGGTAAGCGTCTCGGCCACGGCGGTGATCATCGATCCGGTGAAGCCCGACAGGTTGCCGATGGCGTTGATCATGCCGATCCCGGCAGCGGCAGCGACGCCCGACAACACGGTGCCCGGCAGGGTCCAGAAGATCGGCATCAGGCTGAGGATCCCCGAAGCGGAGACGCTGAGGAACAGCACCGACAGCACCAGGTTATCGGCGAAGAACGCACTGAGGATCAGCCCGGCGCCACCGATGAAGGCTGGAATCGCCGCGTGAAGGCGCCGCTCACCGGTGCGGTTGGAGTGCCGGGCGTTGAGCAGCATCGCCACGACGGCCACCGAATAAGGGATGGCGGTGAGCAAACCGATGTGCAGGCTGTTGGTGATGCCGGTGCTCTTGATGATCGAAGGCATCCAGAATGCCAGGCCATAGAAGCCGGTGTTGAAGGTCAGCAAAATCAACACCAGCAACCACACCCGAGGGTTGAAAAACACCTCGCTCAAGCGCGACGCCTTGCCCTGGTTGTCGGTTTGCAGGTTGGCCTTGAGCATGGCTTTTTCTGCTGCCGACAGCCACTTGGCCTTGTCGATGTTGTCGGCCAGGCAGACGATTACCACGAAAGCCATGATGATCGAAGGAATACCCTCGATGATCAGCATCCATTGCCAGCCGGACAGGCCTTGCACGCCCTGCATGCTATTCATCAGCCAGCCGGACAAGATCCCGCCGAGGGTCAGGCTGACCGGCAAGGCCAACAGGAACCCGGACATCACCCGGCTCTGCCGGTGGGTCGGAAACCAGTAATTGAGGTAAAGGATCACGCCCGGGAAAAAGCCCGCTTCACAGATACCCAGCAGGAAACGCAGCACATAGAACATGGTGCTCGATTCGACATGGAAGAACGCCGCCAGCGGCACGGTGTAGGCCACCGCCATGGAGATCACCGCCCAGCTGAGCATGATCCGGGCGATCCAGAACCGCGCGCCAAAGCGATGCAGCAACAGGTTGCTGGGGACTTCGAACAGGAAATAGCCCCAGAAAAACATACTGGCGCCCAAGGCGTAGACCGTGTTGCTGAATTGCAGCTCGTTGAGCATGTCGAGCTTGGCGAAACCGATGTTCACCCGGTCGAGGTAGGCCGCCATGTAGCACAACAGCAGGACAGGCAGGATTCGCCAGATGACCTTGCGGTAGGTCCGGTCCTCGAAATCGAGTCCGCCGGCGCAAGCCTGGGCGGGCGAATGCTCGGAGATGGTTTGCATGAGGTAACCCCTGATTGTTTTTATTGGGTCACGTCGAATGAGCGATTCATCCGGCGATCGAACGAGGACTCTACTGTCGGGAAGCGATTCTTTCCCAATGGCATTTTTGGATTAGTTGATAACGGGGCGTTATCAGAGACCTAGAAACTGGCACGAGGAATGTAAGTCAAATTGCATAACCTGTGGCGAGGGGATTTATCCCCGCTGGGCTGCGAAGCAGCCCCAACAAACTCCCACAATCAACCTGACAGAACGTAGAGGCTGGATTTAGGACTGCTGCGCAGCCCAACGGGGATAAATCCCCTCGCCACAGGATATTCAGTTATCCAAGCGGGCGTTGTCCTTGAGGATCTCGGCGAACTCCAGGGCCGCGCCCACCAGCGGCTCGTCCTTGCGGGTGAGGATGCCGTAGTCCTGGGGCACCAGGTGCAGCGGTGTGTCAAGGGTCTTGAGCTGGCCGCTTTCGAGCAACGGGTCGACCATGGCGTTGGGCAACATGCCGATCATGGGCCCACGTTGCAGGACCTGGAGGAAAGTCTGCATCGAAATCGTGTCGATGGTGTTGCGCGGCATCCCCACACCAGCTTCGGCGAAGGCCAGCTCCATGCGGGCACGGATCGGCGTGCCGACCGGGTAGAGAATCCACGGCAGGTCCACCAGTTGCTGCAAGGATGTCGGCCCGGCGTTGGCCAGCGGATGGCGATCGTTGACCACGATGCAGAACGGTTCGGGGGCCAGGGGCTGGAAGTCGTAGCGCTGCTGCTGGCTTTGATCGGTGAAACGCGCCACGGCCAGGTCGAGCTTCTTTTCTTCGAGCATCTTCATCAGATGATTACTGGTTTGCTCCACCACTTCGATGGACAGCAAGGGCCAGCGCTGCTTGATCTGCAGGATCGCCTCGGGCAACGCCACCGCCGTCGCGGCAAAAATACCGCCGACCTTCAAGTAACCGTGGCCACCTTCTCGCAGGCTGCTGATCTGTTCGACGAACGAACGGGCGTCATTCAGGGCTATTTGCGCGTAGCGCAGCACGTGCTCGCCCAGGGCGGTGGGCGGCATGCTGCGCGGTCGACGCTCGAACAGGGCGAAGCCGAGCAGGCTCTCGATTTCCTTGAGCATTTTGCTCACGGCCGGCTGGCTGAGGTTCATCTGCTCGGCCGCCAAATGCATGTTGCAGGTGCGTCCCAACGTGTCGATCAGCAGCAGATGACGAAATTTGAGCCAGCCGCAAAAGCTGGAAAAGGACAGATCGGACATGGGCATTCCTCGGCGGCGCAATAACCAGACGTTATCGGATACTGAATATATCTCATTGGAGTTCATCGACAACGGGCCCTAGCGTGAAGGCTTTACGAACCAGGAAGCCTGTCCATGTCGCTATTGCTTACTCCCGAGAACACTCTGCCGGTCGATGGCGTGGCCGGCACGTTGATTGGTCGCGCCTGGGTCCCGGGGCGGATCGCCGGGCCTTCGCCCATCGTGCTGCGCAGCGACGGGGTGTTCGACCTCTCGGATCGATTCGCGACCCTTAGCGACCTACTGGAAACACCCTCGCCCCTGGCGACGGTAAGAGAGACGCCTGGCACCTTCATCGCCACCCTCGAAGCACTCTTGGCCAACACCGGCCCCCACGCCGACCCGGCCAAGCCGTTCCTGTTGCCGCCGCTGGACTTACAAGTGATCAAGGCGGCCGGCGTGACGTTCGCGGCGAGCATGATCGAGCGGGTCATCGAGGAACAGGCCGGCGGCGACGCGGCCCGCGCCGAAGCCGTGCGCGCCACGGTCCACGGCGTGATCGGCGATAACCTGCGCTCGATCGTGCCGGGTTCCGAGCAAGCCATGCGGCTCAAGGCGTTTCTCATCGAGCAAGGCATGTGGTCGCAGTATTTGGAAGTGGGCATCGGCCCGGACGCGGAAATTTTCACCAAGGCGCCGGTGCTGGCCGCCGTGGGCAGTGGCAGCCAGATCGGCATTCATCCCGCCTCACAATGGAACAACCCAGAGCCGGAAGTAGTGCTGGCGGTGGACAGCCGTGGCCGGATCCACGGCGCGACCCTGGGCAACGACGTCAACCTGCGGGACATCGAAGGCCGCAGTGCGCTGTTGTTGAGCAAGGCCAAGGACAACAACGCCTCGTGCGCCATCGGGCCGTTCATTCGCCTGTTCGACGAGCAGTTCAGCCTGGACGATGTGCGCGCCTGCGAAGTTGACTTGCAGGTACAAGGCGAAGACGGTTACCGCCTGCACGGTTGCAGCTCCATGAGCCAGATCAGCCGCGACCCGCAGGACCTGGCAGGCCAGACGCTCAACGCCAACCATCAATACCCCGATGGCTTCCTGCTGTTTCTCGGTACGCTGTTCGCCCCCACCGAGGACCGTGATCATGCCGGCAGCGGTTTCACCCACAAACTCGGCGACCGCGTCAGTATCAGCAGCCCGCTACTGGGCAGCCTGCATAATCAGGTGACCCATAGCTGCGACGCCGCGCCGTGGACCTTCGGCGTCGGCGCCCTGCTGCGTAACCTCGCCGCGCGGGGGCTGCTCGACCGCTGAGCCCGACAGATCGTCGATTCACCCAATTACAAGAGAGAAATGAATCATGAGTGACACGCCAAAACGCCGCCTGCGCAGCGAGCAATGGTTCAACGACCCGGCCCACGCGGACATGACAGCGCTGTATGTCGAACGCTACATGAACTACGGGATGACCCGGGAAGAGTTGCAGTCGGGCCGGCCGATCATTGGCATCGCCCAGACCGGCAGCGACCTGACGCCCTGCAACCGCCATCACTTGGAACTGGCGCAACGGGTCAAGGCCGGGATCCGCGACGCCGGTGGCATTCCGATGGAATTCCCGGTGCACCCCATCGCCGAACAGTCGCGTCGCCCCACGGCGGCCCTGGACCGAAACCTGGCGTATCTGGGCCTGGTGGAAATCCTCCACGGTTATCCGTTGGACGGCGTGGTGCTCACCACGGGTTGCGACAAGACCACCCCCGCCTGCCTGATGGCGGCAGCCACCACCGACCTGCCGTCCATCGTGCTGTCCGGCGGGCCGATGCTCGACGGTCGTCACAAGGGCGAGCTGATCGGCTCCGGCACAGTGCTGTGGCACGCTCGCAACCTGATGGCCGCTGGCGAGATCAACTACGAAGGTTTCATGGAAATGACCACGGCGGCCTCGCCCTCCGTGGGCCACTGCAACACCATGGGCACCGCCCTGTCGATGAACGCGCTGGCCGAAGCCCTGGGCATGTCGTTACCCGGTTGCGCAAGCATTCCGGCGCCGTACCGCGAGCGCGGGCAGATGGCCTACGCCACTGGCAAGCGCATCTGTGAACTGGTGCGCCAGGACGTGCGCCCTTCCCAGATCATGACGCGTGAAGCCTTCGAAAACGCCATCGCCGTCGCCTCGGCACTCGGCGCATCGAGCAACTGCCCGCCGCACCTGATCGCCATCGCCCGGCACATGGGCGTCGAGTTGAGCCTGGACGACTGGCAAAAAATCGGCGAGGACGTGCCGCTGTTGGTCAACTGCATGCCCGCTGGCAAATACCTGGGCGAAGGCTTCCACCGCGCGGGCGGCGTGCCGGCCGTCATGCACGAATTGCAAAAGGCCGGCCGCCTGCATGAGCACTGCGCCACGGTCAGCGGCAAGACCATCGGCGAGATCGTCAGCGGCAGCCTGACCTGCGACGCCGACGTCATCCACCCCTTCGACACCCCACTCAAGCACCGCGCCGGTTTCATCGTGCTCAGCGGCAACTTTTTCGACAGCGCGATCATGAAGATGTCGGTGGTGGGCGAAGCGTTCCGCAAGACTTACCTGTCCGAACCCGGCGCCGAGAACAGCTTCGAAGCGCGGGCCATCGTATTTGAGGGGCCGGAGGACTACCACGCACGCATCGACGACCCGGCGCTGGACATCGACGAGCGCTGCATCCTGGTCATCCGCGGCGCTGGCACCGTGGGCTATCCCGGCAGCGCCGAAGTGGTGAACATGGCCCCGCCGGCGGCGCTGATCAAGCGCGGCATCGACTCCCTGCCCTGCCTGGGCGATGGCCGCCAGAGCGGCACCTCGGCGAGCCCGTCGATCCTCAACATGTCCCCGGAAGCGGCCGTTGGCGGCGGCCTGGCACTGCTGCAAACCAACGACCGGCTGAAAGTCGACCTGAACTCCCGCACCGTGAACCTGCTGGTGGACGACGCCGAAATGGAGCGGCGCCGCCGTGCCTGGACGCCGAACTTCCCGCCGTCGCAAACGCCTTGGCAGGAACTGTACCGGCAACTGGTCGGCCAGCTTTCCACGGGCGGTTGCCTGGAGCCGGCCACGTTGCACCTGAGGGTGATCGCCCGCAGTGGTGAGCCGCGACATTCACACTGACACGGCGCCACCCACCGCTTCCAGTGGCGAGCGAGCTTGCTCCCTCGCCACGGGGGCTCACAGATTACCGAGCATCTGCCACAACGAAGCCCCCACCCCGGTAATGCTCTCCCCGGCGATCAACCCCGCCGCCGCCGTGATGGCGAAGCGTTCGGTGAGGCTCGGCCAGCGGCAGCTCACCAGCCAGGTCAGCACGGCGCCAAGGGCCATCATCAGCGACACCGAGGCCGGCAGGACAAACGCCAGGCCCAGGGCAGCCGTGCTGGGCAGGTAGCGGGCGCGATGGGCCGGCAGCAGGCTGTCGAGGATGCCCAGCAGCAAACCGACGGCGCCGCCGATGAAAATCGCCCAGCGGATGCTCACCGACAACGAGTCCAGGCCATGGGTCAGGGTTTGCGCCACGGCCTTCCAAGTGGCGACGGCCGGGGCCGGCCATTCTTCGGTGAGCAGCATGGTTTGCGGGTCGGGGATCAACGCCAGGTAAGCGAGCACGCCGACGATGCTGCCGATGAAAATCCCCAGCGTCTGGGCCTGCAGTTGCTTGCGCGGCGTCGCGCCGATCGCCCGGCCGACCTTGAAATCATTCATCAGGTCCGTGCATTGCCCCGCCGAACCGCCGGCGGTGTTGGCGCTCATCAAGTTGATCGGCACCTGCCCCGGTGCAACGATGCCGAAGCTCAGCTGGGACAGTTGCCCAATGGCGCCAATGGGCGGAATTCCGGTGGCGCCGACTACCCGGGCTGCCACCGCCGCCAGGCAAATGGCCAAGGGAATGGTCAGCAGCGCCATCCAGGGATTGATGCCGAACAACATGGCTTGCAGGCTGACCACCAAGACGATTGCCAGCAAAAAACCAACGGCGGGCCCGGCCTTGGGCACCACCCAGGACGCCGCGCCACTGGCCTTGGTTGAGCGGTGCAGCGACCACAAGCGGATCGCCAGGGAAGCCAGGGTCGCGCAAACCATCAGGCTCACGCCCGGCCACAGCAGCCATTCCACCAGCACGGCGAATTGCGGGCCGCTGCTGCCGGGCGGCAAGTGCACGAGGCCATTTTCCAACAGCCACGGCGCCAACCCACCCCACGCCAACAGCGCGCCGAGCAACAGGGTCAGGCCGACACGGATGCCGATGATGCCGCCAAATCCCACCAGCAATAGCGACGGATCCGCGGTAAATGTCAGCCGCTCCAGTTGGGCGCTCGGCGACCAGCGCGGGATGGCCCAGACGAAGGTATCGACCCACTTGGCGAACCCGGACAGCACGGCTGCGCCGAGCAGCACCTTGAGGCGCGTCGCGGCTTCGTGGCCGTGATTGTAGATATGCAACAAGGTCTCCAGGGTCGCCATGCCCTCGGGAAACCTCAGCGCCTTGTCGTTAAGCAGCGATGGCCGCAGGTACCAGGCAATCCAGATACCCAGGAAGCTCACCGAAAATACCCACGCGACCATGGGCAACGCGTCGAGTTGCTGGCCGGTCAGCAAGGTGTACGCCGGGATCGGCGCCACCAGCCCGCCGGAAATGATCGATGCCGCGGCCGACGCCACGGTCTGGTTGATGTTGCTCTCGTGGAGCGTCCAGGGCAGCCGGCCGGAGGATCGCTTGGCCAGGCCCTGCCAGATGCCGTAGCCAACCAGCAAGGCGATGATCGACATGTTGAACGACCAGCCGATCTTCAATCCCGCATATACATTGGAGGGCGTCAGCAAAATACCCAGCACGATCCCGGTGATTACCGCGCGTGGGCTGAACTCGCGCTCTACGGGGCGCACGTGGGAGGTCGAGGTTGGATCCATGCGAATTCCTTATCGGCAGAAAACAGCGCGTTCACCCGGGGCGATGACCTAACAAGTGAGCGTTGTATTGACGGAAGGTTCACCGGCGCGTCCTGGCGTCCGCGTGATAGAGCGGTCGCCCGGAAGATGCGTAGCTGCGCTCAAGCAACACCCTCACCCAGCCGATAACCTGGATGACGAAGGCCCTCAGGCCTCGCCAGGCTCTGCTGGCTGCATAGGGTGATGATCAATGGCTTCGCTGCTTTACCGCTTACTGATGTGTGGCGCCCTGATGCTCCTGGTTGCAGGTGGATCGGCGTTGGCCATCGCGGCTGAGCCGCCACTGCGCATCGTCACCGAGGAGTTGCCGCCCTACAACATGACGCAGGACGGCCGGGTGACCGGCATGAGCACCGAAGTGGTCGAGGCTGTGCTCAAGGAGATCGGCGTCGAAGCGTCGATCCAGCCCATGCCTTGGGCGCGGGCCTATGAACTGGCGCTCAATGAAAGCAATGTGTTGATCTATTCCATCGTGCGCACCCCGGCGCGCGAATCGCTGTTCCAGTGGATCGGCGCCATCGCCCCGACCCAGTGGTATATCTATTCACTGGCCGAGCGGCCGGTGAAACTCGACTCCCTGGCCGATGCCCATGGGCACCAGATCGCTACCGTCAATCAGGATGTGGGCGAGCAGTTTCTCGTCTCGAAGGGCTTCCGCATCGGCGAAGAACTTCAGTCCAGCACCAAATATGAACATAATTACCGCAAGCTCAAGGTCGACCACGTGGAGCTGTGGATTTCCAACGAGCTCAATGCGCTGTACCTGACCCGTCAGAACGGCGAAGACCCGGACAAAGTATTGATCAAGTCGCTGGCGCTGCCCGAACTGAGCAGTGCCGACGGCCTGAGTATGGCGTTCAGCCGCAACACGCCGCCGCAGACCGTCGAAAAATTCCGCGCAGGCCTGCAAGCCATACGTCGCAACGGCGTCTACGATGCCATCGCGCGCAAGTGGTTATGAGATGGATAGCCATCTCACACCCCCACCCTCTCAACGGGCACAAGCCAAGACCCTCAGCTCCCTGGGTCGGCGCCTGGTCCTGGCGACCCTGCTGTTCTGCCTGTTTTTCACAGTGGCGATGGTCACCTGGCGCACCTGGCTGGCCTGGGAAAGCAACCTGACGGACATGAATGCCGAGCTGGGGCTGATCGACCAGGTTTTCCGCGACACCTTGGCTCATGCGATCTGGGAGATGGACCGCGACTCCCTGGACAAACAGCTTGCCAGCGTCGCCAAGGCCGCGCCGGTCGGACGCGTGGCGCTGAATGTCCTGCGGCCCGGCCGGTCGCCGGAAATCATCGAGCTCAATCGCTACACCACCGGTAACGAAGGGGTAGCACCGGTATTGCACCGCGAGCTCATCGCGCAGCCTTATCTCGGCGCCCACGAAAAAGTCGGCGAGCTCATCATCGAAGGCGATAACCAACTGCTGTGGCAACGCCTGTGGGGCGAAGCGCGCAGCATCGTCATCACCCAGATCATCCAATCCATGCTGCTGGCGGGCCTGGTCATGACCATGTTCAACCGCCTGGTGACGATCCACGTGGTGCATATCGCCCGGCACCTGGGCGAGCTCGAGCCACAAACACTCAAGCACCACCTCAAGCTGCAGCGTTCGGTGGATCGCCAGGACGAGTTGAGCTTGCTCGAATCCCAGGTCAATGAACTCCAGGACAATCTCCACGCCCACCTGGAGCGCCAGCGTTCGGACGAGCTGGCGATCGCCGCCAGCCGCGATCAACTGGTCGAGCTGGTCGAGGCGCGCACCGCTGAGCTCAAGGCCGCCAACCAGGCCCTCGAAGCCTTGTCCCGTCACGACGCCTTGACGGGCCTGGCCAACCGTCGCCATTTCGACGAGCTGAAGGAAGTCGAGTTTCGCCGCGCCATGCGCCACAAGACGCCGCTTGCGGTGCTGATGTGCGACGTCGATTTCTTCAAGATCTACAACGATACCTATGGCCATATGAACGGCGACCAATGCCTGCAACAGATCGCTGAAACCCTGCGCGAGGTCTTCGGCCGCTCTGGCGAGCTGACCGCACGGGTCGGTGGCGAGGAATTTGTCGTCCTGCTGCCCAATATCGACGCAGGGCAGGCCTGGGAGGCGGCCCAACGCTTGCGTGGCGCCCTGGCCGAACGCCAACTGCCCCACAGCGGCTCATCGATCTCCCCATTCGTCACCCTGAGCATCGGCGTCGCCGAGCTGGACCCCGAGGCCATGGATCATTTCGACCAATTGATGCAACGCGCCGACCAGGCGCTGTACCGGGCCAAGCACCAGGGCCGCAACCGCGTGTCCCTCTAATCATCGCCAAAACCGAGGTCTGTATGCGCCACTCATTGATGCTCTGTTCATGGGTATTCCTGGCCTTGAACAGCCTTCAAAGCCAGGCCGAAACCATCGAGGTCGTGACCGAGGACTCGTTGTATGCCTATCTGCGCGACGAGAAATTGGTCGGCCCCGGTATCCATATCGCCGCCGATACCTTGAAGCAGGCCGATCTCGACGATTTCCACATGGCCCTCTACCCCTGGGCGCGGGCCTATGAAATGGCGCTGCGCGAGCCCAACGTGCTGATCTTCCCGCTGGATCGCACCCCGGCCCGTGAACAGCTGTTCAAGTGGGTCGGTGAAATCCATCGCTCCACCAGCCGGCTCTACAAGCTGCGCGACACGGCCCCCATCGCCATTGGCACCCTGGAAGAGGCCAAGCAGTACAGCATCGGCGTGGTACGAAATGACGCCAAGCAGGTTTATCTGCAAGGTCGTGGCTTCAGCCGACTGGTCGTTTCAGCGAATAACCACGATAACTTCCAGAAACTGTTGAACCGTCAGGTCCAGCTCGTGCCGATGCCGGAGAACACCGCGCGCCTGATGTGCCAGGATGCCCGGATTGACTTCAATCTGCTGGAGGAGGTCTACGCGCTGGATGAGCAGCCCCATCGGGTTTACCTGGCGTTCAGCCTGAGCACACCCGACGAGACGGTCGCCAAGGCACAACGCGCTTTCGAACAGCTCAAGGCTTCGGGTGAAGTGGAGCGGATCATGAAGGAAAAGCGCTGACGCGCGGCACCGGTGAGCGACGTTGAACTCTCCCATCGAAGGCACCGTCTAGCCCATAAAGGCACAGATGTGGAGCTTCTTCCATGAGCACGCTCAACGCACTCCCGGATTCAATCCAGACCTTGTTGCTGGAACGCAACGATTGGGTACCCAACAACCCACGCCTGCCGGTGATCGTTTACCGTGATGCGGTCGCGACCCATACCGACGATCTGGCCGCCCGCCTGGAGCAGACTTTCCGCGCCAACGGCTGGCCACCGCAATGGCGTTACGGGATCTACGACTTTCACCACTATCACACTGAAGGCCACGAAGTGCTCGGTGTTGCCAGCGGCAAGGCTCGCTTGATGATCGGTGGCCCCAACGGCCAAATCATCGACGTCAAGGCCGGTGATGCGCTGCTTCTCCCCGCCGGCACCGGGCATTGCAACCTGGGCTCCAGCGAGGACTTCCTGGTGGTCGGCGCGTATCCACCCGGCCAGCAGGCCGACATCTGCCGCGAAGCGCCGAGCGAGGCGCAACTGGCAAACATCGAAGGGTTGCCGTTTCCGAATCGGGATCCGGTGCAGGGTGCCAACGGCGGCGTCAGCCGGTTTTGGACGGACCAACGCTGACATCTGGCCGAACATATGAGCGGTCAGCGGCCGTATACCTGGCGCAACTGCTCCTGAGTCAACGCGTCCTCGAACGGCACCGGCACTGATTTCACCGCGCCGTAGAGGTTGCGGTAGCGCCAGTAATTCCCATTGTTGGCCAACTGATAACCGCGCTCGACTACACGCTGCCCATCAAGCACATAGCGCAGGGTTTCCTGGGCCGCTTCCGGCGGCGCCGGCAACATCAGGTCGGCAGCCAGCACACGCATCGACTCATCGATACATTCGTCGAGCGCCGTCGTCACTTGCGCCAGGTCCAGCGAGCCGTCGTCGACACAACGCTTGCCGCAACGCCGGATCGGCTGGCTGGAGACTTCAATGCGCATGCGATACAACGCCGAACCGGCGATGTCCTGGACCTGCACCTGATTGATCAATACGAAGCTGCCACGATCAGGGGTCAGCATCAGCTTGGGCTCGATCACCAGGCGGGCACTGATATCTCCCGCGCCCTGCTTGAGACCCGCTGCCAGCGAAGCCTGCTGGAAACGCTGTTGCAGGCGCTCCTGCAACGGCACGCCGGCAAGCAGGTCCGCCAACGGCCTGGACTCCTTCGCGGCGGTTTGTTCGGCATCGCGTTGCAAGCTACCGCTGCCCATCTGGGTATTGATCAGGCTGGCAACCAGCAAACCGGCAAGCCCAGCAGCGTTGCCGGAACTGGCGACCAGGTTATGACTCGACGAAGCAGCCTTCTGTGCGGCCTCGGCGTCCACCACGGTACTGGCGCCGACAAACGCCTGGGGCAGTTGCAGGTCAACCTTCACCCCGTGGGTCTGGACATAGGACACCGCGTCCGGCGTTTTGAAACCGGCCGGCGGGGCTGGCTTCTGCGCGCAACCCGCCACCATCAGCAAGGCCACCGAGCCGAGCGCTATCAATCCGCGCTTCATTGCTCGAACGGTGTGATCATTTGCTGGCGACTCGTGTCCATCGCCTGGTAAAAGGCGTTGGTCAGATTGGTGTAGTTCGGTTCGTCCCACTCGCCCTGGGCTGCCTGCACAACGGAGAAAGGCTTGAACCACAGGAGCCGGTTGTCGGCCAGATCGACCACCATGCCCTGCCCGCCCACCTGCGCCATGGGGACGCTGGTCGGCACGATGCTGTAATAGCTGCGGGTAGCGCCTGTTCCCATCACGTTCACCAGCAGCAGGCGATCGACACCGTAGGTGGCCTTGATCGGCGTCAGGTCACGGGTGGTGTAGCCTTCGCGGAAACTGACTTCCTTGTATTTAGTCAGGTCCACCGGCTCGTTGATGCGCTTGGCCTTGTAACCCTTGGCCTGCAATTTGGCCACGATGGCGTCCGGCAAGGTGTTGAGGTCGCGTACTTGCCATTTTTCAACGTTATCGCTGAGCTTGCTGTTGACGCCTTTATTGATGGCCAGGTCCAGCAACCCCTGATTGCCGGTCAGCGCCAGCACCGGCTCCGGCACCACGTTGATCGCCACGCCAATGGTCGGCTCCTTGGCGTCCCAGAATTGATGGTCCAGCGGTACCGGCGGTTGAACGTGGGCGCAACCGGTGAGGGTCAGGCAGGCAAGAACGGTCAGTGTCGCGAGGGTGCGAAGCGTACGAAAAGACATGTATCAAGTCCCTATGATTAAAATCGATGCTGCTCATATCGGCAGCTGCGGCAATAACAATAGTGGCATATTGATATTTATCTTTTCAATCTTCCTCACGGATCAAAGACTTCGACTCCCTCAGATCATCGGCGAACTGCTCACCACCCGCAACGCCAGCCCCTCGTACGCATCCAGGGTAATGGTGAACTCGCCTTCCGACGTAAGATCCCCTTCGACTCGCTCATTGATGATGTCCACCACCGGTCCCGGCGCGATATCTGGCAGATGGAGGGTTTCAGTGATGGGCGTCGAGCCGAAATTCAGCGCGGTGATCTGCGTGCCTTTGCCGGCCGGCAGTTCATGGACCATGATCAGCAACCCTGGATGCTCAACGTCCGGAATCAATATCTGGCGACTCGCGGCGATGTCGTAGGCCCGGCGCGCGGCCAGGATTCTGCGCAGTTGCGAGGCGAACGAATCCGGATCCTTCAATTGGCTCGGCAGGCTGCCATACAACGTCCTGGCGCGGGGCATTTGCCCGGCAGACATCGGCGCTTGCGGGTTGAGGTCTACAAGGTCGTAGGCGCCGCGATGGATCCAGCGCGTATCGCCGTCGCGCATCAAATGCTCGACCTGCTCCGCCGGCAACGGCAATGCCCCCACCAGATCCCAGCCTGACAAGGCGAACACGCCCGGCTGCATGGCGTTGAACATCACCAGTAGTAGATGCACCTGGCGAATCTGCTGGATATCGGCGGCGGTGATGGCATCGAGGTCGCGGATGCCCAGCGCGGCGGTGATGATGCTGGCCGTGGTGCAGGACACGCCGTTGGTCACGAACCTCAAGTTGTAAGGCGCATGTTCACCGGACAGGCGCTCATACATCTGCTCGCGGATGTGCTCGCGCAAGATGTTGCCGGGAAACGTCTGGCCTTGGTACAGGTAGGTGTCATGGGCGTGCAGCGTCCAGAAGTGCACCAACTCAAGGGTCAATTCGTCGTGGTTTTGCAGCGCGTGGATCAGCGACCCCGGATCGATGCCAAAGGCGTGCATCTGGCGCAGCATCAAGCGCAGGAATTCGGTATCGCCCATCAGCAAGGCATGCTGGTAGGCCGGTCGCGTGATGAAGTCATAGGACAGGTCCGCCCCGCCGTGGGACATGGCGGCGATGTCATCCAACGTCAGGTTCAATTCCTGGAAACTGAAACCCCCTGCCTTGCGAATCGCACCGCCGAGCAGCTGGTTACCGGTGATCGACAGCGGGTGGCTCTCGGACCATGCAGTGCCATCGAGCTTGCGCTCGACGCCCAGGAAACCGTTGGCGTCCAGGCGCAGGATCTTCGCCCCCATGCAATCGATGGCGTGCAGCGCATCGCCAATGATCATCTGTTGCGCGGCAAAGCTTGGGTCAAGCCAGTTCAGCGACGGCTGCCCTTCCTTGAAGTAATGCAGGTAGACCCAACGCCGCGGCTTGCCGTCCACCCCCATGACGACGGGGGTTGCGCTCCAGTCGGTTTCCTTGACGCCGGGTTCGAAGAAGATCACCCGCTGCAACTGGCCGACGATGTAGTGCTTGTCGCGCAGGGCATCCACCTGCTGCGCGGTGAGATTCTGCGCGTCGCGCCCCTCCTCGACTTCAGGCAACAGCGGCCAGTCTTCCTCGCGGATCTCCACCATGTGGTAGAGGCCTGGATAGTCGTCGTAGGCCATCTCCGCCAGGCGGAAATCCGCGCCCTTGCCGGTGTGGGACGGGATGACGTCGTCGATGACCACGGCATTGTGGGCAGCGGCCATGCGTGTCAATGCCTGCAACTGGGCCTCGGTGCCCAGTTCCGGGTCGATGTCGAAGCTGATGCGATCGAAGTTGCCGTCGATCGTCGGCGTAAATTCAGTGCCGTGCAGGCCTCCGGACCTTTTCAAGGGGCCGTTGTGGATGCCCTGGATGCCGATCTTCGACAGCGCATGCCACAAGGTTTCATCCCCCAGCGCTTCGAGCACCGTGCCATCTTCCCGGGTGACGATGGAGGCCGGGTACGCGGTGAACCAAACGGAGGATAGCGCGCAGGCGTCACGGGGCCGGGTGTGTGCGAAGGGCTGTTGCCACAGGCGCCCTTGTCCCGAGTAAAGCTTGGCCCGCTGCCTCGCCGCCTTGAGCATCGATTGCTCCACCAGCCAGTCGACATGGTTTTTCTCAGCCATCGTCATGAAAACAATCACCCGTCATAAGGAAAATCGGCCCGCCGCCTGGTATCCAAGGCGCCGCTTATGACTCATATGAGGCCGTGGCCTGGCAATCGTTGCATTGGGACGGTTCGCGAGATGGCAAACCCGCCAAAACCGTGGCGAGGGAGCAACTTCCCTTGCCACATAGGTCTACTCAGCACTCAGTCGTCGTTGAACAGCGCTCCTTCGTCTCTCTCCCCCGGCGGACCAGGTCTTTGCAAGGTGGCGCAATTCGAACCATCGCCCTGCCCATCGAGTCGGGCCCTGACGAATGCGAAGGCATCTTCCAACGAACCGTGCAACACCCCGTCATGCCCCAGGCCTTCATAGGTGCGCCAAGTGACGGGGTTGCCGGCGGCGCACAACGCCGCCGCGACCGCGTACTGCCGCTCTGGCGTGATCGTCTGATCTGCCTGGCCGGTGGCGATGAACAACGCAAACGCAATCGAAGCCTGCGGCATGTCGGTGGACGGGATGCGCGCTGCGTTCAATGCCTCGGGGGTGATTGTCAACAGCTCTGCAAACGAACCGATCCGCAAAACCTTGGATTTGAGCGCAATGTCACGGGTACAGCCCTGCCGGGCGACGTCCAGCAATTGGAGGCCCTTGGCGGTCAGGATGGTTTCGATTGGCGGTCCGTCTTCGCGCAGGCCACCGGACGCCAGGACCAGGAACACGGTGTTGGTTTGGCGTGGCGGCAGCGCAATGGGGCCTTGGGGAAACGTGCTGTTCGGCGCCGTGAGTATCGCCCCCAGGATAGGCAGTTCGGGTGCGTAGGTCGTGGCAAGTATCGCCGCGCCCAACGCCGCCCCGCCGCCCTGGGATTGCCCGGCGAGGAACGTGCGAGGGGCGATCAGCCCTGGTCTGATGGCGCGGGCAGCGCGAATCGAGTCGAGAACGGAACGTCCCTCGGCCTGCCAGAATGTATAGGGATGCGGCCCCGGGCCGCCCAGTCCTTGGTAGTCAGTCACGACCACCGCGAACCCTCGCGCCAGCCAACGATTGATGTACGCCGCGTCACGGTCGCGCAGCCCCGTCCAGGACGGCGCGCACGCATCGGCGATCCCCAGCGTACCGTGGGCCCAGGCCAGCAGCGGCCAGCCTTCGGCGGGGGGATTGCCCGCCGGCAGGTATAACACGCCGCTGACCGGAACGAGGCCGGAATGCCAGCGTTCGTCAACCGAACTGTAGAGCAGGCGTATCGCCTGCGCGGCGGCAGGCATTAGTGCCTGCACTGGCATGCGCTCGTTTCGCAGCAGCGTACCCGGCGATTCGGGCATTGCCTCAGGCCAGCGATAAAACGCCGACAACTGCACATCCCCGGCAACGGGCCCGACAGGCAGCGTACCGGCGGCCATGCCAACGGATGCCGCGACGCAGGCCCATGCAAAGGCCGCGATTCGGAAAACATTCATGGAAGGTTCGCCTGATTGGGAAGCGCCTTGCGCAACGCGTTGCCCTGAGCAGCGAGTACGTTGCGCGCGATGGGCGCCACTTCATTGAAACGGATAAAACCGTGGGTCATGTTCGCCAGGACTTGCAGGCTCGTCACCACACCTGCGTCCTTCAAGCGCTGCGCCAACGCTCGGTTTTCGTCCAGCAGTGGGTCCAGCTCGCCAATGACCAATCGCGTCGGCGGCAGGTTCGTCAGGTCAGCCGTGATTGGCTGCACCCGCCAGTCGTCCTCATCATCGGCCAGATAGCTGGCCCAATAGGCGCTCATGGTTTCGACTGACAGATTCTGCCCTGCATATCCGCCCAACCGTTGCCACGAGTTGGAGGTCATGTCCCGCGAGTAGCTGCCGTAGAACAGCAACAGCTGGCGCAGCGCATCGATCCCCGCGTCACGCAGCGCAATGGCCGCGCCCAGGGCCAGGTTCGCGCCCGCCGAATCGCCGCCCAGGGCATAGCCGCGCACCGGGCAGTCGGTGATTGCCCCGAGCTTGATGACACGGCTGACGATCGCTACCACCTCGTTGAACGCCACGGGAAAGCGATGCTCCGGCGACAACGCGTAGTCGATGGAGAGCACCGCCAGGCCACTGTCGCGAACCAACTGACGCAGCGGCGCGTCCCAGCCGGCCAGCGAACCATGGCGAAATCCGCCGCCATGGCAGTAGAACATCAAACAAGGCGTCTCATCGCCCTCCGGCCAATAAAGCTTGCAGGGAACCGTTCGGCCGTCGACGCGAAAGCCCAGCGTGCGCTCGTAGCTCAGGGGCACGCTGCGGTGCGCCGCCCACGCATCGATCCGCTCCAACTGGCCCCGGACGCTCTGCACATCGCCCTGGACAATCGGAAGCAGGCCCTGTTGGCGCAGCGACGTCGCCACCGCGAGCAAGTCGGGATGAACCGGCGGGCGTGAGTCCGGCGACGGGTTTTCGCTACGACTCATGGCCACACCTGCGTGCCGGCGGGTCGTCGTCCGTCCGCGATGACGCAATGGGCGGGCGGGCTGCGCCCTTGCAGGACGGCCACCGCGCACTGGGCGGCAATCAGGTTGGTGCGATTGAGCCCCTCGACCGTGGAGGCCCCGACGTGGGGCGTCACGACCACGTTCGGCAGTTGAATCAATCGTTCGGTCACAGGTAAAAGCGTGGGGTCAGACTCGCTTTCGAAGACATCGAGCCCCGCCCCTGCCAACCGGTTCTCACGCAGCGCGCAGAGCAGATCCGCATCGCGCACCAACCCGCCCCTCGCGGTGTTGATCAACACCGAGGACCCCTTCATCAGTCTCAATGCGTGCTCGTCGATCAACCCTTGGGTTTGAGGATTGAGAGGCGCATGAAGGGTGACGAAATCGCTTTCCTCGAGCAGCGTTTCCAGACCAACGAATTTACCGTGGGCGATACCGTCGAGCTGTGTTTTGTGAGGATCAGGGGTAAAAATCAACGGTGTAACTTCAAACCCGGACAAGCGCTGCAGAACGCCCCGGCCGATCCGCCCCATCCCGACGACGCCCACCGTCTTGCGGTACAAATCGCCGCCCAGGGGGATCGACCAATCCCCTGCGGACAATCCCGATTGGCAGCGCTTGAGTTGGCGGCA
This sequence comes from Pseudomonas algeriensis, assembly GCF_048847255.1. Taxonomy (NCBI): domain Bacteria; kingdom Pseudomonadati; phylum Pseudomonadota; class Gammaproteobacteria; order Pseudomonadales; family Pseudomonadaceae; genus Pseudomonas; species Pseudomonas algeriensis. The sequence goes on along the minus strand of NZ_JBKKRK010000001.1, from coordinate 227,772 downwards.
CACAGCGAGCATCAATGCCACGGTGTGGTCGGCGACGCTTGCGTCGTTGCCGCCGATCGCTATGGTCGCGACCTTCCCCGCCGCTACCACCGCCGCCGTATCAACCCGTTCGTAACCCACACCGCGACGGGCGATGACCTGCAAGCGCGGGAGCGAGCCCAACAGGCTGGACGTGATAGTCGCGTGCCCGACGATCCAGCCATCAGCGTCCTTCAAGATGTCGGTCAGTTGCTGTTCACTCAGGTCGCCGTCCGCTTGCCCGGGCGCCAGGTCGGCGACGACTACATCACAGCCGCGGCTCTCCAGGAAGTCGGTCGCCATGGCATCGAAGAATCGCTGTGTGACCACTATTTTATGACGAGGTGTAGACATCTCGAGCCTCTCGATAGAGCGGTTGAACTTCTAAAATGCGTAGTCCAGATAGACCCGCGCCTCCGAACCGCTCACCACGTTATCGGGTTGAGCGGAAACCAGTGCGACGAAGTCCTGGTTAATCCGGTAGTTGATATAAATCAGGCCCACGGAAAGTCCTGCGTATTCTTTTTCGTCGAAGCGATAGTAGAGGCGATATTCATTTTGTCGCTCGGTCACGTCGGTGCGTCGACCGCTGAACGGGTCGGTCGCGTCAAACTCACCTTGTTTATAAATAGTCATGACCTTGAAACCATCCAGCGAAGCGCCCAATAAAGAATGCCCGCTCAAGTCATATTCGGCGCCAATCTGCCAGGTTCGCTCACCGTCGTTATTGAAATCATTGCCGGAGCGTGTCCAGGCATCCATCCGGCCGTCAACATTATCGCCGTGGTCGAAGTAGGCATAACCCAGTTGCCCGTTGCTCAACTTTGCCTGGGTCTCGGAAAAAGAAAGACCCAGGCGAAGTTTATCGAGCAATAAACCCAGGTTGATATTCAACCATGTCGCGTCATCATCGTAAGCCGCCTCACCCGCCTCCCAGTCACGCTCCCAGATTCGCCCGGCTTTCTGGAACTCATAATATTGGGTGTCCAATACCACACCGGCTTTGTCGCCCAGCGGCGCTTTTAATGTCAGCCCATAACGGGTGTTTTCATTGAAGTCCCGCGCCACCCCGTGGGCGTAACCCAGCTCGACAGCTTTCAAGTCGTAATTGATGCCGTAGGTATACAGATCCTTGATTTCCTCGCCCGTCTGGCTCAGCAGGTGCTCGAAGTCTTCCCTGTCCCGAGGCGAGGTGCGGTTGATATAGGCGGTTTCGAACCCCAACGTGCCAGGAAGCGGACCGATCCCCATCTCGGTGAAGTTCAAATGGGCGCGGCCTCCCTGGTAGGAGCCGGGAACGATCCGAGTGTCCAGCGTGACCAACGTTCCGGCGTCGAACCGCCCCCGACCTACTTGGGAATCGGCATTCCAGCCGTTGCCCTCGTAACGCAACTTGAAATAACTCTGTCCAACTTTGGCAAAGCCCCCGTTGGTGCCGTCAGTATCGTCGAACAGGTCCCGGCCATTGTCTTTTGAATCGACCATTGCCACGCCATACAAAGAGGCATCAATCCCTACAACCCCGGCCCAATAACCGGAGTTGTAATCCAGGATCGCACCGACGCCTGTGCCACCCAGCTCGGCACCGTCCGGAAAACCGCCAAAGCGATCTTCGATCAAATCGTTGGCGATACGCGTATTGATATAGACCGAACGAAGATAAGCATTCAACTTCCCTTCATGCTGGAACCTGTCAGGATCACTGATGGTTGCCGAAAGGCAAACTTCAGACATTAACAATGTCGACAGGAACGTCATAGCGACGGCGTTAATCGATTTCATCGACCACCTCTCTATTATTTTTATTTTGACGTGAGCAGACGCGAACTGGCGTCCTTTGAACTTCGGCGCAGCGAACTAATTAATTAATAAATCGCCCGGGTAATAACTGCCGTTACAATCAGGACAACGCTGCTGCCGATCGCCCAGAGCAGGCAATAGCGTTGCATGTCGCCCATGTCGCGCTTGATGATTCCACTGATGAGATAGACCGCTGCAACCAATGGGCTCAATGCATGCACCGGCTGCCCCAGCACCGACGCGCGAGCGATATGCATCGGGTCGATGCCATATTCGGCAGCCGCCGCCCCCAGCACCGGCAAGATACCGAAGAAAAACGCGTCATTGGACAGCAGGAAATTGAGCGGCAAGGCCACCAGCGCAGTAATGATGCTGAAGTATTGGCCACCGCCGTCGGGAATCAGCTGGACGATCTTCCCTGACATGGCATCAACCATCCCGGTGCCGGACAAGATGCCGGTGAACGCACCTGAGGCAAATATCAGCGCGATGACCATCAGCACACTTTCCGAGTGAGCCGCGACTCTAGCCTTCTGCTCCGCCAAGCGTGGATAGTTGATCAGCAGCGCCAGGGAAAAACCCACCATCATCAGCAACGGCAAGGGTGCCAGCCCTGTGGCCATGGAGTACATGAGCCCCGCAGTAAGCACCAGGTTGACCCAGAAGAGTTTCGGCCGATGGGTTTCGGCGTGTACGGTCGGCAAAGCGACCTCCTGCGGTGCGGCGTCCTGGGTGCCGGGCGTCCATCCCAAGCGGCGCCGCTCCTTTCGGCCTATCCAGAACGCCACGGCAAACGCATAGGCAAGCCCCACCAGCATCGCCGGCACCAGCCCCAGGAACATTTCTGCCACATCAAGGTGAAGGGCGCTGGCGGCGCGGGCGATCGGTCCTCCCCAGGGGATGAGATTGACCACGGTGTTCGTCAGCAAAAGCATCAATGCCAGGATCAGCGGGTTCATCCCCAGCCGCAGGTAAAGCGGCAGGAACGCCGTCGTGACGATCAGCACAGTCGTTGCGCCATCGCCGTCGAAGGAGATGACGGTGGCCAGCAACGCAGTGCCCAGTACGACTTTAAGAGGATCATTTCCTACATGGCGCAAGATTTTCCTCACGGCGGGTTCGAAGAGCCCGGCGTCGAACATGATCGCGAAATACAGGATTGCAAACATCAGCATCAACGCGGTGGGCGCAACTTGCTTGACGCCGTTCATCACCATCGCGCCCAGTTCCGGTCCTGCCCCACTGGCCAGCCCGAAGGCAACCGGAATAAGGATGAGTGCCGTCACAGCAGAAAGTCGTTTGCTTATGATCAAGGCCATAAACGTGACGACCATTGCGAAACCTAACCAAGCCATGCGTTTCACCTTTTCGTTTTTATTGTTATCGATGCATCGAAAAATCAATGTGAACAACTCTTGCGCAGCCGAAATCTACATAGGGGCTGAAACGCTGTAAATCTTGATTTTTTTCGTCAACATCCCGGCTTGATCGGGCCTATCCCGCCATCGGTCGTCTAAAAAACACGTGTTGAAATTTATCCACCAATACACATTGACGACCTGACTGCATATCTAATAAACATGTACGACTTCCAATCACCCGAGTGGGCCCGTCATGCCAGAACAAGAAGGCCTTTACCTCTCGGCAGACGAGGCAGCCGCCCTGCTCCGGATCAGCCTGCCGACGTTGTACGCCTACGTCAGTCGCAAGAATATCCGCTCCATCAAAATCGCCGGGACGCCCAAGCGTCGCTATTGGGCAGAGGATATTCAGCGGCTGGTGAAAGTGCCGGCGGCGGAGAAACCCGTGGCGAAGCGCTCATCGCCCTCGGACAGTGCGATTACGCTGATCACCGATGATGGGCTGTTTTATCGTGGCCATGACGTCGTCGAGCTCGCGGACCGGGCCACCGTCGAAGAGGTGGCCGAGTTGATCTGGCAGGTACCTTCGGCGTTCGGCGATTCGCTGCCTCGCACGCCGAAGGACAGCGCCAAGCTGTTGCAGATTTACGAGCACATGTCTGCCCAGGAAAAAGCCATCGCGCTTTTCCCCTTGGTCCAGCGAGAGAATCCCAAAGCGTTCGACCTTTCCCCGGACAGCTACGCCCGTACAGGCGCCGATGTCGTGAGGTGGTTTGCCGCGTTGGTCGTGGGGGCGACCGAACCGAGTACGCAACCCCTGCATGAGTTCATCACCCAGTCGTGCGGCGCCCCGCCGGCCCACGCCGATCTTATCCGGCGCCTGTTGATCCTCAGTATCGACCATGAGCTGGATCACACTACCCACAGCGTCCGCGTCGCCGCCACCACCGGCGCCACTCCGTACTACGCGGTCATCGCTGCACTCGCCGCCGCACGGGGCCATAAAATCGCCTATGGCAGGAATGAAGCCGCCAGTCGGATGATCGAAGAGATTTGTACCGCCGTGGACCCTACGCGACCGATCTTGCAGCGCTACAACCAGGACGGACACATTGTTGGGTTCGGTCCCAATGTCCACTCGATCAACGACCCGCGTGCCAGCAATCTTTTGGCGGCGCTCACGGCTGCCTTTGATGGCGACAGTGAGTTCATCAAGCTGCAAAAAGCCTTCTCGGTGGCCTCGGAGCTCGTGGCGTACCCACCGGAATTCATTCTCATGGTGAGCTTCATCGGCAGGAAACTGGGATTGCGCGGGCAGGAAATTTCATTGGGAGGCGTAGGTCGATCCATCGGCTGGATCGCCCACGCCAACGAGCAATACAACCAACACCACGAGGGCCGCCCTCGCGCTCGCTACACCGGGACGCTGCCAACGGCGACCGATACCGGACGCCGCTGATTAGGGCATCCGTTGGCGATGCCATTGGGGCGCTGGCGACCCTAGGAGGCAACCATCGCCGCAAACAATGTCTCGAACTCGGTTTGATGCTCGAGCCCCGCCACGAACCCAAGCACCGCAGCCTGTGCCGATGCGTCGAGATGAGGCATCGCCATGCGCCGGAACTTGCGCTCGAAGTCGCTATCGGTCATTGGCGTTTCGACCGAACCGGGACCGGTGATCATCTCGCTCACGACCAGCTCGCCGCATTTCAGGGTTACGCAAACACGGTTGGCAAGGTGCCGCGGAAACAGCGCGGTGAGCGCCGGATCTTCGACGACGCTGACTTTCTCCATCAAGGCAATCACTGCGGGGTCGGCGATCTTTTCTGCGGCGTACGAGCCGACCGTGATATCGCCATCGAGCAAGGCCCGGGCGACGTTGTAAGGCAGGCTGTGGTCAGCCGTTTCGCGGGTTTTCGGCAGCCATTTCTCTGGGGTATCGGCGAGTACCCGACGGTTGAATTCAGACGTTTCGATTGAAATGGCGGCAATGTCCTGCACGCCGTCAATCCGCTTGCGGATATCCAGCGCGGCCCAGACGGCCGTGTGCAATTCGCCATTGGTGGGAAACGTCTTGGTCAGCGAGCGCCGTATCGCGTAGTCGCCGTTGCCGGGCGTGCCGAAACGACTGATGTCCAGGTCGAACGGTCCGCTAATCTGTTTGAAGAAGCCCATCTCGCCTTCGAAGATCGGCGACGGCCCGGTCATGCCATGGCGCGCCAGTTGCGCGGCGAAAATCGCGTTGCGAGCGGCATTGGCCGCGGAACAGCCCTTCCAATCGGACAACGACCCGCTGCGCACTTGCCGCATCGCCAAATGCCCGCTCAGGGCGATGTTGATGGCTTGCTCGGTCTGCGCCACGTCCAGCTTCATCAAATTGGAAGCCGCCGCCGCCATCGCGACGTTGATGTAGTTCACGTGGTCCCAGCCACGCTTGTTCAGGCTCGCCACATCCTGCAAGCGCATTTGGATCTCATATGCCAGGACGATGGCCGAGACCAACTCAGCCCCGGATGCGTTTTCGGCTTGCGCCACCGCCAGGCAGGCCGGGATGTTATCGCTCGGATGGCCGGGCTCCAGGCCCATGTAGCCATCGTTGTAGTCCAGGAAACGAACCATCAAGCCGTTGGCGAAAGCTGCGATTTCCGTCGCTGTTCTGAGGTTGGTGCCGAATACGCTGGATGATTGCGCCGTGTTTGCAGCGGCGTAACAGAGGGCAGCCTTGACCGGGTCAGCCCCGTAGGCGCCCAGTATGCATGCCAGGCTGTCGATGAAACGCTGGCGTACCAGTTTGATGATGTCTTCGGGCAGGCGTTGGCTACGAAATTCATGGGCATATTGCGCAAGGCGCATCGCAACGGTCGGGTCCGTCATAGTTACCTCGGGTAAACAGGGGGTCGGTCCTCGTCCATGAGGCGCACAGATCAAGGCTCGAGCGGGCGCCCGACCTCAGTCGACGATCACGTCAAGCAGACGGACGTATTGCTGGCCGGCGTGCATGTCGCGCTCGACCATTCCGCCCTGAGGCGTCGCACGGGGATAGGAGATCTTGACCATTTCCAGATCCGGCACCGGGATGCGCTTGACCCGTTCCGGGTCGGTGCCATAGAGCGTTGCGAATTGAGCCGGCGAGAGTGCCGCGCAATTGGAATAACGTTCGAAATTCTCGCGTCCGTTGAAAAAGATATCGAACGTAACCCAGAACGGCCCCGCTTGTTTGGATCGGACGTGCCGGCATACATCACGCAACTTAGTCATTGTGCAAGTTCCTTCACAGCTATTGTGGTGTCCGACAGATCAATCCACTTCAAACGAACCAATTCAAGAGGATTCTCAAGTTGCACCACGTGATTCAACTTGAACTCGAATATTTGCCCGCGAGGTATATCGGCCGGTGTAAAGGCAAACCCATAGGAAGGCAACTCCTTACCCATCACGCTTGGATAATGGAAGAAGTACGGATTACACGCCTGGGCAATGGTATTGGCCATTTCCTGCGTTGCAGCCGTGGCGACAAACAACATCCCTATTTCCGGTGGCGGTAACGTTCCGGCTGCGGGTTTGACACCGGTCACGCCATTCCACCCGTACATGCGCAGGGAAATATGAAACTCGCCCAACTCTTCGGCGGGAATCGACTGACGTGTTCTCTTATATAGCGCGTCCAGCAAACGGTCATGAAAACCATCGATGTCCTTGAGCACATCGGGGTCCTGAATGCCCACCAGCATGATGGTTTGGTACAAACCGGCGGCAGCGCCTTCCAACTTCATGGTGTAAGGCATCGGCTCCCATTGCGAGCCTTCTACCCGAACAGCGCGCCCATTCAAATCGGTGTACCGCGCCTGGGCCACGTTCAAGATTCCACCGGGCTCCAACAACCGGAACGGGTCACTGTTTTCGTAGAGCATATGGGCCGATACGCTATGGGGCGTGCACTGGTTGTCCAGGCTCAACGGCTCGACTTCGAAGCCGTTCGCGTCAACACTGAGCAGGATCCCCGACCCTAGCGTCGGGTTGACGGCGCATTGCACGCCGCATTCACCGGTCTTGCCGGCATGCCAGGACGGTCCCCATGGCGCGCCTTTCCAAATGGGATAGCAGCCTATGACGGCTGTGTCGGTCGAACGGCCGGCCAATATGATATCGGCGCCCGCGTCCAGCGCGGCGAGGAAGGGTTCAACCCCCAGGGCAGCGACGATGTGCTCACAGGCGTCCACTGTCGCGTCGTCCAACTCGGCGTGGGGCGGCAATGGTTTGATACGACCTTCAGCGTTCAGCTTTTTAATGGTTTGCTTGTCTTGCTCACAATAAATGAGCGCAATCTTTGGTGACACACCCAACGCCCCGGCAATTTCCAAGGCAATATCACGCGTCCAATCAAGATTCAGATCGCCGCCCGCCTGCCCCGAAGTCCCGACAATAATCGGCACGCCGGATTGCGCCTGGGCCTTCATCAGAATAGTCAGGTCGCGCTTGACCGCGCCTCGGTTATTCTTCGATTTGCCAAGGGCAAGATAAGCCGCGCCGCTGTCGGTTGAACCCGCGTCCGTGGCAATTACTTGCGCCCCCGCCGCCAGCCCATAAGCAATTTCTTCTTCTCGTACACCCGCTCCCAATGAACCACAGGGGACAATCACTTTTACACAACCTTCAAATAACTGCTTCATGACACCCTCTTCTTGGCGACTCAGTGCGCCAATAATAGGGGCTGCAATTACGTTGACAAGTGGACAGATTTTGTCCATATAGCCCTGCGAATTAATGCTCTCGGAAGGCTACCGCAAGATAACTTTTAATGATTAATCGTGTTTATCCTGCATAACTAACGAAGAAAAAAATCAAGTACAAATATCTGTTCGAAGGCGCTCGAAGCGCACATGGCAACACGTTCAAAACGGCCTTTTGTCCCACCCGTAGCTCTTCCCAGCCATCGCTTCAAGGGACGGGAAAAAGCGCGACATGACGCCCTCCGTGACGTCAACAATCCGTCACCAAAAACCTTCCTATAAAAACTTTTATATGAAGCGCCATTTTTCCGACAGATGGCACTGATGTCCCATTGCTGAAGATTTGTGAGCGGGCTCATCATCCGCCGCATGATCGCTGTGCGTTCAGGCGCTAAAACCGCGCTGACACAGGACGTAACCAACCGCATCGCTCGCTGGAGCAACATTAGGATGATGACTGTCTATTTTCTTGTCATGAGGATCTGTAGTGGCATGGAAGGCTGTGTGGAAGAGCGAAACCCCGGGCCGACCTATGCATCCAGACAGATGTGTATTGAAAGCGCGCAAGTCATGGCACCGCGCAAAGGCGTGAAATACAAATGCCGCAGCGAGCGGTTATGGGTCTCCGACGAAGTGCAGAGCCCGGGCGGTTACGACGCGGTCGTTTCAACCAAGGTCAAGGAACAGCCCTTACCTTGAGTGGGCGCAAACCGCTCCGTTATCCTTCCAGTGTCAATGACATATCCGGGTAACGGGCGCACAGGAAGTCCACAAACGCGCGAACCTTCGGCGCCGCCAGGCGCCTGGAGGTGTGCAGGACCCACAACTGTCGCTCGGCGCTTGCGACCATCCCCCACTGGACCAACTCGCCGCGGGCCAATTGATTCCAGGCAATCGATTTCGGAAGCAGCGCGGCGCCCCCACCCGCGACCGCGGCGTCGCGAATCATCAGGTAGGAAGAGAACCACAGCTTGGGGATGGGCTCCAGGATCAAGCGCCCATCATCAAGATTCCAGTGGGTCGGCTGGAAATTGGAAGGCACGATACCGGGGACTGGCCTGACCGCTCCGGGTTCAGGCTTGGCCACGCCAGGCGCGGCCACGACCACCAACCGGTCCTTGGCGAAGCAACGTCCGACGAGATTGCTGTCCGGGCTTGGGTTGACTCGGATGGCGACGTCGAATTGTTCCTCGACGAGATCCACCAGGCGGTCCTCCGCCCGCACATCGATCGTCACCTGCGGATAGGCCGCGCAGAAATCCGCGCCAATGCGCCCCATCGTCAATTGGGAAAACAGGACCGGCGCCGCCACCCGCAAGCGTCCGTTAGGCGTCGACACGCCTTCCTGGGTCGCCGTCATGGCTTCGATCACCTCCCCCAGCGGCCCTTCGGTCCGGGCAATCAGCATTTCGCCGGCTTCGGTAAGCTTGAGGCCACGGGCGCTACGCTCGATCAGCCTGACGCCCAGCTGTTCCTCCAATTCGGCGATGCGCCGCGACAAGGTGGCTTTCGACCGGCCGCTGGCGCGGCTTGCCTTGCCCAATCCTTCGTTGGTGGCGACCAGCGCGAAATCAATGAGCGCATTCAGGTTCATGTTGTTCCATTTTTGAAACGAGGTGTTTGCATTCTGGCGCCTTCGGTTTATACCTGCAACGCCCTATCGTCTGGTCACTGCAATGCCATTCCTTGATATCAGCGACAGGAGATTCACATGAGCATCTTGATCACCGGCGCCACGGGCACCATCGGTTCTCTCATCACCACACGACTTGCCGAGAAAGGCGCCGAAGCGAAGGCCCTGGTGCGTCAGCCCGGCAAGCGCGACTTCCCGGTTGGCGTGACGGAAGTCGTTGGCGACCTGACCGACGTAGCCTCGATGCGCGCCGCGCTCGCGTCAGTACGCACGTTGTTTCTACTCAACGCCGTCACGCCGGACGAAGTGACACAGGCCTTGATCACACTCAACCTGGCGCGTGAAGCCGGTATCGAGCGCATCGTCTACCTATCGGTGATACATGCCGACAGGTTCACCAATGTCCCGCATTTCACCGGCAAGCATACGGTGGAGCGCATGCTCGAAAGCCTCGGCATGCCGGCGACCATCCTGCGTCCGGCGTATTTCATGCAGAACGAGCTCATGGTCCGGCAGACCATCCAGGACTATGGCGTATACCCGATGCCGATCGGCTCGGCCGGGGTCTCGATGATCGATGCGCGAGACATCGCCGACATCGCCGTCGCCGAATTGCTGCGACGCGACCGGGCTCCCGCTGCCCTCGAACGGCTCACGCTGGAACTGGTCGGCCCCCGGGCCCTGACTGGCGCAGCCGTGGCGCAAACCTGGGGTTCGGCGTTGGGCCGGGAGGTGGTTTATGGCGGTGACGACGTGGCCGCCTTCGAAACCCAGATGGCGTCGTTCGGCCCTGGCTGGCTGGCCTACGACATGCGCCTGATGATGGCCGGTATCCAGGCGTTCGGCATGCAAGCCGAGGCAGGAACGGTGGAGCGACTCCAAGCCATTCTGGGCCGTCCGTTGCGCAGCTATGAAGACTTCGTTCGCGAGGCCGTCGGCGGCGCTTGAACGACCGCTGCCGGTGGGAGGCGATGACCTTTCACCGGCTTGCGACAAATAGCTTTCAATTTCATATGCAGCCGATACTGTAGCGGCACCCTCATTTTTCCAAGCTATCGCCCATGAACCCCAAGCTTGCCGAATCTGCCCTTGAACATGATCCTGCGAGACTTGAACCGATCAGCTTGCGCGTCGCCTTCTGGTTTTGGCTGAAGCTGGGCTTCATCAGCTTCGGCGGCCCAGCGGGACAGATTTCGATCATGCATCAGGAGTTGGTCGAGCGACGGCGCTGGATCTCCGAGCGACGCTTTCTTCATGCCCTCAACTATTGCATGTTGCTTCCCGGGCCGGAGGCCCAGCAGTTGGCGACCTACATCGGCTGGCTATTGCATCGGTCCTGGGGCGGCGTAATCGCCGGCGCCCTGTTTGTATTGCCCTCTCTTTTCATCCTGATCGTCTTGTCCTGGGTGTACATCGCCTTTGGTGAAGTTCCGGTAGTGGCCGGCCTGTTCTACGGGATCAAGCCAGCAGTGACCGCGATCGTCGTGCAGGCGGCGCATCGAATCGGCTCCAGGGCGTTGAAGAATAATTGGCTGTGGGCCATCGCCGCCGCCTCGTTCACGGCGATCTTCGCTTTCAATGTTCCGTTCCCGCTGATTGTGCTGGGTGCGGCGCTGATCGGTTACATCGGTGGCCGCCTGGCACCAGGAAAATTCCAGGTTGGTGGGCACAGCGCCGCCAACAAGTCATTCGGCCCGGCCCTGATCGATGACGAGACACCCACGCCCGAGCATGCCCGGTTCAGTTGGCCAAGGCTGGCATTGCTGGGATTGATTGGCGCCGTGCTGTGGGCCTTGCCAATGGCCGCCCTGACCGCGCTGTTTGGTTGGGAAGGCACGCTGACCCAGATGAGTTGGTTCTTTACCAAGGCCGCGCTGCTGACCTTCGGTGGTGCGTATGCGGTGCTTCCCTATGTTTACCAAGGCGCGGTCAGCCATTACGGCTGGTTGACTCCGACTCAAATGATCGACGGCCTTGCGCTCGGCGAAACCACCCCCGGGCCGCTGATCATGGTCGTGGCTTTCGTAGGTTTCATCGGGGCGTATGTCTCGCAAGTGTTTGGCGCCGATCAAGTGTTCCTGGCAGGTGCCGTTGCGGCAGCGTTGGTGACGTGGTTCACCTTCCTGCCCTCCTTCCTGTTCATTCTCGCGGGCGGGCCGTTGGTGGAATCGACTCACAACGCGCTCAAGTTCACCGCGCCGCTGACCGCCATCACCGCGGCGGTGGTCGGGGTCATCCTCAACCTGGCGTGTTTCTTTGGTTACCACGTGCTCTGGCCAACCGGGTTCAGCGGCAGCCTCGACTGGCCTTCGGCGTTGATAGCGATCGGGGCGGCGATTGCGTTGTTTCGCTTCAAGCGTGGCGTGATCCAGGTATTGCTCGGCTGTGGGCTTGTTGGCTTGGCCGTGCACTTATTTCGCTAGTTTGACGTTGGCCCGACCCGCCATGAAAATCACACGGTTTGCTGCGCTTCGCCGTTGCTTCGTCAGATCCTGTAATAAATCGTCTCGTGGGAAACGCTGGAAACCATTGTAGGATTTCTTCCCCATTTAACCTCAGGTCTGTATGAAAACCCTTCAGGAACCTCCCAGTCGCCGTTCAACGAACAACCGCCTCTCCCCCGTCGCCGCGCCCTGGGCAGGCTCGTCGCAGCCTCTTGCCCTCGCACTGACCGGTCGAGGGAGCAAATAAACCATGGAATGGATCGTTGATCCCACGGCCTGGCTGGGCCTACTGACGTTGATCGTGCTGGAGCTGGTGCTCGGCATCGATAACCTTGTCTTCATCGCCATCCTGGCCGATAAACTTCCCCCCGAACAACGCGACCGTGCCCGTGTCATCGGCTTGTCCCTGGCATTGCTGATGCGCCTGGGCCTGCTGGCGAGCATTTCGTGGATGGTGACCCTGACCAACCCGCTGTTCGAAATCTTCGGCAAGACGTTCTCGGGCCGAGACTTGATCATGCTGTTCGGCGGTGTGTTCCTGTTGTTCAAGGCAACCATGGAACTGCATGAGCGCCTCGAAGGCCACGTGGCGCAACGCTCCGGCAATGCTGCCTATGCGTTGTTCTGGCCCATCGTCGCGCAGATCGTGGTGCTGGACGCGGTTTTTTCCCTGGATGCGGTGATTACCGCCGTGGGCATGGTGGAGCACCTGTCGGTCATGATGATCGCGGTGATTTTCTCCATCGGCTTGATGATGATCGCGAGCAAGCCGCTGACCCACTTCGTCAACAGTCATCCGACCGTCATCATGCTCTGCCTGGGCTTCCTGATGATGATTGGCTTCAGCCTCACCGCCGAAGGGCTGGGCTTCCACATTCCGAAGGGCTATCTGTACGCCGCGATTGGCTTCTCGATCCTGATCGAATTGTTCAACCAGTTGGCACGCTCGCGGCGCAAGAAAAGCCTGCAGGGTCTGCGGCCGATGCGCGAGCGTACCGCCCACGCGGTGATGCGCTTGCTGGGCGGCCAGAAGCTCGGCCCCGACGAGGTCGGCGAGGAAATAGCCGACATGTTGGCCGGCGAAGAACCCGAACAGGTTTTCCATCGACGGGAACGGGTGATGATCAGTGGCGTGCTGCAATTGGCGGAGCGCCCGATACGCAGCGTGATGACTCATCGCGCGCAGATCGATCACCTTGACCTGGCGAACACTGCGCAAGAAATCCGTACCACACTGATGCATTCGTCGTATTCACGCTTGCCGTTGATCCGCGAAGGTCGCGTGGACGAACCCCTGGGCTTCGTCCACAAGAAAGAGCTGCTTAAGGAAATGCTGGCGGGCAACCCGCCGAATCTGGAAACCATGGCGCGCAAGGCCATCAACCTGCTGGACAGTTTCACGATCCTCAACGCACTGGAACAAATGCGTAAGGAGTCAACCCACATCGCCTTCGTGGTGAACGAGTTCGGTGATTTCGTCGGCCTGTTGACCATGACTGACATTCTCGAGTCCATCGCCGGGGAACTGCCCGATGCCAGTGAAATCGAGGGTCCGAACATCGTTGCCCAGGAGGGAGGTTTTTTGGTCAGCGGCGCCCTGAATCTCAGCCAGGTCCGCGAACATATCGGCTTCCAGGCGAAAGCGACGGAGGACTACCAAACGCTCGCCGGCTTGGTGATGAGCTTGCTGGACCGTCTGCCCATCATCGGCGATAGCCTGCGTTGGGAGCAATGGAGCATGACGGTCGTCGAGGTGGAAGAGCGGCGGGTGACCCGGGTGTTGTTACGCGTCGAGGACCAGGGCTGACCTGATTGTCCGGGACCAGCAGCCGGGGCCGGCGGCCGCGAAGCGCATACCATGGCCGTTCGGTAGCCAGGGCATGCGCTGCAGCGCGGTCGCTCACCCGCTGATGTAACGCTCTAAACGCGCCACCAGGAACGCCCTCAACACCTGGACCGCCGGCGTCAGCGAGGTCCGGTGGGCGCACACCAGTTGCAGCGGCGCGGGCTGGCCATAGTCCGGCGGGAAGATTTCCACCAGGCGCCCGCTGCGGATATCGTCCATCACATCGAGCTTGGATTTGTAGACGACGCCAAGTCCCGACACCCCCCAACGCCTGACGATGTCAGCGTCATCGCTGATGCGGTTGCCCAGCACCTGGACGGTTTCCACTCCCTGCGGCGTCTGGAAACTCCAGCGTTCGAAGGTCTGCTCGCCCATCACATAACGAAGGCAATTATGCCTGCTCAGCTCGCCGGGCGTTTCTGGGCGGCCATGGCGTGCAATGTAGTCGGGAGAGGCACACACCGTCCGTCTGTTGGACGGCGCGAGCGCCAGGGACACGAGACTTGAATCAGCCAACTGGCCATAACGAATGCTCGCGTCCAGGTGTTCGGTAAACAGATCAGCCACCTGGTCGCTGACGCGCAACTGCAACAGGACCTTGGGATGCAACTGCTGGAACTCATCCAGCCATGGCAGAAGCAGGTTGCGGCCGATGTCCGAGGGCATGGACAAGCGCAGCGTCCCGGAAATTTCATCGCGCCCCTGGGCCAGGGCAAGCTCCCCATTTTCCAAGGCCTCCAGCGCTTGCCGCGCGTGGCTCAGGTACCGCTCGCCGTCATCCGACAAACGCAGCCGCCTGGTGGACCGCACGAACAACCTCACCCCCAGGCTGGCCTCGAGTCGTTGCACCGCGACGCTGGCCAATGCCGGAGAGATGTCCAGCAACCGTGCTGCCGCTGAAAAGCTTCCGGCATCCGTCGTGGTCACGAATACCTGGAGATCATCGACTCGAATGATTCTTTTCACGCTGTCATGTCTCTCGGTTTATCCAGCAATTTTTTTCCGAACCATCGTCATGAGGTTTGCGCCGACGTCCTCGATGCTTTTGTTCTGCGCAACGACCTGGGCCCCTTCCATCAGGTACGTGAGCTCCATTGCCACTTCGTCCGGCTCGGGCAGGCCAGCCTCTTCACAGAGCGCGACCAATCGCAAGAACTGACGCTTTTTATGTTCCTCGATCAGAACGCGGGCGGGATTGGCCGGCTCGGGTATTTCCGCCAGCGAATTGGTGAATGGACAGCCCCTGTATGACGACGCCGAAAGGTCGTGGGCGATGAACTCGGCAAACCCGAGAATCTGCGCCTTGGTATCGTCGATGTGTTGCGCCGACAGCGCCTCGAAGACCTCGGCATATTTCTCGACGAGCAGACGTAGCCATTCAAGCACCAGCGCGTCTTTCGAATCGAAATGCCGGTACACCGTCATCTTGGTCGACTTGGCCTTCGCCGCGATGGCATCCACCGTCACCCGACTGATGCCCTCGCTGAAAAACAGCGCCTCGGCAGCATCGAGAATCCTTTCTTTGGGGGCTAACTGGGGAATACGTTCGGGCCGCATGATGCTCTCCGCTTGACATCGATACTCAACGGTATCTTACTATACCGATCAGTATCACTCGATACCGACGAGTAAATCATAACGCTTTTGCCAGGCAATTGGCTCGGAGAAATGTGATGAAAAGCGCTGAATACGCCGAATACGATGCACTGGGCCTGGCTGAGCTGATCGCCAACGGTCACGTCACCCAAGATGAAGTCCGGGCCGCGGCCTTGTCCGCTATCGAACAGCTCAACCCGAAAATCAATGGGCTGGTAGAGGTTTGGGAAACTGAACCCGAGGCTCCGTCCGGGCCGTTCAAGGGCGCGCCATTCCTGGTCAAGGACCTCGGGCTGACCGCCAAAGGGCGTCTGAATGAGCTGGGCAGTCGCTTGGCCACCGGATGCATCGCCGACGAAGACTCCACCCTGATGACGCGCTTGCGCCAAGCGGGACTGGTGACCCTCGGCAGGACCAACACGCCGGAACTGGCGGCCAGCACCACCACCGAAGCCGTATTTCCAGGGCCGACACGCAACCCGTGGGATCTGAGTCGCAGCGCAGGCGGGTCAAGCGGTGGATCGGCCGCTGCTGTAGCCGCCGGCCTCGTACCGGCGGCGCACGCCACCGATGGCGGCGGCTCTATCCGCGTACCCGCCGCCGCCACCGGACTGTTCGGGCTCAAGCCCAGCCGGGGCAGGATTGCGATGGGCCCGGCGGTGGACGAAATATGGGCCGGGCTTGCGGTGCACGGTGTCGTCAGTCGAACCGTGCGTGACAGCGCTGCTTTACTGGATGCCATCGAGGGCGCCGCCATGGGTGATCCCTTTGAGATCGCCAGGCCGCAGCAGCCCTATCTAACCGAATTGAATCGCGTCCCCGGGTCACTGCGCATCGGCCTGCTCCCGCATCCGCTGAACGGCACTCGCTGCACCGAGCCGGTCGCGACAGCCACTCGCCAGGTTGCCGCCCAGCTCGAAGGCCTGGGGCACCGTGTGGAAGAGATCCGCCTGGACATCGGCCTGAGCTGGGACGCCTTCGTTGAAATGAATGCCCGCTTCTGGTCAGCCAACACCGCAGCCTGGATCAATGCCATCGCAGCGGCAACCGGCCGGCCCGTCGATGACAGCACACTGGAGCCCGCCACGCTTTCGCTGCATCGAATGGGCAGTGAACTCACTGCCATCGATCTGCTTGGGGCCATGCATTCAAGGAACCTCGTCACTCGCAGCATGGGCAGCTTTTTCTGCAACTTCGACATCTTGATGAGCCCGACACTGCCAGCGCTGCCTCCTGCCATTGGCCACTATAACGAAGGCCAGGAGTTCCTGGATGGCAGGGGCTGGATGGATCGGGTCTTCAGCCATTCGCCGTTCACCGCATTGGCAAACGTGACGGGGTCCCCTGCCATGTCCATGCCACTGGCGTTCGATCCGCATACCGGCCTGCCAATCGGCATGCAGTTCTCGGCGGGTTTTGGTCGGGAAGACAGGTTGCTGCGTCTGGCGGGACAGCTGGAGGGTGTGTTGCCTTGGGCTGGACGCAAACCCGAGGTTTGGGCTGGGAAGCTTTGACGCGGGGGGCTTACACCACGACGGCTTCAACTTGAAAACATAAAGTCCGCACAGCAAAAACCACTCATTCGAGTGGTTTTTTTGGCTGTACGCGACCCGGTTTATTTCCGCCCTTCGAAATTGACCATCCAGGCCACTCCGAAACGGTCTTCGAACATCGCAAAACGTTCCGCCCAGAAAGTCTGCGCCAATGGCATTTGTACCTGGCCGCCCTCGCTCAAGCCTTTGAAGAGTCGCTCAGCCTCCTGCGCGCTGTCGACGTTGAGGGAAACCGACACGCCCTGCGGCTTGCTGAACGGCTGGCAAGGCGGGCAGTCGGAAGCCATCAGGCTGAAATCGCCGACCGTCAGGCAGGCGTGCATGATCAGGTTTGGGTCCTTGGGCATGCCCACGTCCTCTGGCGCGTCGGCGAAGGACATGGAAAACAGTTCGCCGCCAAGCACCTCCTTGTACAACGCAAAGGCTTCCTTGCAGCGGCCGTCGAAGGTCAGGTACGGAATGATTTTCATGGTGCTTTTCTCCTTTCACCGTTTCATTGTTGACCAGACATCTGAGCCCGCAAGCGATCTTCCTGCTCGCGCAACTCGGGGGTAAAGGACTCGCCAAACTCCTCGGCTTCGAAGATCTGGCGAATCTCGATTTCACTGTCGCTGACCATCGGGTTCGGGCAACGCTTGACCCAGTCGATGGCCTCCTGCAATGAATTGACCTGGAAGATCCAGAAACCGGCGATCAGCTCCCTGGTTTCAGCGAAGGGGCCCTTGGCGACGCTCCGGTCCTTACCGGAAAAGCGCACGCGCACGCCCTGGGCACTGGGATGCAGGCCTTCACCGGCGAGCATCACCCCGGCCTTGACCAACTCTTCGTTGTAAGCGCCCATGGCGGCCAGCAGTTGCGCGCTGGGCATTTCCCCGGCTTCCGACTCCGGGCTGGCCTTGACGATAACCATAAATCGCATGCTCGAATCTCCTTAGAGTAGAGGACTGTTGAGCCGTCCGTGAGAGGGCTCCATGACTAATCGAATGGGGGCAGGCGAAATCGACAAGGTCGCTCGATTATTTTTCAGATGGCTTATGCAGACCGCTGGAGCATCTTCGCCAAGCGCGACGCTTGAACCTGGCAAGGCCCCGGGCCTGGGCCCGGAATTGCCATATGTGCGGCGCATCGCAGCAGATCGTTACTTCTTGATCGCTATCAGCAGGTCGAAAAGCAACTGCGCGACGGGCGACAATGTTCGCCCGCGACGTGATATCAGCCCCAAGGTCCGGCTGATCGCCGGATCCATCAGCGGGCGCGTGAGCAAGGTCGCATGCCCCTGCGCCGGCATGGCCAGCTTGGGCACCACGCCGACGCCGAGCCCTGCTTCCACCAGGCTGACGAGCGCCGGCACGTGCTTGACTTCACAGAACGACCGGGGCCGGACATCGCGATTGGCCAGGGCCTGGTCGATCAGAAAGCGGTTGCCGCTGCCTTGCGCCAGGCTGATGTAGTCCACCTCGGTCAGGTCGTCCCACGTCAGCGATTCACGTTCGGTCAATCGAGACCTCGGCGACTTCCAGAAAAGCACGATCAAGTGGGCGGTGCTGCTTTCGCTTCTGATGACGGGCTTGTCGTTGCTTACCGGGGCGATAAGCCTGTTTACCTGACGGCCCAAGACGAAACTGGTCGAAGTTAATGGAACTGCTATCGTCAATAAAGACCTGAGTAGTTGCGATCTATTTCGTATCCAGGTCTTCATGGAGTGATGATGTCAGAAGCAGTGGAACTGCTCGCTATAGATGAATGGGCCAAGCCATCGCCACACAGCGAGTGTGACGTGATTATCGTCAACTACAATGCCGGCGACCTTTTGCTGGCGAGTGTCAGGTCGGCGTTTGCGGCCGGTGCCTCCAAGGTGATCGTGGTGGACAACGACTCCCACGATGACAGCTTGATGCTGCTTGCGCGAATCGACGCTGCGACCGGCTCGCCTCAGATTGTCCGTAATGCCACCAACCTCGGCTTCGCTGCGGCGTGCAACCAAGGTGCCCGCCTGTCGGAGGCGTCCAATCTGCTTTTCCTGAACCCGGACACCGAGCTCGCCGCCGATGCCATAGACCGCATGCTGCAGGCACTGTGCAGCTCACCGGGGATCGGCATGGTCGGCGGCTTCCTGTGCAATCCGGACGGCAGCGAGCAAGCGGGTGGGCGCAGGGTGTTTCCAACGCCCAGGCGAGCTTTCATGCGGGCCTTCGGCCTTTCGCGGCTCTCGGCCCTTTTCCCATCGGTGCTGTCCGATTTTTTATTGCACAAGGAGCCGCTGCCCCGCGTTCCCGTTGCCGTCGAGGCCATTTCCGGGGCTTGCATGCTGGTCAAGCGCGAAGCGATCGAAAGCGTCGGGCTTTGGGATGAGGATTATTTTCTTCATTGCGAGGTCTTGGATTGGTGCATGCGGTTCCATCAGGCCGGCTGGCGCGTTCTGTTCGTGCCGGATGCCCGGGTGATGCACGTCTTCGGCGGCTGCAGCCGTCACCGTCCCTATTTCGTCGAGTGGCACAAACACCTGGGGTTCCTGCGTTTCTATCGCAAGTTTTTCCGTCGCAAGTACCCAACCGTCCTATGGGTCAGCGTGATCATCGGGGTCTGGCTTCGATTCGGCCTGGTGGTGCTTCGCCACGCGACTAACCGGCTTGGACAAACCTGGAATCCACGGTAAGAGAGCTCAAGTGCGGATAGGACTATTGGGCGGCTCCAGCTTCCTGGGCGAGCGCGCATTGCCGTTGCTGA
Organism: Pseudomonas algeriensis; assembly: GCF_048847255.1. NCBI lineage: Bacteria > Pseudomonadati > Pseudomonadota > Gammaproteobacteria > Pseudomonadales > Pseudomonadaceae > Pseudomonas > Pseudomonas algeriensis. Next base: position 208,064 of record NZ_JBKKRK010000001.1, on the reverse strand, counting down.
CACAGGCAGGCCACTCGACGACATCATTCACCCGAACCCTGCCAAAGCCTCCCTGCCCCGGTGTGACGTGGCGTAAAGCTGACGACTGGCACGGACTGACGCTGGACACTTTCCTGTCTTTTGCCCCCCTCTGGGTGTTGCCCGATTATCTGGAGCGTCTTGCCAGCACCGGCGTCAAACGTGTCGTTGCCCTGTCCTCCACGAGCCGCTTTGTCAAGCAAGCATCGCCTGACGTTCGGGAGAAGGACGTCGCGCAACGCTTGATAAACGCAGAAGAACAGTTGGAACAGTGGGCGACCGAACGGCGGATCGAATGGGTGGTCCTGCGACCGACCCTGATCTATGGCTTTGGCGCCGACAAGAATATTTCAGAGATAGCGCGCTTCATCCAACGCTTTGGATTTTTCCCGCTCATTGGCGGCGCGACTGGGTTGCGCCAACCGGTGCATGGTGCGGACGTAATCCAGGCGTGCCTGGGCGCCTTGAGCGTGCGGGGGCTGCCCAGTGGCGCCTACAACCTTTCGGGAGGAGAAACGCTGCCTTACCACACGATGGTGGGCCGGATATTCCAGGCCATGGGACGCCCGGCGCGAACATTGCCTCTTCCCGCCGGAGCAGTGAGCCTGGGCGTTTCGATCCTGCGCTGCCTGCCCCGCTACCGACACCTTTCAAGCGCATTGGTGGCGCGGATGAATCAGGACCTGGTGTTTAACCACTCGAATGCCCGTGATCGGCTTGGCTTTGCTCCCAGGGCATTTCATTTGATGGATGAGGACTTGCCTGGGCGATGAACATGGGCCTGCCAAGCGCCCCATTTGCTTTCGTAGTACGCCTGGTTCTTATCCCAAAGGGCTTGGTACTCACCACTGGCGATCAGCTTCCTGAAGGACGCCTGCCCGTAGTGATGAACGAACGCATCTTCGGCACAGACGGTGCGATAGCCCGCCGCCTGCACGCGACGGCTGTAGTCGTCGTCTTCGAACATTCCGATACCGAATGCTTCATCCAGATACCCCACCTCGTCGAGGATGCCTCGGCGAAATGCCACACAGAACATTGCGAGCATCGGGATATCGAACGACTGTCCGGTGTGAGCTCGGGTGTGACGGTCTGCAAACGCCTGCATGTGTTGAATATCGGTGTAGGAAATTTCAATTTTCGCTTCGTTTCCGACCGTGTTCGTGACTGGCCCGACCAAGCCGATGCTCGAATCCCTCAAATGCATGACCAACGGATCCAGCCAGCCGTCAGGCACTACCGTGTCGTTATTGAGCAGCAGCAACACGTCACCGTCGGCTTCGCGCAAGCCCTGATTGTTGGCCGCGGCAAAGCCCCGATTGTCAGGATTGAGGATGACTTTTGTCGTCGGCACCTCTCGACTCAGGCGCTCCAGATACTCCCTCGTGCCGTCCTCCGAGCCGTTGTCGACGACGATGAGCTGGTAGTTGGGCCAGGCGGTATTGCGCAAAATACTGTTTACGCATTGAACCGTCAGGTTGAGGTTGTTGTACGTCACCACGACGATGGAGACTTTTTCGTACAGCTCGACAATAGCCTGTTGCATGCTGTTGTAGCGGTCCTTCCAATCGTTGGCCCGGGCGAGTTCCACACGTCGCTTGAACAGGGCCAGGTCGCGCTCGGCCAAGGCCCGTTCGATCTGCTCGATGAACTCATCGACACCGGTTGCGAAGTACAGCAGGTCTTCATAGAGGCTCATCTCCGCCAGTGGCGTGGAGATCACCGGTTTGCCTGCGCTGATGTACTCATAGAATTTCACCGGATCAACCGCATGCGTCACGTTATAGAGCCTGAAGGGAATCAGGCAGGCATCGAAATGATCCAGGTAAAGCGGCATTTGCGAGTAAGGCTTGCGGCCCAGCAATTGCACATTGGGCTTGTGCTCCAGGCCCGCCATGTCCTCGACGAAAACGTCTCCCACCAGAATGAAATTCCACCCTGGGCGCCTGTCCGCCAACGCCGCTAGCAATGGGTAATCGAGCCATTGGGCCAGGGCGCCGTAGTACCCGATCACCGGGCCACAGAGCCCGCTCAGCACATCGTTGCTAAAACAGTGCTGGCGAAAAAAAGCGAAATCCACGGCATTTCGCACCAGCACGCAACGAGGGTTATGGGCGGACCATTTCTGGTGTAGCAGCGCGGCGGAAACAGTGACGACGTCCGCCTGGGCGATCAAGGTCTTTTCCTCGTCCAGCAGCTGTTCGCCGATGTTCGGGAAACCATCCCAGTCATCCATGCAATCGTAGAGGACGCGCCAGCCACGTTCGGCACGCAGGCTGAGCACCACGGGACTCCAGTAGGCTATATGCACCACTGTGAGCGCGGTCCTGATGTGCATATCGGCAATCAGCGCAGCCAAGGCACCTGATAACGCCTGATGATTTTCAGGTGTCACTGTTTTTTCGTAATACGCCTCTTGCGTCCCTCGTTGCAGTGCGACTTCAAAGACATCGGGCGCCACTGACGTCAACCGATAGGGCTCTCCCTGCTCCGGCACACTGGAGGGGACGATGTAGAAAACCCGATGACCATGGTTCGCAAACTGACTCATCAACTGCTGGGGTCGCTGGAAGCGTGCGGCCCAATCGATGTTGGCGAAGCAGAGAATATCCAGGCGTCCTTGAGTGGCGAAATCCGGTTGCGCCTCAACGTTCGGCAACGGCTCCGGTGCCGCCGGGTAGACGAGTGCGGCGGCGGGTTCGGGAAGTTCCTGCGTTGCTGCGCCAAAACCATAACGCATCACACGGAAAAGCGAGCGCAGTGGCCGGGTGAAACGCCACGAACGGGTGTTTTGCAGGAACTCGACTTTTGCCAAGGCAGTGTCGCGCTCATTGATGGCCGCGTCTCTTTGGGCCAACGCGGCGTCGCGGTCGATCAAGGTTCGGTCGAGCTCAAGCACGTGGGTACCCATGCAGCGGTGTGTTGTCGCCGGGCGGCCACATGGAACTGACTGACCCTGGTCGATAGAACGTAGCCGTCAGGCTACGGCGGGAAGCATGGCAACCGCTCACCACGGGAGTGACCGCATGCCAGGAATTATCCGAGCGCACCAGAACCGCCGAATTGCCCACCAGCGGTTCAATCTCGGCCGCCACGGCAGTGGGATCGTTGCGATGCAGGATGTTCAGGCAACCGCCGTCGTTGCGGTCCCAGGACTCGTTGAAATACAGGATATGGGTGACCAGTTTATCCGGCAGGTCCGGATGGGCCCCGAGGCTCGCACCGGGACCGTAATGAAAAACGTTGACCTCCATGGGCACGGTACGCAGATCGATCCCGGTCATTTCCGACATGGCTTCTCGATAGCCGGCCGAGCCAAGATCCCGCGCCAGCCGCAACCACGCTTCGCTCAGCTCCTGCGGGAAGGCAATCGCGTTGGTGCCCATGCCCACCAGGGCGCGGGCCTCGTAGTCATAGTTTTTTTCGCCACCATATCCGCTCACGGTCTTGAAATGATCGTGGGGAAAGGATGCCGCCAACGCCGCTGCATCCTCGGCCGAATACAGGCCGTCAATTTGCGCCCATGAGTACGGGTGAGCTTTGAGCGCCGCACGCGTGAGACGAGAGATATCTAGCATTGTCTGTTCCTGTTCGCTGTCAGGTTTCTGATACCACGGGCGATGGAACGCAGTGGCGCGGTCATTCGGAACGAATTGGAATTCTGCAGCTCAAGCATCCTGGCGTCACTGAGGGCCAACTGCTGGCTGAGCTGGACTATCCGATGTTGCTGGGCCAGGTCCTGCGCAGCGAGGTCTGGCGCCGGCTCGATGATGCCCGGCTCCGGTACGATGTGGCTTGCCGTCGACTCAACCGCCAACGGTCCATGTCCCTGGACGGCGGCTTCGAGCAGATTGGGCAGGTGCTGCATAAACGCGCCCAACGCAGGTTGGGATGAGGTTTTACCCTGGCGAATGATCGTCGCGACCCGATCCCAGTGCTCGACCAACCGATCCGCCGCCTCTAGCGCCGCCGGCGATGGACGGGTCTTGCCGACGCGCGAAACGAACCATTGCGGGTCGATCGTCCCAGCCTCCGGCAAGGCATGAAGCGAGTCGAACCCCGCCAGTGCCGTGTACTTGCCCGTGGTCAGGTCCGCCGAGCAAAACACCGGGACGCCAAACGCCAGGGCGGTGATCGCCAAGTGGTAGCTATGGCCGATCACCGCTTGCGCCTGGCTGATAATCTCTGCCATCAGCAACGGTTCTGGCCAAACCGCCAAGGTAATGGCCCCGGGCAGGCGCGCGGCAATGACGGACGGATCGTCACCCAACACCGGACCTATCGGCACCACCAGGAACTGATAATCCTGGAACGCCTCGGGTTGGTCTTCGAACAGTTTTACGAAGGACTCCACCACGTGGATGGCGTGGATCACGATATAGGGCCCCGTCAGCCCAGCGCTCTCGCGCAGGCGAATGAACTCAGCGCAGGGCTGCTGCTCGTCGATCAAGCGGGGCAAGCCGAACGCGGTATCGGGCAGCACCTCGATCTCGGCGCGCTGGGTGAGCGCGCCAAGGGTGTCGCGCGTCAGTGCATCACGAACCCTCACGTACTGGCTTTGCTCCAGGGCCATCGTCAACAATGGCCTGGCCCAATCGGGGATACCGTTGCAGTGCATCCCGGGGGCGTTCCAGATCACCGGAATCGCGTGCTGCAGCGCGATCAGCGCAGGCGTCAGCCAATAGCCGGTCGGGTGATGAATATCGGGCGTTGTCGGACCATAGCCGTGGGCAACGACTTTATCGAATCGAATCAGGAAACCGCCGCCGATCAAGACGCCATCCAGGCGGGCCGCGACATGGGGAAGCTCCGTCAGCGACGTTACCGCATAGGGCCACTCAGGTGGTTTTTTTTCATGGTAGGAAAACCGATGCAGCTCGACTCGACCCAAGCGCCGGGCCAACTCCGCCTCGGCAATGATCGGAAACAGCAGGTCGCCGTAATTCTCGACATCAAAAGTGCCACATATAGCAACCTGCCATGTGTGCTCGTCCGGGTGTTCCGTCATCGTTTCCTCTCCTTGAGTCCGACAAGCCTCGGCAAGCGTCTCAACCGCTCGCGAGCCGACCCGCTGCAATCCCAGGTCGACCATGCCCAGAAAATTCCTGTGGTTTGGCAACATATCGAACGCTAATGGCGCGACCTGTTTCTCGATCAACTGCGAGGTCTCTTCCGTGGCGCCGTGCAACAGCTTGAGGGTGACATGATAGCGTCCCTCGGCGAGGTTGGCCGGGAAGCGCACCGTGATCGCCGACCGCCGCCAGCCGTTTTCGGCCGGGCCCGGTGACAGCGCGAAGTTGCCGCCGCCAATCACCAGCAGCCTTGCCTCCTGCACAGTGAAACTGATGTTGGGTTGCGTGATCGATTCATGCAACACCACCTCGACGCGAATCTCGATGTCATCGCCATACAGGTAACTGGAGCAAGGTTGTTGGGTATTGGTGAAGCAGGCAGCGCTGATGTGCCCCTCTTCGGTCCCGAAGGCGATCCCCTCCTGGCCACCCATGAACGGCTTGCGCGTCACCTGTGTGGCACCGCCACTGGCCCAGCGCCGTTGCTCATCACGCATGTCGAGCAAGTGCAACTCGGCCATTTCATCGGGCGATCCGCTGGCGACGACCCGCCCGCCGCGCAGATAGATCACCCGGTGGCAGAAGCGCTTGACCATGCTCATGTCATGGGAGACGAACAGCAGCGTCGTGCCTTTGGCCGCCAGCTCTTCGAGCCGATTCAGGCATTTGAATTGAAAGGATGCATCGCCGACGGAAAGAGCCTCATCGACGATCAGGATCTCCGGCTCCACACAAACCGAAACGGCGAAAGCGAGCCTCACCAACATCCCGCTGGAGTAGATCTTGGTGGGCTGGTCGATAAAGTCGCCGATGTTGGCGAAGGCGATGATGTCTTCGAACCGAGCGTCGATCTCCGCGCGACTCAAGCCCAGCACCGCCGCATTCACATAGACGTTTTCGCGGCCGGTGAACTCTGGGTTGAAACCGGACCCCAGCTCAAGCAACGCCGCAATCCGGCCATGCCCGCGGACGCTTCCCCGGGTCGGCGTCAACGTTCCGCAGATCAGTTGCAACAGGGTGGATTTGCCACTGCCGTTACGGCCGATGATGCCGACGGTCTCCCCCTTGGCGATGGTCAGGGAAACATCGTCCAGGGCCCAGAACTCGCGGTAGAAACGCTTCCTGCCGCGCACCAGCATCTGCAACAGACGGTCCTTGGGCGCCTCGTAAATCTGATAACACTTGCTCAGGTTCTCGGCACTGATGGCCACTTCAAACGACATCGGCAAAACCCTTCCATGAATCACGACCCTATTGCGGCGCTACTGAATCCGTCCTTCGCTGGGTGCTACGAATGAGTTAAGCACAGATGGAATAAAAAACTTTGAATGAAGCCGATTTGGTCTAACCTTCATGAGACCCAACCCAAGGAGCAATTGATATTGTCTTGAGGACCAAGCACCCATGCAGTCGTTCAGTATTTCTCCTGCCGCCATGATCAAGAGCGTCTTGATCAATCGGATCCTCATCTACGTGTTGATCCGCCGGGAAGTGACCGGTCGTTACAAAGGTTCGATGCTGGGTATCCTTTGGTCGTTCTTCACGCCGGTTTTCATGCTCGTGGTCTATACCTTCGTGTTCAGTGTCGTCTTCAAGGCTCGGTGGTCCGGCGGCGGCGAATCCAAAAGTGAATTTGCCCTGGTGCTGTTCGCCGGCCTGCTGGTTTTCAACCTGTTCTCCGAATGCCTGACCCGCGCGCCGGGCCTGGTGCTGGCCAATACCAATTACGTCAAGAAGATCGTGTTCCCACTGGAAACCCTGCCCCTCGTATCGCTCGGCGCAGCGCTGTTCCACATGGCTATCAGCGTGCTGGCATGGCTGCTTTTTTATGTGCTTCTGTTCGGCCTTCCCCCGATAACCGCGCTGCTGCTGCCACTGGTGCTGTTGCCGCTGATATTGCTGACGCTGGGTATCTCCTGGTTTCTCGCCTCGATAAGCGTTTACCTGCGCGATATCGGTCAGTTCATCGGCATCGTCGTCACCGCGATGCTGTTCCTGTCGCCGATCTTCTACCCTCGCTCGACGCTTCCGCAAAACTACCAGGTCGCCTTGCAGGCAAACCCGCTGACGCTGCCGGTGGAGATGGTTCGCGACGTGTTGTTCTGGGGCAGGCCGCCGCAATGGGAACAATGGGCCACTTACTCGGCAGTCGCCGTGCTGATTGCCTGCGTCGGGTTTGCGTGGTTCCAGAGGACACGCAAAGGCTTCGCCGATGTCATTTGAGCGGGTTGGCGTGGCGCGCTGCCCAGCAACCGCTATGATGATTCGTGGCGCGACTGGAGACTGGGCGCGGCTGGTAATTGAAGTCGACGACGATCCTGAAACACTTGGGGTGCGTTGCCGTAATGACCAAAGGACTCGAAAAACGCATGGACCAGATCAACCGTCTTGTTGATTGCATTGACCAACTGTCTCGCTCAACACAATCCAGATCCATTGAAGCCCAGCAGTTGGTCAAGGAAATCGAGAACCGAGATCGGCTTATCAGACAACTGCGTCTTGGTTCACAAGCGCTTCGCACTCGCCTGGCGCTTCAGGAAGGCAAGACCGGGCGCTTGCGTGAGCAACTGCGAGTGGCCGAGCGGCGCCTCAAAGAAACCGAGGCACTGCTGCGGACAAAACACAGCGAGGCGGTCGCGCTTTCCGATTGGGCGGTGGACCTGCGCGCCCAGTTGGCGGCGAAACAGGCTGAGCTGTTCAAGCTTTCGGACTGGGGCAACGCCATCGAACGCGCCCCCCTGCGTTACTCCATACGCAAGCAGCTTTATCGGATATCCCGCCGGGTCTATGCCTGGTTGCCCCTCACCGCGCACCAGAAAAGCAAGCTGGCGCATCGGCTTCGAAGCTGGTTGAAACGCCCCAAGGCGACGCCGGGCGAGCCCGCGACAGCCACCAGCCTGATCCCGCTGCAATCGCTGCCACCGCCCGTAGACCTTGCCATACCGTCGAGCCACGGCCAGCCCACGATCCTGATGTTCGGGGTGATCGACTGGCACTTTCGCATCCAGCGTCCGCAAAACCTGGCCAAGGAGCTGGCCAGGGCCGGACAGACCACTTTTTATATTTCCAACAACTTCATCGACGATGATGCCCCGGGCTTCGAAGCTGAGCCCTTGGCAGGCTCCGACCGGCTGTTCCAGATCCGTTTCAAGGTGCGCGGCGCGCCGCCCATCTATCACGCCCCACCGTCCGCCGCCGCGATCCATCAGTTGTGCCAAGGCCTGGCGATGCTGCTGGAATCGGCGAATGTCGGCGCCGTGGATTGCATCGTCCAGCACGCCTACTGGTTCCCCATGGCGAGGCGTGTCCCCAACGCCACGCTGGTCTATGACTGCATGGACCACCACGAAGGCTTCGGCAATGTCGCCCAGGAATTGCTCGACCTTGAGATCGCCTTGATGCGCAGGGCGGACCTGTTGGTGGCGACCTCCGACTGGATCGAACAACACGGCAAACGGGAAAACCGCAACGTCAAGGTGATCCGCAACGCCTGCGAGTTCAGCTTCTTCAGGCAGCGTCCCGACAAGGTCTATCAGGACACCGCGAACAGGAAGATCATCGGCTATTACGGCGTCATTGCCGAATGGTTCGATCTGGACCTGGTCAAGCAAGTCGCCCGGACGTTTGCGCAACACTTGATCCTGTTGATCGGCAGCGACACCGTCCAGGCAAGGAAATACTTCAAATCCTGCCCGAACGTGGTCTTTGAAGGCGAAGTCCCCTATGCCTCCCTGCCCTACTACCTGCACGCCATGGACGTGTGCCTGCTTCCGTTCAAGGTCATGCCGCTGACCCTCGCCACCAACCCGGTCAAGGTCTATGAGTACCTGAGTGCGGGCAAACCGGTGGTGTCGGTAAAACTGCCGGAGTTGAGTCAGTTCGGCGAACTGGTCTGGACGGTTGAACAGCCAACGCAGTTCATCTCGGCCGTCCGCAACGTCCTGGATGCGCTGCCAGAGGCCGGCGCCACGCGACAGGCGCGCCAATCCTTCGCCCAGGGCCAGACCTGGCAGCATCGAGCCGCCAGCCTGCGCCAGGCCATCGCGACGTTGCCATTGCCCAAGGTCAGCGTCGTGGTGTTGACCTACAACAACCTCGAACTGACCAAGGCCTGCCTCGACAGCCTGCTGACCCAAAGCCAATACCCGAACCTTGAGATCATCGTCGTCGACAATCACTCCAGCGACCAGACCCCGAGCTACCTCACGGCCTGGGCCGACGGCCATCCTGACCGGATCGTCATGCTGAACTCCGAGAACAAGGGGTTCGCCGCCGGCAACAACCTGGGCCTCGCGGCGGCCACTGGCGATTATCTGGTCATCCTGAACAACGACACAGTCGTCACCGCCGGCTGGGTCAGGGGCTTGATCCGCCATCTGCGCGACAACAAGGAAATCGGCATCATCGGCCCGATCACCAACAACATCGGCAATGAAGCCAAGGTCGGCACCCACTATGAGCGAATAGAGGACATGCCCGCCGAAGCCGCGCAAATGACCCGCGCCCGCATGGGCGAGTGGTTCGAAATCAACACCCTGGCGTTTTTCTGCGTGATGCTTCCACGCTCGACCTACGAGCAGATAGGCGGTCTCTGCGAAGAATATGGCCTGGGGTTCTTCGAGGATGACGATTACTGCCGCCGCGTGCAGCGCCGTGGCATGCGTGCGGCCTGTGCCGAAGACGTCTTTGTCCACCATCACCTGTCCGCCTCGTTCAACGCCTTGGGTGCCAGTAAAAAACAGGCACTTTTCGAGAAGAACCGGGCGATCTACGAGAGCAAGTGGGGCACCTGGGTCCCCCACAGGTACCGAGATGCATAGCAGACGTTGGCTCGTAATTGCTTACTCAAGAAGTCAGAGGAATCTAGGGCGAGGGAGCTTGCTCCCGCTGGGCTGTGCGGCAGTCCCATTTCATGAGTGCTTCGCACTCAAGCGAGAGCAAGCTCCCTCGCCACGGATTTTGGGCAGCCCTGAATGAGTAACGTTGTCCCTTCAGCCGAGACGATATTTTGCCGAGATACAGCCTGAAATACGCAATGGTGTTGGTGGTTCTGTTGGCCAGTGCGGCGGTAGGCGCGTACGGTTTTTCGACGCTTGAGCTGGCGCCCATGAACAGCGCCACCCGGACGATATTGCTGTCGGTGGCAAGCCTGGCCGCCCTCACCGTCTTCACTCGCAAGTCACCGTTTATCCTCTGCCTGGGTTTGCTGGCGTGCTTGTCCGTCATTTGTGGGCAGGCAGGGCCGGTGATCGTCGTCGCGGTCTTCGGTTTGTCCGCTGCTGTGCTCGGCAGGTGGATGCTCAGCCGGCACCTTGCGACCGATTGGAGCGTCCACCTGCTGGTGGGAGCGGGTACGCTCGGGACGTTCACGGGCTTGGCGGCCTATTGGCCGATCAATTACCCCGGACTGTATGGCGCGCTGCTGTCATTGCCGCTTTTACTGGGGCACAAACATGCCATGTCGATAGGTCGCGAACTGCTGGGGCACATCCAGGCCGTCCGCACGGCACAAACCTCTATCCAAACGGCGCTCGACGTATTGATCTGCGGCTTCGCCTGCCTCTACGTCTTGGTGGCCTTCATGCCGGAGGTCGGTCACGACGCATTGGCCATGCACCTGTTCGTTCCATCACAACTGGCGCAGCGGCATCAATGGTCGTTCGACGCGAGCACCTATGTCTGGGCGGTGATGCCGATGCTGGCCGACTGGATCTACAGCATTGTCTATCTGCTCGCCGGCGAAACGGCGTCACGCTTGAGCAACAGTGCATTCACCCTATTGGTGACCTGGCAGATCCACAACATGACGCTCTGGGCCGGAGGCTCTGCCTCCAGTGCCCGCTGGGCAAGCCTGATTTTTCTCTCGACGCCTCTCGCCTTTGCCGAGAGCAGCAGCCTGCACATCGAGTCGGCATGGACCGCCTTCCTGCTGGCCGGGACCCTGGCGATCCTGAAGGTCTCAAGCTTCACACCCGAGCCTGGGGAGCGCTTGTCGCAATTGCTCCTGGCCGGCCTCCTGCTTGGCTTCGCCATGGCGGCCAAGGCCGTGACCCTGAGCGTCCTGCCGGTCCTGCTGGTGGTTCTCTTGTGGCAATACAAGGCCTGGGCGATCCAAGGCATCGTCAAAACGCTGCTGCTGGGCAGCGCTGGCCTGATACTGGCCGGTGCGACCCCTTACGTCTCGGCCGGGTATTTGACTGGCAATCCGGTGTTTCCGTTTTTCAATGCCATTTTCCATTCGCCGCTCTGGCCGAACATCAACTTCGAGCCGCCAGCCACTTTCGGCACTGGGATGACCTGGGACACCCTCTATCGAATGGTCTTCGACTCGCCCGAGTTCATTGAGGGGCGAGTCGGAGCGGCAGGCTTCCAGTGGCTGTTGCTGCCCACGGCGGCCCTCGCCGTGCTGTTGAGCGGCAGCCGCAAAGCCCTGTGCATTCTCCTGGTGGGTGCTGGCGCGATGTTCATGACGTTTCAATCGACGGCTTATCTGCGTTATGTGTTCCCCTCTTTCGCGCTGTTCTCGGTGATCCTCGCGCTGCCGTTTTCCCACGACAAGACCTTCCCACGCAGCCTCGCCATCGGGGCCGGTGTCTTGTTGATCCTGACCAATACCCGTTTCATCCAGGCCGCGACTTACTACGGCGAAATCAAACCCTCTGCATTGTTGAGCCAGGCAGGTCGAGAGAGGTATCTGCAGGAACGCTTGCCCATCCGGAAAATGGTCGACACCGTCAACGCCTTGAACACCAGCTATCAGCCCGTGGCGGTCTTTGCGGCTCCGTTGATGGCGGGCCTGCGCAGCGATGCCCTTTACGCGTCTTGGTACAACCTGAAGTGGAAAGGTGAGTTAGAGACAGCGACGTCTCCATCGGAACTTGCACGGCGCTTGCGCCAGCGCCAGGTCAACTGGTTGATCATCGACCCCAAGTCAGTTCCCCAGGCGCGACTCGATCTTCTGCGCAATGTGTCCACGTCATACGCCCGACTGGGTGACCTGGACCTGCGCAAACTCAACGTCTCGCACGTCGAGCACCTGCTCAACCCGGCGCTGTCCAGCCTCGAGGGATGGAACCTGACGTCGCCTTCGAGCTATGACCCGTCGCGCAAGATCCTCACGGTCGACGTGAAGACGCCGGCAACACAGCGGGTCGAAGTGACACCAGGGCTGACGTACATCAATGGCGTGTCTGCGCGCTGCGCAACGACAGCCACCACGGGAAGAATCCAGGCCAATTGGATGGATGCCAAAGGTGACTTCATTGCCGCCAGCATCGAGACGTTTGAATGCACCGAGCAATGGGAGACCCATGAGATGAATGTCGTTGCCCCCGCGAATGCCACGTCCGTGATCATTTATGCGTCCGGCCATACCGACACTCCCTTGGAGTTCAAGTCACTCTCATTCAGGCAATAACGGGCGATATCGATGAACTCAAAAACAGCGCTTTTCACGGACGAACAACGCGTCGCCGTCGTCATCCCCAGCTATCGGGTCACCGCGCACATCCTCGGCGTCATAGACGCCATAGGGCCGGAGGTGTGGCGCATCTATGTCATCGACGATGCCTGCCCGGACGATTCAGGCGCGCACGTGCTGGCGTCCTGTAACGACCCTCGGGTCAAGGTGCTGCCCCACCACGTCAACAAAGGCGTGGGCGGCGCGGTCATGACCGGCTACCGGGCGGCCCTCGCCGACGGTGCGAGCATCATCGTCAAAGTCGACGGCGACGGCCAGATGGACCCGGCCCTGATCCCGCTGTTCATCGAACCGATCCTCGCCGGTGAAGCCGACTACACCAAGGGCAACCGGTTTTTCAATCTGGAGGAAGTCCAATCGATGCCGCGGCTTCGCCTGTTTGGCAACGCCATATTGTCGCTGATGGCCAAACTATCGACGGGTTACTGGGATCTGTTCGACCCCACCAACGGTTACACGGCGATTCACCGCGACGTCGCCAGGCTGCTGCCCCTGGACAAGGTCAGCGAGCGCTATTTCTTCGAGACGGACATCCTGTTCCGCCTGAACACCGTGCGCGCCGTGGTGGTGGATATTCCAATGGAGGCCCGATACGGCGACGAAGTCAGCCACCTCAAGATCTCGAAAATCATTGGCGAGTTCCTGTTCAAACATCTGCGCAACTTCACCAAGCGCGTGCTCTATAACTACTACTTGCGCGACATGTCCCTGGCTTCGATCGAGTTGCCGATCGGGATCCTGATGTTCTTGTTCGGCATCCTCTTCGGCGGTTACCACTGGTTCGATTCGGCGCAGAACGGCGTTGCGACACCCGCCGGAACCGTGATGCTCAGCGCATTGCCCATGCTCATGGGGTTGCAATTGATCATGGCGTTCCTCGGTTACGACATCGCCTCGGTGCCTAGCAGGCCACGACATTCCAGGCGTAGTAAAGCCACACCACTGCGGGAAGAAAACTCATTAAAGCGCTAAGGGATTTTTTATCGGACCCGTCGCTCAAGGCACTGGATGTCGATGGCATCGAGCGCCTTGATCTTCACGGCAAAGTACTGGCGCGCAAGCGGATGCTGCGCGAAGTGTTCGTGGAGTTCCACCACGCGTTTCATCGCCTGGCAGCGCGCTACTTCAGAGTCGAGGGCCTTGAAGTGGAATTGGGCGCCGGCATCGCGCCCATGCGTGACTCATACCCCGAGGTACTGGCCACCGACGTTGTCTGCACCGAACAACTGGACATGGCACTCAATGCCGAGGCCATGAGCCTGGACGATCAATCGGTCAGGGCCTTTTACGGCCAAAACTGTTTTCACCATTTTCCTCATCCCGATCGGTTTTTCACCGAGTTGCAAAGGACCCTCAAGATTGGCGGCGGCGTCATTTTGATCGAGCCCTTCCACGGTCCCTTCGCCGCGTTTCTCTACAAGCGCCTGTTCAAGTCGGAAGGGTTCGACCGGCACTTCCCGTCCTGGGAAACGCCGTCGACCGGCCCCATGAACGGCGCCAACCAGGCCCTGAGCTACATCATCTTCGTACGCGACAGGCAAGCATTCGAGCGCAAGTACCCTGGCCTGGAAATCGTCCATCAGGAGATATGCGGCAATTACCTGCGATATTTGATTTCCGGCGGCCTGAACTTCCGCCAGTTATTGCCTGACGCACTGATCCCCGCGCTCAAAGTCATGGAGAAACTACTGCATCCGTTGCGACGGCTACTGGCGCTGCATCACATTGTGGTGCTCAGGAGATCGTCTTGACCTTTATCAAGTACGGCGCCATCCAACTCATCGCCTATGCCTTGGACATGGGCGCTTTCGTGCTGTTGGTCGCGCTATTCGAAGATCACCCCATCCTGGCCAACATCGCTGGCAAAGGCATCGCCGGCGTGTTCGCGTTTTTCTTGCATCGGCACTTCACGTTCCAGTCGTCCCATGGCAGCGCCAAGGCCCAAGCGGTGCGTTATTTCTCTTTGCTGGCGATCAATATCCCGGTCGCTTCGGCGCTGTTCAGCGTGGGGCTGTATTTCGTCGACAGCCCGGCCCCGGTGAAATTTGTCTGCGACGTGGTCTGCGTGGCCTTGACCTATTGGATCAGCAAACTGTTCGTTTTTCATTCCAATACGCGCACGCCCGCTGACCGAGCCGAGGGCATTTGAGGCATGAAACTGGTGATCACCGGCGCGACTGGCTACATCGGACAACGTTTGTCAGCCCTTGCGGCGGCAAGCGGGCACGAGGTCATTTGCGCCACCCGCCGGCCGTGCGCCGCCGCTCATGCCTGGCTTCCCTATGACCTGCGGGGCCTGGCCCCCGAATGCCCCGCCGGTACCCAGGCGCTGATCCACCTGGCTGCCGACACTGCCCACACCGACCCGGACGAAGAACTCAGAGCGGCCCAGGCGCTGATTCGTTGTGCCCGAAAAGGCTCGGCCAAGTTTGTTTTCATTTCCAGTCAAACCGCCGAGGCCGCGGCTCCCAGCGTTTATGGCCGGACGAAATGGCGCATTGAACAAGACGTGCTCGCCGCCGGCGGCACCGTGGTCCGCCCCGGCCAAGTCTATGGCGGGCCCGAACGTGGGCTCTTCGGCCTGTTGTGCGGGCTGGTTCGCCGAAGCCCGTTCATACCGGTCCTCCTGCCGGCGCCTCGGGTGCAACCCATTCATGTCGACGACCTCGCGGCCTCCATTCTGGCCGTTGTCGAGCGGGACGACATTCGTGCCGAAATCCTTAACCTGGGCGCCGCGCGACCGATTACCTTTGGCCACTTCCTGATGTCGATCGCGACGCACCGGGTCCGTGCCACGCGCCTGCCCATCCCCGTACCGGTGGCATTGCTCAGGCTGTTGCGCCGGTCACTGGGGCAATCCTTGAGTACGAAACTGGGCCTGACGCGAATTTTCTCCCTGGTCCAGCTGCCACCCATGGACAGCGAGCGCTCCCTGCAAGAAATAGGCATCCGGTTGCGTCCCCTTGCCCCTGGCATGCACCGCTCCGGCCATGGACAACGTCGGGGCCTTCTCCGGGAAGCCGGGGTGCTCTTGAGTTATCTGCTCAAACGGCCCCCGCCAACAAGCTTGGTCATTCGCTACGCCAGGGCACTGGAGCACGCTGGCAAAACCCGACCCGTCGTCCACTCCCGCTTGTTGATGCGCTGGCCGATTCTACTGGCCCTGCTGGACGACCCTGGCCCCCAGCAGTCATCCGATGGCCAGGAGCTGGCCTGGCGCCTGCAGGTGGCACTGGGTATCGCCGAAGCCAGCCCCCGGGGCGCGCAGGTGTTTCTCGGCGCCCAGCCACCGGGCCGACTGGTCGGGACGCTGGTTGCGCTGGGCGTGGCCGTGCTCAAGGCCCTGGCGTGGAAACTGGCGGCGCTGGCGTGCCGTCCCCTGGCCCGCCAACTGCTGCGTGAAAGTGAAGCCCACCGTGACGCCTGAATTCGATGTGATCATCGTCGGCAGCGGCCCGGCCGGGACTTCGGCTGCCTACCCGTTGGTCAAGGCGGGCCTGAAGGTCCTCATGGTCGATGCCCAGGCCGACATCGGCTCACCGGTACTACCGAGTCGCCCATTCCTCGACGCACGGGCACACGACGAGCATCAATGGAAATGGATGATCGGCGAAAACTTCCACGCCCTGAACCAACAGGAGGCTGTGTCGCCCAAGCTGAAGACACCGACCCACGCCCCTGTCTTCGATGGATTCAGCGCCGGCAACCGCATCGAGACCGACCACTTCATCGGCGTCGGCTCACTGGCAACGGGTGGCCTGTCCAATGCCTGGGGCTGCGGCGTGGCGACGCTTGGCGCCAGCGACTTTGCCGGGCTGCCCATCGATTATTCCGAGATGCAGGCGTCCTACGAAACGGTCGCGCGCCGGATCGGTATCAGTGGCCGAATCGACGATGACCTGTCGAACTACTTCGGCCTCGATGAGTGGTCGCAACCGCCCCTGCCGCTGGACGCTTTGCACCAGCGCTTGCTCGATCGATACGCGCGGCGCCGACCGGCGTTTCCTGAACTGGGGTTTCGCCTCGGCCGCTCCAGGGTCGCCGTGCTGAGCCAGCCCCTGGACGAGCGCAGGGCTTGCGACTTGTCTGGAAACTGTTTGTGGGGCTGTCACAACCAGGCCCTGTACAGCGCCTCGCAAGAGTTAGGAAAGCTCAAGCAGTACCCCGGCTTCCAGCATGTCCAGGGCTTTCTGGTGGACGACCTGCTGGGGCAGGACGGTTCATGGGTGATCAGTGATCGTCGTTCCGCCCGGCGTTTTTGCGCAACACGCCTGCTGCTGGCGGCCGGCACCCTGGCCTCGACCCGGCTCGCCCTCAAGCGCCTGAACCATTTGGCCCCGATACCATTGCTCTCATCGCCAACGGCGGCCTTTGTGCTATGGCTGCCCAGAATGCTCGGCACTCCAAGGGGGCCGACCTTTGGCCTGGGGCAGCTTTCGTTCGCCCTTGAGCTATCGGCCAATGCCACGGCCTTTGGCTCGACGTTCAGCACCACAGGCTTGCCGATGAGCGAGTTCGTCAGCCGGATACCCCTGGACAAACGCCACAGCATCGAACTGCTGAAGAACCTGCTCAGCGCCTGCCTGGTGGGGAACCTTTTCCTGCCGGGGCACTTGTCCCACAACACAGCGCGCTTGCGCCCCGATGGTTCGTTGAGCGTCACCGGCCAAATCCACCCCGAGCTGCCCCGGCTCATGAAGGCTGCCGAAGCAAAGCTGCGGCGGATCTACTGGAAAATGGGCGCGCTGTTGATGCCCATGAGCTTCACCCCCGGCGGGCCCGGGGCCGATATTCATTACGCGGGAACCCTGCCCATGCACTCGGTGCCCAAGATCGGACAGACCGATAACCTGGGCGAAGTCGCGGGCCTTGGCGGCGTGCATATTGTCGACGGGGCCTGCCTGCCCAGCCTGACGGAAAAATCCCACACGCTGACGCTCATGGCCAACGCGGACCGGATAGCCCGCTCACTTGCCACAACGATAGGAAATCAGAAGGCATGACTCGTAAGGTACTTTGCATCGTCGGTACGCGCCCGGAAGCGATCAAGATGGCTCCCGTGATCAAGGCGCTGCAAGCCGAAAGGAATATCGTTTGCCGGGTGCTCGCCACCGCCCAGCACCGAGCCCTGTTGGACCAGGTACTGGAGGGCTTCGCAATCACAGCCGACCTGGACCTGGACATCATGCGGCCCGATCAGTCATTGGCGACATTGACTTCACGCTTGCTGCTTGAGCTCGACGGCGTGCTGCAGTCGGAAAAGCCGGATGTCGTGCTGGCGCAAGGCGACACGACCACGGTCATGTCCGCCGCACTGGCGTGCTTCTACTTGCGCATTCCCTTTGGCCATGTCGAAGCGGGCCTGCGGACCGGGGACATCTTCAATCCGTTCCCCGAAGAAGCCAACCGGGTGATCGCCGGCAAACTGACCCGCTGGCATTTCGCGCCAACCCAGCGCGCCGTCGACAACCTGCTATGCGAAGGCGTCGACGCCAGCGCCGTCACCCTGACGGGCAACACCGTGATCGATGCCTTGCTGATGACCGCGGCACAGGACTGCGACTTGGACGTCCCAGTGGACCCCGGCAAACGCCTGGTACTGGTCACCTCCCATCGCCGGGAGAACTTCGGCGAGCCGTTCCAGGATATCTGCCAGGCCCTCAAGCGCCTGGCCGAACGCAATCCAGGCATTCAAATACTCTATCCCGTCCACCCCAATCCAAACGTCAAGGATGTCGCGTACCGCCTGCTCGGCCAGACCCCGAACATCCTCCTCTGCGCACCTTTGGACTACGCGCCGTTCATCGCGGCGATGAAGCGCTCGTACTTGATCATCAGTGATTCGGGGGGCGTGCAGGAAGAAGCCCCGGCCCTGGGCAAGCCGGTGCTGGTGCTGCGAGAGGAAACCGAGCGCCCGGAGGCGGTCGACCTCGGCGTGGTCAAGCTGGTGGGCGCCAACCGGACCACCATCGTCGAACAGGCACAGCGCCTGCTCGATGATCCCCAGGCCTATCAGAGCATGGCACGCGGGGTTTCTCCCTATGGCGACGGCAAGGCCGCAGCCCGCATCGTCGAAGTCTTGAGGCAGCACTTGCAGTCATGCGGATGATCTACCTGTCGCCGGTGCCATGGGCCAGCTTCAGCCAGCGCCCCCATCACTTCGTCGACTGGTATCACCACCGGACCGGGGCAACGGTGCTTTGGATCGATCCGTATCCGACGCGCTTGCCAACACTCGATGATTTCAGGCGCAAGCCACCTGTTGCCAACCCGCAAAACACCAACGCCCCTGCCTGGTTGCGGGTCTGCAAACCCCACAGTCTTCCCATCGAACCCCTTCCCGGCTCGGCGCTGGTGCTCAAGCGGCTGTGGCGCAACCTGTTCAGGGAGGTCATGGCATTTTCCGCAGAAAAGCCCTGCGTGGTGTGTATTGCAAAGCCTTCGGAACTGGCCTTGCAACTGTTGGCGCGCATACCCGCAAGCCGTGCCGTCTACGATGCCATGGACGATTTTCCGGCCTTCTACCAGGGCCTGTCACGCAGGTCGATGGCACGTCGCCAGACGCAGCTCATCCAACGGGTGGATAAAGTGCTGGCATCGTCCAGCCCCCTTCGCGACAAGCTCCTGGGCATGACCGACAAGATAGAACTGGCCCTCAACGCCTGCGATATGCAGCGCCTGGCACCGGTCGAAAGCCTCGACCTGGGCCCCAAACAACAAGTGATCGGCTACGTCGGCACGCTGGGTCGTTGGTTCGATTGGGACCTGGTCATCGCGCTGGCCCAGGCCAACCCTGGAAACCGGATCAAACTGATCGGCCCCCTGTTCACTCCACCGCGTCGCGTCTTGCCCGCCAACATCGAACTACTCCCCGAGTGTTCCCATGCCGGTGCGATCGCCGCCATGGCCACGTTTTCGGTGGGTTTGATCCCGTTCAAGCTCAACCGCCTGACCGCTTCGGTCGACCCGATCAAATACTACGAGTACCGCGCCCTCGGCCTGCCCGTCCTCACCACCCGCTTCGGTGAAATGGCCTTGCGAGACAAGGAACCGGGGGTCTGGATCTTGGATGAAGACACGGACCTGCAAAAAGCCGCCACTGAAGCGCTTGCCAGTCGAAGCGACCGATCAGCCATTCAACAGTTTCGTGAGGCGCATCGTTGGGCGGGTCGTTTTTCTTCGATAAACCTCACCGGTTGCGCATTGGAAACGCCGCAAGCACCCTAAATGATCCGACTGTTACTGCCCTAAAGCCGTCGACCGCCACCGCCAAGGGGCAGTCTCCCTGACCCGTTAATACGCGAAGCCCTGCCCTAGCTCACTTTCCATCCACTCCAGGAAACGCCGGACGCGGGGGAAGCTCGAGTGGGCTTTCGGGAATACCAGGTGGTGGGCAGCCACAGGCGCGCTGAGCGCCTCGGGCGCCACCTCGACCAGGCTGCCGGTCGCCAGATATTTTTGCGCCAGCAATGTGCTTTCCAAGGCGAAGCCCAATCCATGACTGGCGGCCTCCAGAGACATGTACGACCGATCGAAACTCAAGGCGTAAGGCTTCTCCGGGCGCGCCAGGCCATGTTGCGCAAACCATTGCGGCCATTTGAGCAAAGTGGCTTCGGACAGCACCAGGTCGCAATTCAATAAATCGGACGCGCTGCGGATCGGACATTGTGCGAGCAGTTTCGGCGAAGCCAATACCGCAAAGGTTTCGTTCTGGACGGTGCGCACTTCATAACTGGGCCAGTTTGCAGTGCCGTGGCGGATGTCCACGTCAATCTTGTCCCGACTGAAATGCAGCGATTCGTAAGAGCACGAAAGATTGATCTGGATGTCAGGGTTGCAGGCGCGGAACGCTTCCAGCCTCGGCATCAACCACAACAACCCGAAGCTGGGCGCCGAGTGCAGACGCAAACAGTCCAGGCTCACGTCGCTGGCCGCGCGCTCGGTGGCGACGGCCAGGCTATGGAGGATCCCTGAAACCTCCTTCAGGTATTGCTCTCCCACGGGCGTGAGCGTTACGCCTCGCGCGGCACGCACAAACAACTGCCGGCCAATCATCGCTTCAAGTTTCGCCAATTGATGGCTGACCGCGGAGGGCGTCAGGTCCAGCACTTCCGCTGCCCTGGCGACGTTGCTGAACCGGGCCGCCTGCTCAAAAGCCTGAATGGCTTTCAGCGGTGGGAGAATCAAGGGTGCATCGGCGTCGGTACGCATGGCAGATCACTCGACAATAGCTCTAATGATTGTTGAGCTTCGCCGTGAAACCTTCCAACCGCAAGCAAACGAGCGCTGAATTTTTTTCAGCACTGAATGACTTTTAGGCCATTGCTCAGCCAGGGGACCAAGACGAAGCTAAGTCATCGGTTTTTCCGAATCGACCCAATAAAAACAAATACGAGGTATCTCCCCATGCTTCTCCAAGGCAAAGTCGCGATCATTACTGGCGCCGCATCCGCCCGTGGCATTGGCCGCGCCACCGCTACGACGTTCGCGCAGCACGGCGCCCGCGTCGTGATTCTGGACCTGGACGAATCCGCCGCACGCGATGCCGCCAACGCCCTGGGCGAAGGCCATCTCGGCCTTGCGGCCAACGTCGCCGATGAAGCGCAGGTCCAACGGGCCGTCTCACGGGCCATCGAACATTTCGGCCGCATCGACATTCTCGTCAACAACGCTGGCATCACCCAACCCCTCAAAACCCTCGACATTCGCGGGTCGGACTACGACAAGGTATTGGACGTCAGCCTGCGCGGCACCCTGCTCATGTCGCAAGCCGTGATCCCACTGATGCGCGAGCAGCAAGGCGGCAGCATCGTCTGCATGTCTTCGGTGTCTGCCCAACGTGGTGGCGGCATCTTTGGTGGGCCGCACTACAGCGCCGCAAAGGCCGGTGTGCTGGGCCTGGCCAAGGCAATGGCCCGCGAATTGGGTCCGGACAAGGTGCGGGTCAATTCCATCGCCCCGGGCCTGATCCACACCGACATCACCGGCGGCCTCATGCAGGATGAGCGTCGCCACGCCATCATCGACGGCATTCCGTTGGGTCGCCTGGGCGAGGCCCAGGACGTCGCGAACGCGGCCCTGTTCCTGGCCAGCGATTTATCCTCGTACCTGACTGGCATCACCTTGGATGTGAACGGCGGAATGCTGATTCACTGATGTATCTGGGCGGGCCAGTGCGGCCCGTGCGGTTCTGGATCGAAGACCCCTGCCGGGCTGTTTGCCTGGCGGTCAATAAAAACAAGAGATCAGGCCATCATGACTACTTTGTCGCTCGAAGCGGTTTCGACCGTGCGCTCCAATGCCTACCGGAAAACGGCCTGGCGGCTGATGCCCTTCCTGATGCTGTGCTATTTGTGCGCCTATCTGGATCGGGTCAACGTCGGCTTTGCCAAGCTGCAGATGATGAACGACCTGGCGCTCAGCGAAACCGTCTACGGACTGGGCGCGGGGATGTTTTTCATCGGCTATTTCCTCTGCGAAGTACCCAGCAACGTCATCCTGCACAAGGTCGGCGCTCGCGTCTGGATCGCGCGAATCATGATCACCTGGGGCATCATTTCCGCGCTGTTCGCCTTCGTTGAGACCGCTTGGCAGTTCTATGCCTTGCGCTTTCTGCTCGGGGTCGCCGAAGCAGGGCTGGCACCGGGTTTGCTGCTGTACCTCACCTACTGGTTCCCGTCCTACCGCCGTGCGCGCATGACCGTGCTCTGGTTTATCGCCATCCCGTTGTCGGGCATGGTGGGCGGCCCGCTGTCGGGCTGGATCATGAACCATTTCGCCGGCGTGCACGGCTGGGCCGGTTGGCAGTGGATGTTCGTGCTCGAGGCCATTCCCACCGTTGTTGTCGGGTTGCTGGTGCTGAGTTACCTCAAGGATGGCGTGCATCAGGCCCATTGGCTGGACGACGAAGAGAAAGCGCTGGTCAGCCGTGAGCTGGCCGAGGACAACCAGCAGAAGGTCACCCATGCCTCGGTGGGCGAGTTCGTCCGGGACCGCCGCCTGTGGCTGTTGGCCGGTATTTACTTCTGCGTGGTCATGGGCCAATACGCCATTACTTTCTGGCTGCCGACGCTGGTGCGCAACGCCGGGGTTTCCAATCCGCTGCACATTGGTTTCCTGACCAGCCTGCCCTACCTTTGCGCGATTGCGGCCATGTTGTTGATCGGCCGCAGCGGCGACAAACACCGCGAGCGGCGCTGGCACCTGATTGCACCAATGATTGCCGGTGCCATCGGCCTGACGCTCGCCGCGCTGCTGGGAGGCAACATCTTGTTGTCCATCCTGAGCCTGTGCCTGGCGGCGTCCGGCATCCTGTCCGCCTCCTCGATGTTCTGGATGCTGCCCACGACCCTGCTCGGCGGGGTGTCCGCCGCCGCAGGCATCGCGGCGGTCAACAGCTTCGCCAACCTCGCCGGCTTCTGCTCGCCCTACCTGATTGGTTGGATCACCACGCAAACCGGCTCCAGCGCCATCGGCATGTACCTGATCACCGGCGTACTGCTGGGCGGCGCCTCGTTGGTGCTGCGCATTCCTGCCGCCCTGGTCAATCGTTAAGTCACCGGAGTTCCACCATGACTCGCTCGCTTTCACCTGCTTCACCCCTGTCCCTGGCCGACCGCGCCCACAACATCCGTCATCACGCGCTGCGCATGGGGCAGGTGCAAGGCCAAGGCTACGTCGGCCAGGCCCTGGGCGCCGCCGACCTGCTGGCGGTCGCGTACTTCCACGCCATGAGCTATCGACCCCATGACCCTGAATGGGAGCAACGTGACCGCTTCTATCTCTCTATCGGCCACTACGCGATTGCGTTGTACGCGGCATTGATCGAGGCCCAGATCGTTCCGCTCGATGAGTTGGAAACCTACGGCGCGGACGACAGCCGGCTGCCCATGTCGGGCATGGCGGCGTACACGCCGGGCATGGAAATAACCGGAGGCTCCCTCGGCCAAGGGCTGGGCATCGCGGTAGGCGCCTGCCTGGGCCTCAAGCGCAAAGGCTCGTCGGCTTTCGTCTACAACCTGCTATCGGACGGTGAATTGAACGAAGGTTCAACCTGGGAAGCGGTGATGTCCGCTTCGCACTGGAAGCTCGACAACCTGATTGCAATCGTCGACGTCAACAACCAGCAGGCCGATGGATACTCCAGCGAGATCCTCTCGTTCGAGCCGATCGTTGACCGCTGGCAAGCGTTTGGCTGGTTCACCCAGCGCGTCGACGGCAACGACCTGGACGCCTTGGTGACGGCCTTCGATGCCGCGCGCAACCACTCCTCCAGCGTGCCTCGGGTGATCATCTGCGATACACGCATGGGCAAGGGTGTGCCGTTCCTGGAGAACCGCGAAAAGACCCATTTCATCCGCGTCGAAGAACACGAGTGGGACCTGGCGCTGAACAACCTCGAAGAAGGAAGACACTCATGAGCAACGCCGTCAATACATCGAACGCGAAAATCGAGCCGGGCAAAAAACGCCTGACCACTTCGGCGATGATTGCCTCGATCGCGGCCGAGGGCCAAGCGACGAAACCTGCGCCATTCGGCCATGCACTGGCCGCATTGGCGGACCAGCGCCAGGACATCGTCGGGCTGTCCGCCGACCTGTCCAAATACACCGACCTGCACATCTTCGCCAAGGCCCATCCGGACCGTTTCTACCAGATGGGCATGGCTGAGCAATTGCTGATGAGCGCTGCGGCGGGTATGGCCCGGGAAGGTTTCGTGCCGTTTGCCACGACCTATGCGGTGTTCGCTTCCCGTCGGGCCTACGATTTCATCTGCATGGCAATTGCCGAGGAAAACCTCAACGTCAAGATCGTCTGTGGCTTGCCGGGTCTTACCACCGGTTATGGTCCGAGCCACCAGGCCACCGACGACCTGGCGATATTTCGCGCCATGCCCAACCTGATGATTGTCGATCCCTGTGACGCGCTGGAAATCGAACAGGCCGTGCCCGCCATCGCCGCCCACCAAGGCCCGGTCTACATGCGTTTGTTGCGCGGTAACGTACCCTTGGTGCTGGACGAATACGGCTACACGTTCGAGATCGGCAAGGCCAAGACTCTGCGTACCGGCAACGACGTGCTGATCATTTCCACTGGGTTGATGACAATGCGTGCGTTGGAAGCAGCCAAGCAACTGCAGGCAGACGGCGTCGATGTCGCGGTATTGCACATGCCGACCATCAAGCCGCTGGATGAACATACCCTGCTTGCCGAGGCCAGAAAGCCGGGACGATTGGTGGTGACCGCAGAAAACAGCTCCATCATCGGCGGGCTGGGCGAAGCGGTTGCCGGGGTCCTGCTGCGCAACGGGGTGACGCCGACGTTCAGACAAATTGCATTGCCAGACGCCTTCCTCGACGCAGGCGCGCTGCCGACACTGCATGATCGCTACGGCATTTCCACCCAGGCCGTTTGCGCGCAAATCAAAGCCTGGCTTTAACAGCAAACCGCCGGGTATCGGCGACGGGTACCCGGCGGCTCCAAGCAAAGGGGAGCGAAACCTGATGTCTGATGAATGGCTCGATCCCATATTCCACGGTCTTGTGGCCTCGGGTGCGGAACAATGGTCGGTGGGCACGCTACCGGCCATCCGCGCCCGAGTGCATTCGACCTTCAAACCCGAGCACCGCGCGCGATGCGAAGTGCGGTGGATTCCAGGCACCGATGACGAACGCCTGCGCCTGTGCGTCTACCGGCCGGAAGGCCTCGAGCCTGATGCGAACCTGCCGGCGATCCTGTCTATCCATGGCGGTGGCTTCGTACTCGGAAGCCTCGAAATGGCCGATGACTTTCTGGCCGACCTGGCCGACGAGTCAGGTGCGTACATCGTTGCAGTGGATTATCGACTGGCGCCCGAATATCCCTTTCCAGCGCCCCTTGACGACTGTTACAGCGCCCTCGCCTGGCTGTTCGAAAACAGCCAGGACCTGGGCCTGGATCCCCGGCGCATTGCGGTCATGGGTCATAGCGCCGGTGGCGGGCTGGCCGCCGCATTGGCCATCATGGCTCGCGACAAAGCGCGGTATCCGATCGTCGGCCAAATGCTCGTCTATCCCATGCTCGATCACCGCACAGGCTCGACGCAATCACCCTACCCGAGCCGCGACACCGACACATTCAGTTGGCTGCCGGAGCCCAATCAGTTCTGCTGGCAGTGCCTTCGCGGGGGCGCCCCCCTGGACGACGATCGTGTGGGTCTGTTCTCACCGGCGCTGCAACCAGACCTGCGTAACCTGCCACCGACGTTCATTTCGGTCGGTTCTCAAGATTTGTTCCTCGAGGAGGACGTCGATTTTGCAATGAGGCTGATTCGCGCAGGCGTTGCCACCGAACTTCATGTCTATCCTGGCGCACCCCATATGTTCGACCAGGTGCCAGGGCGCATCGCGGATCAAGCGTCCCGCGACATCGTCCGGGCGTTGGGCGTTTTTCTGAGGAGGGGGTGAAATCGGATCCGGACCTTCAATCCAACGATGAAAACTCCCGCGCCAGCGTCTATGGTAGATACTTGCAATGGCGGCCATCGTCCAATAACAAGATCGCCGTGAAGCCCCTTCGCGGATTCACGCCTGATGGAGCATTTCATGACCCTGCATAGCGCGCAGCCTATCCCGAGCGAACTGGCAGCCTTCGTCAACGACCATTTTTCCGGACGCGGCCTGAAGCCCGATGGCGTCATCGCCCAGTCCTGGTACCGCAGCGTCGTGGAGCACCGGCTCGACCCTGGCGCGGCGAGCCGCAAGAACATCCTCAGCGCCGAGGACATCCGCCGTCATCAGGAACAGCACCAGCAGTATCTTTCCATCGCCAGCCAAGGCGTCAGCGGTCTGGCCCGGCGCGTGGTGCCCGCCGGTTTTGCCGTGCTGCTGAGCGACGAGCGCGGCATTACCCTGGATTCCCGACTGCCCGACCAGCACGACATCTATACGCAGTCCGGGCTGGTGGTGGGTGCGCAGTGGGAGGAATCGGTGGTGGGGACCAATGGCATCGGCACCACGCTAGCAGCCGCGCAGCCGTTGATCATTCATCGGGAGGAGCATTTCCTGGCGTCCAATTTCAGCCTGAGTTGTTCGGTGGCGCCCATTTTCGATGCCCAAGGCCTGTTGCGCGGTTGCCTCAATGCGACCTGCATGAACAGCGCAGGCCCCCGGGAGAGCCAATACCTGACGCTGCAACTGGTGATCATGTATGCGCGTCTGATCGAGAACGCACATTTTCGCCAGAGCTACCGCGACCGCTTGACCTTGTCCCTCAAGCCCCTGGATGAAATCGCCGACCTGGCCAACGAGCAATTGCTGGCGCTCGATGAAAACGGCCGCGTCATCGGGGCCAACCGTGCGGCATTTGTCGCCCTGGAGCTGGCTCAGGGGCCGCAGTTGCTGGGCACACCCATCGATCGCCTGCTTCCCACCACAATGGACGAATTGCTGAAGCTCACCAATGGCGGCGCCCAGGGCGTGCGTTTGCGTGGTCTTCGCGATGAAGCGCTGCTGGAGGTCGGCCTGCGGATTCCATCCCAACAGCACCGCCCGCGCCCCATCGCCCGCCCTGCCCTTGACGCTCACCCGGAGCTGCAACAACTTGCCGGCCTCGACCCTCAACTGCAACAGAGCGTGCGGCGGGTGCGCAAGGTGATCGACAAAGGCATCCCTATTTTGATTACCGGCGAAACCGGCACCGGCAAGGAAGCTTTCGCCCGAGCCATCCACCAGGCCAGCCATCGTCGCGCAGGACCTTTCGTTGCGCTCAATTGCGCGGCGATCCCGGAGACGCTGATCGAAAGCGAACTGTTCGGCTATCGCGCCGGCAGTTTTACCGGCGCCAACCGAAAAGGCATGAAGGGCAAGTTGGAGCTGGCGAACGGCGGCACGCTGTTTCTCGATGAGATTGGCGACATGCCCGCCCATTTGCAAACCCGCTTGCTGAGGGTACTGGCGGAGCGGGAAATCGCGCCGCTGGGGGCTGAAGTGCCGGTGACGCTGGACGTCCAGGTCATCTCGGCGACTCACCAGGACCTACCTACGATGATCGGCGAGAAGCGCTTTCGCGAAGATCTGTTCTATCGCCTCGCCGGCATGAACCTGGCGCTGCCCGCCTTGCGCGAACGCAGTGATCGCGCCGCGCTGATCGATCAATTGCTCGCGGCTCAGGACCAAACTCGCGAGCTACGGCTGAACGCGGACGCCCGCCAATGCCTGCTCGACTATCAGTGGCCTGGCAATATCCGCCAACTACTCAACGCCCTGCGTTACGCGGTAGCCCTGGCCGAAGACGGGGTCATCGACTTGGACTGCTTGCCCAGCGAAGTGCTGGCGCCACGGCGGCTGTCATTGCTCGACAACACCACACCGTTGTCCGGCAACCTGGGCGAACAGCTGGGCGACGAAGAGGCCCGCCGCTTGCTGGCGACCTTGCGTCAGCATCGTTGGAACATCAGCGCCGCCGCTACCGAACTGGGCATCTCTCGCTCCACGCTGTACCGCAAGATGAAAAAGCACGGCGTCGTCGCGCCCAACGACCAGTTCTGATACGCCCATGAAAATGCCGGCGCCCTTGCGGGTGCCGGCATTTTTTGTCGTCCGATCAGACCTGGATGTAAACCACATGGGTATGGGTGTATTCATACAAGCCGTGCTTGCCGTCCGCGCCGCCAATACCAGACTTGCGCGCCCCCGCATGGAAGCCCTGCATCGCTTCGAAGTTTTCTCGATTGATGTAGGTCTCACCGAAATCGAGCTCATGGCTGGCGCGCATGGCCGCGCTCAGGCTGCGGGTGTAGATCGATGAAGTCAGGCCGTATTCGCTGTCATTGGCCAGGGCAATGGCTTCGTCCAGGTCGTCGACAATCTGGATCGGCAGTACCGGGCCGAAGATCTCCTGGCGCATGATCGCCATCTCGCCGCCGCACCCGGCCAGCACCGTCGGCTGATAGTGAAAACCCTGGCCCTTGTCGGCCACCGCGCCGCCCGTGACCACTTCGGCCCCCTCTCCCTTCGCGACCGTGACCATTCGCGCAACCTTGTCCAGGGCCGCCTGGTTGATCAGCGGCCCCATGTCCAGATTGTCCTCGGCCAGCGGGTCGCCGTAGCGGGTCGCGGCCATCGAGGCGGCAATCTGCTCGATGAACCGATCGGCGACCTTGCGCTCGACGTACACCCGTTCGGCGCAATTGCAGACTTGCCCTGTGTTGATCACCCGCGAAGCCGTGATGGCCTTGACCGCGAGGTCCAGGTCGGCGTCCGCCAGCACGATGGCCGGCGCCTTGCCACCGAGCTCCAGGTTGAGTTTGGTGATGTTTGGCGCTGCCGCCGCCATGATTCGCGAACCGGTGCCGACGCTGCCGGTGAAGCTGATCAAGTCGATGCCGGCATGACGGGTCAGGTCATGCCCCACGGTCGCCCCCGTGCCGCTGACAACGTTGAACACACCGGCCGGCAGGTCGGTCTCAGCCACCAGGCGAGCAAACTCGAAGCAATTGATAGGGGTTTCTTCGCTGGGCTTGATCACGATGGTATTGCCGGTCACCAGCGCCGGGGCCATTTTGCGAGCAATCAGGAAGAACGGGAAATTCCACGGCAGAATCCCGGCCACTACGCCCAGGGGCTTGCGCAGCAGGAAGATGCTTTCGCCGGCACGGTCGCTGGTCAGCACCTCTCCCTCAAGGCGCCGCGCCCACTCGGCCATGTAGTCCAGGTAATCGGCGGTGAAGTTGACTTCCACCCGCGCCAATCCCAGCACTTTGCCCTGCTCGGCGGTGATGACATGGGCGAGGCGTTCGGCGCTGTCGCGCACTTTTGTGGCGATTTTTCGCAAGTAACCGGCGCGCTCGATGGCCGGACGGGCAGCCCAGCTTTTTTGCGCCTTGCGCGCTGCGGCAATGGCCGCTTCGACTTGCTCGCCACTGGCTTCGGGGACCCGTGCGAGCAAACGGCCGTTGGCCGGGTTGCGCACTTCGATGCTTGGGTCGCTGGGAACAAAAGCGTTGGCGATGAAGTTCTGGTAATCGGTGATCTCGGTCATGTGCTTGCTCTCGCGTCAGGGTCGAAATAATGCGGGGGCGCTCATTTGGCGGTGAAGGTCTTCCAGACCCCGCCTTCTTGCTGCAGGTCGTGGGCGCGCTTGATCAGGTATTGGTGGATCTGCTCCACCTGTTCCGGCGTGAAGGCGTCGGCAAAGGACGGCATGCCGTCCGGCACTCGGCCGCCGTAGAGAATGCCGAGGAACATCTGGTGTTTTTCCGCCGTCAGCTTGCGCAGGTCCGGCAGCACACCGCCGCTGACCGCGTGGATGCCGTGGCACTGAGAACAGTAGCCGTCGTAGAGCTTGCCGCCGGCCTCCACTGCCGCCAGGTCGCCGGTCAGGGGTGGCGGTTTCGGGGCGTCGGCGAGCGGCGCCGGCTCGTTGAGTTTCGCGGTGCCGCCCAATTTATAGGTCAACACCTGGGAGAACGGCCGAACCCCGGCGCGTAGGGACAAGGCTCCGGCGAATGTCGAGAAGGCACCGCCCCAACCGGCCATGAACGTCACGTACTGTTCACCGTCCACGCTGTAGGTAATCGGCGCCGCCATCACACCGCTGGCCGCCGGCTGCTCCCAGAGTTTCTTGCCACTGTCGGCAGCGTAGGCGATCACACGGCCGTCGGCGCTGCCCTCGAACACCAGGTTGCCGGCGGTACTCAAAGTCCCGCCGTTGAAGATCGTCACATAGGGCACTTCCCACGCCGGTTGCTGCTTGACCGGGTCCCAGGCAATCAGTTTGCCTGACCAGCCCTTGGCCATTTCCAACAGCCCATCGGCGTCCTCCGGCATCATCCCGGTGCGCAGGCCCAGTTGGTACATGCTCTTGAACGGGTTGCGCTTCGGCGCCTCGGGGATGTGCTCGTAATAGGCGGACATGATGTGCGCGGGGATATACACAAGCCCGGTGTTCGGGTTGTAGGACATCGGCTGCCAGTCATGGGCGCCCCAGAACGCGGGCGTGACCAGTTTACGTTTGCCGTCCTTCCAGTACGCGGCATTCTCGTCATCGACGATGGGCCGGCCCGTCTTCATGTCCATGCCCTTGGTCCAGCTCTGGGGCACGATGCCCTTGGCGGACAGCAGCTCACCCGTGGCGCGGTCGATCACGTAGAAAAAACCGTTCTTCGGCGCTTGCATCAGCACCTTGCGCGGCTTTCCGTCGATCGGCAGCTGCGCAAGGATCATGTGCTGGGTAGCGGTGTAGTCCCAGGCGTCACCCGGCGTGGTCTGGTAGTGCCAGGCGTATTCCCCCGTATCGGCATTGACCGCGACGATGGACGACAGGAACAGATTGTCGCCCTTGGCCTGGCTCCGCCATTTCGGGTCCCACAACGAACCATTGCCCACGCCGATGTACAGCAGGTTCAGATCCGGGTCGAACGCAAACGAGTCCCAGGCCGTGCCGCCACCGCCTTGGGCCACATAGGCGTCGCCGTGCCAGGTCTTGGCGGCGATTTCCATGGCCTTGTCTTCGGGCGGCAGCTTGGGGTCACCCGGCACCGTGAAGAAGCGCCAGGCCTGCTTGCCGGTCTCGGCGTCATAGGCGGTGACATAACCGCGTACGCCGAACTCGGCGCCGCCATTGCCGATCACCACTTTGCCGTTGACCACGCGCGGCGCACCGGTGATGGTGTAGCTGCGCGAGTGATCGGCACGGGTGTCCACCGACCACGCCCGCTGGCCGGTCTTGGCGTCGATGGCCTCCAGGCGACCATCGAGCACGCCCACGTAAACCTTGCCCTTCCACACCGCGACGCCCCGGTTGACCGCATCGCAACAGGCCTCGCCGGCGCGGTTGCGGTCGGACTTGGGGTCGTACTTCCAGATCAACCTGCCGTCGCGGGCGTCCAGGGCGTAGACCACCGAGAACGGGCCGGTGGTGTACATCACGCCGTCGACCACGATAGGCGTGGCCTCGACACCGCGATCCAGGTCCAGCTTGTAGCTCCAGGCGAGCCCCAACTGGTCGACGTTCTGGTCGCTGATCTTCTTCAACGGGCTGTAGCGTTGTTCATCGTAGGTGCGACCGGTGCTCATCCAGTTACCGGGCTCCTGGTCGGCGGCGATGATGCGCTTGCCGTCGACATTCGCCGGCATGTCCTGGGCCCAGCTCGGAGCAGTATTGAGGGTAAGCGCCAGCACGACATATAGCGCCTTGAGGGGAGCGCGAAGGGGCGCGTTCCGAGAAGCAGTAGGCACGGCGAGGCCAATCTGTGTCATGGGAGGACTCCTGATTCTTATTAGTAGCGAAGCCATTGCGCTGCGCACTCAGGCAGGAGCAACCCCCATGCCACCGTCGGGAAATGCTCTGCAAGCCCCGTTCTACGGGGGCTGCGCTTGGTTTAGCGGGTTGCGAAGACGTGCGACAGTTGTCGCATTCACCGTGACAGCTGTGCCAGACGTGCGCCAGGTTGCACACGATTCGTGAAGAAAGCGGTCACACGCTGTGCCTTAGCACCTTGGCGCGAGGGCCCTAGAATAAAAGCCACCATCAGCAGGAGAGCCAAGCGATGTTCGCCTCATTTGAATCGGGCCGATGCCAAGTCAACGGCATCACCGTCAACTACCGCAAAGGTGGGAGCGGCCAAGGTCTGCTCTTGCTCCACGGGCATCCCCAGACCCACGTCATGTGGCACAAAGTCGCCGAACCCCTGGCGGAGCATTTCACCGTGATCGCGGCGGATCTTCGCGGCTACGGTGACAGCGACAAACCGGCAGGCGACGCAGAACACGTCGCCTACTCCAAGCGGCAAATGGCCCTGGACGGGCTCGAGCTCATGCGCGCGCTGGGGTTCGTGAAGTTTGACGTATTGGCGCATGACCGAGGCGCACGCGTGGCCCATCGCATGGCGATGGATCACCCGGATGCAGTGAAGCGCTTGATCACGCTGGACATCGCTCCGACACTGGCGATGTACGAGCAAACCAACGAAGCGTTTGCCCGCGCCTATTGGCACTGGTTTTTCCTGATTCGCCCGGCTCCGTTTCCCGAAACGCTCATCGAGGCCGATCCGGAGCTCTATCTGCGCAGCGTCATGGGCACTCGCAGCGCTGGCATGGCGCCTTTCACTGATTCAGCATTGGCCGAATACCTGCGCTGCCTGTCACTCCCCGGCGCAGCTCATGGTGTTTGTGAAGACTACCGGGCAAGCGCCAGCATCGATCTGGAGCACGACAAGAGCGACCGACAAGCCGGCCGAAAACTCTCAGTGCCATTGTTGGCCTTGTGGGGAGCGGACGGCGTCGTGGGCCGTTGCTTCGATCCGCTGAAGGAATGGCAAAAAGTCGCGACCGATGTGCGAGGGAAAGCGTTACCTTCGGGGCATTACATAGCGGAAGAAGCGCCGAAGCTTTTGCTGGACGAGGTGCTTGGATTTTTGCTCCCTTCGATCCCCCGAGGCCGGTAATTTACAGGCGGCAACCGTTCCTACAACGCCTGCCGGCAAATTCCTGGACACTGGGGCCCAATCCATCATCACCTCGACCGTGCATTCCGGCCTGGACGCCGTCGGCTTGACCACAGCCTTCGCAACGGCGTTGGGAAATGCGGGCATCAGTTGCAACGTCATCGCGGCTTACTACCACGACCACTTTTCGTGGGGCGGGAAGATGAAAAGCCATCCCTTAGCGCTCCCGCCAGCCACTGCCTCTACACCCACCCCTCAAGCCGCAACGTGGCGCGCACCAGGCGTTGTTCTTCGTTTTCGATTTCCTTGAGGTTTTCGCAAATGCTCTGGATGTGGGCGATGGCCGCCTTGCGTGCCTGCTCCGGCAGGCGTCCGGTCACGGCGTTGTAGAGCCGGGCGTGTTGGCGGTCGATCTGGCGCTTCTGCGGTTCGCGGTGGTAGAGGTTGTTGACCGATGCGAACACCGAGCTGAGCAGCAAGTCCGTCAATGAACGCAAGGTCTGCACCAGCACCGGGTTATGTGAGGCCTCGCAGATCGCCAAGTGAAACGCATGGTCGAGCCGGGCGTGGACGCTGGCCTCCAGGGGATGGCTATGGGCGTCGAGCATGGCCTCGTAGCTGCGGGTAATCAGTACGAAGTCAGCCTCGGTCCCGCGCAGGGCCGCCAAGCGCGCCGATTCGCCCTCAAGCAGGCTGCGCACTTCAAACAAGTCATAGAGTGTGCGTGGCTGCGAGCTGAACAGGTGCATCAGCGGCGACTCCAAGCCATGCCCAGCCAGGTCGGCCACGAAGGACCCCTTGCCCTGCTCGGTCTTGATGATTCCGCGGGCGCGCAACAGCTTCAGGCCCTCGCGAAGCGCGGTACGGGAGACGCCGAGTTTTTCTGTCAACCGGCGCTCCGAAGGCAACAATTGCCCGGTCTTGAGTACGCCATCGACAATCAGGCGTTCGATGCGCTCACAGACGACGTCGGCGACCTGCGGGTTGCGGCTCGTTTCCACGCTTTCCATCGAATCTCCCACTGGTATGACCAGATTCAGACCAATGTAAACGTCCGTTCGGACATGCTGATAAACCATTGCCCTATAAGGCTTTTACCCTATAGCCCATGAGAACCGGCTCAAAGAACTGGTTCGACCAGCTGAACACCCCATAGACAGTAGAACGCGTCGGCCTAATGATGCAAGTCAGCCGTATCGGAACAGACCTCTAATAAAAACAACCGAGTGTCGCCTACGAACGATGAATATTCTCTACGACGAACGCGTCGACGGCGCCCTGCCTGACGTCGACAAAAACGCGCTTCTGCAGGCCTTGCAAACCCAGTTGCCCGACCTGGAAATCCTGCATCAGCGCGAGGAGCTCAAGCCGTACGAATGCGACGGGCTCTCCGCTTACCGCACCACGCCCATGCTGGTGGTGCTGCCGCGCCACATCGAAGAGGTCCAGGGCGTGCTGCGGCTCTGTCATGAGCGCAAGGTCCCCGTCGTTGCCCGTGGCGCCGGCACTGGTTTGTCCGGCGGTGCGCTGCCGCTGGAAAAAGGCGTGTTGCTGGTAATGGCGCGCTTCAACAACATCCTGCACATCGACCCTGCCGCCCGCACCGCACGGGTCCAGCCGGGGGTGCGTAATCTGGCGATTTCCCAGGCGGCCGCGCCGTTCGGCTTGTACTACGCGCCGGACCCCTCCTCCCAGATCGCCTGCTCGATCGGTGGCAATGTCGCGGAGAACGCCGGTGGCGTGCATTGCCTCAAGTACGGGCTGACCGTCCACAACCTGTTGAAGGTGGACATTCTCACCGTCGACGGCGAACACCTGACGTTGGGGTCGCAGACCCTCGACTCACCCGGGTTCGATCTGCTGGCGTTGTTCACCGGTTCCGAAGGGATGCTCGGGGTGATCACCGAGGTCACAGTCAAACTGCTGCCCAAACCGCAAACGGCCAAAGTCCTGCTGGCGGCCTTCGACTCGGTTGAAAAGGCCGGCCGCGCCGTGGGTGACATCATTGCCGCCGGCATCATCCCGGGCGGCCTGGAAATGATGGACAACCTGGCCATCCGCGCCGCCGAGGACTTCATTCACGCCGGCTATCCGGTAGACGCCCAAGCCATCCTGTTGTGTGAGCTCGACGGCGTGGAGGCCGACGTCCACGACGACTGCGATCGCGTGCGCCAGGTATTGCAGCAGGCCGGCGCCACCGAAGTGCGCCAGGCTCGCGACGAGGCCGAGCGCGTGCGTTTCTGGGCTGGACGCAAGAATGCGTTTCCTGCGGTGGGACGCCTCTCGCCGGATTACTACTGCATGGACGGGACCATACCGCGTCGGGAACTGCCCGGAGTGCTTCGCGCCATCGCGGCGTTATCGACCGAACATGGCCTGCGGGTGGCCAACGTTTTTCACGCGGGCGACGGCAACATGCATCCGCTGATCCTCTTCGATGCCAATCAACCGGGTGAGCTCGATCGCGCCGAAGCCCTGGGCGGCAAGATCCTCGAACTGTGCGTGAAAGTCGGTGGCAGCATCACCGGGGAACACGGCGTGGGCCGGGAAAAGATCAACCAGATGTGCGCGCAGTTCAACAGCGACGAATTGACCGTGTTCCACGCCGTCAAAGCCGCATTCGATCCGAGCGGCCTGCTCAACCCTGGCAAGAACATTCCAACGCTGCATCGCTGCGCCGAGTTTGGCGCCATGCACGTCCACATGGGTCAGGTGCCCTTCCCTGAACTGGAGCGTTTCTGATGGGCAGCGAACATGATTTCGACGACAGCGCAGCGCTGCTGCAGCAGGTCAACCAGGCGCTGGAAAGCGCCACCGCGCTGCGCATCCAAGGCTCCAACAGCAAAGCGTCACTTGGACGCAGCGTCGCCGGTGAGGTCCTCGACACGCGCTCGCACCGAGGCATCGTCAGCTACGATCCGACGGAACTGGTGATCACCGTTCGCTGCGGTACGCCACTGGCTCATCTTTGCGAGGTGCTGGACGCGGCGCAGCAAATGCTGCCTTGCGAACCGCCCTCCTTCGGCGAGAACGCCACCGTGGGCGGCATGATTGCCTGCGGGCTCTCAGGGCCCCGGCGCCCCTGGTCTGGGTCGGTGCGCGATTTCATTCTCGGCACACGGGTCATCACCGGTCACGGTAAACACCTGCGTTTCGGTGGCGAAGTCATGAAAAACGTCGCCGGCTACGATCTGTCGCGCTTGATGGCCGGCAGCTACGGCGCGCTGGGCGTGGTGACCGAAGTGTCCCTCAAGGTCCTGCCAAAACCGCGGCAAACGTTGAGCATCAGCCTGGAAATGGACGCCGCCCGGGCTTTGTTGCGCCTCGCGGAATGGGGCCAGCAACCACTGCCCATCAGCGCGGCGTGCCACGATGGCGAGCGCCTGCACCTGCGGCTCGAAGGTGGCGAAGGCTCGGTCGCCGCGGCCCGCGACCGTCTGGGCGGCGAGTGGCTGGACTCTTCGTACTGGCAGGATCTGAATGAACACCGGTTGAGCTTCTTCGATGAGGATCGCCCCCTTTGGCGCCTCGCCGTGCCCAATGGCACGCCTCGACTGCCCTTGCCGGGCGTTCAGTTGATCGATTGGGGCGGCGCCCAGCGCTGGCTCAAATCCGCTGCCGAAGCGACCTTTATCCGCTCGCTCGTCGAACAAGCCGGAGGGCATGCCACCTGCTACACGCCTGGCGTGACCGACACCCCCTTCCAGCCGCTGCCCGACGCGCTGATGCGCTACCACCGGAACTTGAAGCAACAACTCGACCCGCGTGGCATCTTCAACCCCGGTCGCCTGTACGCGGAGCTCTGAACCATGCAGACCAACTTGAGCGACAACGCCCGCCAACTGCCTCGCGCCGAAGAAGCCGAACGGATTCTGCGAAGTTGCGTGCACTGCGGCTTTTGCAATGCCACCTGCCCGACCTACCAATTGCTGGGCGATGAACTGGACGGCCCGAGGGGGCGCATCTACCTGATCAAGCAGGTGCTCGAAGGCAACGAAGTGACCCGCAAGACCCAGGAACACCTTGACCGTTGCCTGTCATGCCGCAACTGCGAAACCACCTGCCCCTCCGGCGTCGATTATCACAATTTGCTGGACATCGGTCGGGCGGTGGTGGATGCGGCAGTCCCACGCTCACCTGGCCAACGGCTGCTTCGCGAGGGATTGCGCGGCGTGCTGCCCAATCCAGGATTGTTCAAAGGGCTGGTGAGCAGTGGCCAGGTTTTCCGTGCCGTGCTGCCCAATGCGCTGCAAGCCAAACTGCCTCGCAACACTCATCGGGCAAAGCCACGACCGACCCTGCGCCATGATCGGCAAGTGCTCATGCTCGAAGGCTGCGTGCAACCGAGCCTGTCGCCCAATACCAATGCCGCCGCCGCCCGGGTACTGGACCGGCTGGGAATCAGTGTCACCCCGATTCGCGAGGCCGGCTGCTGCGGTGCGCTGGATTACCACCTGGATGCCCAGGCCGCCGGCCTCGATCGAGCCCGACGTAACATCGACGCGTGGTGGCCGGCCGTCGAAAGCGGTGCCGAGGCCATTGTGCAAACCGCCAGCGGCTGCGGCGCCTTCGTCAAGGATTACGGGCATCTGCTCAGCACCGACCCAGCTTATGCCGACAAGGCCGCAAGGGTCAGTGCGTTGTCCAAGGACCTGGTCGAAGTACTGCGTGACGAGCCACTGGACAAGCTCGGCGTACACAGCGATCAGCGCCTGGCCTTCCACTGCCCCTGCACCTTGCAGCACGCGCAAAGGCTTGGGGGAGCGGTTGAAGCCATCCTCGAGAAGCTCGGATTCAACCTCACGCCGGTGCCCGACAGTCACTTGTGCTGCGGCTCGGCGGGCACCTATTCGCTGACCCAACCTGCACTGTCCCGGCAACTGCGGGACAACAAGCTCAATGCGCTGGAAAGCGGACACCCCGAGATCATCGCCACCGCCAATATCGGCTGCCAGTCCCACCTCGACGGTGCTGGCCGAACCTCGGTCCGGCACTGGATAGAATTGGTCGAAGCCGCGATGCCTTGACCGAGCACTGGGATTCAACAGGCTTCGCGGCCCGCTTGTATTCAACCCCCGGTCACACTGCAGCAGCCGCAACCACCCTGGAACGCCAGGCAAAAGCCAGCACCATCAGCAACCCCAGGGCCGCCATCGCTGCTCCGGCCAGGGAGATCGCCGGATAACCCAACCCCGCGTTGATCACCGCGCCTCCCAGCGCCGCGCCAATCGCGTTGCCCAGGTTGAAGGCACCGATGTTTACCGCAGACGCCAGGTTAGGCGCGTCCTTGGCGGCTTCCATCACGCGCATCTGCAAAGGCGGCACCAAGGCAAAGCTGGCGATGCCCCAGATCAGGATGGCTACCGCGGCCGGCAGCGGCCAACGCATCAGCACGGTAAACGCCAGCAGGACAACAATCAGTATGCTCAGCGATACGATCAGCGTGCGGTCTATCGAGCGATCGGCGGCCTTGCCGCCCCACATATTGCCCAGCGTCAGCCCGACACCGAACAACACCAACATCGCGGTGATGAAAGGGGTGCGAGCATGGGTCTCGCTGCTCAGGATCGGGGCGATATAGGTGAAGACGGTGAACATCGCACCTGAACCGACAACGGTCAGGGCCAATGCCCCCAACACCGGACCACGGCCCAGCACCCGGATTTCAGCCAACACACCGATGCTTTGCGGCGTCGGCACGTTGGGCAGGGCGAACCACAGCGCGGCCATCGCCGCCACGCCCAGGCCAGTAATGCCCCAGAATGCCGTGCGCCAGCCGAGCAGTTCGCCAAACCAGGCGGCCAGCGGCACACCGCCGATGGTCGCCAGGGTCAGGCCCATGAACATGGCCGCGACCGCTCCGGCACGTTTCTGCGGCGCGACCACGCTGGCAGCGACAATAGAGCCAACGCCAAAGAACGCTCCGTGATTCAGTGAGGTCACCACCCGGGCGATCATGAGGCTGTAGTAGTCGGTCGCCAGCGCTGACATCAGGTTTCCGAGGGTGAAAATCGCCATGAGCCCGATCAGCAGATAACGTCGGGGAATCCTGCCGGTGGTCAGGGTCATCAACGGCGCGCCGAGCAGTACGCCGAGGGCGTAAGCACTGACCAGCAGGCCGGCGGAGGGAATGGAAACGCCCAGATCCGCAGCGATGCCCGGCAACATGCCCATCGGCGCGAACTCGGTAACGCCGATGCCAAAGGCACCAATGGCGAGTGCAACAAGCGGTGGATTGATACGCATGGAAGTCTCCTCATCTATGTCGCAAATGCTACGATGCGGACTTTCAAGGCGGTAGATAGCCTTTCTGGCATACACCTTTGCGTGCGGAGCACAAATGGACTTCAACGGCAGATCAGGGGAAATGGCTGTGTTCGCCACGGTGGCGCAGGAAGGCAGCCTGTCGGCCGCCGCGCGCGTATTGGGGCTGACGCCCTCGGCGGTCAGCCGGACCATCGCGCGGACCGAACAGCGTCTGGGCACCCGCCTGCTGTTGCGCACCACGCGGGCGATCACCTTCACGGCCGAAGGCGAGGCTTACCTGCGCGGCGCTCGGCGGATCCTGGCCGACATGGCCGAGGTCGAAGAAGCCGTCGCCGACCAGGGCGTGCCCCGGGGCCGCTTGCGCGTCAGTGCCGCCCTCGGTCACGGGCGGCAAGCCATCGTTCCCTTGGTGGCGGCCTTCAGCGCCCGCTACCCGAACATCGTCGTCGACCTCACCCTCGGCGACGAAGTGGTCGACATCCTCGGCGGCCAGGCCGACGTCGCGGTGCGGTTTGGCCACTTGCCCGACAGCCCACTGACCGCGCGCCGGATCGGCGACACCGGCCAGGTGGTGGTGGCTTCGCCCGCCTATCTAGAGCGCCATGGCACACCCCAGGAACCGGAAGACCTGCTGCAACACAACTGCCTGCGCTTCAATTTCCGTCGCGCCGAACCCAACTGGCCGTTCATCCGCGACGGCGAAGAATTTTCCCTGAAAGTCACCGGCAACATCGAATGCAGCAGCGGCGAGGCGCTGGCACAACTCGCGCGTGTGGGCGCCGGCATCGCCCGTATCGGCGAGTTCACCGTGGCCGAGGATTTGCGGCGCGGCGATCTGGTACCGCTACTAGGTGCCTGGAACCCCGGGGACCGGGAACCGATCCACGCAGTTTTTGTTGGCGGGACGGCAATGCCAGCGCGGGTGCGGGTATTCGTCGATTTTCTGCTGGAGCATCATCGACTGTGAGCGTAGCCCGGGGGACCAGGCGGCCTAGCGTCCGAACATTCGCACCAGAACGTCGCCTTCCCCGCCACGCCGCCGATGGATCAGCACCATGGCGACGTGGCCGATGATCAGTAGCAGCAGCAACCAACCCAACCAGCTATGCAGGAGGTTCGCGGGCAACATCATCCATTCGACTTTTTCATCGAAACCCGGCATCAACGGAATGCCCAACGGCGAAAAAGCCCGCCCGGAGCCGTATTGCCGGACCAGTGCGATCAGCGGAATGATGATGACCAGGGCATACATCGCCAGGTGTCCCAGTGTCGCTGCGATGCTCAGGGACGCGGGCCTATGGC
Source organism: Pseudomonas algeriensis (assembly GCF_048847255.1). NCBI lineage: Bacteria > Pseudomonadati > Pseudomonadota > Gammaproteobacteria > Pseudomonadales > Pseudomonadaceae > Pseudomonas > Pseudomonas algeriensis. Next base: position 167,500 of record NZ_JBKKRK010000001.1, on the reverse strand, counting down.
CGCGATTGTGCAAGGACCAGCACGCCCGCAGTATCACCAGAAGTATCAATACGAACCCGAGTGTCTTGTGGGTGCCCCACAAAAATTTCTCGACGGCCGTGTCCTCCAGCAGAAGATGGGAAAACGCCGTAGCAAATTGCCACGCAAGCAAGGCGGCCATTGACCAGTGCAGGAAACGACTGACTGTTCCGTAGCGAACATGGCTGTCGTGTAGTTGCCAGTTTGATGAAGTCATCGTGCAAGCCCAGTGAGTGATCATCGCAATGATAGATCATGCTGTCCGGTGACGGGCCGTCCTACGGCCGTACCCTGCCGCAATCAAGCTGCTTGGCTGTAGCCTCGCGTTCCTGCCTGCACTGCCCCGGCTAGTTTGGCTTCGCAACGGTAGGCACGGTCATCCGAGCAAAGACATACAGCAGCATGCCCGCCAGGATGAGTGCCCCGCCGCGCAGCCAAGTGCTCATGTCTTGCTGACTCAGCAATACGAGACAAGACAGGATGGCTAGCACGGGTACCCACGTAGGCGTCTGATAATGCTCTTGTGCGACCTTGTCCTTGCGTAACACCAGCACCGCTATGTTGGTGCTGAGGAAAACGAACAGTAAGAGCAGAACCACGGTTTGCGCCAGGGTAGCCAAGGTCCCCGTGAGCGTCAGTGCGATTGCTACGAGGGTCGTTGCGACAATGGCCGCCCACGGCGTGCGCCGGTGGGGCAGTACCTTTTCCAGGAAGTCTGGCAAGAGGCCTAGATTTGCCATCCCATACGTGAGACGACTGGCCATGATCATGGTCAGCAGCGCCCCGTTGGCCACTGCGATGAGCGCGATGAACGCGAACAGGCGAGGCGGAATATCTAGCCCGGACGCACGGACCACCTCAAGTAACGGCGCCGAGGTCGCGAGCAGTTTCTCCGTGGACAGTACTGACGAGGCTGCGACCCCAACGGCCATGTAAACGACGCCCGCGGTTATCAGCGCCGCAAACAAGGCGCGGGGGTATACCTTGCGGACGTCCTTGATCTCTTCCGCGAGGTTGGCGGAAGTCTCAAAACCCACGAACGAATAGAACGCGAGCAACGCAGCGCTCAGGACGGCGAGCATCGGGCTGACTCCAGGCTTGAATTCCAGCGACCTTGCGAGTTGCGCTTCGCCAGAACTGAAGAAACTCCCCGCCGCGACGATGACCAGGATCAGCCCAGACAGCTCGATCACGGTCATCACCATATTCGCCCCCAGGGATTCCTTGATCCCTCTGGCATTCAACAGCGCGATGACCAACAAGAAAATCAGGGCTGCCACGTGGGCGGGTACTTCAATGAACGCTGCAAGGTAGTCCCCCGCGAAAGCCAGCGAGAGACCGGCAGCGCTTGTCACCGCCGCGGCGAGCATGCAAAAACCGACCAGGAACGATATCAACGGTGATTTGAAAGCCTTTTCGGCAAACACCGACGCTGCGCCCGCGTGAGGGTATTTCGAGACCAGTTCGGCATACGAACCCGCCGTCAGCATTGCGAACAATAACGCGATCAGCAACGGGACCCAGATCGCGCCGCCGACTTCCCCAGCGATGGTACCCGCCAGCGCGTAAACGCCAGCGCCCAGCACATCGCCAAGTATGAACAGAAACAGCATCGGCCCCGTGACAGCGCGACGCAAAGAGGTCTTGGATTGGGACGTGTTTACTTTCATTGAAGGCTCTGTCACAGATGTGAATGCGCGAAGGTATTCAAGCGTCATGCCTGCGCACAACGTCTGCACCAGTGGAATGGATTCGTAGGGTAAAAGTTCACTAGATCACCCGTGACCTACTTAGCCCATAGCCAAACGAACGGTTATCCATCCAATGCCAACTAGCCGTGCCGTTTGCTACCCAGCACCAAAGCAACACCCCCCAGTACGGCGACGGATGCCAAGACCATCCTTACGCTCAGGCTTTCACCCAGAAATACGATACCCGCCAGCGAAGCCAGGATGGGCACGCTCAACTGCACGGTCGCGGCTTGAAACGCCGCAAGATGACGCACCGCGACATACCAGACCGCGTAGCCGACGCCTGACGCCAGCGCGCCGGAAAGAACCGCATAAAACACACCCAGCGCATCCCAACGCAGCGTTGAGAGAAACGGCAAGCTTGCCACCAGGACCAGGGGAATCGACCGCAGGAAATTGCCGGTTGTGGTCGCCAGCGGATCGGCGACAGTTTTGCCAAGCAGCGAGTAGATTCCCCATGCCAGCCCCGATAACAGCATCGTAAGCGCGCTAACGGGGTCGGGAGCGGCTGCGCCTGGCAGCAGCAGACTGACCAGGCCAGCCATCGCCAACAAAAACCCAACGATTGCCCGCGTATGCATCCGTTCGCCTTTGAACAAGCCAAACAGAACCATGCTCAGTTGAACCGCGCCAAACAACAACAGCGCCCCCGTCCCGGTCTCCAAATGACGGTACGCGAAAGAAAAAGCAAAGACGTAAACGAACAAGGCTGCGGCGCCCTTCCAACTGCCTTTGGTTAGGGTTGAGGACCGCCTCATCAGGCACATCAGCCCTAACACCGAGGCCCCGCTGACCAGCCGGACAACGCTGAAGCTCGCGGCATCGATATCAGTGTGCTTGAGCGCCAGGCGGCACAGCAATGAGTTAGCGGCGAAGGCGAACAGGGCGAAACAGGTCATCGCTACCAATCTGGCCGATGCTGACGAGTTGGACGCCAGTGTGGGGTGTTTGCTTATTGTCATGGTCGATCCCAATGCCCAGGCAGGCTCTTAGAACGTTCGACGCCACCGCGCCCGTTGAAACAGGTTCAACTACGCTGGGCTTATAGTCGTCTCTGTACCGATCGGTCAATACAACTATCTTCCTACGACCCTCGGATGAGCTTCTCCCATTTGTATCCTTCAACGCGCACGCATGGGTATGATTGCCGCTCAACCGGTTGGAAATGGCCCATGGGAAAAAAGAACGCCGTCGTCGCTGCCGAACCTGCTGAAACCAGCACCAAGGAGCGGATACTGAAAGTCGCTGCGCAATTGTTTTCGACGCGCGGGTTTCACGCGACCGGCATGGCTGAGTTGGAAAAAGCCACCGGCCTGGCTCGAGGCGCGCTGTATTACCACATCGGCAGCAAGGAAGAGCTCCTGTTCGAGATCACCAGCCGGTACTTGCGGGTGCTCATCGCTGAGGGCACGCCTCTGTGCGAGAGTGACCTGCCCGCGGAGGATAAATTTCGCCAGTTCTCGGCCATTGTGATGCGCACGATTGTCACTCACCTGGCCGAAATGACGGTATGTTTCCGGGAGGTGTATTCCGTCATTGGCGAGCGCCAGACCGAGTTGCTCGACCTGCACCGGCAGTATGAAAAGCTCTGGTCGCAAATCCTCAAGGCCGGCGTGAACGAGGGGACCTTCCGTACAGCTGACGCGTTGGCCGTCAAGGCTATCCTTGGCATACACCATTACAGCTACTTGTGGATCAAGCCCGGCGGCCCGCGCTCGCCGGAATCCATCGCGACGTTTTTCTGCGACACCCTCCTGCCCGGACTGAAGGTTGAGCAAGGCAGTCCCTGTAGGTCGGACTGTTGAAAAGCCCACTGACGGATCAAAAAATGTAGAATCCGCTCGCCAAAAAACCGTTCCTTCTCAACGAGCTTTGCTGATGAAGCTGGCCAGCCGCAAAAAATCGATGATTGCCTGGGTGCTGTATTTCAGCGTCCTGTTCGCATCGTTGCTGTGCGCGATGGGCCACGGGCAAATGGCCGGCTTGCGATTGAGCGGTTTGGACGGCGGACTGCTTTGCTCCACAGGCGGCGGTGCAGTCTTCGAAAGCGTGCATGATGCGCCCGCCCCGTCACTGCCCGTCGAGGCTGATTGCGTCATTGCCAGCCTGTTCGGTGCGATCCTGCTCGCGGCGTTCTTCGGGCTGCTCGCCTTGCTTGCCGGCGAACCAGCCTGGCCCTTGCCCGCACAACCTACCCGTTGCTTACCCAGGCAGCGCTGGCCCCTGATCAATCCTCGCGCCTCCCCCGCCCTGCTTCCCTCGCCTTGACATCATCACCACTAGCCGCTGCCTGACGCGCGGTCGGTGTGTGCTCATCGAATTAAGCCAGGAAGCTATTCATGTTTCGCTTGACTACTTTGGCGCTGCTCGCGGGCAGCACCTGCGCGTGGGCGCAAGACACAACCCTGAATTTACCCACCAGCTACATCAACGCCTCGGCCGACCAGCCGAAACCGGCGACCAGCCTGGACCTGGATACCCCCATCGAAAGCGGCTCGCGTCTGAACCTCAGTGCCCGGGAAAACCCGGCCTCTGTGAGCGTGGCCGATCGCAAGACAATGGAACGCATCGGCGCGCGCAACTTTCAGGATGCGGCGAACGCCCTGCCAGGCGTAAACGCTTCTGCACCGCCCGGCTGGGGCGGCTATGTGTCGTATCGCGGTTTCAACGGTGCCCAGATCAGCCAGTTGTTCAACGGCATCAACCTGCAATACGGCGGCGCAGCACGTCCGGTCGGCGCCTGGATTTATGACCGGGTGGAATTGCTCGGCGGCCCCTCCTCGTTCCTCAACGGCAGCGGTGCCGTGGGTGGCAGCCTGAACGTGATCACCAAGCTCGCCAACCGCGAGGAAGATACCTTCGAGGGCCGGATGAGCTACGGTCGCTACGACACTTGGGAAACCGCGGTCGGCTTCAATAAGGCGCTCAACAGCGGTGACGGTCCACGTCACTATGCGCGGCTCGACTACAGCCGCACCAGCAGCAACGGCTATATCGATCGCCAGGAGAACGGTGCGGGCAACCTGGCCTTCTCCCTGCTCAGCGACATCAACGACCGACTCTCCCATACGCTGGCGATCGAGTACCTGGAGGAGAAGGAAGACAGTCCCTACTGGGGCACGCCGGTATTGCAACCGCTGACCGGCAAGCTGCACATCGACAAGCACAACCGCTTCAACAACTACAACGTCGAAGACGGTCGTTACGAGCAGCGCACCCGCTGGATACGTTCAATCACCGACTACCATCTGGACGACAACACCCAATTGCGCAACACCTTCTATCACTACGACGGCCAGCGCGATTACCGCAACCTTGAGGTCTACCGCTACAACAGCGACAACAGTGCCATCGCCCGCTCCGGCGGTTACCGCCAGCGGCACGACCAGGAGGTCAACGGTGACCGTATCGAGCTGACTCACCAGGCTCAGCTGTTCGGCCTGGCCAGCGATTGGGCCCTGGGCGTGGATTACAACACCAACCAGCAAACCAACTACCCACTGTCCAAAGGTGCCTTCGATACCATCGACCCAAATGGCTTTGAGCCGGGCCAGTTTTTGGACATTCCGGGGATGGACGCACCACGCGCTAAAGGTCGCAGCACCTGGACCGATACCTCCTCGGCTTTCGTCGAGAACCGTACGCGCCTGACCGAACAACTGTCGCTGATCACTGCGCTGCGCTATGACCACATCGACTTCGAGGTCGTCGATCATGTGGCCCAGGCCAGGCTCGACAAGCGTTGGGATGCAGTCACGGGTCGCGTGGGCCTGGTGTACGACCTGACGTCCAATGTCAGCCTTTATACCCAATACAGTACGTCGGCCGAGCCGCCGGGAGGCACGCTGACCAGCGCCTCCATTGCCCAGGTGGGCGATTTTGACTTGAGCACCGGTCGCCAAGTCGAGGTGGGCAGCAAGTTCGATTTTCTTGACGGTCGCGGCTCGGCCACCGCCGCGGCCTACCGCATCGTGCGCAAGAACATCTCCGTCCCCTCCTCGACGATCCCCAACACCACCGAACAAGCGGGTCAGCAAACCTCCACCGGCATTGAGCTGGCAGCGTCGTTCAAGGTCACGCCCAAGCTATTGGCGGCCGGCAACGTCACTTGGGTCAGGGCCGAGTACGACGAGTTCAATGAAACCATCGCAGGCGTCGTGCACTCACGCAAAGGCAATAATCCGGTGAACATTCCAGATCGGGTCGCCAATCTCTGGCTGACCTATGACGTGGCTCCTGGCTGGCAACTCGGGGCCGACGCGCGCTACGTGTCGTCGGTTTACGCCAACACCGCCAATACGATGTGGGTGCCTTCCTACACCCTGTACGGCCTGTCCATGACCCACGACCTGGACAAACACCTGCAAGTCAGCGCGCGCCTGCGCAACCTGACCGACGAGGTCTATGCCCGTTTCATCCACCAGAGCAACACTCAATATTACGTGGGGGAACCGCGCAGTCTGGAAGTCGCCATGCAGTGGAAGTACTGACAAGCCTGAACGCACTGCAACAAGTCGTCTGACGGCCTGACGTGTCTGATTATGAGTCGGAGCGCAGGCCGTCCCGCGTTGGCTAGCCTGGTAGCATGGCTGAGAGCGCACTCAAATCCACTGGGTCATCACGAGGATGACAGCTGGAAGTGCCAGTCCTGCCAGCATGGTCTGGCAAGCGATGATCCCAGCCATAAGGGGGGCATCCCCTCCTAACTGCCTTGCCATGATGTAGGAGGACGAGGCCGTGGGCAGTGCTTGGAACAGAAGTGCTGCAACCGCGGCCTTTCCTTCAAGTCCGAATAGGTGGCACGCCCAAAGTGTCACCAGCGGCATGATTAAAAACTTGGTCAGCGACGAGTAACCAACCGGACGCCACCATTGCCTGATGCTTGCGAACTCAAGCGCAGCACCCACGCAGAGCAATCCGAGCGGTAGTGACATTTGCCCCAAGGCTTTGAGCATCGGCTCAATGCCCACAGGTAATCCCCAGCCCGAGAATTGGATCAATCCGCCGGCGAAGCACGCAAGTATCAGCGGGTTCAGTGCCAACTGTTTGAGGACTTTGCCCAATGGCATCCTGCCGCCTGAGCCGTACTTTGCGAAGACCAATACACACAAAATGTTCACACTGGGCACGATGGCCGCGTTCGCGACCGCGGCCAGGGCTATACCCTGCACACCGAACAAGCCCGCAGCTGCCGACACGCCCACGTAATTATTGAAACGTATCCCCCCCTGAAAAACCGAAGTGAACGCAGCATCGTCCGTGGTGATCAGCGATCTGGCGCTCAACAACATTAGCGATACCACAACAGTCGAGAATACGAGCACCGAAACCATGCTTTGAAACGGCACGCCATCAAGGTTGGCGGTCGCCAGTCCGTGAAAGAAAAGAGAAGGCAACAACACGTAATACGCCAAGCGCTCTGCCTGCGCCCAGAACGTATCCGCCAAAAACTGACGATGCTTGAGCCACGCGCCCAGCACGATCAAAAGCGCGATCGGCAACAAGGCAGTCAGCAGGGAGAGGGTCATGCGCGTGCCTTGATTTTCTGTGCCAACGGTTCGCATTCCGCAATCCGTCGGCTCATCAGCGGCATGTCTACGGTAGGTCTACTGATCATGGCGCCCCCAAAAACTCAATGACTGAGGTCCACGATAAGAGGTCGAACTCCAAAATAAAAACGTTTTAAACTTCAGTGATCAACAAGTATTACTCATGGTTAATCGGGCAAGACATGGGCTTTCACCGCGTTCGCCAGCGCTGCCGCCAGTCGCGCAAGCGGACGATCTTCGCGCTCCAGCAATACCACACGCCTGGTTTTTTGAGGGATGCCGAACGGTTGAACGGCCAGTGTTTTCAAGCTTACGACTTGATGCCGGGAGAGCGGAACGATCGATACGCCCAACCCGCTTGAGACCATCTTGATAATCGCATCCTGGCTATCCAGCTCCATGCTGGTCTCCACACGCAGCCGCATAGCGCGAAGCTCTCGCTCAATGGTTCGACCTGCCCAGGCGCGACGATCGAATCGAATGAACGGCTGGCTTTTGAGTAGAAGCTTCAAGTCCTCATGCGCGTGTGATACCGGCGCGATGATCCAGAACCCTTCCTCGTAAAGTACCGTGCTTGCCAGGCCGTAAGGGTGTGGTTTTACCGGTTCGGTGGTGATCGCAACGTCAAGCTCGCCCGCCTCTACGCGCGTGGCCAATTCGGCGGACATTCCCGACGCAACAGTGATGCGCAGGTGAGGATGTTCGGCACGCAATGCCGACAGCGCGAGAGGCAGCACGCTCGCCAGCGCTGTATGAATGGCACCGATTCTAAGCCTGCCGCGCAACTCAGTGTCGCCTCCAATCTCGGACGAGATGCCGTCGTATAAGGCTAGAATTTCTCGCGCGCGCTCAACGGCAATATGCCCAGCATCCGTCAGCACCGGCAACCGCCGTGAGCGATCAAACAGAAGTGTATTGAAATCTTCCTCCAAAGACCGGACGTGAAGGCTGATCGCTGACTGGGTCAAATGCACGGCGTCCGCGGCCCTAACAAAAGAACCGTATTGGGCAATGGCAAGCAGTGTTCGAAGTGCGCGTAGAGACATAGCCATTAATCCTGGAGATTGATGGCCGAGCTTGTCATAAAGGGATCAAGCATCAAGGGCAGGTTTCGCTGCTATTACCATGATCTCAACCAGCACCTCGGGTCGCGCCAGATTTGCCTGAACAGTGGCCCGTGCAGGAGCGCAGTCGGTTGGAAGCCAAGCATCCCACACTGAGTTCATCGCCGCGAAATCACGATCAATGTCTTTAAGCCAGATCTGTGCGCTCAAAAGCTGGCCCTTGTCGCTGCCCGCCAACGCCAACAAGGCTTCGATTTTGGCCAGCACCTGCTGCGTCTGCTCTTCGATGCCAGCCTGTAGATCAGTAGGTACCTGGCCGGAGAGGTAAAGCAGATCGCCGTGACTAACCACACCGGACATCCGCGCGTTGCTCTGAAAACGTTCAATCGTTGCCATCGGTTTTAATCCATGAACTGGGAATATTAAGGTCGGGCCGTCAACCAGCCGAACCATACGCTGGGCACCACCAAATGCCAAGGTTATGCCCAGCGCAGCTGGATTGACATCCAAGCGGGCCTTTCATGCCAACGCCTTAGGCCCGGAACAGCCAGGTTTGCGTTTCACGCCAGCGAGTCAGCCACTCCGATCAGTTGAAAGACCTCCTCTTGCGGGGGCTCGGCGAAGATGATGTTCAAGTCACGGTAACCGGAGTGATCCCCGACCAGGCTCAACTCGAATCGAGCCCCTGATGCGTCGGCTTCGTAGCTCTTCAAGTAAGTCAGGTTCTTGGCTTGATTGACAACTACATCCAAGGTGCCGTTGTACCCATTGCCGAGTCGGGTAAAGCCCAAGGCGGACACATCGATCGTGTCTTCACCCGTGGTGTAGTCCATCAGGCGGTCAGTGTGGTTTTCGGTGGCGGTACGGTAGCTGTCGCTCAGCAGGTCGAAGCGGAACACGTCGTTGTTGCCGCCACCGACCAATTGGTCCCGGCCTTCTGCGCCAATCAATACGTCATTGCCTAACGCTCCATAGAGGCGATCATCGCCCGCGTGCCCTTCGATGATTTCGCCTCGGGCGTTGCCTTGTAAACGATCGTCCCCTTCGGTGCCCACCAACCTGGCTTGCTGGAACAGGACGTTGGTTTCATCCAGCGTTTGGCCCAGATTACCCTCGAAGACCACTTCGAAGCGTTCCCCATCCGCGTTGGCCTCGAAACTCTTGAGGTAGGTCCGCGTCCCGCTTTCATTGACGCGTATCGCCAGCGTTCCGTCATAGCCATTGCCCAGCCCGAGAAAGCCCAGGGATGAGAGATCGAGGGTATCGGTGCTGGGGTCGAAGTCGGTGATTCGGTCGCTATGGGCGGTGGTTGCGGTTCGGTAACTGTCTGCGATTGACTCGTAACGGAACGTATCGGCACCGGCCCCGCCCGTCAGCAAGTCACGACCTTCCTGGCCATCGAGCAGATCGTTACCGGCCCCGCCAGAGATCGCATCGTCGAATGACGCGGTACCGGGCAAGAAATCATCATCGCGGCCACCGTCGACGTGGTGATAGCCGTCGTCGGGATTGCCAAAGCTGCGGTCCAGGCTACCGTCGGGGTTCAACTGAACCAGGGAGGCCAGGTAGCCGTCCGCGCTTGTACCTTGGCTTGCGCCAATCAATACCTTGCCGTTGGCCAGCACAATCATGTCGGCGATCGCAAAAGGAGCGTTTTGCGAGCCCCAACTCACCTTACCCTGGTCACCGAAGCTGCTGTCGAGCGAGCCGTCGGCGTTGAGTCGGGTGACGGTCGCCACGCCCCCCGAGGCGCCCGCCAGCAGGATTTTGCCGTCATCCTGGATGACGAGGGCATCCGCATGAACATCCAGGGCCAGGCTGCCCCCGTTCGCGAAGCCGCTATCCAGGGTACCGTCCGGGTTGAGGCGGGTCAGGGTATCTTGCCCTGTGACCAATATTTTCCCGTCTTCCTGCAGCGAAACGTCGATCGTGCCGCCGGGGTGAATGCCGACGGACGCTGGCAGGTGCAAGACCCCTGCCTCTGCGAAAGACGGGATCAAGGCCCCCGTCGCGTCGAAGCGGGCGATATAGATCTCCCCGGAGGGATACCCCGCGCTTGCGAAAAAGCTTCCGTCGCGTTGCACGGAGAACGACGCTTGCTGGCCTAGATTGTCATTCCAGTAAAAAGGCACGATCGCGGTGCCGCCATTCCCGAAACTCGTATCCAGGCTGCCGTCCGCCAAGGTGCGACTTACCCCCGATACCCAGGCGTCGCCGACTTGCACGTACTGCGCCACCAGGTAACCGCCTCCCGGCTGCACCGCGGCATTACCGCCGTCCTCGATATCGAGCGACACAGGAAGAAGCGATTTACCGTCTCCACTGAAGCTGCGGTCCAGGCTACCGTCGGCATTGAACCGGACCAGGCTACCGGTGAAGCCCGAGTCCTCTTCGCCTCCCAATCCCAGGCGACTATAAGCGCCCAGCCAGATAGCACCGTCCGGATCGACCGTGATACCTGCGACAGTGTCCGAGCCCCATAAGGTGGTGGCAACCATGCCTGTGTTCCGCGCCGCTGCAGCGGCGGGCGAAATGTCCTGACTCATGTCCATGTCTCCTGTAGCTATTAGGCGCCAAAAACTATAGACATGGGTCAGTCAGGTTGCCACTTTTCATCCCTCAACCGCCTATCAAGGGCATCGGCGAACCGGGCGCTCCCAGTTCCTCTACGCTGATTTCACGCATGCGGAACTTCTGCACCTTACCGCTGACGGTCATCGGAAAGTTGTCAACGAACTTGAAGTGGCGTGGCGTCTTGAAATGAGCGATCCGGCCCTTGCAGTAATCGCGCAGCTCTTCAGCGCTTGCCTGGTGTCCCTCGTGCAGCCTGATCCAAGCAACGATCTCTTCCCCATAGACCTTGTCCGGAACACCGATGACCTGAACGTCTGCCACCGAAGGATGGCTGAAGAAGAACTCCTCTATTTCGCGCGGGTAGACGTTCTCGCCCCCTCGAATGATCATGTCCTTATTGCGCCCGATGATCTTCAGATAACCCTCGTCGTCCATGATTGCCAGGTCGCCGGTGTGCATCCAGCCCGCATCGTCGATGGCCTGCGCGGTCGCCTGCGGGTTGTTCCAGTAGCCCAGCATCACGCTGTAGCCGCGAGTACACAGTTCGCCAATCTGACCGCGAGGAACGACCCGGTTCTGTTCGTCGATGACCTTGCTTTCCAAGTGCGGCTGGGTGCGGCCGACACGGGTGACTCGGTGTTCGATATCGTCGTCCGGCCCGGTCTGGGTGGAGACCGGGCTGGTTTCGGTCATGCCGTAGGCGATCTGCATCTCCTTGAGGTGCAGGTCTTCGATCACCCGCTTCATGACTTCGATCGGGCAGGTGGAGCCGGCCATGATGCCCGTTCGCAGATGACTCAAATCCAATGACTGGCGCTGCGGGTGGTCGAGCATCGCGATGAACATGGTCGGCACGCCATACACGCCGGTCGCTTTCTCCTGTGCGGCGGCCCGCAAGGTCTCCAGAGGATCGAACGCCGCACTGGGGTAGATCATTGTCGTTCCGTGGGTGACACAACCCAGGTTACCCATGACCATGCCGAAGCAGTGATACAACGGCACCGGTATTACAAGCCGGTCTTGCTCGCTGAGCTTCAGGCTTTCACCGACCATAAAGCCGTTATTCAGGATGTTGTAATGGCTGAGGGTGGCGCCTTTAGGGAATCCGGTGGTCCCCGAGGTGTACTGGATGTTGACCGGATCGTCGAACTGCAATTGTTCGCCGCGTTCGCGCAATTGCTCCGGAGCCACTCGTTCCGTCAGGTCTCGCAACCTCTCCCATGACAACATACCGGCGGCTGGCGCATCGCCAAGGCTGATCACGCCCCGCAACTCAGGCAACCGGCCACTTTGCAGTGCGCCTACGGCGCAGCGTTGGAGTTCGGGCAGCAGATCATGAAGCATCGCGTGGTAGTTGGAGGTCTTGAACGAATCGGCACAAATCAGCCAGCGGCACCCCGACTGCTTGAGGGTGTATTCAAGCTCGGTCAGGCGGTAGGCCGGATTGATGTTCACCAACACCGCTCCCACCTTGGCGGTTGCGAATTGGGCAATGCACCATTGCGCGCAGTTCGGCGACCAGATGCCGACCCGTTCACCGGCCTTGAGGCCCAGCGCGAGCAATCCTCGTGCGCAACAGTCCACCTCCTCGGCCAACTGTGCCCAGGTGTAGCGCAGCCCTTGATGCCGTACGACCAACGCTTCGCGATCGCAGAACCGTTCCACCGCTCGGTCGAACGCCGCGCCAATGGTCATCGCCAGCAAGGGTGTGGTTTGCGGTCCACGGGTGTAACTGGGGACACTCATATCTGTTCTCTCTGTACGATCCAAATGTGGTCCGGGGTTTCAACCACGGCGCTTTGTTGAATGGCTTGCCCTCTTTGTTTTTAACGCGTGAATATCTGCGCCGTGGTAATCGCCATATCACCGCCGGGCAATTTGATGTTGCCGATCTGCTTCAAACTGTCGGCGTCGAACACCGCTACGTCGTTGAAGGTACCCGCCAGGTAAATCTTGCTGCCGGCCTTGTTGAACGAAATGCAGTAAAAGGAATGGTCCAGCGTGGCGGCCTGAAGCAGTTTTTTCTGCTTGATGTCGTACTTGGCCAGACGGTTGAGTACACCGAACATCAGGTTCGGGTCCTTGGGCGAACGCATGCCACTGAAATAGATCTCCGTCAGAGGGCCGAAATCGGTGGTTTCGGTCTTGCCGGTTTTCAGGTCGATGCTGAACAGCCCATAGAGGTATTCGGCGGTGGCCGGGTCCTGCTGCTTGTCCTTGAATTTCGCGGCGGTGTAGAGCAGCGAAAAATCATGGCGGTACGTTTGCTGGTTCCACACATAAAGCACGTCCGGCGCGCTGTAGTTTTCACGCTTCCAATGACGACTGGGGATCAGCACGTCGAATTTGCCGGTGTTCACGTTGACCTTGTAGACATCCGCTCCCGCCACATACAGCGTGCCATCGTCACCGCTTTGCATGATGGTCAGCTGCCGCGGTGCCGGAAAACTGCGAACAGGTTTGGCGTTCATGCCGGCATCGGTGGCGTACACATCGAGCCGGGGTTGCTGTACTTCGTAACGGTCGTTGAGCATCAACGTCGGGTTGGCGATGGCAAAGAGTTCCTTGCCGTCGTGGCCAACAGTAAAAGCGAACATGGATTTCGCTTTCTCCCCCGGTTTCTGGGTGATGCTGGCGTGAAAGACCTGTTTGCAGCTGTCCAGCTCAACACCGTAAATATCCGCGTAATGGTTGTTCAACACGTAGGCGGTCTTGCGATCCGGCGACAGTTGCACGGTGCCGGGACCGAAGGCGTCCGGCATCTTGCAGGTCTTGAACAGGCTGTCGGTGGCCAGGTCGATCACGTGCAGGTTGTTCGGATAATTGGTGGTCACCATGTACTCGTGGCCGCTTTGCAGGGCGGTGTTTTCATCGGCCAGGACATCGAATGAGATAACGCCCAGGACACCGAACGCGGCCAAGCCGCAGGCTTTGATGCATTGCATGCTGGAATCCTTCTTCATGACCGATCACTTGTCTTTAGGAAAAACGGTGCCGAGGTTGCGCCAGTTTTCGTTGGACGCCTGGGCATCCTTGTTCCAGTCCGGATAGGTGCTCATCATGTCCGGCACCTGGGCCGGCCACCAGCAGGGGTCGGAGCAACCATACAGGTCGGCTTCCATCGGCTGGCACAGCGACGACACGCCGCCGAACGCGTCGATTTCCCAACCAGGATCGGTGGTCGAGGCGCAGCCGGCGACGGAGCTCATCGCCACCACTTCTTCGATTCGGTTCTCGGCCGCGGCCTGATCGAGTTTCTGGGCTTTGTTATTGATTGCCTTGAGATGTTTCATATCAGTGAGCCTTGCGCGGAGTGATGTAACTGCTGATGAACGCAGGGTTGTGAGCCATGATCCGGGTGTAGACCTCGATGCCGAAGTCGACCCAGTCACGCATCAGTTCGCAGTAGTGGTAGGTCGGATGAGTCGGGTCGCCGTATCGGGCGTAGCTCTCGTGGTAGCAGCCGCCGGAGCAGAGATTGCGGATCTGGCAGTCTTCACAGCCAGTATTGGTACGGTCGAGCCGCTGGGACAGGAAGTCATTCAACTCGACCTGTTTCACCCCGCTGTGAACGTTGCCGAACGTCGGCAGGCTCGAACCGGTAAAGCGGTGGCACAGGTTCAATTCGCCCTTGTGATCCACCGCCAGCATTTTCAGGCCCGCGCCGCACGGCAGGGCTTTCTTGTGGCCTTCATGGATGTCGGTGATCAACTGGTGCAGGTTGGAGAACCCGATGTTGCGGTGCTCCAATGCCGCTTCCAGGTAACGACGACCGAGCTTTTTCATGTTGGCGAAGACCTCGATCAGTTCGTCGCTGGACAGGTTGAAGCTGCTGATATCACCGGACGTCACCGGAGCAAAACCGACCTCGGCAAATCCCAGTTCGTTGAACAGGTGGTCCCAGATGGTCTCTACATCGGTAACGCCAGTGGTCAGGGTCACCCGCGCCCCCACTGGACGGCTGTTGTAACGCGACAACAGCATCTCGGCCTTGCGCCGCACCACGTCATACGTGCCCTGCCCACCCACCGTGATGCGATTGCGATCATGCACGGTCTTCGGCCCGTCGATACTCACCGAGAGCCCGAAGCGGTGGGCGTTGAGGTAGTCCACGGTGTCTTCGGTGAGCAGCGTGGCGTTGGTGGTCATGACGAACTCGACGAACTTGCCCGCCTCGGCAAACCGCTTTTCACAGTAGTCGACCATGTACTCGATCAGCTTGCGGTTGCTCAGCGGCTCCCCCCCGAAGAACACCACAGTGAAACGCTCTTCATCGGGGGATTCGCGCAGCAGCATTTCTACCGAAGCGACCGCCGTTTCGATGTCCATCTTCTTGCCCGCCGAGGGCTTGTCGAGGTCTTCTTTGTAGCAGTAGGTGCAGCTCAGATTGCAGCCCGTGTTGACGTTGAGCACCACGGTATTGATTGCGGTGCGCTCCACCCGTTTGGTACCGATGTCCGGCGACAGCGGTGAGCCGTCGCTGACCAGTTCCAGGGAAATCAGCTCACGCAGGGTTTCGGTGATTTCTTCGCCGTTGAAGCGTGCGGCCAAGCGCTGGATCAGGTCGTCCGATGAGCAGCCGGGGCCGCGCAAGGTATCGATGATGGTGCCCGTCAGCTCATCGCTGGCGAACAGCGAGCTGCTGGGAATGTGGAACAGCATGCGGTCGGCGTCGACATGCACTTCGTGCAGATTGCGTTCGACCAGATTCAAAATAGCGCCCATTGCAAACCTCCTGTGCAAGCCCCGATTCACGAGGCCTGCGGTCATTCCGAAAAGTGTCTGGAACCGCTACAAACAGCCAACTTATGGAATGGGTGGATTGTTCCAGCGTTGCACGGTGACGATCATGTGGCCTTCGCCGGTCAGGGATTTCCCTGCGTCGTCGACGGCGGCGATCACCTTGAGATTGCCGGCATTGTTGGTGGACATCTTGCGCTGCGGGTTCGGCCCGGCATCGCCTGGGGTGAACACACCGGTATCGGCCTGCATGGTGCCGGCAAACTTGACGTCTTCATCCTCTTTGGCACGGTCATCGAAAGCCTCGACCTTCCATTGCGCAGGGAATACGCCGATGCGATAGGGCTTGCCGTCAGCGCCCTTGCCCCAGGCTTCGGCATCGAAACGGCCCTGGACTTTTGGCGTCGAACCACCGCCCTCGCCGATCCGCGCCACTGAGAATTCGGGCACGACTTTGACTTCAGCGATCTTGCTATAGACCGACAGTGTCGGGCCTTTCAGCGTGCCGAGCGTGACGTTGCGCAGGCCCGGTTGCGCATTGGCAGCGGCCTTGATCTTGACTCGCAGGCGCTCCGGACTTTGCTCAAGCACCTGAACCACTTCCACGCCTTTACCAAAATCCGGTTTGCCGGTCAGGCCGCTGCCGATCAGGGTAACTTCGGTTTCGCTGCCCGCCTTCAGATACCCCGGCTGCACGGCCAGCAAACGGTTGGAGCCCTGTTTGGCGGCGACAAAGTCCAGGCCCCGCTCGTCGTGCTCGGCCTCGAACATCCGACCCTGCATGGCGTTGCCCTGGGCGGCGAACACCTGACGCATGACTACGCCATCGATGGTCACGTTGCCGCGCCATTCGTAACCGGTGTAGAGAATCGCACTGCCATCGCCGTTGAACGGGCTGCCGTCGGCATACTGACCTTTGACGTTGACCTTGAACGTGTCGCTGCCATCGGCAGTCACGCTCATGACGCCAGCCAGTTCGCCTTTACCCGGCAGGTGCCCGCTGAAGCTCCAGTCGCCGACCAGCGCCTCGGCTTTCGGCGCGCTACCCACCCATTTCTTCCAGGCCGGGTTGTCCAGCGAATAACGCTTGGCCAGCAGCGGCACCATCTCTTTGCGGGCCAGATCGAACCAATCGCGGTCGCGGGACAGGGCCTGGTATTCGAGGGACGGCCATTGGCCGAGGTGGAAGTTCACCAGGCGCTCCCATTCCTGGGCAGGTCGACGCTGCAGGGCAACCCGCGCACCGGAGTGACAGCGGCCACACATCTGGCTGGTCTGGTCGTCGAACTTCTCGACGGTATTGAGCCGTCGCTCCAAGGCATAACGCACACCATCGGTCTCACTGGGCGCCAGGCCTTGGGTGTCAGCCAGGTATTTGACGAGGGTCCGGCGATCGTCATCGCTGATCTGCACACCATGCATGACCTGCATCCGGGCAATACTCATCAGCCAGCCTTCCGGCGTTTTGCGCTGGTGGCTGATACGGCTCAGGGCGTTATCGGCTTCGGGGATGTGACAGCCCTGACAGGTTTCCCTGAGGATGGTCTGGGCGTCGCGAGCTGCCAGGCTGTAAGGCGAATGCAGCGCTACACAGGCCGCCACGGTCAACAGACTGGCGCTCAGGCCTGATCGGAGTTTTCTCTTCATCAACGTCGAACCTCCCACGGTGCTTTCTTATTTTTGTGGCTTATCGTTTTTATGGTTTCTGCCGTCGGCGACAAGCCGCTGACGGAGGCAAGAGAAACGTCTGCGATGAGCAATACACGGAGCGTGCCAGCTTAACGAACGGCATTAAAATCAATGAGTTATAGGAATATCTTGGCTTTTCTACGCATCAGAACGAGATGACCTGCGTCTTATATCGCGACAGCCGTTGCAGTCTGAGACAAGCATAGGTGCCCCCGGCTGGAATACTTCATGGCCAGCGGCAATGTTCAAGTACAAACGCAATGGCTCGCCGTCTCAGCGTTGTCGCGATTTGCGACAAAACCACTGGGTGCCATTTTCGCCTTTTATCGCTCAACCCCCGCCAACAAAGGGCCTTGGCCCGTTCCCGGTACTTGGCACAGCCATTGCCAACCTTGGAGAGATCCACGTTCTCACGCACAACAAGAGGTCTCATCATGCCCCTGCCTAATCTGCTTCCCGCCACCTCGGCCTTCGTCCAACGCGCCCCACGCATGCTCATCGGCGGCGACTGGGTCGAGGCCGCGGACGGCCAGACCATGCCCCTGCACAACCCGGCCACGGGCGAAGTGTTATGCGTGGTGCCACGGGCCACGCCCGAGGATGTCGACCGTGCAGTGCTCGCCGCCCGTCAGGCGTTCGACGATTCGGCCTGGACCCGCACCCGCCCTCGGGAACGGCAGAACCTGCTGTGGAAACTCGCCGATCTGATGCAGCGCGACGCCGAACTGCTGGCGCAACTCGAATGCCTGAACAACGGTAAGAGCGCGGCGGTGGCGCAAGTGATGGACGTGCAGCTGTCTATCGATTTCCTGCGCTACATGGCCGGTTGGGCCACCAAGATCGAAGGTTCCAGCGTTGACGTGTCGCTGCCGCTGATGCCCAACGATCAATTTCACAGTTTCATTCGTCGCGAAGCGGTGGGCGTGGTTGGGGCCATCGTCGCCTGGAATTTCCCGCTGCTGCTGGCTTGCTGGAAACTCGGTCCGGCCCTGGCCACCGGTTGCACCGTCGTGCTCAAACCTGCCGACGAAACACCGTTGACCGCGCTGAAGCTCGCCGAACTGGTGCTGGAAGCCGGTTACCCCGAAGGCGTGTTCAATGTGGTCACCGGCACCGGTGTCACGGCGGGCTCCGCCCTGACTCATAACCCGTTGGTGGACAAGCTGACGTTCACCGGCTCCACCGCCGTGGGCAAGCAGATCGGCAAGATCGCCATGGAATCCATGACCCGGGTCACCTTGGAGCTGGGCGGCAAATCCCCAACCATTGTGATGGCCGACGCCGACCTGAAGACCGCCGCAGCGGGCGCCGCCAGCGCGATCTTCTTCAACCAGGGCCAGGTCTGCTGCGCCGGGTCCCGGCTGTATGTGCAACGCAAGCATTTCGACAATGTGGTGGCGGACATCGCCGACATCGCCAATGCGATGAAACTGGGCAATGGCCTGGACCCCAGTGTCGCAATGGGCCCGCTGATTTCCGCGCGTCAACAGGAGCGGGTTTATGGTTACATCGAAAAAGGTCGGGAAAGCGGCGCGACCATCGCTTGCGGCGGTGAGCAATTCGGGCCGGGCTTCTTCGTCAAGCCCACGGTGATTGTGGATGTCGATCAGCGGCATTCATTGGTACAAGAGGAAATCTTCGGCCCGGTGCTGGTGGCGATTCCGTTCGATGACGAAGCCGATGCGTTGCGTCTGGCCAATGACAGCCCTTATGGCCTTGGGGCGAGTATCTGGTCGAATGACTTGGCGGCGGTGCACCGGATGATTCCGCGGATCAAGTCGGGCTCGGTGTGGGTCAACTGCCACAGCGCCCTGGACCCGGCATTGCCGTTTGGCGGCTACAAGATGTCGGGGGTCGGGCGTGAAATGGGGTATGCGGCGATCGAGCATTACACCGAGTTGAAGTCGGTGTTGATCAAGTTGTGATTGGCGGCGTTCTTTAGACCGCTATCGCGAGCAGGCTCGCTCCCACAGTGGATATTCGGTCGACGCAAAACCATTGTGGGAGCGAGCTTGCTCGCGATAGGCCAGCCCAGGCAGCCCAATGTCAGGGCTTGAACCCCTGCCCCGACAACCAGCTCCGAACCATCCTCCCCTGCTCCACCGTCAACCCCTCCAACACACGCTCGGCTGGCTCGCTGCGCAACCGTCGCACCAAGGGTGCCAACTCCACGCCTTGCAGATGCCAGATACCGAGCGGCTGATCCGCCGTGATCACCACCTCGGCCTCCTCCACGAAGCCATCGCGCAATACCGGTGCCCGCTCAACCCTCAACGTGGCGTAATCCACCTCGGCGTGGGCGACTTCAGCATCCGGCCACTGACGCCGCGCCAGCCAGAACGGCTGGTCCGGCCAACGCTGCTCATCGGCATAAAAATCCCGGCCGATGCGCGCAAAACGCAAAAACAGCTGCTCGACCCGCCGCTGATGAAAACGCTGCGCCAGCAACGCCCGCTCAGGTTTGCGCAACAGCGTGTTGACCACCGCAGGCGCCTGCAACGCCGAAGACAACGACTGAAAAATGCCATTACCCGACAGTGGATCGACCGCCATGGCCGCGTCCCCTATCCGAATCCAGTTATCGCCACAGACGTGGGGACACAAAATCGCCGTGCTGCTGCGGGCATGCAAATGCAGTCCGGTTTCCGGTTCACTCCCGAAAAACTCCCGGGCCAATGGCGAATCCTGGCGGCGCTGACGGCAGTGATCGAGCAGCAGCGCCTTACCCGGCAACCCGGCACTGGCCACGTCCACCGTCCATTGCCAGTAACACTGGCCGTCAGCCCGACGCGCCATCCAGGCCCAGCCGTCCCCAAGGCTTTCAACAGCACTGGCGGTGATACCCGGCGCGCCTCGCCAGCGATTGAGCAAACTGACCGTCTCCGGCCCCCGCAGCCCTTTGCCAAGGGCCGGTGCCTGACGTCCGCGAGCGTCCACCAGAAAATCCGCGAGCAGCGCTTCGCGCCCTTGCAGTTCGATTCGATGCCCCGAAGCGTGTGACTGCACCGTCAGCACTCGGCCTTCGATCAACTCGACGCCGGCCAGCCGCAGATCCTCGCGCAAGCCTCGATCGAAGCTCGGACGGTCCAGCAAAAACTCAATGTTCTGCGCATGCCGCTGACCGTTCCAGGACACCTGCCGTTGGGAAGGCTGCGCCGCGTCCGTCAACGCCTGATGCAGCCCCGCGCCCCGCAACGCATCCAGCACCCGTGCCGAAACCCCTTCCAGCGCCGCGAAGCGCCGCCACTCGCTGACCAGCGTTACAGGGTAGCCGAGCCGCCGCAGCCCCAGGCCCACCGCAGCCCCCGCAGGCCCCGCGCCGAGAATCACAATCGGCTTCATGGGCCGACGCGCCGTTCAGGGCCGTGATAACAGGCGTTTCTTTGCAGCCATTCGACAATTTGCGCGTTGCTCGCCTCGGGATTTTCAACGAGAAAACTCGCAATGTGTCCGCTCAATGCCGCACAGCCCAGGCTTGCACCCGACTGCCCCGGGTGGGTGCCGTGCACACACGCGGCGAAATCTGCCTGGGCGCTGTCGAGCCACGACCATTGCTGTTCGGTACAACGCGCATCGCCGGTCACCCGTAGCACTTGCGGATAATTCGCTGGGAACACCCCTTCGCCTTGGGCCGGGCTGGACGCACACAGCAAAACACCCCGCGCCACCGCCGCGGCACAGGCCTCACGCAACAGGCTGCGATCCTGCCGAAGACCGAGGCTCAGGTTGATCACTCGCACGTCCTGCGCCACCAGCCAATCGATAGCGGCAGCGATCTGCAAGGCGCTGGTGATGCCTCGCTGGTCGAACACCTGGGCGATGCAAAAAACCGCCGCCGGCGCTCGTCGGCCGATGGCCTCGATTACCGCGCTGCCATGACCCAGCGGATCGTCGCGTAAATCGCTTTCGGCCAGTCCATCCTCCAGCAGCGAGAACCGTCGACCGGCAATCACCCGCACTCGTTGCGCGGCTGAATGACCGCTGTCCACCACCCCAATCCGCAGCTCAGGTTTCATGCTGCACCGATTTTGACGTGAGCACGCCATCCAGCAGTTCAAAGCGCAGATCGGCATCGGCCAGGGTCGACGGACGATGGCTGATCAGAATCCGCGTGCGCCCGGCGAACAGCCGGTCGATGGCCTCGATCACTTCGCGCTCGGTGGCTTCGTCGACCGCCGACGTCGCTTCGTCCAGCACCAGGATCAACGTATCCTGCAACAGCGCCCTGGCGATGGCGATGCGCTGTTTCTGTCCGCCGGACAATTGCTGGCCACGCTCGCCCAAAGGGCTGTCGAGGCCTTCGGGCAGTGACTCGATGAGGCTATCGAGCTGAGCCAGCCGCGCCACTTCGGCGATGGCCTGGCGGCTGGCGTCCGGGACGGCATAGGCCAGGTTGTCCGCAAGGCTGCCGCGAAACAGCACGATGTCCTGACTGACCACGGCAATGCGCCGACGCAGCTGGAACAGGTCCAGTTCCCGCAGATCGACCTCCCCCAGCAAAACCCGGCCGGATTGCGGATCATGGTGCCGTTGCAGCAGATCGATCAGGGTTGATTTACCGACACCGGAGCCGCCGCTCAAGGCGACTTTCAAACCGTAGGGAATTTGCGCTTCTACGCCACGCAGGGTCGTCGCGCGGCCGGGATGGCTGAAGTGCACGTTGTCGAAACGCAAATCGCCAGAAACCGGCATCGGTTGGGGTGTAACCGGAGTGAGGACGGTTGGCTCTTCACCGCGCAGTTCCATGACCCGCCCAAGGCTCACGGTCATCCGCTGAACCGCGACATAGAGCCCCAGCAGGCTCTGGACCGGGCCCACCGCCATTCCCAGATAGGTCGAAAACGCGATCAGCGCGCCCAACTGCCAAGTCCCTTGCACCACCCAGTAACCGCCAATCAAAAATACACAGGCCCGCGACAACGACGTCAGGGTGCCGGGCACCGCCTGTGTGAAGAACTCGGTCACTTGCAAGCGCAAGAGCTGGCTCATGTACCCCTGGCCCAACGTTTCCAGGCGCCGTGCTTCGCGCCGTTGCTGGCCGGCGGACTGGATGAATTTCATCACCGGCAAGGTCTCGACCATGAATGAGGACATGTCCGCCGAACGCTCGCGCAACTGCCGGACATCGCGCTCGACCTTACGGCGCATCCAGCGTAGCCAGAGCACGTCGATCGGAATCAGTACCAGGGCCAGCAACGAGAGTTTCCACGACAAGGTCACCAGCATCGCCACGGCGACCACCAGACCGATCACGCTCGACACCGCGGAG
The DNA here is from genome assembly GCF_048847255.1 of Pseudomonas algeriensis. Classification (NCBI taxonomy): domain Bacteria; kingdom Pseudomonadati; phylum Pseudomonadota; class Gammaproteobacteria; order Pseudomonadales; family Pseudomonadaceae; genus Pseudomonas; species Pseudomonas algeriensis. The sequence goes on along the minus strand of NZ_JBKKRK010000001.1, from coordinate 144,846 downwards.
AACAGCGAGTCCACGGCGAAACGCTGGATCTCCGCGACATCACCATCGAGGCGCGACATCAGATCGCCGATTCGCCGCTGGCCGTAGAAACCCGGCGAGAGCGTCTGCAAATGCCGATAAAGGTCATCGCGCAGGGCAAACAGAATCCGTCCGGACAATCGCGTGTGCAGATATCGATTCACGCCCGACAGTGCCGTGCCCAGCAACCCGGCGGCCATCATCAACCCGGCGATCAGCACCAGCATCGTAAAGTTGCGCGCCAACAGACCATCGTCGATCAGCAGCTTGGTCAGCCAAGGTTGCACCAATACCAACGCCGAGGCGCAGGCCGACAGCCCGAGCAGCCCGGCAATCGCCAGCCGGTGCGGACGCACGAAGCCGTAGAGCCAGCGCAACGCCGCTTGCTGGGCCGCAGGGTTCTGGCTGTCGATCAGCCGAACGATCAAACGCAGCATCACGAGCGCAGCTGTTTAAGCTTGCGATACAGGGTCGCGCGGCTGATGCCCAGGGCTTCGGCGGCGGCCGATACATTACCTTGGTGCGTGTCCAGGGACTGACGAATCAATTCCAGTTCATGCTCTCGAATACTGCCACTTGGAGGGCGCTCGCCGGCGGTGAGCTCATCGAGCGTGCTGTCGGGCAAATGGTCGAGGGTTAACACAGTCTCCCCCGATTCACGCATGGCCAGCGCGGTGCGCAGGACCATTTCCAGCTGGCGGATGTTGCCCGGCCAGTGATAGCCGCCGAGCAACCGGTTCAAATCGTCATGCAGGACTACCGTCGGCGCATCGAGCTTGGCCAGCAACCGGTCGACCAGGCCAGTGAAGTCGTCGCGCTCGCGCAGGGCCGGGAGCATCACGCTGATGCCGTTGATTCGGTAGAACAGATCCTCGCGAAAGTGTTTGTCTTCCACCAGACGCTTGAGGTCGCGATGCGTGGCGCAGATCAGCGCGATGTCGATGTCTTGCTCTTCGCCAGCGCCCAGCGGCGCGACTTTGCGGTCTTGCAATACCCTGAGTAAACGGGCCTGCAAGGCCAGCGGCATGTCGCCGATTTCATCCAGAAACAACGTGCCGCCATGGGCCTGCTGCAGACGCCCGACCATGCCGCCCCGGCGCGACCCGGTAAAGGCACCCTCGCGATAGCCAAACAGCTCCGACTCGATCAGGCCTTCAGGGATTGCCGCGCAGTTCACCGCCACGAAAGGTTTGTCGCAGCGCGCTCCAGCCGTATGCAACGCTCGGGCGATGACTTCCTTACCGGTGCCCGTTTCACCCTGCAGCAACACCGGTAATTCATTGGCCAGACCCTGGCGAGCCATGCGCAGCGCCCGGGCATAACGGGCATTGTTGCCGGCCAGGGATTCGAGATCGGGTTGTGGTTTAGCGCTTTTAGCTGGGGTGCGCGATACCGTGCTGACGTTGATCGAGCGCTGCGGTGCGCGCAGGGCTTTGTAGAAAAATTCACCCTTGGCGGTTTGCAGGCTGCCGACGCCGCCCTGGTGCAGACGCGATAACAGCTGCAGGCCATCGACACCCAGAAAATCTTCACAGCGCCGCCCCACGAGCGCCGAACGCTCGGCGTGAAGCAACTGACACGCCTGGGCGCTGACCGCGAGAATCTGACCCCCGAGACTCACCGCGAGCAAGCCCTGCCAAGGGGATTCGAGGTACTGTCGACGGCTGTGGAAGGCGAGAACGATCTGGTCCGGGTAACAGGCATTGAACACGCGACTTTCGATCTGGCTGACGGCCATGGTCAGCAACGCGGTGCTGTCGTGAACACGGCCGAGCGGGCCTTCGCGGGTCAGGTCAAGGACGCCGAGGATGTCGCCCTGCGGGCAATGGATAGGCACCGAGGTGCAGGAAAAATCAGTCAGACGGTCAAGGTAATGTTCGCCGCAATCGATCATCGTCGGTCGGGCTTCCACCAGTGCGGTACCCAGGGCGTTGGTGCCGCGCACCGCTTCGCTCCAGCAAGCCCCCAGCGTGATGTCTTGCAGGCCACTGCCTTTGAAACGGTCGGCGTGCCCTTCGGCTGCAAGGATGGTGGCGTCGGAATTGGCGAGGATGATGAGCCCTTCCTTGCCCTGGCGTTCGGCCAGATAATCGATGGCCGGCATCGCCGCATCGATCAACAAGCGATTGCTCTCCAGCAGCACATCAAGGCTGGCGTTCGACTCCAACGCCAGTTCTTGCTTGGCATTGAAATGCACGCCATGGCTGAGGCTGCGCCGCCACGACGCATCGATTTCCGCACGCAATACGCCATCGGGGACGGTGCCTTCGAGGTGCAGCTTTTCCCGGGCCAGCCGTGCTTCGCGATGAAGTTTGGGATGAGTTGTTTTTATCAGCATCAGCAAGCGCTCCGGATCGGTCCGCCCTGCGCCCTTCTGAGTTCAGCGCTTTGTTGCCATCTTTACGTTAACGTCAGGGCATTGGCAAGTGCCTTACGGCGTTTGTGCTGATCCGAGGCGGGGTGTTCGCTTCTCGGTCGCTCCTCCTCGCATTGAATACGCAGGGCACTGGTTCGGTGATATCAAGACCATCTGCACCTCATCCTCGGTTCCGGATTTGCGGATCAAGGACCGTTCGAAGTGCTAAGGCTGCGTATTAAGTTGTCGCTTCCAAAACTGCGACTACACTCGGTCTTGCTGGCCAAGAAGGATCGACGGCAGCGTGAGTTTTCGTTGGTCCCGTTGAATTATCTGAGACAAGGAGCAGTCATGACTTCGCTAGACTCAATTGAACAAAGACAAATCAATCTTACCCACGCGTACGTGGTGAACAATGCGGCGTTGGCTTCGCCGGATTGGAAAAACATGAAGAAGCCTTCGCCGACCCAGGTCAAAGACAACATTCTTACGCGCCTTAACGGCTCCAAGTTTGGCGGCGGCTATGACGTAGCCTGGGGACCCGCCCTGGTCCCGGATGGCGAACATGTGGCCCACATCACGGTGGTGTTGGTCGGCGGGCAGGACAAAAACGACATTGTGGTGGTGACGAGTGGAACCCTCGCCGATTCGGTCAAGGATCAGATAGATGATCTTGATATTTCTTCAATGGTGCCGCTGCAGAGCCTCATCAAGAACTGCCCGGTGCCGGCACACCTGGCGCAGGGAACTGCGGACGGTGTAAAGGCGATATTGGGTCAGGAATCGACAATCGGTTTCCAGGGCACACTTTGCGATTTTCTGGCGGAACAGCGCAGTGGGGCAACGATCCGGTTGGTCGGGCATAGCCTCGGCGGTGCCTTGATGTCGGTTCTTGCGCTTTATTTGAAAGATAAATTCTCGAACTTTAATTTCCGTTGCGAAACAATTGCTGCACCAACGGCCGGCGACGGTGTTTTTGCAAGTTATTTCAATAAGCAAATGGCCGGCAATGCGCTACGCATCTACAACACGCTGGATGTCGTTCCGATGGCCTGGTGCGCAACCTCTCTCGACTTCTCCTTGACGCTTTATGAGCCGACCAATGTCATCGATGAAAAAATGAAGGGACTGGTTTGCTCCAATATCGATACCGTCACCCGTAATAACTCCAACTACACGCAATGGGGCATGGGCGGCGCAAACATGGAGCTGCGGCTCTGCGGAGAACTTCAATCCCCGTGCCCTAGCTATGAAGCGCAATCGGGCTACCAGCACATCTACGAATACATGACGCTGCTGGGGCTGCAGCTGGGTGATATCCCGATGCCGGCGCCGTCTGGCAGCTAGCGCGCAGCCTCGACGATCAGGTGTCGACTTGCAATTGTCGGCACCTGTTCGGCAAATCACAGAATTGCAATTCGCCTTTTTGTCGCCCGCTTTTTTCAACCCGCAAGCACTCTCGAACCTAAGCGGACGGCACCCACTAACGTTACTTGGTGTCCGCGCATGGGATGACTCGTTTAACCACGCTTGCGATAGACATGCCTTGGATCAAAATTGAAAATATCACCACCATGTAGGTGAGTGAAACGACAATATCCCGCGCGCCTCCGGCTGGCAGTGACAGCGCCAAGGCTACCGATATGCCCCCTCGCAAACCTCCCCAGGTCAAAACGCGCCATGAACCGCTGGGTAAACGAAAGCGTCTTCCAAGCGCAGCAATAGGAACGCCTACCGTAAGCAATCGAGACAGCAAGGTAAGTGCTATTACCGCCAGCCCGGTGACGATCAAGGAGTTCGAGAACTGGATGAGAACCACCTCCAGGCCGATCAGTACGAACAAAACGGCGTTCAAGATCTCGTCTATCAGTTCCCAGAACATGTCCACATGTTTTTCAGTCTGCTCGGACATTGCGTAGGATCGTCCCTGGTTTCCGACGATAAGCCCGATGACTACCATCGCCAGGGGGCCGGACACATGAAGATGGTTCGCCAGCGCGTACCCACCTAGCACCGCAGCCAATGTGATCAAGATTTCTTCCTGGTAGCTGTCGATGCTTTTCAGCATCAAATAGGCTAGATATCCAATGGCTGCGCCTAGAAGCACGCCGCCACCGGCCTCTGTCAGAAGCAACTTCGATGCGCCCAACGCCGACGGTGCTTCGCCACTGGCTATCATCGCCACAATGAGTGAAAACAGCACAACACTGACTCCGTCGTTGAACAGTGATTCGCCCGCTATCACCAGTTCGACGCTTTTGGGAGCCCCGGCGGACTTCAGGATACCCATGACCGCTATGGGATCCGTGGGAGAAATCAGGGCACCGAATACCAGGCAGTAGGCAAGGGGAAGTTCCAGAGACGTTAGTGACAGAAGTAGCCACAGCCCATAGCCAATCAACAATGTGGAGGCTGTTGTTCCTACTAGTGCCAGAGAAGCCACCTGCCACCGGTAAGAACGCAGCTGCGAAAGATCGACGTGCAACGCTCCAGCGAACAGTAGTAAGGAAAGCATCCCCTGCATGAGCAGTTCGGAAAAATCGATCGATTCCACCAACGATTGCTCAAGCGTGTGGAGTGCATGAAAACCCATCGCATCCAACGCCATATTCAGCACAGAGAGGCCCAGCGCAATGCCCATGACACCAATCGCTGGCGGCAGCCCAACATAACGGCGATTGAGGAAGGCAAGAACCGCCGTGATACTCACAAAGACAGCAACGATATCCAGCATTCGATAATGGCCCTGGTTGATACGGTGCACTACGCTTTCGACAATCCGGGTACTTCCATATTTATCTTGCGCCAGAAGGCTTCAGAGAAGCTGTATGCCGAGAAAGCAATCAATCCGAAGGCCATCACCATCAAAACCAACCATCCAGCGGGCAAACCCTGAAGTGCGTCGAGGGCTTCCTTCATACCGGGTGGATCCATGGCTTGATAGGCCGAGCCGCTAAAGGCCAACAGCAATGCAATCTCTATAAAGACGACGCCACGTGCGATCAGGCCAAACCGAGACACCGGGCGGACGTACCGCATGACGTCTTCGTCAGCCTCGAAATACTTTTCAAACGATGCCTTCCATCCCTTGTAAATGTGAGCAATTCCAACGCCAAGCGGAATGAGAGCAAGCAGATACACCAATAGGTTGGAATGCTTCCAGGACAATAGATGCGCCAGCCAATCTGTGTTCTGTTCTCCTGAGTTGCCAGAGCTACCCACTCCGCTTACAAGTAGGCCTAACGCAAAAAATGCCAGAGCACCATTGACCAATCCCCCCGCAAAAAGACCGGTGCGAATTATCAGTCCCTTGAGATTTTTGCCATGGTGGTCGACATCACGGGTAGCTTGCAGAACACGCCAAGCCGAAAATGCGAGCAAACCCGCCACGACGATTCCCACTAAAAAATAGCCAAACGGCTGGCCCAATAAGGCTTCCAGGCTTTTCTGGCTATCTTTCGGTTTTGTCGAATCTTGTGCCGCAAGCAATGCGAAGATACCGATGATGAGGTAAATCACACCTCGCGCGGCGTACCCTCCGCGTGCTAGGACAATAAGGCTTTGGTGCGCTGACATTGGCTGCTTTCCCGAAAGTAGTACAGGAACAGACTCGTCTGGCTGGAAGGGGTTCTATCGTTAAATTCAAAACCGCAGCCCTGACCTACGCAGCGTCATTCGCTGACCTCGGGAACGACAGGCAGCTCCCTCATCTAAACACCTTTCACTTCGCAGGCATCTACGCCTTCAATCTGGGAAAGTTCCGCATCTCCGCGCTGAGCGACGGAACGCTGCCTCTCGATCTACATCCGCTGCTTAGAGGCATCAGTCCAATGCAGATCGACGCAATGCTGCAACGCGCAACCCGCTGAAGACGTCGATCAATGCCTACCTTATCGATACTGGGACGTGTCGTACTGGTCGATACCGGTACCGGTGAACTGTTCGGTAGCGTTGGCGGCAAGCTACCCGAAAGCCTGGTGGCTGCCGGTTACCAGCCGGCGCAGATCAGCGATGTCAGGACGAAATACAGCCAACGGCTCCCCGCTACGCGGGCGATCGGCTCGCGACGACTAGGTTGACGTCATCAACGCGCGAATTTACTTCAACGCAGCTACCACGGCATCGAAGAAGACCATCGGGTCGATCGGCTCTTTGTCAACCGGCTTGGGTTGGGCACCGAAGGTGACAATCACCACGTTATTGGCAGGGTTGAGGTAGATGTTCTGGCCTTGGATACCGACCGCCGCATAGGCGCCGTCTTTCACCGACGGCTCGGTCCACGCCGTCCACCACATGTAGCCGTAGTCCAGGGTCTTACCGCCTTTGAGGGTGGTCGGCAGCGTCGCCTCCTTGACCCAACCTTCGGGCAGAATCGAGGTGCCATTGATCTTGCCGCCGTTCATGAAAAACAGCCCGAAGCGTCCATAGTCACGCAGCGTGGCGCTGATACCGCTGCCACCGATTTCCACGCCGTCAGGCGAATCGAGCCACCACCGGGCATCACTTTCCATACCGAACGGCTGCCAGATCTTCTGGGATAGATAATCGGCCAGTGGCATCTTCACAGCGCCACGGACGATCTCGCCGAGTACCTGCGTTTCGCCAGTGCTGTACGTGTTGGCCGTGCCGGGCTCGGCCGCTCGCGGCAAACCTGCCATCAAGGCCATGGCAGAACGCGGTTTCTGCGAAATCTGCGCTTTGAGTAGCGCGCGACGATCGGACGCCGGATCGGTGTAGGTTTCGTTCCACTTCACGCCCGAAGACATCATCAGCACGTCGCGCACGGTCACGCCTTCGTAGGCGCTGCCCTTGAGCTCGGGAACGTAATCCACCACTTGCGCGTCAAGGCTCTTGATAAGGCCGTCTTTGATCGCTGCAGCTGCCAGCGTGGAGGTGATGGATTTGGCTATCGACATCGACATCCATCGGGTTTTCTCCGTGTTGCCACGCTGATAGGTCTCGAACACGATCTTGCCGTCCTTGAGCACGAGCATCGCCGTAATGCTGTCCAGTGCGACAAAGTCATACAGGTCGTACTTTTTGTCCCCGACAGTGAATCGAACGTTGGGCAACTGTTTGTCTGATTTGGGCAGTGCATACGGGTGATCGCCGGCCTTGATCCTATGGGTGGGGAAAAGCCGGTCGATGTTGCGGTAGGTACTGACCGCCAGATCGGGGAGCATGGCGCCGTCATAGATCTGCTCCACCGTGCCAATCGGTTCCTTGGCGTGGGGATAATCCTCAGCCCATGCGCCCGAGGTGATACCCGCAGCGAGCAGACCCAGTGAGAGAAGCAGCGAGCGACCAGGCGCAGTCGCAGTCGCACGAAAAATCGCGGATGAGTGCATAACCGATCCTTTTTTTGTTTTGCTTTTCACGCATGTTAAAAAACGCGGCCGCTTGAACCATAGTCTACTCATTGGAATCGCGCCCAAGCTGAAGGACGACACTCATCGCTTCTCGTCAGGTATAAACAACTGCGCGCCACTGAACGGTGAATATGTCGAGAATGACCGCCAATGAGGTGATTGAGCAGCTCAACAGGGCCAAGATCGCGTTGTTAGATGTTAGAACGTTCACCGCCTCGGCGCAGTCCGATGCTGTGTCTTTGCTCGGATGATCCGCCTCATGACGAACGCACTGGTTTTTTTCGCGACCCTTATCGGTATGGAGGGTTTTGCGTTTCTCGCCCACAAATATGTGATGCACGGCTGGGGCTGGGGCTGGCACCGCTCCCATCATGAGCCCCGCACCGGCTGGTTCGAGAAAAACGACCTGTACGCGATCGCATTTGCGCTGTTCGCCATCGTACTGATCGCGCTTGGCACCCAGGGCATGCACCCGCTGGAATGGATAGGGGCCGGGATGACGGCTTACGGTTTCCTGTACTTTCTGGCCCATGATGGGCTAGTCCACAAACGCTGGCCATTGAAGTACGTCCCCCGCACCGGCTATCTCAAGCGTCTGTATCAAGCGCATTTGATGCACCATGCCGTGTCGGGCAAGGACCGCTGTGTCTCATTCGGTTTTCTCTATGCCCCACCTACCGCGGTGCTTCGGGTTCAGTTGCGCGATCTGCATGGCGGACCTCTTCGCAAGAATGATCCGGGCGCTGCCACAGGCTCGGCAGACGCTCAGGCCAGTGACGCCCGCGAGCAGTAACGGCGTGGCACAGGCCCCCGAGCACATGCCGCAACTTGTCGACCTTCGAGGTCGACACCCGCGTATCCCAGGCATGCTCGCCCCGCCTTGAGACCTTGATGCCAATTTGCCGATAGACACCCGACGCAGTCGCCACCGCCCACGCGGAGCGCCACGGCAATGCCCTTAATCCCGCCTCGGCACTGGCGTAAAAAGGCTCGGCCAGCTGCACCAGCCGTTGCGCGAGGATGGCCAGACCGGGCCGATGCTGATCGTCGGCAAGTGACGCCTCGGGGATCGAAAGCTCATCCAGCCAGTCTCGTGGCAGATAGCACCGGCCGACGGCAGCGTCTTCGACGATATCCCGGGCAATGTTGGTCAATTGAAACGCCATGCCCAGGTCGCAGGCGCGGTCCAATGTCTTTTGGTCGCTGACGCCCATGACCTGAGCCATCATCAGCCCGACGACCCCGGCCACGTGGTAGCAGTAGTCCAACGTGTCGTTTACGCTCTGATAGCGGCGCTGGTGTACATCCATCGCAAAACCCGCCAGGTGCTCCAGGGCATAACGCTCCTGAATGCGATGTTTGACCACCACCTCTCTGAACGCAGCGAAGGCTTCGTGCTGCACAGGCAACCCGGCGTACACCGCCCGAGTCTGAGCGGTAAGTTCGGCAAGGCGCCGTTCAATGTCAAACTGGTTCAACACGGTCGCCGCATGCCCCGCCTCCTGACCATCTATCACGTCATCGCAATGCCGGCACCACGCATAGAGCATCATGGCGCTGGCCCGGGTCGAGGGGTCGAACAAGCGCGAGGCCGCGGCAAAGCTCTTCGAGCCCACAGCAATGCTGCGTTCGGCATGCTCCAGCAGGACTTGGTCCTGATTAGCATCGCGATTCATGAGTGCAGATCCTCCAGCATCAAACCTGCCGTGGCCTTGGCCGAGCCGATGACACCGGGGACGCCCGCACCGGGGTGAGTGCCCGCGCCCACCAGGTAAACGTTGCCAAGGCTCGCGTCGCGGTTATGGGGCCGGAACCAGGCACTCTGCCAAAGGACAGGTTCAAGTGAAAACGCCGAACCCAAATGTGCGTTCAACTCACTGCGGAAATCATTCGGGTTGAAAATCCGACTGGTCACCAAATCTTCCCGCAGGCCAGGCATGTAGTGTTTTTCCAGATACGCGAAAATCCGATCACGGTAGCGTGGCCCCTCTACCTCCCAGTCGATAGGCGCGTTACCCAGATGAGGAACCGGCGAGAGCACGTAGTGGCTGGAGCAGCCCGGCGGGGCGAGACTCGGATCCGTGATGCAGGGCGCATGCAGGTAGAGCGAGAAATCCTCAGCCAGCTCAGCGCCATTGAATATTTCTTGAATCAATGACCGGTAGCGCGGCCCGAAGCAGACCGTGTGGTGTCGAAGCTGAGGTTGCGGCCGCTTGAGGCCGAAATGGATGACGAACAGCGAGTTGCTGAAACGCTTGCCTTTGAGGCGCGCGCTTTCCTTGATGCCACGGGCATGGCCGCCCAGAAGTTGCTCATAGGTATGCACCACGTCCGCATTGGAAGCGACGCAGTCGGCATTCAGCAAGCGACCGTTTTTCAAGCGCACGCCGCTGGCCCTGCCCGCTTGCACCTCGATGCTGGCGACGTCGGCATTGAGCTCGAGACGCCCGCCGAGGTCTTCGAAAAACCTCACCAGCCCCTGCACTAGCGCCCCCGTCCCTCCCTTGGGAAACCACACGCCCCATTCGCGTTCCAGTGCATGGATCAAGGTGTAGATCGATGAGGTGGAAAACGGATTGCCGCCCACCAGCAGGGAGTGAAACGAAAACGCCTGGCGCAGTTTTTCGTCTTCGATAAATTCAGAAACCATCGAGTAGACACTGCGCCACGCCTGCAGCCGAGCCAGCTGCGGCCCGGCCTTGACCATGTCCCGAAACGACAAAAACGGCACGGCGCCCAGCTTGAGATAACCCTCGCGAAAAACCGCCTTGGAGTACGCCAGAAACCGCTGGTAGCCTTCAACATCCTTGGGGTTGAGCCTGGAGATATTGCGGTCCAGCTCGGCCTGATCGTTGGCATAGTCAAACTGCGTACCGTCCTCCCAGCACAAGCGATAGAACGGCGAGACCGGCAGCATCTCGACGTAGTCACGCATGGATCTGCCGGCCGCTGTGAACAATTCCTCGATGGCGGTGGGATCGGTAATCACCGTCGGCCCGGCATCGAAAGTGAATCCCTCGTCGTGATACACATAGGCGCGGCCGCCGGGCTTGTCGCGTTTTTCCAGCAAGGTGGTTTGCACGCCCGCCGCCTGCAGCCGGATCGCCAGTGCCAGGCCACCAAAGCCTGCGCCAATCACAATCGCGCTTTTCCCCTGGGTCATGCTTGATCCTTGTAATGCCGAGGCAGGCAGCGACGTGCCGCGTGCAGGGCCTCATTGATGGGAACAGGCGGCTTGCCGATCAGCACTCTAAGCTTGTCCTGCAGGGTGCTGTCGCCCGAATAGAAACGCCTGATCAGCCCCTCGGGCAGACCATAAAAACGTTGCATCACCCGCCAGCGGTCGTGGGGTTTGCCCGCCAGGAACAGCATGCGATTAAGCAAACGGTAAAACCCCTGGCGCCGCCACGCCTGTTCAGCGCATGCGCGAATGCCAAGGTATAAGGTGTCCGCCTGCAGGTTCTGCTGGCGGGCGACCCAGTCCGCCAGTTGCACCGCCTGGGGCAACGAATAACCTGTTGTGCAATGGCAAAGACCGGCCCGCAAACCGGAACGCGGCTGGCCGGGCGCCTCGCGCCAGAAGCCGGAAAAGTCGCCTGCCAGGGTGATCGGCAACACGCCTTGCTCTTCGCGAAGGCAGCGGGCAATGATCCATCCGCGATCTTGCACATAATCACGGACATGCTGGCGCAGTTGTTCTGAAGAAAAGCTCTGGCGGTCAACGTAGTGGGTGTCCTCCACCAGCACCGTGTCGGCTGAAAAGGGCAAGACGTAGACGAAACGATAGCCCTGCCCTTGAGCCACCCGGGCGTCCATGATGATCGGCACGTCCAGTCCATGAGGGGCCTGTAGCTGCAGCACCTGACCCAGGAACGCCTGTTGGCCCAGCACCAGATGTTCGCTGTGCTGGACGCCACGCCCGTCGATGACGGCCTTGGCCCACAGCTGTTCGCCGTCCTCCAGCAACAGCGAAGTCGGGGTGATCTGTTCGATCCGCTGTGACACACGCAACCCTGCCCGCCCCTCCTCACTGAGCGCGGGTTCGATCACTTGGGCAAAGCGTTCGGAGGTGATGCTGGCATAACCGCTGTTCAGCCGTCGCGAACGCCCCGGGAAATGCACCTCGTAGGCAGGCCAGGTTTGCACCACCAAGGGCCTGATCCACTGATGCTGCTCGGCCGTCAAGTCCGAGTCGTGAAAGGACCAGGTATGGTTACCACCGATCCGGGCCTGCTCTTCAACGCACAGCACCTGTAACTCAGGGCGCAACTGCTTGAGCCGCCAGGCGATCAGCCCATTGGCCAGCCCACCACCGGCGAGGATCAGGTCATAGTTCATGCCACCGCCTGCGTCAGCACGGGTTCGCCGCTACGCACCGCCGCCTCAACGATGTCCGCCGCTTTGCTGGCGCCACCGGCGCGCTGCAACTCAGCCGCCATCCGCTGCAAGGGCTCTCGTGGCAGAACAAGCAGCCGGGCCAGCCCATCAGCAATGGTGGCGGCGCTCGCCCAGCGGTTCAGCTTCAGGCCCAGGTCTCGGTAGCTGACACGCGCAGCCACCCCCGGCTGGTCAAAACCGATGGGCATGACGAGCATCGGCGTAGTGGTGGCTATGGCATCCATCACGGTGTTGAGTCCTCCATGGGTCACGACTACATCGGCGTGTTCAAGCACCGCTTGCTGGGGGGCGAACGCAGTGACCCAGGTCGCGCCACTGTCGAGAAGCATGCGTTCCTGAACCGGATCAAGCCTGCCGCAATGGGCGACCAACAATTGCGCATCCAGGCGACGGCAAGCCTTTGCAATCCGCCGGAACATACCCAGGCGCCCGCCCTGCAAGGTACCCAGGCTGGCGAAGACAAAGGGTCGATTTTTATCAATCTGCCACTCGAAGGTTTCATTGCCTGGCGAAGGTTGCCCCGTACCCGAAAAAGGCAGGCGCAACGGTCCGACTGCGTGGAAATGCGCGGGCTGCTGCAAACGGGGAAAATCAAATCCCGCAAGGGTCTGACTGATGTGGGCAAGCGGAGAAAGGCATTCATGCAGCGCATCGCGAGGCACGATGGCAAGCCGTCGACATGCACCCCGCAATACGTCTCTGAGCGGTCGCATCAGCCAATCGTAGACCTGCTGGCTACCGGCGTACATGCGTAGGCTACGTTCGTCGCGACCGTAGGCAAACGGCATCACCGGCAGCGGCAAGCCTGGCTCGCGGTTGACCGGCAACGCGCAAGCCACCGAGACATAAGGTAGCCCCAAGGCCTCGGCGACCAGCCCACCGGCAGCTTCCATCTGATCGCAGAGCAGTGCATCGACCTGCTCGTAAGCCAGCGCCGCGGGTAATTCATTACAAAGCATGTTTGTGGTTGAACACATATCGGCAATAACCCGCCGCAAGGTCAGCGGGTTATTAGAGCTGGCCGCGCGCTGCAACACAGCGTCCAGGCTCCCCGGTGGATGGCTGCTAGCAGCCATCGCATGAAAACCGATGCGCGGATCACCCAGCCAACGGCGCGCGTCGGCCTGCTGGAAGAACGTGACCTGATGCCCACGATTCAATAGCTCTACCGCCAGCGCCTGAAAGGCCTGGAAGTGGCTATGGAACGCCGGGGTCACCACGCCGAAATGGCTCATGGGCGATGAACCGATGGCAGTAATCTGGCTTGACGCAATGCCGCCAGATCTCCGGAACCGGTGCAGAAACAGGCAATGCGCAGCTGCTTGATGACGATGTCGAAATGCTCGATGACCGACGCTGTCGACACCGTCGCATCGCGCAGCACTCCGGCCGCCTGCCCTACCAGGTCGGCCCCCAGACACAGCGCCTTGGCCACATCCACGCCGTTGCGAATGCCGCCGGATGCAATCACCGTCATGCCGGGCAATGCCTCACGCACGCTGATCAGGCTGGTGGACGTCGCTATACCCCAATCGGCAAACGCCATTGCCACCTCGTGATCAGCGGGGCTGCTGGCGCGTTCAGCCTCTACCGCTGCCCAACTGGTGCCGCCGCTGCCTGCCACATCGATCACGCTGACCCCGACTCCAGCCAGGGCCACCGCCACCGATGCCGATATACCCGCCCCGACCTCCTTGACGATCACCGGCACGCCGAGACTTTGCACCGTCAGCCCGATGGCATCCAGCACGCCTCGCCAATCCCGATCACCTTCGGCCTGAACGGCTTCCTGCAACGGGTTCAGATGAATGATCAAAGCGTTGGCCTGCAAAGTCTCCACGGCGCGGCGCGCCAACTCCTGGCCATCCTTTTCCAATAACTGTGCCGCGCCGATATTTCCTAGTAACGGGATATCGGGCGCCAGCCGCCGCAGCTCACGGGTCAAGCCCTGATCGTTGCCACTGCGCAGACCGACGCGCTGCGAACCTACGCCCATGGCGATGCCAAGCTCCTGGGCGGCCTCAGCCAGATGGCGGTTAATGGCCGAAGAACGCTGCGCCCCGCCGGTCATTGAACTGATCAGCAAGGGCGCTCTGAGGGGGATCCCGACCAGCGCGCTGGCAAGGTCAATGTCGTTCAGATTCAGCTCGGGCAACGCGCAATGCTCGAACTGAAAGGCATCCAGCCCGTTGCCGCCACCCTGTCGTGGGTTATGGCTCACACCACGGCCGTCCAGCACGATATTGAGATGATCATCCTTTCTCCGACTTAAGGGATGCTCGGTCATGAAAGCTCCAATTCGGTTGAATCATTTCGCGGCGCGCGTGGTCATTTTGTTGAGTGGCGTTATACAAGCTTAGGCCGATCGTACAACTTGTGTGCAACGCTGACTGATAATTGAGGCACTGGTTATTCAAAGTGGTTCAGAGTTTGAGGCCCATCACGTGAACCACCAGAAAGCAGATCACCCTTCACAACTGCCCTTAAAGCAAAGGTCAAGACCGATGACCATCGAGCCTGACGCAACCGTCGAATATGGGTTTAGCGAACGTTTGGAAGATGTGCGCGCGGCTATTGAGCAGCGTCTGGACCAACTGCTGCCGAGCAGCAGCGACGAGCGCGACCTTGTCGCGCTGGCCATGCGTGACTCCACGCTGGCGCCCGGCAAGCGGATGCGGCCGATTCTGTTGATACTGGCTGCACAAGGCTTGGGGCACGGTGGTGATCAGGCACTGGAATTGGGCTGCGCCGTGGAATTGATCCACGCAGCGTCACTGGTTCTGGACGACATGCCGTGCATGGACAACGCCCGATTGCGCCGTGGGCAGCCGACCGTGCACCTGAAGTTTGGCGAAGACGTAGCGATTCTTGCCGCCGTTGCCCTCCTCAGCCGCGCATTCGGGGTGGCCGCCGGGATTACCGATCTGGCACCCGCAATCCGCATGCAATTGGTGGAGGTCATGGCCAATACCGTTGGCATGCAGGGTCTGGTCAAGGGTCAGTTCAAGGATCTGCGTGACGGGCAGAAAAATCGCCCCCCCGAGGAAATTGCACTGACCAACAACCTCAAGACGGGGGTACTGTTTAGCGCGATCATGGACATGGCCTGGCTGATCAGTGGTGCCAAAGCTCACACACGCCCGATCTTGCAGGACTTTGCCGTTGAGCTGGGTCAGGCGTTCCAAATGCATGATGACCTTTTGGATCGTTGTCCGGACAGCAATAAGGACCAGGGCAAGGACGAGGGCAAGTCGACGTTCATTGCGCTTTACGGCGAGCAAAAAGTCCGCGAACAGCTAGAGGCTCATCTAACGAGCGCCGAAAGCCATTTGCGAGAAGTTTTCGGGCCCTCGCGAATGATCACCTGGTATATGCGGATGATCTTCGAGAAAGCGGTGCGACAACGTGGCGCAAGGCTGTAGGGCCTACTTGGCCTGCTCGGCGATTGCTTGTTTCAACTTTTCGGCGTCGGCAAAACGCTGCTCATTGACGACCGCGCCATTGTTCAAGGCGAGCCACTGAACGGTGTCCCGGTCGCCGCCATAGCGGGTGGCAACCCTGCCGTCCTGGTCGAGCATAATTCTGTATTTGGCCGAACGCATGGCCGGTACTGCCACCAGTTTGATCATAGAAGGCATCTTCTCGATATCCGCCAGGTACACAATGTGGCGCGCTTCCAGATAGCCCTCCGGGTGACCCTCCATCGCCGCATCCACTAACTTGGCGGCCGACATACTGCGCGCTATCAACAGCACCTGAGCGCTGTCGTTCAAGGTATACGCCTTCTCGTTCTGATCCAGCAGGGTCCACTTCATCGCGGGCTGGTTTAGATCTTTGGGTTGATCCAGAGCTTTTGATTGGGCTGACTCCTGCGCCAACACGTGGAAGTTCAGTAGTGCACCGATCAGCAGGATCATAAGCCGCATGGTTTCGTACCTTATTCGAGGAAAGTCACGGAGTGAAACGCTGACGCCATCCTACGTCAGCCTGGCTGTCGCGCTCTAGCGCATTAATGCTTTTGTTGCCTGACCTGCTCGCAAGCGCGTTGCCACGGGGGCGCCGGGCCGAGGATGGCGATGCTGCGCCCTTAGAGCAGCGCAATGCTGTAGCTGACAAACACCCGGTTATGGTCCTGGTCACGGGCGGCTTCGCTATTGGATTTACCGTTCCGCCAGCCGAAGCCAACCCCTTTGAGCGCTCCCGACTGAATGACGTAGTCCAGAAAGATATCCCTCTCCCATTCTTTCTGATCGTCACCGGATCTCGTCTTGATGTTGTCACCGCAGAGGTACATGACCGAGGCTTTCAGGCCCGGGACACCCAGGGCGGCAAAGTCATAGGCATACTGACCGAATACTGTGCGCTCCCCTGCACGGGTGAAACTCTGGATCAGACGATCTGTGTGCAGGTATAAGGAGCTGCCTGCTGCGCCTTTATCTATCAGGCCACCCTGATTGAGCTGGGTGAAGCTGCTACCGTCCGAGACGCTTTGGTAACCCGCCGTCATCGCATGAGCGCCGATGCTGTAGATCAATGCAGCACTCCAGAGACGATTGTCGATAACGCCATCTCCGTTTTTGGTGTAACCGCTGATTCGGTAGCCCGATGTACCGGAACTGTTTTCACCTGACGCGTCAGTCCTGAAGTAACGCAGGTCGGTTTTCAACGATTGACTGTCCGAGAACGCGAGGGTGTGAGTCAGTCCGAAAAACTGTTGGTTATAGTAGCTTTCGAGCTGGGCATAGTAGTACTGAGCCGTCAGGTCCTTGGTGACTTTCCAGTCACCCCCGGCGAAGGCGAACTGGTTGCTTTCACGCGTACCGCCCATAGCGGCGAGCCCCGTCTGATCCGTTGAGGCACGACCGGTTGCCCGTTCAATTCGCCCACCCGTCAGGGTCAAGTCCTTGAACTCGCTCGAAGTCATCTGGCCGCCCTCGAAGGTTTGTGGAAGCACCCGTCCATCGTTGGCGACCAGAATCGGAAGTTTCGGAATCAAGGTGCCGTAGCGCAGTTCGGTCCTGGACATTTTGACCTTACCGGTCAGTCCCAGCCGGCTCCACTCGTCGACGGCGCGGTTGTCACTGTCCGAGGGAATCATCGAGCTGCCAACGTGACGTCCCTTGCCACTGTCCAGGGTGACGCCCAGCAACCCAAGGGCATCAACACCAAAACCAACGGCGCCCTCGGTATAACCCGACTTGAAGTCCAGCATGAAGCCCTGCGCCCACTCTTCGGTTTTTGAAAGGGCAGCGACACCATCGCGGTTGTCGTTATTGAAGTAGAAGCTCCTCATGCCCAAGGTGGCTTTGCTATCACTTAGAAAGTCGGCAAACGCCTGGCCACTGAGGGCGATGCTGCCAGACACCAACGTTGCAGTTATTTTTTTCAGGCTCACTTATAACGCTCCGATTCTTATTTTTAGTAGGTGATGGAAGCGACTACGACCTAGCCATTCGAAGCCAAACGGACAATGGCATCGCGACTGCCTGCCTGCTCACGAAGTACAAACTTTTGGATTTTCCCGGTTGCGGTTTTCGGCAACACCGTAAAGACCACTCTGCGCGGACATTTGAATCGAGCCAGACGTGCTTGGCAGAACTCCATTATTTCTGCTTCGGTGGGAGGCTCGACACCCGTTTTCAGCTCGACAAACGCGCACGGTACTTCACCCCATTTGTCATCCGGCTGAGCGACTACCGCGGCATACAGAACAGACGGGTGACAGTGGATCGCCTCCTCGATCTCTACAGACGAAATATTTTCCCCACCGGAGATAATCACGTCTTTGCACCGGTCGGTAATCTGGACGTAGCCGTCAGGGTGCACGACGGCGACATCACCCGTATGAAACCAACCGCCTTCGAATGCTTTTCGGGTTGCACTGTCATTCTTCAGATAACCCATCATTACGGTGTTGCCCCTGAGCAGCAGCTCACCCGTTGTCTGGCCATCTTTTGCGACTGGCCGCATCGTATCGGCGTCAGCCACCATCAAACCTTCGAAGGCGGCTGCACGAGCCCCTTGGCGTACTCGCATAGCGCCTTGCTCACCGGGCGTTAAATCGTCCCAGCCGTCTTGCCAGACGCAGCTGATCGGCGTACCGGACACTTCGGTAATTCCGTACACGTGGTCCACGTCGAAGCCTCGTGAAACAACTGCGTTGAGTATGCTGGCCGGAGGTGGAGAACCAGCAGTCAACACTCGAACCGGCGTCTTGAGCGCGGGGCGGTCTTCGGCGTTGGCAATCATGGCCATGACAATCGGCGCCGCACAGAAGTGATCGACACCGTGGTTATCGATCGCATCGAACACCGTCTCTGCGCACACTTTTCTCAGGCAGACGTGCGTGCCGGCCACAGCCGTGATCGCCCAGGTAAAACACCATCCGTTGGCGTGGAACATCGGCAATGTCCACAGGTAACGAGGCGCCCGCGTGAGCGGCCAGTTGGTCATCTGCAGCAGACTCATGAGGTAGGTGCCACGATGGCTAGCGACCACGCCCTTTGGATCACCGGTTGTACCGGAGGTGTAGTTGAGTGCTATCGGCTGCCACTCGTCATCCGGCCAGACGCCTTCGAAATCGGGGCTGCCGCTGCGGATGAAGGTTTCGTAGTCAATGTCTGCGACACTCGCGCAAAGTGGCGCCAGGTGATCATTGATATCAATCACCATCGGGGGATGTTCGAGGAGTGCCAATGCAGCCTCCGCAAGCGCAGCAAACTCTCGATCCACCAGCAGCAACTTGCATTCGCCATGACGCAGAATGAATGCCACACCTTCGGCATCGAGGCGGTAGTTGACCGCATTGAGTACCGCGCCGCTGAGGGGGATCCCGAAATGCGCTTCGAGCATGGCAGGAGTATTAGGAGACAGAATTGAAACGGTGTCCCCTGCTCCCAGGCCTTTTTCGCAAAGTGCCGAGGCAAGTCGATAGCAGCGTTCGCGGGTTTCACGCCAGGTTCGTTGCAGTTCGCCATGCACCACCGCTACCCGATCCGGGTGCACAAGGGCTGCCCGATCCAGAAAACCAAGTGGCGTCAGGGGCAGATAGTTGGCCTTGCAGCGATCAAGCCCACTTTCATAAGCACCAGGGGTCATGATGTTGTTTCCTTATTATTGTGATGAAAAGTGCAGAACGCGCTCACCGGCTCCCGATCAGTGACCAAGGTGTTCTCGATGCTGCTCTCGTCGGCGTATCCAAGGCTCATTCCGCAAACCAGCATTTGATCCGAGGGAATCGCAAGGGCTTGCGAAATGACCTGGTGATATTTCAAAAAAGCGGCTTGTGGGCAGGTGTGCAGATGCCTTCCACGCGCAGCGACCATCACGGCCTGTAGAAACATGCCGTAGTCAAGAAGGCTGCCTTCCTTCAACACCCGATCCATGGTGAAGATCAGGCCGACGGGAGCGTCGAAGAACTGGTAATTGCGGCCGTGTTGCGCATGCATCCGCTGCTTGTCTCCCTTTTCAATGCCCAGCAGCCCATAGAGCTCCCACCCGACCTGCCTTCTCCGATCCACGTAGGGTGAAGTCCACTCGCGTGGGTAATAGTCATAGGCATCTTCAAGGTCGTTGCTCTGTGATGGATCGTTGTCAATTTCCGCGATGGCGCATGAAAGACGAGCCTTTGCTTCTCCAGTGACGACATGCACGCGCCAAGGCTGCATGTTCACCCCCGTGGCGCAGAACCGAGCGACATCAAGGATCGCCTTAATGTCTTCGCGCGGTACGGGAGTGGGCAAAAAAGCCCGAATACTGCGGCGCGAAGCGATCGCCCAATCAACCGTTTGAGCAAGCAGTTCAGGCGGTATGGGCGGTTTGGATAAGCGATTCATTTTCATGCATTCAATTCCACGGATTCAGCCACAGACGGGGGCATCCATCAGTTCGACAGGGCCGGGGATTTTCTGACTTGGGTAGAGTCGGCGCGTGACTGATTGATCAGGGTTACGGCGACAGCGCCAATGAGGCCAGCCAGGCTGATGGCCATGAAGTTTTTCTCGAGCGCAAGGTTCAACGACACCAGCCAGCCAATCAGGACAGGGGCGACGATTGCGCCTATTCGTCCCACACCAGACGCGAAACCCACGCCGGTTGAACGAATCGATGACGGGTAGAAATCACCGGCGTACGCATACGCCAGCAATTGAGTTCCCAGGGTCGATGCGCCGACGATGAACACCACTGGAAACAGCAACGACGTTGAACGCGTATAACCCAAAACGGTGAGTGCTATCGCACCGACGATATAGAAGCAGACCAATACGTGCTTGATGTTCAGCTTGTCGCTCAACCACCCTCCGCCTATTGCACCGGCGATGGCTCCCAAGTTGAAAACAATCACAAAATTCAACGCAGAACCCAGACTGAATCCAGCCATCGCCATCAGCTTGGTTAGCCAGGAGTTAAGGGCGTAGACCATGAACAGGCCCGTCATGAACGCGGCCCAGATCATTAAAGTGCTGAAGCCCCGCCCCTCCCTGAATAAGTTACGAACCGGTGCTTGCTGCTTATCCAGGACCGTGGCGTTCCCAGTCATCAGCGTGTTTTCGTCGATAACGAGAGCAGGGTCCAGTTTACGAGCGATCGCTCGCAGTTCGTCCTGACGTCCGGTCTTGAGCAGGTAGCCGATGGATTCAGGCATGGTCTTCAGGATCAGGGGAATAAGCACCACGGGCAGCAACGCCACATAAAACACCCATTGCCATCCATGACTCTCGATCAGTTGCTTACCCGTCAGCGCGACCAGGATTCCGCCCACGGAGTACCCCGCGAAAACCAGGGTGACCAGCCGAGTACGCAGTTTGAGTGGAGAAAATTCACCCATCTGAGCGGTGCAGATAGGCAGTACGCCGCCGATGCCAAGGCCGGCGATGAAGCGGGCTACGCTGAAGCTGATCGGGTCACTGGTGAGGCCTGCCGCCGCCGTGAAAATACTGAACAAGGCCACGCAGATGGCGATCATCCTGGGACGCCCGATACGATCGGCTAGCGTGCCAAGAAAAATGGCGCCCAGCATCGTTCCGAAGAGCGCAGAGCCCGCCATGACGCCGGCGCTGGTTGGATCGACGTTCATGTCCTTCATGATCGCCGGAAGGGCTGCACCGACGACCGCAAGGTCATAACCATCGATGATCAGAATGAGTACACACCAAAACAGGATGAGCCCATGGAAGCGGTTGAACTTTGATTCAACCGCGAGTGTATAGACGTTTACCGGCTGCATATCGCGTCTCCTTCGATCTTGTTTTTGTTTGTGAAGTGCGAAGAGTTACTGGCTCGCTTGACAGGCGATGCCAGGGCTACCTGCAGCGCATCGTAGGAGTTGCCTTTGCGGCGGCCTATGCCCGACGGCATCGTTGTACGTGACCGTTTTGGACACTCGTGACTTACCCGCCACGCCCGGGATGACCCTGGTCTGTTGAGGTTTTGGCGGATGAAACGAGTTGCAGATCACAGGAGGTAATCTGGCGGGGACGCAGTGCTTTTGTATAAGCGCAAGAAACGCTTTTAAATCTCGCCCGATTCGTCAGCATTGGAGCGGCGGTAAGCGCCGGGACTCACGCCCGTCCACTTTTTGAATGCACGATGAAACGCACTGCTTTCCTGGAAACCCGTGAGGGCAGCCACTTCAGTCACGGTCATATTCGGCTGGCACAACAGATTGATCGCCATGTCACGGCGCAGATTGTCTTTCAAACGCTGATAACTGACCCCCTCGGCCTGCAGTCTTCGCTGGAGCGTCGAATAAGACATGCACAGCGTGCTTGCCATCTTGTCCAGCTCTGGCCATTGCTCCGGATCGAGGCCTCTCAATCTGAGGCGGATCTGGGCGCTGATGCTGTCCTCGTTACGATATTTCACCAGCAGACTGGCAGGCGACTCCTTCAAGAACGCCGATAGACTGGCTTTGTTTTGCGCGACTTTGAGGCTTAGAAAACTGCGCTCGAAACGAATCATCGTCACTGGCGCACCAAACTGAATGTCTTCACAGAAGCGCATCCGATAGTCGCTATCGTCGAGTGGTCGATTCGGCCTGAAGCAGAGCTCTTTAATGGGAATGCGTCTGTTACCCAACCAGCAGAGCAGTCCATGGACAAGGATCAGCCATGTTCCATAACTAAAGAGACGACGTTCAATGCCGTTGTCATGGATAACGATGACGGCCCAGTCGCCATCAAAACTCAGCTCACCGTGAATATCGTCCAGTACGAGACGCAAAAATTTCAGAATCCGTCGCAACGCTTGCTCTAACGACTCGCAGTCAATCGATGACTGGCACATCAATCGGAAGCTGCCCCGTCGCATGGGATGGCTATCGATCGCGAAAAACTCATCGTCGAGCAGATCCGAGAGCGCGACCCACAGCCGAGAAAGTGCTGCAGCCGAAACCCTGGCTTGGGGGGAAGTGAGGAGTACAGGGTCGATACGTGCTTGCTGCAGTGCAAGGGAGGTGTCCAGCTGGCGACGCAACGCGCCCTCCAGGGCCTCATGCACCAATCCGATTGAAGTCGTTCCTTTATCCTGGATGAGCACGCCCTTTCCCCTCTGCCGGTGGTTGCCTGCTGACTTGATGCTGACTTTTGAATCTCTTCGGCAGTCCTGCCTTGGGCAACCTGACGAGCCTGAACGCTTTCTACGTTCCGACTTCTCGACATGACCTGTCAACCCGAAGGTTTTGTTATCAACAAGCCCATGGGCCCTCTTCCCAGGCTTTGATGGCGGGTCTTGATAGTTGTCCAAAACATTCAACCACGCCGAGGCTTTTGGACATTGTCCAGGCCGTCGCCCACCGACACTATCGGCCGGCAACCTTCGGTTACGTTGAGTCTGACGCTACAGAATCCAGGAGTTACCGTGACAGAGAAAGAGCTGTACTGGGAAGACTTCACGCCAGGTAGCCTCTGGACGGCCAAGCAATCTGCGCCTATTACAACGCAGGCGATCATTGCCTTTGCCGCAGAGTACGATCCTCTCGACATTCACATAGATCCTGACCTTGCCCGTTCGAGTCCGCTTGGCGTGCACTGTGCCAGTGCAGTGCAAACCTTCGGTATTTCGCAGCGGCTGATGTGCGACGCCTTGCTGCTTCAAACCAATGTCGTGGCGGGTGGCAAGATCGATGGTTTCAGGATGGTTGCTCCGGTGGTGCCCGGAGACACGCTCAAGCTATCCGTTCAAGTCGTTCGATCATTCATTCATGCGTCAAATCATCAACGGGGCTGGGTCGTGTTTAAAGTCGATGTAACAACGAATGAGGGGAAAACGGTTCTTGTTTATGAGGTGGCAGTATTGATATTGCGCAGGAGCGAACGTGATTGAGATTGGTCGGGAGATTTAACGATAACCGTATGTACCGGTCTTGCCCTCCGCCCGCCATCGCCCACGTCGCCCTCCCATTCACATATGCAAGGAAATGAAATCCACGAAACAGCGCAGCTTGGGCGTGATAAAGCGATTCGGCGGCCACAGCACACTGAAGTGAATGGTGCGGGTCACCTCTTGGGTCAGCACGGCCTGCAGCGCCCCGGACTCGAGGGCCTCCTTGACGGCAAATTCCGGCAGGCAGGCAATGCCCCGCCCTTCCATGGCGGCGTTGAAAAGCATGTCGATGTTGTTGCAGACCAGCACGGCCCGCAGGTCCTGCGTGCCGTTGTGGGACTTATCCGGTAGCGGCCAGCGCTCAAGCTTTCCGGTGGAAGGCACCCGGTATAACAGGCAGTCATGGTTGCTCAAGTCGCTGGCGTCCACCGGCGTCCCCTGGGCCTGGAAATAGGCCGGGGCGCCCACCAGCAGGAAACGGAAAGCACCCAATCGCCGTGCCACCAGGCGAGAGTCATTCAACTCACCGGTCCTGACCACCGCATCGAAGCCTTCCTCCACGACATCCACCAGGCGATCGCTGAAATCCAATTCCAGATGAATGTCCGGGTATCGCTTGGCAAAGCTGGACAGCAACGTAAACAGGAACTGCCCGGCCAAGGGTAGGCTCACGCGCAGCTTGCCGCGCGGTTCGCTGCTGGTGCTCGACAGTTCCAGTTCTGCTGCTTCCAGCTCATTGAGCACGCGCTGGCAGCGGTTCAGGAAAAGCATGCCCTCCGCCGTCAGGTTGATGCTGCGGGTGCTGCGATGAAACAGCCTGACGCCCAGGCGCTGTTCCAGGCGCGCGACGCTTTTGCCGATCGCCGATGAAGACACGCCTAATAGCCGTCCGGCCGCGACAAAACTGCGCGTTTCGGCGACCTGGACGAAAACCGAGATTCCGCTGAGGTTGTCCACGCTCTCTCCTTGAGATTCTTGCGCCTTGAATTGCGGAACGAAACGTCCGGTGTGTCCGGAATTCTAGCCTCTGTTTCCCCTGCCGTCTGCGACCTAGCATGGCGACGTCCATTACAGCAGGGGAATCGCGAACATGACCGCCAAAGAAACCATCCTACTCTCCAGCGCTATCGCCACCGACCCCATGCAGGTGAGAATCGACGCTGCCCTGAACAGCGCCATCGAAGAAAAACGCCTGGTGGGGGCCGTGGTGCTGGTTGCCCGTCGCGGCGAAATCACTTATCGCAAGGCCGTGGGCCTGGCCGACCGAGAGGCTGGCCTGCCGATGCGCACCGACGCCTTGTTCCGGCTCTCCTCGGTGACCAAACCTATCACCTCGGCCGCCGCCCTGGCCTTGGTCGCCCAAGGCCGCATTGGCCTGGATGATCCTATCGCTCGCTGGCTACCGGGGTTTCAACCAACCTTGGCGGACGGCACTGGCGTATCCATCAGCGTGCGCCAGTTGCTTAGCCATACAGCGGGCCTTGGTTACGGTTTTCTCGAAGGCACGGGCGGCGGCGCCTATGCACAGGCCGGAGTGTGTGACGGGCTGGAAAATGCGCCGGTGACCCTGGAGGAAAACATTCGGCGACTGGCGACGGCGCCGCTGCTCTATCGTCCTGGCACCGATTGGGGGTATTCAATTGCCACTGATGTGTTGGGCGCGCTCATTGCCAAGGTATGCGGGACCAGTCTGGCCGATGCAATCAACCAACTGGTGTGCGAGCCACTCGGCCTGTCCGATACCCGTTTCAATGTCGTCGACACCTCGCGCCTGACGGCCGCCTATCTCAATGCCGATCCCGCGCCACGTCGTATGAATGGTGTCGAAGTGATCGAGGTTTTCGAGAACACCGCCGGCATCCGGATGGACGCGGATCGGGCCCTCGACAGCAATGCCTACCATTCGGGAGGCTCAGGGATGATCGGCTCCGCCGAAGAATTCCTGACCTTGCTCGAAACCTTGCGCCAGGGTGGTGGCGCGCTCATGCCGGCGAGCCTGGCAAAAGAAATGGGAACCGTCCAGACCGGCAACCTGGAACTCGCCAACTGGCCTGGCCGTGGCTTCGGCCTCGGATTCACGGTGATGACTGACCCGCAAGCGGCACAAGCGCCGGAGTCCGTCGGGACCTGGCGGTTGGGTGGGGCTTTTGGTCATTCCTGGTTTGTCGATCCGGCGCAGCAGATCTCCGTGGTGGCGTTTACCAACACCGCCTTCGAGGGGATGTTCGGACAGTTTACGGTCGATCTGTGCAACGCCGTATACGGCGCTTGATGGCCCTCGCCTTGGGCTGCCGTTCACGCTTTGAGAATGCGCTCACACCTGATTCTTGCGAGAAATGACATGACTTGTTCTACCCGATCTAACGCATTATTCAGCCCGATGTTCTTCATTGCCCTGGGGTTGTTCGGCGTCTACACCATCGAGTTCGGCGTGGTTGGTATCTTGCCGGTGATCATTGAACGCTACAGCGTCAGCGCCTCCGAGGCAGGTTATCTGGTGGGTCTGTTCGCCCTGGTCATCGCGGTATGCGGCCCCTTCATGGTGCTGTGGTTTTCGCGCTACAACCGCAAGCGAGTCCTGGCCCTGTCGCTGTTCATCTTCGCCGCCTCCAGCGCCTTATCGGCCTATGCGCCCAATTACGGATCACTGGCGATCCTGCGGATCATTCCGGCCTTCTTCCATCCAGTTTATTTCTCACTGGCATTTGTCGCGGTGGTGTCGCTTTATTCAGAGGAACAGGCTACACAAGCGACCGCGAAGGCGTTTGTCGGCACCAGCATGGGCATGGTGCTCGGCGTGCCTATCACCACCTGGATCGCTGCACGTTTTTCCTACGAAGCGGCCTTCCTGTTCTGCACCGCAGTCAACGTGATCGCCGGGCTGGGCATCATCGCCCGGTTACCCGATACCTTTGCCGGGCAGCGGACGCCTTATGGGGAACAGTTGGCTATCCTGCGCAAACCGACGTTGTGGCTCAATATCCTGGCCTCGACACTGATCTTCGGAGCAATGTTTTCGGTGTATTCCTACAGCGCCGAGTATCTGTCTCGGGAAGCCGGAATGAGCGGTGAGGTGATCAGCGCCATGTTGATTCTGTTCGGCGTGGGCGGTGTGGCCGGTAATCTGCTGGCAGGCCGTTTGTTATCCAAAAATAAAGTGGGCACCACGCTAATGCATCCGATCATGCTGGGGGCGTCGTATCTGATCCTGCATTTCTTTGCCAGTCCGGACATCATGCCGATGATTCTGATCGTCGTGCTGTGGGGAGCCACCCACACCAGTGGCCTGATCGTGACCCAGGTCTGGCTGACCTCCGAAGCCCCGGAGGCGCCTGAGTTCGTTACGGGTCTTTACATCTCGTTCATCAATCTGGGCGTGACGCTCGGTGCGACTGCCGGTGGCTGGTTCCTGGCCCGCATGGGAATGGAAGGCACCATCGTAAGCGGCTTGGTTTTCTGCGTGCTGGCAGCCGCGACGATCGCGACCAAGGTACTTGTGTACGGGGCGCGACAGCCAGGTCTTGCGACGGAAACCCAAGCAGTTTTGCACTAAGTCATTCATCGGAGACCGTGGCAAGCCACGGTCTCTCTCGAACTCAGCGGAGTTTCTATCGGTCAGAACCACTCGGATGGAGTCACGATAGGAAACGTGCAGGCACTGTTGCAGTTGGAGCCCTAGCGCGGGGGTGGTGCAAGTTCATGAAAAAACCAGTCTTAAGCGAACCTACGGGAAGAATGCCTCACCCGGTGAAGCTCCGCAGAGGCAACCAAGAGCCGATTAGCGACCCTTAGATCGTCTGGTCCTGAAGATAGTCAGAAGGTGTAGACCCTATTCAGGACAAGACAGCCTTTGAATCCGACATTAGTTCTTTTTGAGTACCAATCTATGAATTGATCAGCGCTCTGCCGTAGGCAAGAGGGTCGGTAGCATTGGCACAACCTTTCAGAAGTAGCTTTTTATATCTTGCCGTCAATGAGGTGTGCCATGCCCAAGGTTGTCCAATTTCACCGTACCGGTGACGCTGATGTTCTGACTCTCGATGAAGTCGCTGTAACCGCGCCGAAAAGCGGCGAGGTTCAGATCGAAGTCAAAGCCATCGGCTTGAACCGTGCGGAAATCATGTACCGCACTGGGCAGTACGTGATCGAGCCCCAGTTCCCGGCGAAGCTGGGCTATGAAGCGGCCGGGATTGTCCGGGCGGTCGGCAGTAACGTCAGCGACATTGTTCCTGGTGACATAGTAAGCGTCGTGCCGGCGTTTTCTTTCGCCGATTACGGTATGTATGGTGAGGTGGTCAATGCGCCTGCGCATGCCGTCGTCAAGCACCCGTCCAATCTCAGCTTCGTGGAGGCAGCAGCCAGCTGGATGATGTTTGTTACTGCATACGGCGCGTTGATTGAGTACGGAAATCTACAGGCTGGCGAAACCGTGCTCATCCCGGCTGCATCAAGCAGTGTCGGTCTGGCAGCAATCCAGATCGCCAACATGCAAGGCGCCATCCCGGTGGCCCTTACCCGCACAAGTGCCAAGCGTCAGGCATTGCTGGACGCTGGTGCGAAATATGTCATTGCCACCCAGGAGGAGGATGTGATCGCCGAGGTGGCCGCGATTACCGGGGGCAAAGGTGCGCGTATTGTTTTCGACCCTGTTGGTGGTCCCGAGGCGACCAAGCTGATCAAGTCCATGGCCAGCAACGGAATCTTCTTTCAGTACGGTGCTCTGGATCATCGCGATATCCCGGTTCCGGTCTTCGACATTCTCGGCAAGCATCTGACCGTGCGGGGCTACGAGCTGTTCGAAATCACCACGGATATGCAAAAGCTGGCCAATGCCAAGGCATTTGTTGCCAAAGGCTTGGCAGGCGGTCAACTCAAGCCCGTCATCGACCAGATCTTCCCGCTTACTGACATCGCGGCGGCACACCGCCGAATGGAGTCGAATGCGCAGATCGGCAAAATAGTCGTCGTGGTCGACTGAGAAAAATGCTGCGGCAGCCAGCTTGGCTGCCGTACGCCATCGCTGCCTGCCCTCAAGCGATGATGGCCTATTTTTTGGGTCCCTAAGAGAGAGGCAGCCCGGCTTCGCTATCATGTGCAGAGTAGGTCTGGCCCGATGCGCAGGTAAATGGAGATTGGCGATGAACCTGATTGAAGCCATGCAAATGTTCGTGGCAGTGGTTGAGCATGGCAGCTACACCAGAGCGGCCGAGGCGCTGAGTGTGCATCGCCCGGCACTCTCCAAGAATATCCGGAATCTGGAGCACGAACTGGGTGTGCAGCTATTGCACCGCACCACGCGCAGGGTGAACACCACGCCAGCTGGCGATGAGTTCTATGACCGCAGCCGGAAGTTACTCGCGGAACTAGCGGACACACTGGACTGGTTTTCGCCGACTCGTCCGCCGCGAGGCAAGCTAAGGATCGACATGCAGACCGTACTCGGTCACGCGGTGATAATCCCGCGACTGCCCGAGTTCATGGAGCGCTACCCTGGCCTGGAAATATCTCTGGGAGCCACTGACAACCTGAACGACCTTATTGCAGAAGGCATCGATTGTTCCGTGCGGCTCGGTGATCTGGATGATTCGAGCCTGGTTGCCAAACGTATCGGCGAGGTTGCTTTGGTGACCTGCGCGGCTCCCGCCTACGTAAAGAAACATGGTTTACCAGCCACGCTGGATGATCTGCAGGCGCACGTGGCTGTCAACTTCATGGTTGAACAGCGCCGCCAGATCATGCCCTGGCGGTTCAGGGGCAACGGTAAAATTATCAGTGTGAAGATGCGCAGCGGCATCGTCGTCGACAACGCAGAGGCATTGCTTTACTGCGCATTGGCGGGGATTGGGATGGTGCAGGGGCTGCGCCCGGCGCTGCAGCGATACATCGATAGCGGACGTCTGGTGGAAGTTCTGCCGGATGTTCCAGTCGAGCCGAAAACCGTTTCCGTGTTGTTTCCGGATCGCCGTCATCTATCACCCAATGTGCGGGTATTTGTCGAATGGGTGAGTGCATTGTTCCAAGAGAAAAGGCATTAGCGCGGCCTCATTGGTGTTGGCCTGATTAACAGTCCCAACTTCCTCTGCCCGCCCCCAAGGCGAATGACTCGCGGCTCGGACCGAACATTTTCAGGTGCCACAACCGGACGAACATCAGGCGATTTTTTCCGGTGAGCATCGTTGGATTTCGCGCGTAGTCAACCGCTGGCGCGTAACGATGAAAATCGAACGCCCTTGCATTTCATCTCGCACAACGATGGCCAAGTTGACGGTACCCGCGTATAGCGGGCACCGCTTCACATAGGGGACGAAGGCTTACACGCCTGCTTACCAGCTGTAACTCACTTTGGCGGTAATCTCGCGACCCGGGTTGTAGAAGTTCGCTGTGCCGGAACCGACCACGTGCTGCTCATCCAGCAGGTTGCTGACGTTCACCGCAAGGTCGGTGCCCTTGGCGATCTCGTAGTTGAAGGCGGCGTCGAACAGCGTGGCGCCATCGCTTTTGCCGGAGTTGGCTGCATCGAAGTAATAAGAGCCGACGTAGCGCGCGCCCAAGCCAACGCTGACATCAGTGCCGGGCACGTCGTAATAACTCCAGAGCGAAGCGGAATGCTTGGGTGCCGTGGTGAACTCATTACCCTTCAGGGAGCTGCCGTCGTACAACGAACCGCGCAGTACCTCGGACTCCATATAGGAGTAGCCACCAATCAGGCTGAGGTTCTGCGTCACCTGCGCCTTGGCCTCCAGGTCGAGGCCACGCGCCCGCGATTCGCCCACCGTCTGTTGCTCGATGATGCCGCTCGGCAGCACCACGGCGATGGTGACGTTTTCCTGGGTCAAGTCATAAACGGCTGCGGAGAACAGTGCGTCCATCCCCATCGGCGCATACTTCACGCCCACTTCGTACTGCCTGCCGGTCTGCGGTGTTACGCCAACCTGAGGCGGCGAGACGGACTCCACCATGCTCACATAGGTGGACACCTCATCGTTGACGATATAGGTCAACGCACCTCGGTAGGAGGTTTCGGAGAAGTTGTCTTTCTCGGTGGATTGCAAGCCTTTGCTGGTAAGGTCCATCGAATCATTGCGCATACCGGCGGTGACGATGAAACGCTCGTAGAACGATAGGTTCTGCTGAAGAAATACGGCCTTGGTGGTCGCGTCTCGCTTGTTGACCGCATACGGGGTGATAGAGCGTGAAACGCCAGTAAACACGGGATTTGCAACGTCAATCGGGGTCGTCAGGGCGTAGACCGAGCTTTCCTTGGTAGTCGAATCGAGGTATTCCACGCCCACCAGGCTGCTGCTGTCGATGTTCTCGAAGCGGGCATCGTATTGCAGCATCAGGTTGCCGTTGAACTGGTCGGCCTCACTGTCCGTTCCAAACAAGTACCGGTCAACGGTAGTACCGACACGCGCGGCGCTGTCGCTGATGTAAACGTAGCCAAAATCATCGGTCAATTTGCTGTAACGCAGATTGCTGCGCAATACGAAGCCGTTGTCGAAGTCATGGGTGACGTTACCGCTGAGGCTGGTGCGCTCGACATCGTGAAAGTTGTAGCTCGGCTCACCATAAAACTTGCTGCGGTCGTATTCCTTGTCCAGCGGATAGCCGCCACTGTTGGGCGAACTTTCGGTTTTCAGATAATCCAGAATCACGGTGGCTGACGTGTAATCCGTGGGCGCCCAGGTGAGGCCACCCATCAGCAACTGGTTGTCGTCCTGTGAGTGATCGTACTCGCGGTCGCTGTTTTGGCCTTTGGCAGTAAAGCGGCCAGCCAAGGTTTTCTCGTCGTTCAGCGCATCCCCCACATCGATGCCTGTCTCGACATGGTCAAACGAACCGTAGGTCACATAGCCTTGGCCAAACTGCTCAAAGCGCGGCTGTTTGGTCACGAAATTCACCGAACCACCCGGGTCCGCTGGGCCAAACAGCGTGGAGTTGGCGCCACGCAAAATCTCTATGCGTTCGTAAGCGAATGGATCTTCGCGTACGCCGCGCATCGAACTCAGGGTCAAGCCGTCACGGTAGGTGGTGGCCTGGAAGCCCCGGATCTGGAAATAGTCGTTGCGGTCATCCGTACCATAGAAGTCACTGACCACACCAGGCGTGTATTGCAGCGCCTCTTCCGTGGTGCTGACGCTGCGTTGTTCCATTTCCTTGTTGGTAACAACCGACACCGATGCCGGTGTATTGAGAATGCTGGTTGCCACCTTGCCGCCCACCCAGAGTTCCTTGGCGACAACCGAGTTGGCGTCGTCGTCGGCACTGACCCTGACCTTGGCATTGATGATGAGGGGCGCAAGGCGATAGTCCTCGACGGACGTTGTGTCGAGCTGCAGCGGGCCGGCGGGCGTAGGCTGAGGGAACAGTAGATAGGCATTCGGGCCTTGCTGTTGGATTTGCAATTCGCTTCCCTGTAGCAAGGATGACAGCGCTGCCGACGTATCGAGCGTGCCATTCACGCCAGCAGTGGTGCGGTTCGCTACACTCGACGCGTCGAAGGAAAGGCTGATGCCGGCCTCGCGCGCAAAGCGGTCAAGCGCCGGCGCCAGCGGGCCGGCAGCGATGTTCCACTGCTTGACCTGATTGCTGTGGTCAGCGCTCGGCGTTTGCGCAAGCGATGGCAAGGCGTAGCTGCTTACGATCAGCCCCAAAATCGCACCGTGCAAGGCACGACTTAATGGATGGCGCTGGGAAACAGGGGACGAACTCATATTCTCGCTCCAAGAAAGGACATCGGCAGACAGGCCTGTATTCCGGCCTTTCTAAGAGGTCGAACGAGAATGAGAATACACCTCATTATTTTTTTCAGGTGGCACAAAGTTCTGATGGGCTTAGGTGGCAGCGGTCACGGTCACCCAATAACGGGTCCGATAATCAACGTGCAAATGCAGTGACTGCGCGATCAATGCCAGGACCTGATCGTTGTCGGCGAGTTGGAAGGTGCCGGAAACGCGACGATCCGCGACCTCGTCGGCGCAGCGCAGTACACCGGGGCGATAACGCGACAACTCCACGATGAAATCATCGAGGCGCATATTGCGCGCACTGATCACCCCGTCACCCCAGCTCCATAGATCAAGGCCGTTGCCTTTGAACATTCGGGCCCCACTTGATGTGAACAGCAGCTGATTTCCTGCCTGAACACTGCGGCTGGCAGGCGTTTGACTGGAGCCGGGGAAAACCGTGACTGATCCTTCCTGAGCCGCGACCAGCGTGCCACCGTCGAACTCGCGTGCCAGAAAGCGGGAACTCTGAGCGCGCATGATCCCGTCACGTGATTGCACCCAGAACGGTCGCGCTCGAGGCGAGTGTTGATCCGCGCCGACATTCACGATGATTTCACCACGTCGCAGGATTATCAGACGTCGCTGGGCGTCGAAATCGCTGTCGACGGCGCTATCGCTATTGAGCTGGATGAGGCTGCCATCATCGAGTTGGAAGCGCCGTTGCTCGCCGGTACTGCTGCGCTGCTGCGCAAGCATGGCGGGTACGGGTGTGTGGTCCCGGCCGAGCCAGGCTGCAGTGCCAACAGTCGCCAATATGCCTAGGAGTTTCAGGCTTTCCCGCCGCCGCATTCCATGATTGGTCCCATTAAGGGTTTGCCGGGCCAGTTGAGCTGGCACGCCTGCGAATTCATCCCCAAGCGCTTCCACGCGCTGCCACGCCAACACGTGCTCCGGGCACTGCTGCAGCCAGTGCTCAAATGTGCGCTGTGTTTGCTCATCTGGCTGATTGAAGCGCAGGCGCACCTGCCAGTAGATCGCCTGGTCGACAACGGCCGGATCCAGCGTCTGGGAGTCACGCCTCGACATAACGCAAGCGATAACAGTGTTGCAGGGCGGTGGCCAGGTCGCGTTCCACCGTCGCACGGGAAACACCCAACTTTTCGGCTATTTGTGCGCAGGTCAAGCCGTCGAGCCGGGCAAATAAAAACGCCTGGCGAACTCTCGGTTTAAGCATATCGAGCATGCGATCTATCCGCTCGAGCGTATCGAGAATCAGCAGTCGGCTTTCTTCCGAGGGAACGTCGTGTTGAGGCAGTAACGCGACGCTCTCCAGGTAGGCACGTTCGAGTTCGCGACGGCGATACTGATCAATCATCAACCCGCGGGCGATACTGCTCAAATAGGCCCGTGGTTCACGCAAGGGGCTGGACTGACGGGATTTGAGCAGGCGTACGAAGGTGTCCTGCGCCAAATCTGCTGCGTTATCGCGACATCCAATGCGTCGGATTAGCCAGCCGTGCAACCACGAGTGGTGGGTTCGATAGAGCAGCCCTAGATCTGCAGTACCTAGTGGTTCATCGCTGCGCATCGCAATCCCGGCAAATACATGATTGATAATTAATCGCATTCTACTCATGCGGTAGGCCTGAGGCAAATACGTGGTGCTTAGTGTCTGCTTTGGGCGAACGCTATCATTTTGTAGAGGCTGCGAGGGAACGCCAGGCACGCAGATGATCATCAGGACGGTGCCCAATCAACAAGCAAGTGGCGATCTATAGGTTGTGGTGTGACTGGCCCCATAAATGTTATGTTATTACATCTTTATGGGAGAGTTCATTTTGAAACATCACGTTCCGCTGCTGACAGGATTCACCCTCGGGCTACTTGGACAACCTATTTCAGCGGCACAACCTCTGACGCTGGACGCGTTGACTATCACCGGATCCACCGTGGAGGAGCGTGCCGATGGACCAGTGCAAGGTTATCGAGCAACGCGTTCGAGCACAGCTACTCGCACCGACTCCGACATTCGCGATACCCCGCAAAGCATCGATGTAATACCCGCCCAGGTGATCAAGGACCTCAACACCACGCGAATCGATCGCGCCCTGGATTTCGCAGGCGGTGTCTCACGACAGAACAACTTTGGCGGACTAACGTTTCTCAACTACAGCGTCCGTGGTTTTACCACCGGCGAACTCTACAAGAACGGCTTTGCCATCAACCGTGGCAGCTACAGCGCGCCGGACACTTCCAATATCGAACGTATCGAAGTGCTCAAAGGCCCGGCTGCAAGTCTCTACGGTCGCGGCGATCCTGGCGGCCTGGTCAATATCGTGACCAAGCGCCCGCAGGCTGAGGCGTTCAGCAACCTGAACATCAGCGCCGGCACCTGGGACCGTTACCGCAGCAGCCTCGACGTCAACTCGCCACTCGACAGCGAGGGCAACCTGCTGGCACGAGTAAACATGGCCATCGAAGACAATGGCAGTTTTCGCGATCACGTTGACAGTCAACGACGGATCATCAGCCCGTCGTTGAGCTGGCAGATTTCACCAGACACCCGCCTGATGCTCGACACCGAGTTCTCCCGTACCGAATCGGTGTTCGACCGCGGCATTCCGGCAGTCAATGGTGAGCTTGGCTCGGTCAAGCGGTCGACCTTCATGGGTGAGCCCAACGATGGCCAGATACGCAACGACAACCAGACCATTGATCTGGCGCTGGAACATTATTTGAACGACAACTGGAAGGTTCGCCTGGCCAATCACTACACGCAGGGCACGCTCAATGGCGCGAGCTCGGAACCTCAAGCATTGGTCGGCACCACCATCACGCGTTTCTATCGCGAGCGTGACTTTGAATGGAACGACAACATCACCCAGGCCGAGCTACATGGCAACTTCGAACTGGCCGGCTGGCAGCATCAGACGCTGGCGGGACTGGAGTATGAAAACTACCGCAACAGCCAGAAGTATCCCCAGAGCGCCACGCTTGCAAGCTATGGCTTGGATATCTACAACCCCGTTTATGGTCAGCCCAAGCCGGCCCTGACCCGCGCCAACGATTTCCACGAGCACACCGAGAGCTACGCGCTCAATTTGCAGGACCAGATCGCCTTTACCGATCGTCTGCGCGGATTGATCGGCGTGCGCCTGGAGCGCATCGAGCAGACTTCGCTGAATCGCACGACAGCTGTCAGCAACAGCCAGGAAAAAGACGTCGCCACTCCACGCGTTGGGCTGCTTTACCAATTGGCACCACAGGTCGGCGTATTCGCCAACGCGTCCACGTCTTTCAAGCCCAATACCATCGGCACGCAAGGCCAGGTCTATAAACCGGAAAAAGGCCTGGGTTATGAAACCGGTTTAAAACTGGACCTGTTCGACAGCCGTATTGGCGCGACCATCGCTCTGTTTCACATCGACAAGGAAAACGTCGTGACGACCGACGCGCTCGGTGAAAGTGTCGCAGCCGGTGAGGCTCGCAGCCAGGGCCTGGATCTGCAGTTCAGCGGCCAGATCACCGATGCCCTGCGTGTTATCGGTGCTTATGCCTACATCGACGCCGAGGTGACCAAAGGCGACTCCGCGCTACCCAAAGGCAGCGACCTGTTAGGCATCGCCCGCAACAGCGGTAGCCTGATGGGTGTTTATGAGTTTCAGGATGGCGCCTTGCGTGGATCGGACATGGGCGCAGCCTTCAACTATGTCGGCGAACGCTCAGGCCAGGCTGGCAGTAGCTTCAAACTGCCGTCGTATAGCACTGTCGATCTGCTCGCGCACTACAAAGCCAGCGAAGACGTTACGCTCGGGCTGAACCTGAACAATCTGTTCGATCGCAAGTACTACGAACGATCCTATAACAGTGCCTGGGTCCTGCCCGGAGAGCCGCGTAACCTCAGTGTGAGTCTGAGCCTCGACCTCTGACAGTGATCGCCAAGGTCGCAATGCATTCACCGCTCGAGCGCCAGGAATCGATTTTCCGGAACGCCTGCTGAGAGGCCTCCTCGACACCTTCGGCAACCAGGGTCAACCGAAGGCTATGAGCCATGGAGATAATCGCCTTGACCAGTTCCGCGCTGTCGCGGTTGTGTTCGATGTCGTAGATAAACGAGCGGTGGATCTTGAGCGTTTCGATGGGCAAGCGACTCAAGTAGCTGAGGGCCGAATAGCCGGTGCCAAAACATCAACCAGCTTCAGTTCCACCGTGAATTCTCCCGTCGGATGTTCCACCGATAGCTCAATCCATTCACGAGCATGCTCAGGCGCCATGCGTCCGCACATGCTGTCACCCGTCGAATAGTGCTGCTTATGACATTGACCGCAAGCGATGCAAATCGTTAACTGTATATACGTACAGTTAATCCCTCTAAGGCTTGCATCATGAGCATCACCATCCTGGGCCTGTTGGCTACCGGCGGCGAGAAGCTGCCTCTTTATTCATTCAAGGTGCCTGCAGGCTTCCCTTCACCCGCTGCTGACCACATCGAAAAGCACATTTCCCTGGATGAGCTCTTCGATGTACGAGCTCCCCACGTCTATCTCGTGCGGATCGATGGCGACAGCATGCAGGGCGCGGGGATCTATTCGGGGGATATGGTGGTGGTTGATCGAAGCATAGATCCGATCAGTGGGGACATCGTTATAGCTGCGCTTAACTCCGAGCCACTGCTCAAGCGTCTGCATTTGCGCGACAACGCCGTAATACTTCTGTCGGAAAATCCCAAGTATCCGGCAAGGCACGTGATGGAAGGCGACGAACTCATGATTTGGGGTGTAGTGAAATACAGCGTCCGCGATCATGACAACACGTGAACCTGTCTTCGCCCTGATTGACTGCAACTCGTTTTACGCCAGCTGCGAGCGCGTCTTCAGACCGGACCTCGCGAAGACACCTATAGTGGTGCTGTCCAACAACGACGGCTGTGTAATTGCGCGTAGCTACGACGCAAAACCTTTCGTAAAGATGGGCCAGCCGTACTTCCAAATCAAAGATCATCTACGTCGGCATGGGGTTGTGGCGTTCAGCAGTAATTACGCTCTGTACGGCGACATGAGCGAGCGTGTCATGACGATCATTGAATCGTTAGTACCGACACTTGAGGTCTACAGCATTGATGAGGCGTTCGCCGACCTCACCGGTATGCCAGGTGACTTATCTGCGTTTGGCCGGCACATGCGTTCTACCCTTCTCAAACGCACTGGCATTCCTGTCGGGGTTGGAATCGCGCACACCAAGACGCTGGCCAAGCTTGCCAACCATACCGCCAAGCGGCTGCTGGATATCACGGGCGGCGTAGTGGATCTCTGTGATCCCTTCAAACGGGATTGGACGCTGCGCAACACTGATGTCGGCGAGGTCTGGGGCATCGGCAGGCGCATGAAGGCGCATCTGGAAACAATGGGGATCCAGACCGCGATGGACTTGGCCAAAGCCGACCCGTGGATGCTTCGTCAAAAATTCAGCGTGGTGATCGAGAAAACCGCTCGCGAACTTGCCGGCACCCCATGTTTGGAGTTGAGTGAGGCTGATCCACCCAAGCAGGAGATTTGTTGTAGCAGGATGTTCGGCACGCGGCTCACCGAGATTGAGCCAATCAAGGAAGCTGTCGCTACCTACACACAACGCGCGGCGGAAAAGCTCCGAGCTCAAAGCTCACTGTGCAAGAAAATCCGCGTGAGCATTAGAACCGGCATGTTCAACCCTCAGGAAGCGAAGTATGCGAACGGGGCGTTGGTCGAATTACCTTACCCGACCAACGACGTGCGGCTCATGACCAAGGCCGCAACCGAAGCGGTAAACCGTCTATTCCGGCCTGGCTTCAAGTACAGCAAAGCAGAAGTTTTGCTGATGGATCTGCGCCAGCCTGGCGAATTCACTGATGATCTGTTCGCTCATTCTCAACCCGTCATGGCTGATAAGGTGATGAGTGTTTTGGATGAAATCAATGGTCGATGGGGAAAGGGGGTTATTCGGATAGCGAGTGTGCCTGCAGCGCCTGGTTGGGCAATGCGTCGAGAGCTGATGAGTCAGAGCTATACGACGAAGCTTGATCAGTTGTGGACGGTGAAAGCCCGCTAGCGAGGACTCGTTCGGCATCTGCAGCTTAAAAAATGCGCCTCCTATGCCGACTACTTACGGCCCAGAGTGTGTAAAAACACAACTACGCTCAAAAGCCCTGTATCGAATTTTTTCGTTGTACGTTGAAGCCGCGGACGGCTTTGAACTGAATGATGACCGTCCCCTGCCTCAACATTCGCAACGGAATGCAGATGATCGATGTTCCCGCCGTTTTGACAGTCTTTTTGGTTTACCTGGCCGGTGTCGTTATTTCAGGGCCAAATTTCGTTGCAGTAGTCCACAAAGCGGTAGCTGCTACGCGGTCAGGAGCCTTGGCCTTGGCAGTCATTCATCCAAGGGGTCGTTTAACGTGGTGATTGTCACCTTCGGTGCCCAGCCCAAGCCGGTTGACAAAGAGCCGATCGACCCGATGGTGTTCTTCGATGCCGCGGTAGCTGCATTGAAGTAAATCCGCGCCCCGGATGACGTTAGTCTTCGCGGCGCGGAACGACGACAACTGCGGAGCAACGAAGATCGATCTTACGCGGCATCGGAGTAAAATTGACTCAACGTAACGGCTCGCCCTTTTTGTGTCGTAGGTGCGTTCAAACCCCATCACCCATTCAGGAAGTTTGGCTCGCATGATCCCCGTTGCACTGCCCTCCGCCGAACTACTGCTTTACCTTGCCTTTTTCGTCGCCGCGACGCTTTTCTGGTTCGGGTGGACGATAAGGCTGGGGGTTCGATATATCAAAGGTCGCTGGCGCCGCCCTCTCCTCCTGCCTTACATGCTTGTCACCGCGTGTGCGCTTTTTACCCTGTGGCAGTCCGCGGCTTTTTATGTGCAGATGCGCAGCTATGAACGGGAGAGAGAGGCAAGTTATCGCCCGGAACTAGTAGAGCCGATGCGCCTTGGCCAGATCGACATGCCCAAAGGCACAAAACTCGAATTAGCCGTTGCGGATCATCGGGAATCCTTCAAACGAGCCGTGTTTCCACGCCCTGTGCGTATGCTCGATATGGATGCCGTCGAAGTAGCCCGCTACATCGCGATTCAAACCAACGAAAAATACGAAACGGTGGGCTTCACGCCAGAGAACATGCGGCTAACCGGCCACGGCACGACGATGCAGATCGGCTGGCGGTGCAATGCGCTGCAACCGGTGGAGTTTGAGCTCAAGCCAGATGGCGGCGTATCGAGGTTCAGCACCTGTACGCTTGCTGATGGCAATGTAGTCGATGGCATCACCTTGCCCGAAGGCACCTCGCTCCGGGCTTCGACCGGCAATGTCTATGCCGATGGGCTTGTAGACTCTGACCGGTGGGTTCTCGATATGCCGGAAGGCGTGCCCGTGCGTATCGATAATTTCGAGCTTGCGGATGCCAGTATTGCGCTCGACGCAGAGCGAAGGCTCTATGAAGTCAGAGGTGCGGTGCTTTCGAGCGTTGCCACACTCGCAGGGCGCCGTTATGCGGCGGCAAGCGCTATCCGCTTCAATCCGCTCCATATCCGGGAAGACTATGCGGGTGCCTGGTTGATAACCCCACCGCCGGGCGCCGACGGCTCACAGCCGGTAGCGCTCAAGACCATCGTGCAGCGCAGAGACGGAAAGGTATTGGCCACACTTACTGACTAAACGCGCGATCGTTTGAGTGAATGGTTGGCCCAGCATGTGCCGGTCACCTTGCCGGGGGTGCCGAAAGGCAGAGCCGACAGCAACAGGTGCAAACCACTTGGTCCTTCTTCACTGCGAGGGCTGGTTGGCCCTGAGCAGGTGCGCCAGTTTTCCCGCAGCGCTTTTTACCTGGGCGCGGGTGAGCGCGGCAAAGCCCAAGACAAACGCTGGTCCTGGTTGAAGGTTGTGACAAGAATGGCGAAGCGGTTGCAGCTGCAGCCCGACCTGTTTCGCTGCTTCGACTAGCTGGTTTTCGTTTTGGTCTGTAGTCAGCCAGAGAATCAAATGAAAACCCGCGTGTTCACCGCTAAGGGAAACCGGGAACAGACCACGATTTTGGCTCACCTTAATTGGACTGTCTCATAATCGTGGTCTGTCCCCGTTTCCTCTCAATCTGTAACCTGCGGGCAAGGGTTAAACACCTCGGTTACGTCGAGTGTTGTATGCCACGGGACGGCAGTGCCTGACACCATTCCGCCTACGGTCTGCTGTCGACCCGACTTGCGCACATATCCGCCATCCGTCCCAGTGAAGACGTGCTGCCCTGGCTTCGTCAGATAATCAAAGAAACTGACTTTCACAGGCACATTCATTTGCCCACCCGGCGTAATGACGGCGAGCATGATCGCTCGGTCTTTGGTGAATACAACGAACGGTTCGACTCCAGTGCGGCCCCCAACCGTCTTAACGCACTGCACTTGTTCTGGGAGGATGCGTGCGGTTTCCGTGTAGGTGTGGTTGTTGTAGAGGCTGAGGATCAGGCCTTTGCTGGTCAACACTCCCAGGCCTTGAGTGGCTCTGCAGTTGCCTTCGCTTCCATATGGGAACAAGCACCAGTTCGTTTCCGACACGGCTTGAATATCCGATGGTGCAATTTTCAGATCGCGCTGGATTTGGGCTTTTGATTCCGGCGTGTCGTAAGGGATCATCACGCATCCACCGACTGTCACTGCTGCGATAAGGCCTATGGCCGCAGCTACGTTTTGAACTGACGATTTGAAGGTGTTCATTGTTCGCTCTCCTTGCTGTATTACCACCACTGGAAGGCTGTGGCGATTTTGGTAGCGAACCTTACGGTATAGGCGGCTACCAGTCATCCTCGTGCTTATAGCTGCATCGGTAGATGACTTGACTGGACGCTTACATTACGGTGGCGAAATCGTGGATCAATATTTCGGAAATACCGAACCTCGGCTTCTGTTCAGATATTGGCGCCAGGCAGATCCATATCAGGTCTTTTCGCATATCAAGGCCGGAAAAGAGCCACTATCACGTTTTTAGGATTG
The DNA here is from genome assembly GCF_048847255.1 of Pseudomonas algeriensis. Classification (NCBI taxonomy): domain Bacteria; kingdom Pseudomonadati; phylum Pseudomonadota; class Gammaproteobacteria; order Pseudomonadales; family Pseudomonadaceae; genus Pseudomonas; species Pseudomonas algeriensis. The sequence goes on along the minus strand of NZ_JBKKRK010000001.1, from coordinate 103,629 downwards.
GCTGTGGACATTTCTTTCGATCAATGCGGTTCAGATAACTGCTATGGGTCGATTGCCGCCTGTGGTGAAGTGCAGCAATCGGCTGATATCGGATGTCCAATTTTGCGGATGATCAGACTGATCCTTCTACAGAAAGGCGTCACGTAGATCTTTAATCACACCGCCTACCGTGAGATCTGTAAGCGCATCTGATGACAGGTCAGTCAACGACGTGGTCTGCATTTTTGTTCCCAGCATCAAGTAGCCGGGAAGCGTGCTCACGAGGTGATGGTTGATAATCCAATGATCGGTTTGATGAATAATAAAATGCGGCGCAATTTCCATATGCAGTATGTCCTGATGAACTGACGTAGCAGAATAGCAACGTCATTTCCCTATGTCCGCTCCTGGCCGAAAGCTGCCTGTCGCCATGAATACCAAAACTTCTCAGGCACAAAAAGCCACTCATTTCTGAGTGGCTTTTTTGTGAATCTTGGAGCGGGAAACGAGACTCGCATCTGGCGTCCGACCCATTGAAATCTAAAGGGTTCCTTTTCTTGCCGAGGCAGGAAAAGACTTGATTCTGGACTTGTTTTGGAGTGTATCAAGGGCCAAGAAGGCGTGATTCCGAGCAACGCTATTCCATTCGCGAGCGTACCTTGCCCAAACCAAAGAATCATTGACTGTCGACCTGGGTCCTCAACAGGTCTTCGAACGCCAACTGTGGCATGGGCTTACCATACAACCAACCCTGCGCACTCTGGCACCCATAAAGTTGCAAGAACGCTTGCTGGGAGGCCTCTTCGACACCTTCGGCAACCAGGGTCAACCGCAGGCTGTGAGCCATGGAGATGATCGCCTTGACCAACTCGGCGCTGTCGCGATTGTGTTCAATGTCGTTGATAAAGGAGCGGTCGATCTTGAGCGTTTCGATGGGCAGGCGACTCAAGTAGCTGAGGGCCGAGTAGCCGGTGCCAAAATCATCGATCGCGATAGTCAACCCCAACGCATTCAGTTGTTCCAGTGTCTCGCGTACGGCGACGCTGTTGTCCAGCAATAGACCTTCGGTAATTTCCAGTTCAAGCCAGCCCGGCTCGCAGCCGGTGTCTCGCAGGATCGTACACACCGACGTGAGCAGGTCGTTCATCTGGAACTGTCGCGGCGACAGATTGACCGCGATTCTCAGCGGCGGACAACGATTGTCGCGATTCCACTCGACAACACGGCGGCAGGCACTTTCCAACACCCATTCACCGATACCGACGATCAATCCGGTTTCCTCGGCAATGGGGATGAAAGTGTCCGGGGCGATGAGCCCGTGTTGCGGATGTTGCCAGCGCAACAAGGCTTCGGCGCCGATCACGCAGCCACTGATCAGATCGATCTGCGGCTGGTAATGCAATACCAACTCATCATTGCGCTGGGCATGGCGCAAGCTGGCCGCCAATGCCAGCCGTTCGGTGGATCTTTGGGTCATGCTCGGCGAGTACAGTTGCACGTTGTTACGCCCGTGGGTCTTGGCGCTGTACATGGCCGAATCGGCGAACTGCACCAGCTCATCGATGTTCTCGGTGCCCGCCACGCCATGGGCGATCCCGAGGCTGCCCGATACGAAGACCTCCCGGTCCTGAATCTTATAAACGCCTGTAATGGACTTAAGAATTCCCCGCCCCTTGTTTTCCAGCTCCAGAGGGGTATCCAGCTGGGAAGACAGAATCAGGGCGAACTCATCGCCGCCCAGGCGTGCCACGTTGTCGTGACCGCACACCGAGCGCCGCAACCGCCGGGCGGCCTCGCGCAGCAGCTCATCGCCGGCGCCATGCCCCAGGGTATCGTTGACAGCCTTGAAGTTGTCGAGATCGAGAATTGCGACCGCGACCTGGCTTCCGTTGCGTCCGGCCTTGAGCAAGGCTTCCTGCAGACACTCCTTGAACCGTTCGCGGTTGGGTAGCCCTGTCAATGCGTCGTAGAACGCCTGTTCATGCAGCCGTTGCTGATAGCTTTTAAGCTCGCTGACATCCTGGGCAGTCCCGAACATTCGCAAGGGCACGCCACCGGCGTCGTACTCGATGGTCAGGCAGGTCTGCAGGTGCAGCTCCCGATCACCCACCGCCATGCAATAGTCCAGCGCCAGAAATACGCTGTGCTTCGAGAAGGCGTGGTACACGCTCTCCAGAACACGGGCACGGTCCTTGAGCACCAGCATGTCCAGCAGTTCTTGTTGAGTCGGCGCCCAATGCCGCGGTTTATCGACCATGCGACAGAGCTCCGCGGACAGCTTCAAGCTGCCGCGCCGAAAGTCCTGTTGCCAATGACCGAAGCGGGCCAGGGCCTCGGCCTGTTCGAGTCGCCGCTCAGCAGCCTTGAGTCTGGAGATATCCCGGCCCACGGCCAGGACACTGACCACCGCGCCGAAAGCATCTCTCTCCGGCACAATACGAATATGGCTGGCGATCAGTGCGCCGTCCGCGCCGGACCAGGTCAGCTCGTACTCGTCGGGTTGGCCGCTGTGTAAAACCCCGAATAATTTAGCCTCATAGGCGAGCATCTCGGGAGTTTGCCGCCCATGGCTGGGGCTCTTGCCGAGCAGCGTCACGGCAGGTACCCCGGCCATATGTGCGAACGCCGGGTTGAGGTAGGTCCGCAAGCCATTGTGGTCGTATCGCGCAATGGTATCCGGGGTGTTTTCGACCAGAGTGCGCAGAGTCTGTTCGTCGCTTGGCAACTGCCATTCTGGATGATCAGTCATTGGCGGACGGCCTGGAGCGGGTGAAAGGATTCGTTTGTTGCATGGTTCATGACCTTTGGCATTCGGTGATCGACGATCATCACCTTGAACGGCTTCATGCCCGTCTGGTTGCGGATGCGTCCGCAGGGGTTATGTGCTTGAGGCAAACGTGACCTCTCCACAGGTCTACAAATCGGCTCCGTGACGTCACGTCCTTTGTCAGACAATGAAATGCTTGACCACGACGTTGAGCTCGTCAGCGAGTGTCGCGAGCTCCCGGCTGGCCGCATGGGTCTGGTTCGCCGCACTTGACGTCTGTGCCGAGACATCCCGAATGTCGAGCAGATTGCTGTCCACCTCGCGCGCGACATGGGACTGCTCCTGGGTCGAGCTGGCAATGCTCACGTTGCGCTCGTTGATTTGAACGATGGCGGCTGCAATCGCGCCGAGTGCGGCGCCCGCCTGACGCGTCATTACCAGCGTGTCGCGGGTCCTGCCATTGCTTTCGTGCATGGCGCCGAGGGCGTCCTGGCTGCCCTTGCGCACCGCGCCGATGATGCTTTCAATCTGCCGCGTCGACTCCTGGGTCCGCTGTGCCAACGCCCGCACCTCATCCGCCACCACGGCGAAGCCGCGTCCGCTTTCACCGGCCCTCGCGGCTTCGATCGCCGCGTTCAGGGCCAGCATGTTGGTTTGCTCGGCGATACCTCGGATGACATCCAGTACGGAGGCAATGCCACCTATCTGCCCATCCAGCACTTGGAGAGCGTCGGTGGTGTGTTCAATCTCACCGGTCAGCGATGCCATGGCGTCGACGGCCCGACCGACACTCTCCTGGCCCTCGCGGGAGCTCTGGTCAGCGGACTGGGCCACTTCGGAAGCCGAGACGGCATTGCGCGCCACCTCCTCGATCGCGACGGTCATTTCAGTAACGGCGGTCACGGCTTGATCCAACTCGTTGTTCTGCCGCGTCAAGCCCCGGCTGGCCTCATCGGATACCGAGTTCAGTTCACCGGCCGTCGAAGCAAGACGTCCGGCGCAACCCACGATGTGCTGGACGGTGCTGCGCAATCCTTGCTGCATCTGATCCAAGGCCCCCAGCAAGCGTGCCGGTTCATCCGCGCCGGGCGACTCGATCGGGTGACTCAGGTCCCCTGCGGTAATGCGCTCCGCGGCCGTCAAGGCGGCGCTCAACTGCCGCAAAAGACGAAGCACCATGGACGTGGCCAGCACAGCCCCGACCAACAACATCACCAACAGACCGCCGGTCATCAGCATGATGTCGTTTCGGGCGCTGTCACGTCGGGCTTCAAGCGCCTGCGCGAGCGCGTCCAACGCCGGCCGGTTGAAGGCAAACAATGCATCGATGGTGCGTGTGTAGGTCGCCAGGTAATCGGCGACCGGATAGTCGGGCTCATTGGCCAAGATCAGTTGGGTGTCGGTCAGCTTGAGCGCCTGCTCGACCTGCGGACCCAGTTTGGCCAAAGGCCTCCCGAGCAATGCGCTGAATGACGGGCTGGCGCCATTGACCTTGGTGAATGCCCTGGTCAGCTTGCCGAAGCTGTTCGTTGCCTGGGTCGTCAAGCTGCTGAGGGTGGCACGTTGTTCCGGTTGGATTTGCCCTTGGGAGAGCAGCAGCGCCCCCGTCGTGCTCAATTGCGCGAGCAATTCACTGGTCTGTGGCAGTTCGACCAAAGCCCCGGTGATCAGGTAATAGGTTTCGAAGATCGGATCCAGCGACAGCTCGAAATGGTCGAGCAGCGAGTCCTCCAGTTGGAGGCTAGCCGCGACCAACTGGGCGTGCAACGTCTGGCTTTGAACACCATTGACCGCACCTCGGGAGATCTGGCCAGCCAATTCACCCCATTGCCGGTGAGCCTTGCGCAGCGCCTCCAGAATGCCGGAAGGCACCTGGGATTTGCTCAACTCACGCTCGGTCAAATCAAAGGCTTGTTCAACTTCGGCCTGTTTTTTCTGCCTTGTTTCAATTAATGCGCGGCTGCCGCCCAGCACCGCGGAGGAAAGACTGCTGTGCTGTTGCGTCAGCTGAATCAGGTGCAACAACTCCTGCACCGGTTGCATGCCGAGAGATTCTTGCACGGCCTGGCGACTCTGGCCCATGGCGCCGAGAATGAACAACGACGTAGGCGCGGCGATCAGCGCCAGGCACAACACAGCCAACAATGAAAACTTGCCAGGCAAGGACAATCGATCAAGCATGTTCATGAACGGGTTCTCGGGGGCCAGGAGAAATCGGGTACCCAATCCATGGGCGTAACATCATGTCGGCAAGCAGTCCTGTATTACGGATCAGCTCAGCTAACGTACGGCGTTGGATTGGCTCGTCGCGGATCCGGGCCGTACGACCAACAGCGTCGTCCTCTCGTCATTGACCGTGACGGGTGCGAAGGCGAAATCGACGCCAACCCGGCTGTCGAAGCTCGTGGTCGGGTCGATCTGGATCGAAGGGATCTGCAGTATTGCGCCGACCCCATCGGCCAGTACCCCGACTCTTTGCAAGTGATCGCCTACGGGCACCTCCAGGATGGCAATTTTCGTATGCTCCCCGATCCGTGTGGGCTGTTTATGCATCTGGATACCCAGGTCGACCACTGGCACCAAGGTACCGTCCAGTACGATTGCCCTGCGAACCTGCCTCGACGGGCCAACCCCGCCAACGAGCCGAGCGCCCTGGACCACGGAATGGACATTGCTCATGCTCACCGCGAACGCTGCACCACCGAGCATGAAGGAAAGATAAAGCCTGTTGGGTGGAACCTCATCGGCAGCCCGACGGGGCGCAACGGCCGCATGGCTAAGCGTTTCGCTTTTTTCGAGCATGCGTTCGGTCAAATCCGCCAGATAAAACAATTTTTCCGCGAGTTGAGCTGAACTCATCCCTCTCGTCGGCAATGGCGGGGTCTGCTGCGTGATTGCGCCACTCGCTTGAACGCCGACCGCGTCGTTGTCCATCACCGTCACCTGGTCATTACCCCGCGTACAGAGATCGCCCGGTTGCTCGGGGACGGTGCGCGGATAGCGTCGGTAGTAAACAATCAGGGCGACAAGCATCAGCGCACCTGGGGCCATGGCCAGGCACAGCCAGAGTGTTACATCAGCGCTGCTCATGCATCGACCGCTCGATCATCTGCCACACCCTGGAGCACCGCGAGTTCATCCACCGACAGCACGCGTCCAATGTCCAGGAGAATGACAAACCGCCCGCCGATCTTGCCCATGCCCTGAATGAAGTCGGCGCGAATATGCGCGCCGAAAGCCGGCGGCGGTTCGATGTCCGCCGAGGCGATTTCCAGCACCTCATTGACCGCGTCGACCAGCACACCGATCACTTGCTGCTCACCGGCATGGACCACTTCCAGAATGACGATACAAGTACGCCGGCCGACCGCTGTTCGCTGTCCGCCGAAGCGCGCGCCCAGGTCGATGACCGGCACCACGGCTCCCCGCAGGTTGATGACCCCGCGGATACTGGGCGGCATCATCGGAACGGCGGTGAGCCGGCCATGCTCGATGATTTCCATGACGCTGAGGGTGCCAACGGCGAACTGCTCGTCGCCGAGGGTGAACGTCAGGTACTGCCGGGCCTGCGGCGCGGTTTCAGGGTTTCGCATTGTTATCGACTGGCCCATGCCATCATTCCTCGAAACGCACGAAACCGGCCGGCACGGCCTGGCCATGAGGGCGGGGCAGCCCGTTGAGCGCCAGTGGCATCACGTCCTTGCGCGGGGTGGCCGAACGAGTGGACGATGGGATGACGCGCTCCTTGCTTCTCTGCTCCTCAAGACTGAAGAACCCCATGAGTTGCTGCAATTGCTCGGCCTGACCGCTCATTTCTTCAGCGGTGGCGGCCAACTCCTCGGAGGCAGAGGCGTTTTGTTGGGTGATCTGGTTGAGCTGATTCATCGCCGTATTGATTTGGCTGACGCCCGAGGATTGCTCTTCGGACGCGGCGGAAATTTCCTGCACCAGGTCACTGGTCTTGGCGATACCCGGCACGATCTCATTGAGCAGGCTGCCGGCGCGCTCGGCCAGGGCAACAGAGCCCTTGGCGACCTCGCCGATTTCCTGGGCGGCGACCTGGCTGCGTTCGGCCAACTTGCGTACTTCGGCGGCGACCACGGCAAAACCCTTGCCGTGGTCGCCGGCGCGGGCGGCTTCGATGGCAGCGTTGAGCGCAAGCAGATTGGTCTGGTACGCGATGTCATCGATGATGCCGATTTTCTCGGCGATGCTCTTCATCGCGATCACCGTGTCCTTGACCGCCTCGCCCCCCTCGCGGGCCTGCCGAGAGGCGTTGCCGGCCATGCCGTCGGTCACCCGGGCGTTCTCGGTGTTCTGTTCGATGGAGGCCGACATCTGCTCGACCGAGGCCGACGTTTCCTCGACGCTGGCCGCCTGCTCGCTGGAGGCATGGCTCATCGATTGGGCCGTGGCAGAGACCTGTTCCGACGCGCTGCTCAAGGCATTCGCGGCGCCACGTACTTCACCGATGATCTGCGACAGCTTCTCGGCCATGCCTTTCATGGCGGCGAGCATGCTGCCCGAATCGTTATGGCGCAGCGGGATCGCCACGCTGAGGTCGCCGTCGGCGATACGCCGGGCAATTTCGGCGGCCAGTTGCGGCTCGCCGCCCAGTTGACGCGTCAGGCTGCGGGTAATCCACAGCGCCAGGCCGATGCCGATGAGCAGCGCGGCACCCAACAGCGTGAAAGACAGCAGGCGGGTCTGATCGTATTCGGCTTGTTCCATTTTGTCGTTGTCGGAAAAGGATGCTTCCTGCAGCTCGATCATGTCGTTGAGCAACTTGGTGTACAGGGTTTTCGCCTGAGCCAAGTCACCGTAGAGCAAGTCGATTGCTTGGTCGTCCAGACTCGCCGTTGCCAACTCGACGAGCTGGTCCACGAACCGGACATAGGCCCCTCGGGCGCTCTGGATATCTTTGAACAGGTCCCGCTCCTGCACGTTATCCAACAGCTTCTCCAGGATATCCAAGTTCTTTTCCTGGTCCTGGCGGATCGCCTGGTAGCGGTCGCGAAGCTGTTTGAGTTGCTGCTCGTCAGACTTGAGAATCAAGTCGCGCAACGTAGCGCTCGTATCGCTCACCCCGTTGTTGATGTCGTTGCTGACCTGGACCTTCGGGTAGGCGTTATCGGTGATGTCGTCCACGATCATATGGACGTTGAACAGACCGTTCATGCCGGTAAGGGCCAGCGCCAGCATCATTGCAAGCATCATTGCAAGCATCACGGCGTAGCCGGAACCCAGCTTGGTGGCGACCCGCATGTTGGAAAAAACGCTCATCATCATATTTCTCAGTTTTGTAGTTGAGATGAATCCGGGCACGCAGCGATCATCGCTGCGTGGCCAGTGTTCGTTGTTTCGTTCCCGCGATTCGCTTGATCAACCCGGCAACATCCAGGATCAGCGCCACTTCGCCGTTGCCCAGGATGGTGAAGCCGCCCAGGCCACCCAGTTGGCCAAAGAGCTTGCCCAACGGTTTGATCACGGTCTGGAATTCGCCCAATAGACGATCCACCACGAACCCCGCGCGCTGCCCGGCGAATTGCACCACCACCACGTTTTCCCTGCGCGCAGGCTCCCCTTCGACGTCAAACAGCTCGCGCAGGCGGATGAACGGCAACACCTCGCCACGCAGGTTGAGATAGTCCAGCCCGTCGTTGGCCGGCAACTCGATGCACTCCACCACCATGTCCTGTGGGATCACATAACTGGCGTTGCCGACCCCCACCATGAAACCGTCGATGATCGCCAGGGTCAGCGGCAGGCGAATCCGCAGCGTGGTGCCCTGCCCTTCGATGCTGTCCAGCTCCAGGCTGCCGCGCAATGCGGTGATGTTGCGCTTGACCACGTCCATGCCGACGCCGCGCCCGGAGAGGTTGCTGATCTGCTCGGCGGTGGAGAAGCCCGGCTCGAAGATCAGGTTGAAGATGTCGTTTTCCGCCAGATGCTGCCCTTCGCCGACCAGCCCGCGCTCGATGGCCTTGCGCAGGATTTTTTCCTTGTGCAAGCCGCCGCCGTCGTCGGCGACCTCAATGACGATGCTCCCGGCATCGTGATAGGCATTGAGGCGCAACGTGCCATGGGCCGGCTTGCCTTGGGCCAGGCGCACCTCGGCGGGTTCGATACCGTGGTCCATGGCATTGCGGACCAGGTGGGTCAGCGGATCACCGATGCGCTCCACCAGGGTCTTGTCCAGCTCGGTCTCGCCGCCGCTGATTTCCAGGCGAATATCCTTGCCCATCTCCCTGGACACATCGCGGACCACCCGCTGGAAACGGTTGAAGGTCGAGCCGATCTGCACCATGCGCAGGGTCAGTGCCGAATCGCGGACTTCTTCCACCAGACGCGCCAGGACCGCCGTGGCTTCCATCAGCTCGCTGGCGCCGGTGTTCCTGGCAGCGAGGTTGGCGCCCGCGCCGGCGATGATCAGTTCGCCGATCAGGTTGATCAATTGGTCGAGCTTGCCGGCATCGACGCGGATCAGACTGTTCTCGCTCCTGCGACTGTCCTGGACCTGCTGCGGTGCATTCGATACGGGATCGCGGGGGATCGCAGCGGGAGCCGGAGGCTCGACCGGCACCGGATCGGCCGGAGGCTGCCGTGGCGGCTGTTCCAGTGGAACTGCGCCCGTAGCGGCAGTGACCTCGCAACAACGGATGAAAATAATTTCAGCCAGGCGCTGGCGCTCCTCCGGCAGCTCCCGAACCATCTGACGGTATTCATCGGTCTTGCAGTGCGGCGACAGAATATGCACTTGGCTGTCGTCACGAATGAACTCGAAGACATTCTCGAGGGTGGCTTGATCGACATCGCCATGAAAGCCGATCTCGAAGCCCAGGTAACAACTCTCCGGATCCATTTGCGCCGCGTGGGGCAGAGCGTCGTTGAGGGTGACGATGTGGCAGATTCGCCCCAGCGTGGCCAGGTAACGGATGAACGCCAGGGGGTCCATGCCGTTGCGCAGCAGGTCAAGACTGAAGCGCAAGGAAATGTGCCAATGGTCGGCAGTCCTGGATTCACCGCCGCTTTCAATGCCGGGTTCATGCTCGACCAGCGACGTACCGCCCGGCTGGGTGCCGAGGCCTGGCGTCGATTCAGATTCGTCGCCCAGAAATCCACGCAGCACGCTGAGCAGGTTGACGCCGTTGTCACGAACGTTCTGCGGCGCGGATTCGTTGCCGTCCGCCGCCAGTCTCACCAATACGCCGATGTGATCGCAGGCCTGCAAGAACAGCGCGGTCAACTGCGCGTTGAACTGCAACTGCCGGTCACGAACACGGTCCAGCACACTCTCTGCGACATGGGTAAAGGAAACGATATCGTCCAGACCAAACAGACCCGCCGAGCCTTTGATGGTATGGGCGGCGCGAAAGATTGCGTTGATCGTGTCGGGGTCATCCGCTGCCGATTCGATCCGCAGCAGGGCTTCTTCCATCTGTTGCAGCAGTTCCAGGCTTTCGACGATGAAGGTCTGCTGCGCGTCGTCCAGGTTCATGAGCATTGCTTCTTCACCACCGGTTGGATTGCAACGGGACAGGGTCACCGAACAGGACGGCTAGACCGCATAGCGCGAACACCTCCAACACCGCTGGGCTGTGATTGGCCAATCGCAGTTGCCGGTTGCGCAGGTTCGTCTCCTTCTTCGCCATGATCAGCAGTTGCAACCCGGCGGTATCCAGCTCCTGTACCCCGCCCAAGTCGAGTTCGAGGTCTTCATCCTGGGCGATCAGATCGTCCAGGCGTTTTTTCCATTCAGCCGCGGTGTAGATGTTCAGCTCGCCCTCGATGAAGAGGTGCTGATGAGCGTTGGGATACATGGTTTGGATTCTCTTCAACCAATGCCGGCATATCGCGTGCGGCATCGATAGGATTGCGAAATTTCAGGGCAGAACGAGTTTGGACACTGCCGTAAGCATCTGCGCCGGCTGGAAGGGTTTGACCACCCACGCCCTGGCACCGGCCGCCTGGCCTTCCTGTTTCCTGGCGTCGCTCACCTCGGTGGTGAGCATGATGACCGGCGTGAATTTGTAGGCGGGCAATTGCTTGGCCGCCCGAACGAATGAAAGCCCGTCCATGTTCGGCATGTTTACGTCACTGATGATCAGGTGCAGTTTGCGACCGTCCAGCTTGCTCAGGGCATCTTTGCCGTCGCAGGCTTCAACGGTGTCGTAACCGGCGCTTTTCAAGGCGATGCTGACAACCTGGCGCAGGGACGCGGAATCGTCGACGATCATGATGGTCTTGGCCATTGAGGGCTCCTAGAAAAAGGTGATTTCGGATTCGTTGCTTGGCGCGCCCTTGGCATTACCCCGGTGCACGTCATGCAGCTCGGGCATGGTGTAGGTTCGGGCCAACTGTTCCAGCCAGGCATCGGCGTCAATGGGTGTTGGCATCTGGCCCGCGGCGCTGTCCCGTTGCCCCTGGGCAAGGTGCTCATGGAGCTTTTCCATGTCGTTGCGAACCAGGCTCAGCACTTGGTTGACACGATCCTGGAACTGCAGGCTGACCAGCACCTGGGCGATTTCCTGGCCGACGGACTGGCTTTCCTTGCGCAATTCATGGGAGGAATCGAAGAGCGTGGTGGTGGCGCTGCGAAAACTGTCGATGACTTGCTCGATGACCTGGCCGGATCGATTGACGGTGGCTTCGTCCTGCTCGGCATATTGACGAGAAATTGCCAGGGTATTGGCGATGGCCGCACTCACCGTGTTTACCGTGTCGCCGATACGCTTGCCGGTTTCACCGGACAGGCTCGACAGTTTACGAATCTCATCCGCCACCACGGCGAAACCACGGCCGACCTCTCCGGCACGGGCGGCCTCGATGGCGGCATTGAGCGCGACCAGATTGGTCTGCTTGGCGATATTGCCGACATCCTGGGCCATCGTTTGCAACTGTTCGGTGAGGGCGGAGAGTGCCATCACTTCATGCAGGAGCGTTTCCTTGGTGGTCAAAGCGGCGCGCAGCGAAGCGATGATGGCGTCGAGCTCCCGCTGGCTGGTACCGAACAGCTCGACCAGCCCTCCTTCCGCCGCCGCGCCATCCTGCGCGCCCGAAACTGCCCGCTCGACACGCATGGATATCTCGGCAAAATGTGTCGCCAACGTCGTGATGGCTTCTTCGGTGTGACTGCGGGCAACTTCGATTTGGCCCGTCCATATCGGCAACACGCCTTGGCATACCGGTTCCAGGCCGCAGCGACACAGGGCTACGGGAGATTGCAGCGCTTGGCGCTCATGGTCGATGGAATCGAACGCGACACGTCGCCCAGGGTTACGCGAACGGTAATAAAAGGCCGTAGCCACGCCCAGCGCCAAAAGTAGAATGGCAAGCCCTACGGACTGCGTGTCCATCACCCCGCCCGCCAGTACACAGGCGGCGCCCAGGATCGCCAGTAGAAGAAATGCGATCGGGGCCCCCGACGAATCGGGAACCTGGGTGTTGATTGTTGCGCTCAATCTGGACTCTCCTCCAACGGCCGGAACTGATAGCAGCGGCGAACGCCGGCCGTCTTGCGTCAAAAAATCTGGCGGCACAATGCCACCCACCCATCATGCAGAGCTTGGGTATGACCCAACCATCGGACCAGGCTGGTTTTACCGTAGGCACCACGGCGACTTCGGTAGGAATCGCCCTACTTCATTCAACGGCGCCGGGCCACCGCGGATGGCGAAAAAAAAGACGAAGACAGGTGCCCGGGGCGCTCGTCGTCGAGCGCCTCGATCAGGTGGGCAATGGATGCCCGGGAGGCTTTTAGAGGGAATTTTTGAATGGGATGGAGGCAACGTTCTAGGGTGGTTCAGAGCACCCCATGCTTGATGGCATAGCGGACGATATCGGCCGTGCTGGTGAACCCCATCTTTTCCATCAGGCGCGCCTTGTGGGTGCTGACGGTCTTGTGGCTGATCGCCAACTCCTCGGCGATCCGCGAGACGCTGAGCCCCTGGGCAAGCTGACGCATGACTTGCAGTTCTCGGTCGGTGAGCCCGTCGTGCTGGCTATGGGGGCCCAACCCGCTGGCGGCGAATGCCATTTGCTCGGCCAGCCCGGCATCGATGTACCGACCTCCAGCCGCTACCCGACGAATCGCCGCGAGCAGGGTTTCGGGGTCACGGTCCTTGGTCAGATAGCCTGAAGCCCCCGACCTGAACGCACGCTGGGCAATCTGCACCTCGTTGTGCATGCTCAGCACAAGAATCGGCAACTTCGGATAGTGAAAGCGAATGCGCGCCACCAGATCGTCGCCACAGATGCCCGGCATGCTCATGTCGAGCAGCAGCAGGTCGATCTCGGTCACTCGCAGTTGCTCGAGCAACATCGCACCGTTTTCCGCTTCGGCGACGACCCGCACATCGGGCGCCAGGGCAAACAGTTGCTTCAGACCTTCACGCATGATGGCGTGATCGTCGGTAATCATCAGTCGTATCATAGGAGTTCCGGGCCCGGCTGAAAGGGAATGTACACTCGGACACGGGTCCCCTGCCCGGGTGCACTGTCTATGATTACCGTTCCCCCCACCATGTGTCCGCGCTCACGCATGCCGAGCAACCCCAACGTGCCCTCGGGCAATTGTTGAGGATCAAACCCCCGACCGTCGTCACACACTTCGATCTGCAAGTGCTCGGCATCGTGCTCCAGGTGAATATTCACCCGTCTGGCACGGGAATGGCGACCGACATTGGTCAGGGACTCCTGGATCACCCGGAAGATCGCGGTGGCACGCTCGTCATCGAGTGCCAGTCGAGTCGAGGGTGCCTTGAGCCGACACTCGATGCCGGTATTGCGAGTGAACTCGGACACCAGCCATTCGAGCGCGGAGATCAGGCCCATGTTGAGCGCGGAGGGGCGCAGGCTGGTGGCAACGTTACGCACGACCTGAAGTATTTCGTCAACCCGCAGCATCAAGACCTGGACACGCTCCACCAACTGCGGCTGGTCATTGCCGAATTGCAGGCGCAGCAACGAAATGCCCATGCGCAACGCGGATAACTGCTGCCCCAATTCGTCGTGAATTTCCCGAGCGATGTGCTTGCGTTCTTCCTCGCGCGTGCTTTCACGACGACTGGACAGTAGACGCAATTGCGCGTGGGACTCCTTGAGTCGTCGTTCCGCCGCGCGCCAGGCACTGACGTTGCGACCGACGGTGAGAATACCGACCAGCGCGCCTTTTTTATCGCGCTCCGGTACCAGACGGACCTGATAACAGACCGGCTCGGAGTCTTGTCCTGCCGGTAGATCCAGCGTCAGCTCCGCTTCGCCGGCTTGACCGCTGCGCAGTACCTGCTCGACCTTGCCCTGGAAGGATCGTGCCAGACCCGAGCCGGGCGATACCTGCCTGAATGTTCTACCGAGCAGAGCCCCCTGCGACTGATCGAGCATGCCTTCCATCGCCGGGTTGACGTACAGGAAGCGGCACTTGGAATCGAAGCGGGCAATGACATCGGGGGTGTGATCGAAAATATCCCGGTAACGCTTCTCGCTTTCGCGCAGCAGCGTCTCGGCGTATTTACGCTCGATGGCGATGGCAGCCAGGTGGCTGGCCTGGTAAATCAATTTGAGGTCGCTGTCGGTTGGCCTGCCTGGCCGGCGTAAAAAGATACTGAAGATACCCAGGACCTTCCCCGAGGAGTCTTTGATCGGCTCCGACCAACAGGCTCGCAATCCGGCCTTGACGGCCGGCCCCCTGACGGCGGCACAGCAACGATCGACACTCATGTCTTCGACAATGATCGTAGAGTTACGCCAGGCCGCTGCGTCGCCCTCCTCCGAGATGTCGATATCCCCCACCGCTTGTAGATAGTCGGCCGGCACGCTTGATGCGGTAATAAGGCGCAAATGGCGAGCGTCATCGCTCACCAGCCTGATGCTGGCGAGAAATTCCGGCCGGACCTGCTCGATATAAGCCGTCACCAGCGATAAAACCTCAACCAGCGGAGCGCCCTGCGCCAGGCGCTCGAAAATGCAAAGCCGGGCCTCCTCCAGGCGCTCGTGACGCTTGAGCGCGGTGATGTCGTAACCCTTGACCAAAATGCTGGTCACCGATCCGTCCGCGCCTCGCTCGGCGTTTATCTGGAAGGCGTGCACCACCCTTTCTCCGCTTGCAGCGTTCGGCCACTCCAGAACGGTTTCCAGCGGTTCGCCGGTACGTATCACTTGACGCAACAGCCCCAGATAGTCCTCCACCGCCATGTTGGCGGTCCAGCCATCCTCGATCGGCGTTAGCAACGCTCGGGCAGCCGGTATACCCGTATACCGTTCGAAAGCGGGGTTGACGTAAGTGCGTCGACAATCGAGGTCGTAACGGATAATCATGTTCAGCGAGTTCTCCGCCAATGCGCGGAACTGCTGCTCACTGCTCAGCAGGCGAAGCTCCATGCGCTTGCGTTCGCTGATATCGCGACTGATCCCGACGATCCGATAGATGGATCCCTGTTGGTCACGGACGGGAATGAACGTCGAGTGCAGGGATACGGACCCGGCCGGAAGATCGAGTTCAGTGCTCCACTCGATGATCTCGCCACGGGCCAGGCAGCTCATCAAACCTTCCATGACTTTATGCCCTGCCCGCGGCACGATCTCGCCCAGGCAGCGACCGATCAGTTCTTGGCGGTCAAGCCCCGACACGCGTTCGAAGGCTGCATTGACCTCTATGTATCGGAACTGTCGATCTTCGGTGATTTCCAACAGGTAGAGGCAGTCGGAGCTGTTGTCGAAGACTTCCCGATAGCGCTTCTCGCTTTCCTGGCGCGCCGCGTGCAGGCGCCTGCGCTCGGTGATGTCACGGGCCAGTTCCAGGCTGTAGCTCTGACCGTCCAGCTCTAGATAAGTGATGCTCAGCTCGACAGGAAAAATGCGTCCATCGCTGGCCAGGTGACGACTCTCGATGATCTCGGGCGTTCGCTGCCCGGCATAGTTCCAGTCCTCCAGTATCTGCTCATTCGTCCAATCCGGGTCTATTTCGGCGACGGTCATGCCGAGCAGTTCCGTGCGGCTGTAGCCCAGGCTTCGACAGGCTTCGTCGTTGACATAGCGAAACCGGGCCTGGCGGTCGATCAGGTAGGCGGCCTCGTGTACATGGCTCAGCGCAAGGTCCAGCAAGGACAGGCGCTCTTCGGCTTTGAGGAGACGGCTCAGGTCTTCTATCTGGACGACGAAATACAAGGGCGTGGCGTCGGCGCCCCGGATGGCGCTAACGGTGAGTTGAACCCTCACATACTCGCCGTTGCGGTGCCGGTAACGCTTGTCCATTCGCAGGTAGGAAACACCCTCCCTGGCGAGGAACCCGCCCCATTCCAGCTCCTCGGAAAAGTCATCCGGATGAGTCAATGCCTGGCTGCTGGTTTGGAGTAGCTCATCTTCCTCGCGACCGAGCAACTCACAGAAGTAGCGATTGACGCGCAACCAGCGCCCGTCGAGTCCCAGCAAGGCCATGCCGATGGCAACGGACTCGAAGGCCAGACGAAAGCGTTCTTCGCTGTCCATCAATGCCTGTTCGATGCGTTTACGCTCACTGATGTCGTGCAGGAAACCGAACCAGATAATCGAGCCATCCGCCTCCAGCGTTGGCGTAGAACGCCCTTCGAGCCAGATCTCGCCCTTTAGCGGATGGTGTACCCGGTATTCGCATTGCCAGGGACTGAGCGTACGTCCCGATTCGGCAATCGATGCCCTGACTCGATCAAGGTCCTCGGTATGAATACGCTCGAACAGGATATTGGCGTCATGCTCAAGCTCCTCCCGGCTAACCCCATAATATTCTTCGTAGCCTGGAGAGGCCCAGGGCATGGAAACCTCGCCATCGCAACCCAGTCGAAAAGTGCCGATGATGCCCGGCGCCGTTTCCACGATCCGCTGCAGCCACTGGTCCTGCTCCAGGCATGCGTCCAGGCTTCGAGCCGCTGCACTCGGTTCGATCTCGCAAAGAAGCCACCCCTCGACCACGGTCGACTTCGTGCGCCCGAGCAGTACGCTGCCGTCCTGGCGTCGATAGCGCAGTTCAACCGCTGCACCGGCGAAGTGAGCCGGCACGATTCGGCCATCCACGGCACGCGGAAACCTGCCATCAGGGTCGTGGAGCAACGCCTGGATATCAACGTCGGGCAGTTGCGCCGGCGCGTAGCCGAACAACTCAGCAAAAACACCGTTGGCTTTCACTATCCGGCCCTGGCCGTCCAACAGCACCAGCGCCGCCGAGACCAGATCGAAGACGGCATCGAAGAGTCGGGCTTGCGCCATCCGTGGGGGGGAAATATCCGTTTCCATAGAGAGCTTCATCAGCACTTCGCTCTAGCGTTGCTTATGGACAAGGACCGGTCGGTTTTCGGTCGGTGACGACGCAAGCTCATCAAGACCTGCCCGGAGTATGGTGCATCGCTCGGCTTTTTGTCATACGACTTAACGCCTAGTGGCCTGTGTGGCTAATTCGTGCACCCAACTTCGGCGCCAGAACTTGCCAGCCTGCGTTGCCATTCCTCGCCGTAGCGGGCTACGACTCGTCATGGCGCCTTGCCTGGCAAGCCCTGGCACTCGAATTTGAGTACTCGAATTAACCGTACAGGCCACTAGTGGAGCCCGGTATTGGCAGGACCAACAGACAGGCTCAAACATTTTCCGAGGCGAGATCATATAAATAATAGCTATTCTTACCGCTGCCCTTGGCTTGATACATGGCGATATCCGCCTTGCGCAGAAGACTTGCGGTGTCCGTGGCATGATCGGGACACAGGCTGATCCCCAGGCTGGCGCCGACGCCGATCCGCCGACCTTCAATGTAGAAGGGGCTGGACAGCGCGGCGACGATATTGGACGCGACTTGCCTGGCCTGATCGGCATTCACCCCATTTTCCAGGATGACCGCGAACTCGTCGCCGCCGATCCGGCACACCACATCGGTGCTGCGCAACGTTTCCCGCAGGCGCTCGGCGACCAGGATCAGCAGGCTGTCGCCGGTCTCGTGGCCGAGGGTATCGTTGACGATCTTGAAGTCATCGAGATCGATGAACAACACCGCGCATGATGTAGCGTAGCGCATCACCTCCGCGACCGCGGTTTCGAGCTTTTCCTTGAAGTAGTGGCGGTTGTACAGCCCGGTTACCGGATCCTGATAGGCCAGTTGATTCAACTGCTGCTGTGCCAATCGACGCTGTTGCAGCTCGGCACTGATGCGCGCATCGTGACTTTCGAGTTGATCCATCATGTCATTGAAACTGCGAGCGAGTCGGCCGGTCTCGTCGTTTCCATAGACCGTCGCTCGCAGACTGAAATCCTGATAAGCGCGCACCCGCTCGGTCAGTTTTACCAGGTTCTGCAACGGTTGCACGATGCTGGACGCCATTCGCTGGGAGAGAACGAAGGACAAGTACAAGGCCGCCGCGGCCGCCAACGCGCCGAACAGGGCCTGCAACGCCAGGCGCTGGTAGAGCGAGGCAAAGCTTGCATGCACCGCGACACTGCCGATGGTCTTGCCATGGAGCTCTACCGGCCGACGCACCAGCAGGGACCGCCAGCCGATTTCTTCGATCCCATCATGATTCACAACTTCTTCGGTCGGGTCACGCCGATAGATCGCCAACTCACGCCCATCGTTCAGCACGAACGCTGCCCAGGTGATATCCGAGACGTGTCGCAGGGAGACCAGTGTTTCGTACGCTTCGTCGGCGTTTCCGAACACGATCGCCGCCGACCCATTACTGCCGACCACCAGGGCGTGAGCCGTGATGTCCTCCGCCAGGGCACGGCGCTGATTGATGAATTGGTAGCTCAGCAGCGTCACCAACAGCACCGCCATGGCGGCCGAGGTCAGCTTGAACCCAGTGTGAATGACCTTGGCGCGCAAAGGGAGATCCTCGAAACGTAGACGAGCCATGTGCTCAAGACCTGTCCGCTACAAAGCTGGCAAGCTTGAGCAGTCGAGCGCTGAAGCCCAGGCGCGCCCGTCGCGCCGCAATCAGGTTGACGTCGAACACAATACGTTGGCCCTGCCTTCGCATCTCGATCATGACCCCCTGATCGGCGAAACCGGCGGCATCGGTGATGGTCAGCACCGGCGTCGCGGCCAGTTGCCGCAGCAGAGAATCAAGGGAACGACGGTTGTGTTCATCGATATAAAGGACCTGGCAGCCCGTGAGCGGATCATCAGGCAGAACCCGGCGCATGGTGATGGGCAGGCCGTTCTGGACACGCTTGCCTTGCAACTGGGCGAGCTCATCGTCCAGCGGCGTGGTGCCCAGCACGCACAATTGAAAATTGACGTCAGGCAACGTTGGCCACTCGGCGAACAGGGCAAAATTGTATAAATAGGCCGCTTTCATGGCGCGTTCATCCACTCCCGAGTCGGCCCTCACCACTTGGGCGGACAGGTACAGGGCAACCAAGACCAACAGGTGGCGCGCGGCGATTTTCATTGGAACGCATACCCCACGCTCAACCACAGGCTACGCTCACCACGCTCGGAAAGATCGGCGCTGTTCTGGACATCGAAGAGAGAGGCATCGAGGTAACGCCGGTCGAAGAGATTGCGTACCGCGGCGGTAACGCTCACCCCAGGCATCACATCCCGACTGGTGAAGGTCAGGTCGGTGATCGTATAGCCGCCGGTACTTATTCCCGGCGCCACCAGCCTGCGCCCCACGTACCGGGCAGCGAGACTGGCCCGCAGCCGCTCCTCTGCCAGCGGCACGGACACCTGCAGTTTGCTCAAGTGTCGGGGTGAATTGACTCGATCACGGCCAAGATTGTCCTCCGAACGCTGCCAGGCATGGCTGCCCTTGAGCTGGATCTCGCGCCATTGCCATTGGGCTTCGAGTTCCGCGCCCTGGGTATCGATCCGCTCCAGCGAAGGGTCCGAGAAACGACCGACGGGATCGGTAATGCGATAACGATAGAGAGTGCCCAACAAGCGGAAATCGCCCCGGCGGTGGTCCGCCACGAATTCGGTGGTGGTGACACGCTCCGACTCGACCGCGGGGAGATCATTGAGGGTCGTCTCGTTCCGGCTCGCAAAGCGCGTAGCGCTGCCGTGGGATACCGACAATGTGGTGTCCGTCAGGCCTGTATAGAGCAAGGCCATCCGAGGGTTGCTACGGGTCACTGAATCCTGGCCACTGCGCTGGTCGACGCGCATGCCCAGGTTCAGGCTCAGGTCATGGCGCAGGGCAATTTCGTCCTGGGCGTAAAGGCTGAACGTTTGGGTCGACGTCTCGCTGTGATCCGTTTCGTGTTCGTCGAGGCGAGGAAAATACTGGTGTATTTGCTGATCCTGACGGTAGTCGTTGCGGTATTCACTGCCCAGCACCAGGCGATGTCCGGAAAGCGCGACGCTACTGACCGTGCCCTCCAGATCCCACCACCGGCCGTCCGCGCGAATGTCCTCGATGAAATGGCGCCCATCATCGATGGGCTCGCGATAGGCGCTGCGGTAAAGATAACGGCCGTGGGAAAGCCGCACGGATGAACGAAAACTCCCGAAGTCGGCATCGTGGCCAAGCTTCAAGAAGTCGTTGCGATCGGAAAAATCCCAATGGGAATCGAGGGGAATCGTCAGTTCCTGTTGCCCGCGTTCGACGAATGCGCCCTCGATGCTCCAGGCATCCTGGGACCCCTTGATGAACAACCGCTTCCCGTCCTCAGCATCACGCAGGGCACCGTCAGCGAGCGGCGTATCAGGAAGTTCGGCTTGGGACGCCGAGGTCGAGACCAACCACTCCCCACCGTTGTCCAGACGCGTACCCCAACTGGCGCGGACCTTGCGATCCTGGTTCGAGCCCGCGGTCATGGCGACCTGGCTGCCGTCCAGATCGCGCCCCCTGAGCGTCACGACGTTGATCACCCCGAGAAAGGCACTGTTGCCGTACAGCGCCGAGCCCGGACCTGGTGCGTACTCGACGCGGTCGATCAGCTCGGTGTCGAGCAGCCCATCCTCGCCGAGGTAGATCTGGCTGAAGATGTTGTCGGCAACCGGCTGACCATCGATGCGCAACATGACGCGTCCTGCGTACTCGCCAGGAGCACCATAGCCACGCCCGCCAAGAAAATAGTAAGCCCCGTCAAAGCCGATGTTGAGGCCGCGCATGTTATTGAGGATCTCACCCAGCGTCCTGTAGCCGAAGCGGTGTATTTCTTCCGCCGTAACCACCGAAACGGCCGACGGCGCGTCGGTGAGCTGCTGAGAGAATTGGGCCGCGCCCACGACTTTGGTCTCGAGCAGTTGCTCGAACGGAATGACCGTCAGATCCTGGGCGGTCGCCATCCGTGACAACAGCCAGAAACCCGACAGGCAGAGACTCTGCAATGTAGATCGCATGAACATCGGAGCGACGGGGTGAGATGGCATGATCTGGATAGGATTCTCTGGATCTTGACGCTGGCGTTTCTGATCCGGTCGGCGTTGGCTTCAGATGAAACCGATGTCAGCCGCAAGGTTGACCGGACCGGACGCTTCAAGCGAGCGACTGAACACCGTCATGAATCACTGCGACGGATGAATGATGGCAGACTGCCTCGTTTTGAGCGGCGGCACCATCGGCCCAGGCTTATATTGACCTAAGGGAAAGTCCGCGCTCGGTAGGAATTGCCTTACCAGCGAGCGCCGCTAGTGGCCTGTACGGTTAATTTGAGTACACGAATTAGCCACACAGGCCACTAGATAACGAAACTCTTCATCATTTCGCGCAAATTCCCGGCGAGCTGGTTGAGCTGCCGAGTCGTGGTGAAGGTCTTCACCGCCACGTCCTGGGCCTGGACCGAGAAATCGCGAATGTTCAGCAAGTTGCTGTCCACTTCTCGAGCAACCTCTGCCTGCTGCTGCATCGCGCCGGCAATGACGCGATTACCCTCGGATATCAGCTCCACGGCCTGAGTGATTTCATCCAACGCCTCTCCGGCCGAACGAGCGACCTCCAGACTGTGGTCGGCTTTGCGCGTACATCCATTCATCAGCAATACGGCGTCCTGAATATCGGTTCGGATGCCGGCCACCATCTCTTCGATTTCCAGTGTCGATTGCTGGGTGCGATGGGCCAGGCTTCGCACCTCGGATCGTCCTGCGCAAGCTTTGCTGCATGCTTTCCAAGGCCTTGAGCAGGCGCGCCGGCTCGTCCGTCCCATGGGAAATCTGGGTCCTCCAAGGTGATATCGGAGCGACTTGCAAACGTCTGGTCGAGCTTTTCGGCCGAACTGCTGTAGTTCTGCGCCAGGATTCTGATCTTTTCCAGCTCCGCGGGCAGCTCGGCCTTGTTGGCGATCAACAGGATATCGCGCAGGACGATCGCCCTGTCGTGCACGCTGCCCAGCATGGGGGCGATTGAGCCCGCAATCATCGGGCACGGCTGATAGTCCGGCAGGACAAGGACCACACCGATCAGGGAAGTTCCAGGTCCGTTCGAAACGGGATCGCGACCTGCACGCGCACGCCCTGTCCCGGGGCGCTGTCCACGTTGACCGTTCCGCCGAGCATCTGCCCTCGCTCACGCATGCCGAGCATGCCCAGCGTGCGCTTGGACAACTGCTTCGGATCAAAGCCCTTGCCGTCGTCTCGCACCTCGATGAAAACGTGATCGTCACTGCGTTGCAGGTGTATTTCCACGCAACTTGCCTGGGCATGACGAGCGACGTTGGTCAACGACTCCTGGATCAGACGGAAAATGGCGGTGGCCCGTTCATCGTCGAGCTCCAATGGATCGGAAGAGGCCCGCAGTGAGCACGCAATACCGGCATTGTGGGAAAACTCGGAGACCAGCCATTCGAGCGCCGGGATCAAACCCATGTCCAGCGCGGCCGGACGCAGACTGGTAGCGACGTTACGAACGACCTGAATGACCGCGTCGATCCGCCCCATGAGCACCTGCACCCGCTCCACCAGCAGCGGCTGACCACTGCCGAATTGCAGGCGCAACAGGGAAACCCCCATGCGCAACGCCGTGAGTTGTTGTCCCAATTCGTCATGAATTTCCCGGGCGATGCGTTTGCGCTCTTCTTCACGCGTGCTTTCGCGATAGCTGTGGAGTACACGCTCCGCGTGTTTGCGCTCAGTGATGTCGCGAGCGATACACACGACGCGCTGCACGCGTCCACGAGTGTCACGTACAGGTATCAATGTGGTGTGGAATGTGCGCAGGCCGGCAGGCAGCTCGACTTCCTCCTCTTCGTCGAGCGGCGCATCACTGTCCATGCAGCGTCGATACTTTGCCATGGCGCTGGCGAGCGCCTGGGGTGCCAGCATTTGCTCGATCGTCTTGCCGATCAGTTCGGCCCGCGCCACGCCCACGGCCGACTCAAGGGCCGGGTTGACCTCGATGAAACGCAACCCCTGGTCGGTCACCTCGAGCAAAAACAGAGGGTCAAGGGAACTGTTGAAAATATCCCGATAACGCTGCTCGCTTTCCAACAGCAATTTCTCGGCACGCTTGCGTTCCTCGGCAATAGCCTCCAGATGTCGGGCTTCGCGCGTACGGTCACGTACTTCGTGCTCAAGATGATCGTGGGTGCCCTGAACCCGCTCGGCCATGTTGCCAAAGGCCCGGGCCAGTTCACCGATTTCGTCGGCGGACTGGATCGGCAACTGCTCCGGACACAGGCGCTCCTTGCCCGCACCGAGCTGCCGTGTGGCCGCAATCAACCGGAACAAGGGAATGGCCACTTGTTTCTGCAGGATGGAACGCAGAATGAGGATCTCCACCAACAACGTCAGCAGTCCGAGCACGACCACGATGACCAGGTTATCGACAATGGCCGGGGTCATCAGCGTTCGGGGATAGTGGATCGCAAGCACCCAAGGCGTGTCGGGAATGCGGCCCATCGCGACGATATCGTCACGGGTCTGGATAATCCGCGCATGGCCCTGGGTCAGCGCGGGTATGGCTTCAAGCAATGGAAAGTCTTGCACCATTTCAAGCGAACGGATGGACGCCGTGCCGGCACTGCTTTTGACTTGCTCCATGGCGGTGGGATGGTAGATCAGCGTGCCTTCGCCATCGGCAATGAACAGACTGCTGTACGCGCCCTGCACCCCGGGTTTGGCGGTGCGCGCCATCAGCTCATCCAGTAACACATCGACGCTGGCGAGGATCTGGTGCCTGCCGGATGCATCGGCCACATCGGGCGTGGCGATGGTTGTCATCCAGGCATTATTGGAGAAATCCCAGTACATCCGCGTGAACAGCGTGTCGTTGCCGGGCGTACCGAAGCCGCGCGCGTAGAACTCATAGGTTTCGAGCTTCAGGGCTTCCGGCCCCGAATAAGTGAATACCTTGGCGATGTCGGCGTCCTGGTAGATGGGAAAGCCCTTCTCAGGTACCACACCATAGAAGTTGAACAGCCGGCCGTGACTACTCGATCCGTACTTGTAGGACAGCAGATACGACAAGGCAAACCGCGCACGGGTGTCGTCGCTGGGCGGAATGTCGGGCGCATAGGTGGCCGACATCCTGGCAAAGCGCCGCCCATCGGCCAAGGGTTCTCCTTCGAACAAACCGGGACGCTGCGTATAAGAGCCATCGTCGTGGCGATAGAAAATCTGCTTGAAGTCATCCACCAGCTTGGCCCGCATGCCGGGTAGGGCCAGAGTCCGCTTGAACTCCTCGAGGAAGTTGCGCTGCAGGTCCTTGATTTCCCGAAACGGCAAGGATTCGCGTTGCAGGGTCTGCTCGGTGGACAGCAGCAACTGCCCGGTCACGTCCTTCTCTATCGAGGTGGAATTGACATAGTAGGAAATCGCCCCCGCGCCCAGCGATACCAGGCCGATGCGGAACGTGGCAAGCCGCAGGGCGCGTGTTGTCAGCGAATGCCTATGAGGAACAACCTCAGGGATTTCTTGCGCCATCATCGACTCCTTTGCCGCCATCTTCCGATGGCAGCGATTGACCCGCCCGACACCTGACGATCAGCGCATCTGCGCATAAGGTGTTATAGGCTCCACCGGCAAAGGCAGGTTGCCTTGCCAAGGGTCGAAGGTGTAGCGCAAGTAAAGCAGCGCGCGGCTCGGCGCGTAGTCCTCACTGTGTTGCCATGCCAGCCCGCCGCCCAATACGAGGTGGTCGGACAGACGACGCTCCACCCATCCTTGCACACGAACGTTGGCGCCGCTGGTGCTGCTCCCGGCTTTCACCTGGCCGATATCGTCGGCAATCAAGCCCGCCTGTTCGACACTACTCAGCCATTTCGCCCCCGCGCCTTCGAGCGGATAAAGCGCGCTGGCCTCGGTCCGCGCGAACGACCAGCCGACCGAACTGTCCAGGCGCACCGACCAGTCGGCGTTGCGCCAGGCATAGTTCAGCGGCACCCCTACCGAATAGTACCGCTGGGGGCTGTAGTAACCGCCCTGGCCCAACGTAAACTCGCTCAGATCCTTGTCATACCCCCAGTACATCAGGGTCAGGCCGGAGGTCAGACGTTCATCGGCGCGATCGATCACGTGGTAATAGTAGCCGCCCATGGCGGAACGACGCTGATTATCGGCCACATTTTCGCCCCGCAACCAATGCGCGCCGAGGCTGCCCCAGAAACCATCCACGGCACTGGTGGCATGACTGACGTCAAGGCTCAGGCCATTGCTGGTCACACCGCCCCAACGCACGCCGCTGACTGGGTCGACGGCACCGGCATGGGACAGCAGCGAATCGCTCACGGGGCGGCGAGACGCCGTAAGTTTCCATTTCAGGGTGCGCCAGTCACTGGCGAAGCTGACGCCGCCCAACCAGTTCGAGACGGGGAACCCTTCGGCGGAATGCCCGACATCCAAGGCCCAGTGTTCATCGTGCCAGCCGACGGCCATCGTATGGCCACGGGCGCGCTGGGTGTCGCTTCGGCAGCCGTCGGACACCACCGCCCCGCTTGCCCGGTCACGCAAGCGGATCGCGCAGGTGCCGAACCGCTCTCGGTGCAGGCCATCGGCATCGGTGTCGAATCGACCGGCATCGAGATCGATATTTTCGACCAGGACAAAGCCCTGCCCTGCCGCGACGGGGGCGTCGATGCGCAAGATGGAGGTTTGAGCCAGCAGATCGGACGTGCCCGGCGTGGTGTTGTCGGAACGCCAGGCGATGTCGTGGTAGAGATGCACGGTGGGGTTCTGCTGCTGATACAGCGCGTCGACTTCCTCGCGCAAGCTGCGGGGCAATCCCTCATCGCCGTCCTTTTTCCGACTGGCCAGGGTCAACGCTCGATCATTGCGTGGGTTGGCCTCGGCGGGGGTCAATAAACCTACTGCCGCCATCGACCGGGCGTATTGGTCCAATGCCCGTTGCGGTTGATGCCCGGCATTGAGCCGCGCGTCGTCGTGCAATGCATTGGCCTGCGCCAACGATCGGCGACGTTGCAACTGCTCGTCCAGCTCGTGCATGGCCGGGCTCCAGGCCTGCGGCGCGATGCGCGCCAATGTCTGCAAAGCCTCGCTGTCCCGCCCGTCGGCGCTCAGGTACAGGGCCTGGGCATAACGTGCCTCGGGATTACTCCCCTGGCGCTGGAGCAAGCGGCGCAGGCTCTCATCGGCCGCATCCGTTTGCCCCAACGCCCGTTGTGCGTTGGCCAGCCGGAAAGCCAGCCAGGGATTGTCCTCGTCAAGCGGCCGAGCCTCCAGCAACAGGCGACTGACCTCGGCCCAATCGGACCGTTGCGTGGCGGCATCGGCCAACGCGTTCAAGCGCGCGAGCCGTAGGCTTTGGCGCAACGCGACTAGATCCCGAGGCTGATTAGGAGGCAGGCTGTCAAGAAACGGCTCAAGCTTTTGCGGCGACTGCTTCTGGTACAGATTCACCAGCGGCCAGGTCACCGCCAGATTGTCCGGTTGCAACCGATGCGCCTGCAACAGCAAGGCTTCGGCGCCGATGTCATCGGCGTTGGCCTGGGCGACGGCGGCCAGGCCGATCAGCGCCCTGGCGTCGTTCGGTTTCACCTTACGCGCCTGCCGATAGGCCGTCCCGGCGGCGGCCAGGTCCTTGCGCTGCAAGGCCTTGTCACCCTGGCGCAGCCATACCGAATAATGATCGACGACTTTCGCTAGGCGTTGGCGCTTGGTCGCGACCTGCCAGGCAGGATCAGCCATTCGTTGTTGCTGTCGCAGCAGTTGACCGACGGCGGCTTCCTTGAGTGGCGAATCGGGATAATGAGCCAGGAAGCCCTGCCAGCCCTGCACACTCGCGGGGCTGATCGGCAGCCGACCCAAATAGTTGTACTCCTGTTCGGCGGCCGCATTGCTCGCCAGGGGATTACTTGCCAGACGATGCAGGATCGCCAACCCCTGTGTCTCTTTTTTCTGGGCAATCAATAAGTTGGCCAGCACCAGTTGCAACCCGATATTTCCCGGGTACTGGCGATCCAACGCTTGCAAGTGCTCAAGGGCTATCGCTTGCTGTCCGGCCATGGCGCTGCGGGCTCGCCAGTATTCCAGGGCGCTGGAAAGATCCGGCGGGGCATCACCGAACAATTGCCGGTACGCCCCGAGCGCCTCTTGCGCTTTCCCCGCCTGGGCCAACTTGCGGGCCTGACTCAAGCCTTTTTGTCCGTCCACGCTTTGCAGCGTCAACAGGCTGCGGGCCTGGAGCAGTTCCTGTGAGTCCGGCGCTTGGCGCTGTAACCGCTCCAGCAGTCGCTCGGCCTGCGCCTGATCCTGTTGCAACAGCGCCTGGCGGATTCCGGCCACCAGCACTTGAGGCAGGTCGGGAGCGATGAGATTCAGGCGCGCCAAGGCGTCACGGACCAGGTCTTCGCGGTAGAGCGCTTCGCCGACACGCATCTGTTCCAGGAATCGTTGTTGCTGGTCAACCGGGCCGGAGGACTGGGCCATGGCAGGTCCACACAACCCGGCCAACAGCAGCGCCCACTTCGTTACTTTTTGCATGCGCCCGCCCAGTTCGGCAGCAGCCGTCCGTGTTTGTCGAAACGGTATCGCCGCTCGTCCCAGCCCTGTCCGAACAAGACCAGGGACTGGTTGTAATACGCGTCGGGCGCGGGCGGTTCCTGACGCAGCCGCTCACGTTGCAGCTTCAAGGTTTCGCCGCCATCAGGTGTGCCGGCCAACATCGGCAGCATGGCCGCGGAGAAACCCACCGGGCCCTTGCCAGCATCGGTGCCGGCGCGGGTGTCGAGGATTTCCGGCACCGCCCCCAAGCGCTTGATCATTGTTGGCATGGCCTGGAAATGTTCGAGCAATTCACGCCTTCCCGGTGCTTGCTCGGCCAGCATGCCGACCCAAAGGTAAACCCGGATGGCGTCGTAGCTGCCCTTGGGCCCCATCACGTTATCGACCGCCCAACCCTGCCCCGCTCGCCACGACAGCCAGTCGGGGGCCAGCCCCTGGGGGGAACCCTCGATCAGCAACCGTTGGGAATTATCGGCAAGCTCGGCCCAGATCGGAGCCACTTGGGCAAAGCGTGCGAGCATCTGCGGAGGTAGATAGCTAGGGTTCAAGCGCCAGTGGTCTGCCCCCTCGAAGCCCTGCCCGCCCGGCAGCAGCATCAACCCCAGTCCCGGCAGTTTTCGCAGACTCTGCGCCGCGCTGAGCCAGAGGATATTGAGCCCCAGCTTTTCGTAGTCAGGCCGCTTCCATAGCCGACCGGCTTCCAACAGGCTGTAGGCGATCCACAAGTCGGCATCGCTGGCATTGTTGGCGTCAAGCACCTTCCATTGCCCCTGTTTGTCACGACCCCATTGCCAGGCCGGCAACCGGCGAGCCAAATCGCCACCGGCCAGATTGTCCTGGGTCCAGCGCAACAGCCGATCGAAACTCGCCCGGTCATTGGCCACCAAAGCGAAGAACAGGCCATAGCTCTGCCCTTCCGATGTGGTGATCCGCTGCTCGGTGGACCCGTCGATCACCCGTCCCTCAGGGCTCATCATGGCCTGCCGGTAACTGTCCCACGCCGGCCAGCCGCACTGGGCCGCATTGACCGGGGCCATCACGCTCAACGTCAGCAGCAGCGCCAGCCATCCTCTCACGCCCATCACTCCCGGCCCGCCAGGCGCCGCCGGGCGACCCAACTGAGCGAGCGCCACAACATGAATGCAATGAGCAGCACGATCAGCACCACCGTCATCGCCAACAGCACCGGGTGTTCGGAGAGCTGGAACCAGAGCAACAACCACCACGGCAGATGGCCGACGAAGTACTGCTCACCCACCTGGCTGCTCTCCACGCCACTGCTACGCAGCAACGCTACCGAACCCGCCACGGCGTCCATCTTCGCGCCGTCGGCGAGCGTATCGCGCAGCAATTGGTAATCGGTATCGTCGTGGGCAAGCAGCGC
Organism: Pseudomonas algeriensis; assembly: GCF_048847255.1. NCBI lineage: Bacteria > Pseudomonadati > Pseudomonadota > Gammaproteobacteria > Pseudomonadales > Pseudomonadaceae > Pseudomonas > Pseudomonas algeriensis. The sequence continues at coordinate 74,643 of NZ_JBKKRK010000001.1, read as the reverse complement.
AACGATGCTGCGCTGTTCGTGAAACGGCGACTTGAGGCCGACGAAGGCGGCAATCGGCGCCTGGGCCGACACCTCGACCCGATGGGCCGCTTGCTCCCTGTAGTCGTTGAGCTGCCCGGCGCGCGCCGACGAGCCGTTCAGTACCTGATGGGAAGGCTCCAGCAGCCAATCGTTGAGCTGGTTGAGCATCAGGTTCGCATTCGCGCTGTCGCCGACGCCCGCGCCCAACCCGCCAAGTACCAGCAGATCGGCGTCCGTGCGAGCGGCCACGCCCCAATCATCGGACAATTGCAGGCCCAGCGCCGGCGCGCCGGAACGCGCGCTGATCGTTGCCAGGGTTTCAAGCAAGGTGCTGATCTGTACGGCGCTGCCCTGGGGCGGCACCATGACCAGGGTTTGCGACAGATCGGCCATGCGATTGAACGGAAAACCGCTGCGAGCAAAAGCCTTCAGATCCGGCATGGCGATGAAATGGTGATAACCGGACAAATCCAGCGTCGAGTTTTCATCGATCGTCGACTGATTACTGGACGGCAAGCTCGTCTGGCAATGATCCCGTTGGGCACTGCCGATCGTGCTGGCGAAGTTGAAGTCAAAACGCAGCGTGTTGCGCTCACCGACTTTCAACGCAGGCACGAACACCTTCTCGGTGGGATTGGCCGGATCACTGGACAGCACCGCCAGCCGCAGCCCTTGCAGCTTCGAACTGTCATTGGCGGGCAACGGGAAACTGCTGATGAATTGATCGTTGAGACTGATATTCAGCCGTGACTCATCCGTGACGACGCTGGGGGTGTAGCGATAATTGAGCTTCAGGGGGATGCCCTGGCTGCGCCAGACAAACAGGTCCGGTGGCAGGTTCAGGTCGACGCTGATCGGCGCCGGCCGCAAGCCGCTCGCCTGCAGTTGCCCGGGGTAACTGATCAACTCGGCGAAGCGAACCGGACGGTCGGTGCGAATCCAGTTGGGTGCGTCGTAGGGCTGCCTCGGTTGCAGTTGCTGCACCTTGTCCACCGTCACTCGCGAACCGCGCAGCAAATCGCCGCCAAGCGCCAATGCTCGCGTTGCGACCAGCAGGTCCTCGTCATTGCGGCCGAGCACCAGCAGTACCTTGCTGTGCGGCGCGCGAGGGTTCTCGATGATTTGCAGCACCGGGGCTTGCACCTTTGGAAAACGCTCCAGGTCAGCCAGGAATGACGGGCGGTGGTCATTGGTCGCAAAGACGATGGCCGGCGTGGTCGCCGTCCCGTCGTCGGCTTCGGGCAACTGGTCGAACAGCACCGGAAAACGCATGCCTCGCCAACCGGCCCGACTGCCGAAGTAAGACGCCAGGACGCCCGCCGCGCGCTGCTCACCCAATGTCGGCGCCGCTGCGAACACCATGCTCAATGTGGGTTTTTCCTGGCCCCGCGCGTCAAAGAACGGCAGGGGGAAATACGCCAGGTCATTTTTCAGCGACACCGCCTGTTCATGCAGTTCGATTTCGCTGCGGCGCCCGATATTGACCCATAGCGCATTGTTGGCCGGGTCTTCGCAAATGTCCGTGTAATGGCCGATGAACTCCAGGCGCACCCGGTTGAAATCGGTGATCAACAATGGGTCGAGCGGCACGTCGCGGAACGTCTTGCGCCCGAGCTGATCCTTCTCGATGGGCAACGTGCTGACGAGCACATCATTGAGATAGACCCGCAGATGGGACAGCACCGGCAGCAAGGCCGGCGACGGGGTGTACTCCAGCCGCAAGCTCGCATCGCTGGCGATGCGGTCGCGGCGCAACGAGAACTCGATCTGTTCGCTGTCATGGATACCCAGCAGCAGATTGTCGCCGGGCTGGCCCAATTGACCAAAGCTGTAGGTATTGCTCCAGCTTGGGGCCGGTTCAAGCTGTGGCGACGCGCCTGCCACAGGCGATGCCAGACCCTCGGCCTGCACACCACCAACGGCCAGGAGCGCCAGGCCGGCAACCAGGGATCTACGGAAATAGCGACTCATGATGGGCTCACAGAACGAGATGAAGACGAGAAGAATGAAGCCGGCATCCGTGGCAGGTAACTCAACAGCCATCCGACCAGCCGCAAGGGCGGACCGGCCACACGGCGGACCCACAACGGCAGGAATTGATAGAGCTGGAAGTAACCCTTGGTACCGAGCTTGAAAATATCGATCAGGCTGTGCAGCGGCCGGTCCGGCACGTAGTTTTCGCCCCAGTTCAACCAGGCATCGGCGCGGGCAAAGGTGCATTGCACGAAGTCGATCTTCTGCCGGGTAGACAGATTTGCGAAGTTGATGCCTACAAATTGCTTGTGGCTGCGACTGACCAGGCCGGGAAACATGAACTCTCGCGTGTCACGCTGCATCAGCAGCGAAATGCGACCTCCGACCGGCAGCGCCAGCGGCACATCGATCTCCACGCCGACACCGCCATCGGAGTAGTCGACCAACATGCCTGGATAGGAATGACCACTGTCCAGGCGTACCGCCACCGGCAACCGCGTCTGCACTCGGTGCGTCTGGCGCACCTGGCGCACCTCGGCGGCCACTGCCACCGCGGCGCCGAGGATCAGCAGGTTGTAGATGACCCACAGCGAACTCACCAGCACCGTACCGATTTCATTGGCCGGCCCAGTGGACAAACGCCAGCAGGCAAACCCCAACCCGATGATATTCAGCCCCGCCAGGACCAAATAGGGCCGGGCGATTTTCCAGTCGAAGCGGTTGTGCTCCATCAGCCCGCCCTTGGAGGTGACGTTGAAGGAGCCCTTGTTCGGGCTGAACAGCGCCACCGTGGTCGGGCGGGCGATGTACCAGGCCAGGACCGTCTCGTAGACCTCGCCCCAGAACGTCTGTCGAAAGCGCCCCTGCATCCGCGAATTGGTCAGGCTGGCATGAATCATCGGCGGCAACACGTACAGCAGGATCATCAGCGCCGGGGCATAGATGATGTAGGCATGCAACAGCAGGAAAGCCAGGGGTGCGCTCAGGAATATCAGCCGCGGCAAGCCGGCGAGAAAGTGCATCATTGCGTTCGCGTAGCAAATCCGCTGGAAGAACGTCAGGCCCTTGCCCAACAGCGGGTTGTCGGTACGGAAAATCTGCGCCATGCCCCGGGCCCAGCGAATGCGCTGGCCGATGTGGGCGGACAAGCTTTCCGTTGCCAAGCCAGCGGCCTGGGGAATGCGCACATAGGCTGAATTCCAACCGCGGCGGTGCAGGCGCAAGGCGGTATGAGCGTCTTCGGTCACGGTTTCCACTGCGAACCCGCCGATCTCATCCAGCGCTGAACGCCGCAAGACAGCGCAGGAGCCGCAGAAGAACGCAGCGTTCCACATGTCGTTGCCGTCCTGGATCAGGCCATAGAACAGCTCACCTTCGTTCGGCCGGTTGCGGAATACCGCGAGGTTGCGTTCGAACGGATCGGCCGACAAAAAGTGGTGAGGCGTCTGGACCAGCGCCAGCTTCGGATCACGCAGGAACCAGCCCACCGTCAGTTGCAGGAAGGAGCGCACCGGCATGTGGTCGCAATCGAATATCGCAACCAGCTCGCCGTCGATGCGGCCCAAGGCGTGGTTGAGGTTGCCGGCCTTGGCGTGGCGATTGTCCGGTCGAATGATGTAGCCGACCCCGACCTCGGCGGCGAACTGGCGGAAGGTTTCGCGCTTGCCGTCATCCAGCAGGTAAATGCGCAGCTTGTCTTCCGGCCAGTCAATGCCCAGCGCCGCATAAACCGTGCCCCGCACGACCGAGAGGTCCTCGTTGTAGGTCGGGATCAGCAGATCGACTGTCGGCCAATGACGGGTGTCGTCCGGCAACTGCGCCGGCTCGCGATTCAGCGGCCAGCAGGTCTGGATGTAGCCAAAGATCAGCACGATCCACGAGTAGGTTTCCGCTGCCAATAGACCCAGGCCGCAAGCCAGGTCCAAGGGTTGATCCCAGTTCAACGTCGAGGTGTAGCGCCACCACAGGTAACGGCAGGAAACGATGACGGACAGCACCACCATCAACAACGTCGCGAACCGTCCGGGAATGCCCCGCACCAGCAGGGCCAATCCCCACAGCAGGAGCCCGAAGACCAGTTGTTCCACGTAACCGAACGGTTCGGTGATGCACAGCAGCGTCAACAGGATCAATTGCATGAACAGAAAACCACCGAGCAGCCATTGGCGGTGCCGTTCCAGGCCCCTCCACCAATGGACCCCTTGGGTAACGCTTGAATGGTCACGAATACGCCGGGTTTGTTGCTGGAGCGTATTGCTCAGCCGCTCCCACCACGCTCGGTGGAACGCCGAGGCTCGCGACCACCATGGATAAACGCTTGAACGCCGTTCTGGCGCGACAGGTTGTACCAACAGTAACCAGAGGCTCTGCAGGGCATAACGCAACGGGTCGCCGAGGCTCGGCGTCTTGCCGGCGAATTGCGGATACCAGCGTTTGCGATGGTCCAGCAGCTGTCGCCAGGCGGGGGATTCCAAGCGCAATATCGACCAGGCCAGGAGGCTCCACAGGGCCAGCAACAAGGCGACCGGCGGCGGGCAATCATGTTCATCGCGCAACTGCCCATAAGGAAACCAACGAGCGATCACTTCAGCTCACCTTGGTGCGCCTGGCACCAGACCGCCAGGCTCAGCACGTCCTGAGCCACCAGGCTGTCCGGCGCATAGCGGCCCACCGGCTGCTTGCAGGCCAGCGCCTCGCGCATCGCTTCATCACTGTGCACGGTCACCGGCAGCAACCGTGCATCGTAGTGTTGACGCCAGATCAACGCGAGATCGCGTTGAACCTGGCTGGCCGGATCGAAACGATTGAGCAACAGGCTGTCCGCCCTCTCCTCTTGCTGTTGCAGCAACACATGGCAGGCGGCATCGGCTTCGATGACCTGGATCTGCAATTGGCACGACACAACGTCGTCCCGGCACGGCAAACGTCGAGGCAGATCGAACAGGATCCAGTCGTAGTGTTGCGCCAAAGCGTCCATGCGCCGCGCCCAGAGTCCGGGCCGACGGTCCAACGCTTGCTCCAGGGGAGCCCGTTCAGTTCCAATGAGGCGACCATGGGGCAGCACACTCAAATTCGGCGCCAGGCTCCAGACCTGATCGGTCCAGTCCTGGCCATCGAGCAAGGCCCGGGCCCACCCGCCGGTTTGCGTGACGGCTAGATTGAAATGCAGGCGCAGCAGATTTTCCGGGCACATGTCCACCAGCAGTACGCGCTGCTCCAAGGTGTGCAGGGCATACCCGAGCGCCGCCAGCAACGAACTGCTGCCGGTGCCACCCCGTAGTCCGTACAACCCCAGCGAAGTCATGCGCTCACCGGCTGTTCATCGCGACGCGCCAACGACACCCGCGCGCCCGGCGCACGCTGTGCCTGCTCGAGTTCGGCGAACAACGGCCAGCGCTCCACGGCGTGGCGCAGCTCCCTCTGGAGCGACACGTCGACGTATTTCAGGGCGGGCAATTGCAGCTCCACCTTCAATCGCGCGATGTCATCGGCCCGTTCGGTGCGCGACATCAACCTGGCGCTCATTGGGACACCGGACGATAAGGAAGCCATGGGTCTTTCTCCGTGATCCGTACATAAGGCGTTGCGGCGTAATCGAGGACGATGCTGCCTTCGCTTTCGGAAACCAGTGGCGCCTGCGCCAGGCCTGCCAGCAGCGGCTGCCAGTCAGGCTGCTCGCCCGCTGCCGGTGATGGCGTGCCATACAACCGATCGATGAGCTGCGCCACGGCCAGGTAGCTACTCGGCTCGCTGACATGCAACGGCATGGACCGAGGATTGCGCCCCATGCCGATCAACTTGATGCCGACCGGAACTTGGGTAATGGACGGGCTGGGTATCTCGTGCATGCCGGGGAATTGCATGCGATCGCCGCGCAGGGCCGCACCGTGGTTCGGCACCATCACCACGACCACGCGACGGCCGCTGAGCTCCAGTTGTTCGATAAACCCACTCAAGTCATCCAGCAGGACCTGGGCTCGTGCCTTGTAGTCGGCACGTCGGACGTTGCCATCAGCCGCCACGATCTGATTACCCTCGTGCAACGTCAGGGTGTTATAGAACAACGCCACCCGTGCCTGAGGCTGCGCTTGGCGGTGTTTCCACCAATCGCCCAGCACCTCGCGATCACGCCACACCGGCAGGCCGTCCGGCCCTGACAGCATGGGCTGCCAATGGCCGGTATTCATTTCCGGCTCCGGCAACGAACCCAAGGTTTGCACGGCATTCAAGAAGCCCGCAAAACGCCCCGTGTGGTTGAGCAGCGTTTGGCCGACGAACCCCTGCTTGCCCAGCTCATCGAACAACAGGCAAGACTCCGGCGCCGGAACGAACAAGTCACGGCGAGGTGGCTGCCCACACCCGGCACGCAACAGCCGAAGCGCTGCGGGGACCTGGTCGGAGGCGGCCGAATTGAAGCGGTCGAACAGCACATCCATCTGCCGCAGCAGTGGGTGGTCGCGCAAACCGAGCGCATCCAGATCGTCCCAGGACATAGAATCGATGTTGATCAACAGCAGGTCAAAAGGCTGGGCGGCAGCCGTCGGAGGCTGAAACGAGACACGCCGATCAGCCTCCGAGTCGTAGAACTGCTTCAAGTAAACGTCGACAGCCACGCTGGAGGGGGTGACCTTGTCTACCGAGGGCATGACGCGGGTCGAGCTCGCTCCGTGGGTTGGCGGCAACGCCGCCAGATAAGTCACACTCAACCACGCCAGGCCCGCCAGGCTCAATGTGGTCATGCGCAGCCAGGGCTGGACGAACAGGTACGCCATCACCAACACCAGCAGCCATCCACAAAAGCTCCAGTCGATCAGGTTCCCGACCAATGTCAAAAGGTGGCCGGAGGACAGGTCCATAACCGAGGGCAACTCGACCCATTCATCCAGAGGTGGCAGCCAGGTGTCTCGATAGAACAGCGCCATGGCCACCGGCACAGCGAGCAATCGACGGACGACCACAGTGGAGTGCTTGCGTAAGGGAATCAGCAAAAAAGCCGCGAACAACAGGTTGGGCAATACCTGAATGTTCAGATAACCGCCCCACTGCAACGCGAACTTGACGATGAAATACAGATTCCAGTGCCCGAGGCCGGGCCAGACCCGCGCCGTGCTCGCGGCAATCACCGGTTCGAACTTACTCATGGGGCGCCTCCGGCACCACTGGCGGGCAAGCGCGCCGAGGCGAGCGGCGGGGTTTCAGATAGCGCGGCGGTAACAAGGACTGGAGCAATGCTTGCCCCTGACGCCAAACGCTGCGCAACAGCCACACACACGCCAGCGTCAACAGACTGCTTACGGCAATCAATTGGAACAACTCAAGAAGATTCATTCACAGGCATCCGCGAGGGCCAGCGTGATCCGCTGTGGTGTGTAGGCACCCAACTGTGCTTGCGTGCGCAGCGGTGTGTCGGTGCGATCCGGGGCCAGACGCAACGTCTGCGGCAGACTGACTGCATTGCTGAACGCCTCATACGGCAAGTCATCGAATTCGGCGAGAGCCTGACAATCGCTGAACAGGTTGCGCCATGACAGGCGACAGATATTGCCCAACGCCGCTTCCAGACCATCGCTACGACAAGCGAATAGAAACAGATAGAAAACCCCATCCACCACGCTGGCGATATCGCCGAACCGGCGCAGGCTGATCTGATGCAGGCAATGCTCCATCGTCAATGCCGGGCGCGGATTCAACCGCAACAGTTGGTGTTCGACTTCACTGGCGGCACCGCCGTAAATCCGTTCCAGGGCCGACAGAAACTCCCGAGGCGCCAACAGGCCTCGCATCTTCGGCGCGCGCAGACGTTCGATGAGCGATTCAAGGTCACCCCCCAAGCGACCGCGCCTCCAGACCTGCCCCTGCACACTGTCGACCAGACTGAAGAATCGGGATAACGCAATGCCGAAAGGCACGATGATATTTGCCCCACACGACATCAACAGACGCTCGTCGCGATAGCGCAGGCAGGGCTCCATTTCGCGGATAACGATTTTCAACGCCGTACCGCAGCGTTCGCGCAGTTCGTATAACTCTCGCGCCAGCACTTCCACCTGCTGATCGCTGTCGACAGCCACGACAACGCTCGCAGCGCGGGCCAGGGCCGCCTGCTCCAGCAGGTCGATACGCCGTTCGAATAGGCGCCAGTGTTCCGACAGTGCCGTAGCACCTTCCAGCACGACGCGTTGGGCAAGATAGATGCGCTGGTCATCGGTGCGTGTCGGTAGCGCAACGGCCTGTTCCGCCCGGGCCAGACTGAACCCCGAGGCTTGCAGATCGAGCTCGAACGCCTGAGCACCACAGACGCCTCGCTCGTTGTGCCAAAAGTGCGACTGATAGTGGATAACGCCGTCTCGCCGATACAACTGCGCCAGACCGGACAAGTGCTCATTGAGACGAATCAGCTCGGCATGCAGATCCGGGGCCTCGCCATGGCACAGCACCAGGAGCGTGCAGCGTTGTTCACGCAACCAGCGCTTTACCCTGCTGCACCATTGCCGCAATTGCACCGCGTCGAATGCCTGCCAGCCACTGGTCGGCAGCATCAACAACACGAAGCTGCCCGGCACCGTTGCAGCACGCTTCAACTCGCTGGGCAGCGATTTGAGCGCCGCGCGAATGGCGGCCGTGGACACTTCGAAAACCCGCAACTCGTCGGGCCCGGACCGCTCGTCCAAGGCGCTTATCATTTGCTCGGGGTGATAGCCACACCACACCAGGCTCGCCCGGTGCCGCTCGGGCAAGGCGGCCAGGCTCTGGAGCGCCAACGCTTCGACATCACGGGCACGGTCGACAGACACCCAATACAGTCCTCCCTGACGCATCAACAACTGCTCATCCGGCAGATCCCGGATAGCCAAGGAAACATGAATCAAGCGTACGCCCCTCCCCTTATGTGTGATGAACGCGTGACGGGGCAGTTCGTAAAGCCAGGAATCGACATCCAGGCAATCGGACAGAGCAACGTAGCGACAACACGACCACCGTTCAGCCTTCCGAAGCGGCGATATCAAAACAGTGGCGATGATGCCGGGGATAAGGCGCGGGGACTATCAGGTGCGCCTGATTTTAACTAGGCATATGGATTACGCGGGTAGGGCAAGCCCTACTCCGCCCTTCCCACTTCAGACCTTGAAATGACCGACCATCACCTGCAAGTGATTCCCCAGCCGTGCCAACTCGACGCTTGAAGCAGCCGTTTCGTCGCTGGCAGCGGCGGTCTGCTCGCAAACGTCACGCACACTCGTGATGCTGCGACTGATCTCGTCGGCGACGATGCTCTGTTGTTCGGCGGCGGTCGCTATCCGCTGATTCATCGATTGAATGCTCGACACCGTGCGAGTGATGTTCGCCAGCGACAAACCGGCATCTTGGGTCAGCGCGACACAGCTGTCGGTCAGGCTGCGGCTGTTCTTCATCACAAGGGAGACCCGCTCGGTTCCGCTCTGCAGACCGGCAACCAGATCTTCAATCTCTTCGGTGGATTTCTGGGTCCGCTGGGCCAGGCCACGGACTTCGTCGGCCACCACGGCAAAACCGCGGCCCGCGTCACCGGCGCGAGCGGCCTCGATGGCCGCATTGAGCGCCAACAGATTGGTCTGCTCGGCCACCGCTTTGATGACGTCCATCACGCTGCCGATCTTTTTGCTTTCCTGTTGCAACACGGCCACGGCTTCGCTGGAACGGGCAACTTCCATGGCCAGGTGGTCGATGTGTGCAATGACCTGGCCGACAACCCGGTCGCCTTCGCGCGCCTCGTCGTCGGCGGCCGCGGCCGCTTGCGAGGCCTGCTGGGCGTTACGCGCGACCTCCTGCCCCGTGGCGGTCATTTCCTGCATGGCGGTGGCGACCTGATCGGTCTCGATTTTCTGATGGTTGACCCCGACACTGGTTTGCTCGGTCACGGCCGACAGCTCTTCGGCGGCGCTGGCGATCTGCGTCACACCGTCGCGAACACCGCCGATCAGGTTGCGCAGGGTCCCGCCCATATGTTGGATGCCTTGTTGCAGCACGCCCAGTTCATCGCGGCGGGTGACCACCAGGTTATGCGTCAGGTCGCCGGCGGCAATGCGTTCGACTGCATCGAGCGTCGCGCGGATTGGGCGGGTGATCTGGCGACTGATGATCAGGGCGGCCAACATACCCAGAAGCAAAGCGGCTGCCGCGCTACCGCCGAGGAGCATCTTGGCTTGTTGGGAGGCCTGGTCGCGCTTCACTACCTGCTCGGCCGACATCTGTTTACACAACTCAAACAACCGAGCCACTTCCCGGTCCAGAGTCTCCTGTGCCTGTTGGACAGCAAGCTGTGCCTCGTTTAACTGTCCGACTGCAGCGGTATTGGAATCGCCGGCCAGTTGCTTGCGAGTGACTTCACGAACCTCAAGGACACGGCTGAATTGGTTGAACGCCTCACGATAATTGCCGGCAATCTTGATACTTTCTCCTATCGCCTCGATATCCCGAGGTGATTTATGCAATGCACGAGCCCGCAGCAGATTCTGATCGAGAGTGTCCAATTGCCTGAGTACGGCAGCGGCACCTCCAGAGCCATTATTCAGGGTGTAAAACAGACGCGCGATGCGCAGGTCCTTGGTGGTCTTTTCAACTTCCGATATCGACATTTGCTTGTCTGCGCGCTCGCTCAAGGTGTCCAACCCGAACCAACCGACAAAGGTGATGATCAACGTCAGCAGCAAGACCAGGGAGAAGCCCAGTGCAAGCTTCAGATTAACGCTCAGATTACCCAACAGTTTATTCATCAAAATTTTACTCGCAGAGCCTTTCGCTCTTTAGTTTCAAGCAACTGAATTTATGAACCGCAAAAGCATGCCGTGCGGAAGTACGGCTCAAACTCGAAACTGGCCCAGCAGACGATCCAGTTGGCCGGCCAATTGCCGCAGGTCCTGGCTGGCGGCACTGGTTCGTTCGCAGGCCTGAGAGTTCTCCTGAGCAAGGCCGCTGGCCTGGGTGACATTGCGATTGATGTCTTCGACCGCCTGGGATTGTTGAGAGGTCGCACTGGCAATGGAAGCATTGAGCCCGGTCAGGTTACGCAGGGACTGGCCGATCTGATCCAGGCTGCGGCCGGCCAGGTTGGCTTGCTCAATGGTGAGTTGCGACCCCTGGCGGCTCTCGTCAATCACCTTGACCGCGGCGTCGGAGTTGCGCTGCAAGGTTTCGATCATGCCCTGGATCTCGGTGGTCGACAGCTGAGTGCGCTGAGCCAGCATGCGCACTTCGTCCGCCACCACGGCAAATCCGCGACCCTGCTCCCCCGCCCTCGCCGCTTCGATGGCGGCATTGAGGGCAAGCAGGTTGGTTTGCTCGGCAATGGCGCGAATCACTTCCAGCACCCTTCCGATCTGGGTACTTTCCTGCGAAAGGGCCTGAATGACCGCCACCGCTTGCTCGATGGTCCCGGACAGCTGTTCGATCTGCCGTGAACAACTGTCGATACTGCTTTGCCCCAACCGGGCTCGCTCGTCGGCGTCACGCACTTCCCCGGCGGCCTGTTCGGCACTCTTCGCCACATCCTGGACGCCGCACGTCACCTCATTGATTGCCGTCGCCACGCGTTCCATCTGTTGCGACTGCTGCGCGCTGTGCCCCTGGCTCTCGGTGGCGATGGCATTGAGCGAAGCCGAGGCCTGATTCAGCGCATTGGCCGCTTGCAACGACTGCTCGATCACGTCGCGCAGTTTTCCAGTGAAGCCGTTGAAATGACCGGCCAGTGCGGCCAGCTCATCCTGACCGCGAGCATCCAGTTGACGCGTAAGGTCGCCATCTCCGTCGGCGATATCGGCCATCGCGCGCACCGCGTCGTTCAATGGCCGGGTGATGCTCTTGCTGATCAGTATGATCAGGCCGCCCAGCAGCAGGCCGATGCCCAGCAGCACAGCGGCCGCTTTCCACATTTGAGCGCGAAACGCGGCTTGCACGTCATCGGTGTACGCGCCTGAGCCCAACACCCAGGACCATGGCTGGAACAGCTGGACATAAGAGACTTTCCCTACCGGCTCGCTGGCGCCCGGCTTGGGCCAGCGGTACTCCACCAAACCACCACCCTTGCTCTTGGCGACCGCGACCATGTCCATGAACAGGGCCTTGCCGTCCGGATCCTTGAATCCGGAGAGGTCCTGACCGTCGAGCTTGGCATTGGTCGGGTGCATCAACATCTTCGGTCCGAGATCATTGATCCACAGATAGTTATCACCGTCATAGCGCAGCTTGCGCACCATCGCGATGGCTTGTTTCTGTGCGTCTTCGCGGCTCAACGCACCGGTCTTTTCCAAACTGTGGTAGTGCTCGAGTATGTTCATGGCGACTTCCACCACTTGCCGGGTCTTGTCTTCCTTGCCGGCATATTCCTCGGCGTAGATCTGGCGCAACATCGTCAAGCCGAGCAAAAGCAGCATGGTCATGGCGAGCAGGAGTACGATCCACAGCCGACGGCTGATGGGCATGTTACGAAGCGTTTTCATTGAATGTTCGATACTCATGAGGCGAGTTGATGTTTCAGGCTTCGGGCACGGGCCTCTGTTCAGCCGCACAGCCCAGCACCCTTACAGGGCCGTCAGTGCCCATCGGTCTAAGTGCGTTCTTTGGAAAAGCTTGTATTCAACGCCTGCCAGCCATGCCGGCGAGGATTGCCGCGGGGATTTCACCGAGGGGGAGCATGCGCTCCACCGCACCCAGCTTGAACGCCTCCTTCGGCATGCCGAAAACGACGCAGCTGTCTTCGTCCTGGGCCAGGGTTCGAGCACCCGCGTCGCGCATTTCCTTCAGACCTCGTGCACCGTCGTCGCCCATGCCGGTCATGATGATCCCCAGCGCATTGCCGCCGGCCGCACGGGCAGCGGAGCGAAACAGCACGTCGACCGAAGGGCGGTGTCGACTGACCGGCGGACCATCCCGAATCTCCACCTGATACTGGGCACCGCTTCGTGTGAGCAACATGTGCCGCCCACCGGGAGCGATCAGCGCCCGCCCCGGCATGACCCGGTCGCCGTTGCGCGCTTCCAGCACCTCGATACGACACAGCCGATTCAGCCGCTCGGCGAAGGCAGCGGTGAAGCGCTCCGGCATGTGCTGGACAATGACCAGCCCCGGACAGACCAGCGGCAGGCGGGTAAGTATTGCCTCCAACGCCTGGGTGCCGCCGGTGGAGGTCCCTATGGCCACCAGGGTCTCGGTGGTTCGTGCCATCGCCTGGGTTGGGGCCGGCAGGATCGCGTCGGCGGAGAATTTAACAGCGGCCTGGGGAACCAGCCGGCGCAGGTTGGCCCGCGCCGCGCTCTGGATCGCCTGGACCAGTTCATCGACGCAATCGTAAAGAAATTGCTTGAGCCCCAACTTGGGTTTACTGACGATGCCGACCGCCCCTTCCGCCAGCGCTTGCAAGGTCGTCTGTGCCCCGGCCTCGGTCAGCGTGGAACAGATCACCACCGGCGTCGGCCGCTCGACCATCAGTTTCCTCAGGAACGTGATGCCGTCCATGCGCGGCATTTCCACGTCCAGCACCAGCACATCGGGCCATTGCCGTTGCATTTTCTCCAGTGCAAACAACGGGTCGGTGGCCACGCCGATCACCTCGATCCCCGGCTGTGCGGCGAGCACGGTCGACAGCACCTGGCGCACCACGGCGGAGTCGTCGACGATCATGACCTTGATGGGCGTCATGCGCGCCCCTCCTGACGCAGGTCCAGCGCCGGCGCAATGTGCTTGAGCGAAACGTGGCCGCTCCAGAGGTCGAAGATCAGGTTCCGGTGCCCGATCCCCTCCACATGGGTACCGCTGCACGTCAAACCATGAGCCTGTAGCAACTGCCTGGCGGCATCGACGTTCTTCTTGCCCACGTGCTTGTCCTTGTGCCTACCGATAGAGGGAAACATGTTGCCGCCGCCGAATAACTGGATGCGGAATTCCGAGGGCGAGACACCGTGAGCGCGGGCTTCACGCAGCATCAACTCGATGGCTTCGTCGCCATAACGACCGTCCAGCTCCCCGGTTGGCGGGTGCGGCCGGGTCGGCAGCATGAAGTGGCACATACCGCCGATCAGCAGCCTGGGATGCCAGACCACCAGCGATACGCAGGAGCCCAGCAATGTCCGGATGCGCGTGTAGCGATCGCCGAAATACAAGTCGCCCGGCTGCAAGAAAATTTCGATGATGCCGTCGGGTCTACGCATGAGGCTTGCGGTAGATGGAAGGCGCCACGACTTTAAGCTCGTCGCAGACGCCGTTCAGACTCTCCGAGTGACTGACGATGAAATAGCCACCCGGCTTGAGCAGCGGCAGCATGCGCCGCACCACTTGACGCTTGGTTTCGAGGTCGAAATAGATCATGACGTTACGCAGGAAAATCACCTCGAACTCACCCAGCTCCGGCAACGCGGAATTCAAATTGATCTGCTGGAAACGCAGGCGGTTGCGCAACGCCGGGTCTATCAGCAGCTTACCGGCGTGCTCGCCGACCCCCTTGAGGCAATATCGGTTCAACAGGGGCCGAGGAATGTTTTCCGCATCGGCAATGTCGTACAAGCCCGCGCGGGCCTTCTCCAGCACGCGTGTGCTGAGGTCCGAGGCGAGCAATTCCCAAGGTCGACTGCCGAGGGCATCGGCCAAGGACATGGCGATGCTGTAGGGCTCCTCGCCGGAGGAACAGGCGCCACTCCAGACACGTAAGGTGGAGCGGTCGAGCAACTCCGGCAGGATCCGCTCACGGAGGAAGTCGAAATGCTTCGGTTCGCGAAAAAAGTAGGTTTCGTTGGTGGTCAGCAGATCTACCGCGACCTGCAGCTCCGCACGTTCGCTCATCAGCAGGCGAAAGTACTCACCATAGCCGGACAGCCCATGCTGGCGGACGCGCTTGGCCAGGCGACCGCTGACCAGGGGCTTCTTGGCATCGGACATGCTGATCCCGGCGATCTCGAAGATCATCCCGCGAAACTGCTGGAACTCTTTATCGGAAAGCACCGGATTATTCATTTGCAGGGTTCCTTGGGCCGAGGGCGAGGAACTCATTGGCAAAAAGGCCTTGTCCGATATCCAGCACGGTGACGCCCTGGTTGTCGATCGTGACGGTGCCGCGGATGAAATCGCTCGCAATTCCGCTGTTCGATGTTGTCGGCGACTGGATGTCCAGCGCAGGGATCGGCAGCACGTTGACAACCGCATCGACCAGAACACCGATCAACTGCATGGCGTCGTCGCGCATCACTTCGAAAATGATGATGCTGGTGCCTGGGCCGATCTCTATCGGCAGCCCACCGAAATGTGAACCCAAGTCGATCACCGGCACCAGCGCGTCGCGCACCCTGATCGCCCGACGCAACCGCGTCGATAGCCCGGACCCGGCAACGATTCGAGCGGCCCCGACGATCGTTTCGACACTGGATGCACTCACCGCGAACGGCTCGCCCCCAAGTGTAAAAAAGAGGTAGTGATTGTTCGCGGCAATTGTGTCGGCGGTCGGCGAGGCCCCCCTGTCCATATCGACAAAGAGCTGCTCTGTATCAAGTAATCGAGCAGCGAGCCCGTTCAGCTGGCGCAATTTTTCGTCAAGTTCACTGAGCTCCATGTGTAACCGGACATCGGGTTGCTCGCCGATGGCCCCATAACCCACATGACGACGGGAATCGCCGTCCTCTTGTCTGCTAGAGGGCATCTCGAGGTGCTTTGTCGCAAGCACTTGCGAGATGGCGCTGAGTTGTTCGATCGCGTATCGATTGAAGCGCTCGAGGTCGTCGGGCCCGGCATCGACCGGCGACGCAGTTGTAACACTTGCCTGGCTGTCGATTCGCCGCTCCGACCGGTGGCGAAGGCTCAAGACGACGAGTATCACGATGCCGAGCGCCAGGGACGCAAGTAGCCAGAACACCAGGTTGCCGGCGTCAATCAATGAGCTCATTGCATTGCTCCTGACCGCGCACGTTCGTGGTGAACCTCAAGCGTGAAAAAACCCATCAATCGCCGCAATCGCTCGGCCTGGCCGCTCATTTCTTCAGCCATGGCCGCAAGCGCCCCGGAGGCCGAAACGTTCTGATGGGTAATCTGGTTGAGCTGATTCATGGCCGCGCTGATCTGACCCACGCCGAAGGACTGTTCCTCGGAAGCGGCAGCGATTTCCTGGACCAGTACGCTGGTCTTCGCGATGCCGGGAACGATCTCGTCCAGCAGACTGCCCGCACGCTCGGCCAGTGCCACGCTGTCCTTCGCCACTTCACCGATCTCCTGAGCGGCAACCTGGCTACGCTCGGCCAGCTTGCGCACCTCGCCGGCCACCACGGCGAAGCCCTTGCCATGCACACCGGCACGCGCCGCCTCGATGGCGGCATTGAGGGCGAGCAGGTCGGTCTGGTAGGCGATGTCATCAATGATGCCGATCCTTTCTGCGATGCTCTTCATCGCCTGCAGCGTCTCCTTCACCGCGCGATCCCCCTCCCCGGCCTCCCTGGCGACGGCGAGCGCGATGTCTTCGGTCACTTTAGCGTTGCTCCTGTTGCGCAGAATCGAGACCGACACCTGTTGGGTCGACGCCTCGGTCCGGTTCATGCTCGCCGCCTGCTCGCCACTTGCCTGGCTCATGCCCTGGGCAGTGCTGGCAAGCTCTTCCGAGGAACTCGACAAGATACTCACAGCGGCGCGTACTTCACCGATAACCTGCACATGCTGCTTGAGCATGCGTTGCAAAGCGGACAGCAATTGCCCGACCTCATCCGTACTGGTGACCTCGATTTTCATCGTCAAGTCGCCCTCAGCCAGACGGTGGGCCACACTGACCGCCCGACTCAAGGGGCGGCTGAGCATGCGCGAGACCAACACTTGCAGCACGGCGATCACCAGCAGGCACAACAGGACACCGCTCACCGCGATACCCAGGAACGCCGCGTTACCCTGCCGGTCACCTTCAGCCTTGGGGTAAGCCATGACCAGATGAAAGGGCCACTTGTCGAACGTACGCGTGTCGACCTGCCAATCATCACCACCGGTGCCTTCGATCACGGCGAGCACCTGCTCGGCGCTGACGTTGTCCGACCGGAACAGAACGCGATTGTTTTCATCCAGCACCGCCATGAAACCACCGTCCAGCACCTTGGTGCGGCCTACGGCTTCCCGAAGCGCTTGCAGTTCGATCTTGTAACCGACATACCAGATACCGATGACTGCGCCGCGCGCGTCAAAGATCGGTTCATACCCGGCCAGGTAAGGATGGCCAAGCACGTCCACCAGGCCATAGAACGCCCGCCCATGGCGGATGGCTGCTATGGCCTTGCCTTTCGGGTCCAGTCGGGTACCGATCGCCCGCTTCCCATCATCGAGCATGACGTTGGTCGAAATGCGCACGAAATCTTCGCCGCTCCTGGCGAACAAGGTCGCGGTGCCTCCGCCCATATCGGCCGTTACAGAGTCGACGATATGAAAGTCGCCGGCCTGGGGATGCCCTCCAAGCAGCAGGTCGGGAACCGTGACATTTTCGACCCGGACAGCCGAACCCAGGCTGGCGGCGCCCATGGACGTACCGCGTTCTTCCAATAAACGCATCCCATTCTTCACCCGGTCGCGCAGCAGCGTGTCGGTGACTTGCAGAAGCTCCTCCACGCTCTTGAGCTTTTCCTCGTTCAGAAGCTTGAGGTCCGCGTGGGCGACGTCAATTTCATGCAGCCCTACGAAAAATCCACCGCCGATCATTGCCAACGCGATAGGGAACGTGACCGCGATCATCAGGCGCGCCGAAATACCCATACGAACTTTAGAAGTCAACTGTCCGACTCTCCGAACTCAAGCGCCTCGCTCACCTCATCCAGCGCAGCGAGTTCGCCCACCGAGAGCACCCGACCAATGTCCAGAAGAATGACCAAACGGCCGTCGACCTTGCCCATTCCCTGGATGAAATCGGTGCGCACATGCCCACCGAAGGCCGGTGGCGGCTCGATGTCCGACAGATTGATTTCCAACACCTCGTTCACTGCATCGACCAACACGCCGATGACCTGTTGCTCATCGCCACGATCCACTTCAAGGATGACGATGCAGGTGCGCCGTCCGACCTCGGTCGGCCGGCCACCGAAGCGCGCCTCCAGGTCGATCACCGGCACCACGGCACCACGCAGGTTGATCACCCCCCGAATGCTGGGTGGCATCATTGGCACACCGGTGAGCTCGCCGTATTCGATGATTTCCTTCACGCTCAGCGTGCCCACGGCAAACTGTTCGCCGGCCAGGGTGAAGGTCAGGTACTGCCGGGTCGGCAGTGAGCCCGGGGGATTGTCCAGCTTGATCGACTGTCCCACGGCATCACTCCTGGAAACGCACAAAACCGCTCGGCACAGCCGTGTCACGGGTATCAGCCAAGCGGCTGATGGCGGGCAGGTTCGAAACCGCCCTGGACCTGGCAGAAGCGATGGAGGGAGGAGCACCACGCTCATGCTCACCGTGGCCGGCAAGGCTGAAAAAACTCATCAGTTGCTGCAACTGCTCGGCCTGTCCACTCATTTCCTCGGCGGTGGCGGCCAGCTCCTCTGAGGCAGAGGCGTTTTGCTGGGTGATCTGGTTGAGCTGGTTCATCGCCGTATTGATTTGGCCCACACCGGAGGATTGTTCGGCGGAGGCGGCGGCGATTTCCTGGACCAGGTCGCTGGTCTTGGCAATGCCGGGAACAATCTCGTCGAGCAGGCTGCCGGCACGCTCGGCCAGGGCCACCGAGCCCTTGGCTACCTCACCGATTTCCTGGGCGGCGACCTGGCTGCGCTCAGCCAGCTTGCGCACCTCGGCGGCGACCACGGCAAAGCCCTTGCCATGCTCACCGGCACGGGCGGCCTCGATGGCGGCATTGAGCGCGAGCAGGTTGGTCTGGTAGGCGATGTCATCAATGATGCCGATTCTCTCGGCAATGCTCTTCATCGCGCTGACCGTGTCCTTGACCGCCACGCCGCCTTCAACAGCCTGCTTGGCGGCGTTGCCCGCCATACCATCGGTGACCCGGGCGTTTGCGGTGTTTTGCTCGATGGAAGCGGACATCTGCTCGACCGAGGCCGAGGTTTCCTCGACGCTGGCCGCCTGCTCGCTGGAAGCCTGACTCAAGGACTGCGCAGTAGCGGAAACTTCCTCGGAGGCGCTGGTCAGGGCATTGGCCGAGCCACGCACCTCGCCGATGATTTGGGAGAGTTTCTCTACCATGCTCTTCAGCGCGGCGAGCATGCTGCTGGTATCGTTATTACGCAGGGGTATCGTTACACCGAGATCCCCCGCTGCAACCCTGGACAGCACCTGCGCGGCAAACGCCGGCTCGCCGCCCAACTGCCTGAGCAAACCACGGGTAATAAGGAAGGCGATCAAGACTGAAACCAATACCGCGACAATCAGCAGGCCGATGAGAATCTGCTGCGCTCTGTTTGCCGCCACGTCACTCTGGTCGTAAGCCTCTTTAGCCAACTGGTCGTTGAAATCGACGATGTCAGACAACACATCATCAACGACCTGAAACAGCTGCGTGGTCTCGTTGTTCATGAGATCCGTAGCTTTCAAGTTGTCAGTTTGCGCCAGGGTCAAGACCTTCTTGGCCGAAGATTCATAGGGTCCCCAGGCGGCATCAAACTTCTTCAACAGGTCCTTTTCACGATCGGTCAGATAGGTCTTGTTATATTTATCGAGCAGCCCAGCCATCTTTGCTTTATTTCTATCCATGTTCTCGACAATCTTGTCCAGCTCGGTTTTGTCGGAAATCAGATAGTCATAAAGCGCACGGTTGTGATAAATGGCCTGCATGTTGGCATTCGCCACGTCTTTGATGGGGACCAGGTTGTTGGCGTACATTTCATTGAGCATGGTGTTGATGTTATTGCCACCCGCCAAACCAACCAGCGCAATAATCAATGTAATTGATATGACGGAGGCGAAGCCCAAGCCCAGCTTCGTCGCAACGGAAACGCTCTTCATTACTTAACTGCCCTTAAATTGATCACTTTTACAAGCTCACGTATTCGCACCTGACATGGACGTCCCGTTCCCCTGCCGTCAGGATGCAAGTGACACGCGCAATCGCCAGGCAACGAGGATGGGTGGAATGCGCGAACCACGGCACGATCGGTTGCCATGCTTGATACGGATCCGCCACATGTTGACCTAGCCTGCTGGCGGGTACCGGTATCACTCGCTACGCGTCGAAAGATTGGCGGCAAAATGCCAGCGGCCATGATGCAAGCCATGGCCACTGATCGGCCATCAGACCGCGCTGGTTTTTAAGTGAGCATTTTGGGGGTGGCGGTAAGGATCGCCCTACATTGAGCACGGCGTGCGGTGGCTGACCGCGCAGGCCATGTGGCGTGTGTGAAACAGTGCTCTGAACCTTAAAGCTTGAACTGCGCTACCAGGGCATTGAAGGAGCCGGCCAGCCGCGACAGTTCCTGGCTGGAGGCGCTGGTCTGGTTGGCACCCGCAGCGGTCTGGGTCGAGAGGTCCTGGATATTCAGCAGATTACGGTCCACCTCACGGGCGACCTGGGCCTGTTCTTCGGACGCCGAAGCGATCACCAGATTGCGCTCGTTGATGGTCACAACCCTGTCAGTAATTTTCTCCAGCGCCGCCCCGGCGCTCTGGGCCAGCTTCTGGGTGTTGGTGGCCAGCGACAGACTCTTGCCCATGGCAGCGACGGCTCCATTAGCACCAGATTGCACGGTACTGATCATGCCTTCGATTTCTACGGTCGAGGCTTGGGTGCGGTGGGCGAGCGCGCGTACTTCATCGGCCACCACCGCAAACCCACGTCCCTGTTCGCCAGCACGGGCGGCTTCAATGGCGGCGTTGAGCGCCAGCAGGTTAGTTTGTTCGGCGATGCTACGGATCACGTCCAGTACCTTGCTGACTTCCAGAATGTGCCCAGCCAGCTCGGTCACCGTCTCGGTCGACACGGTGATTTCTTCCACCATGGTGCTGATGCCCATGAACGTCTGGTCGACCTGACCGCGGCCTTGAGCGGCATCTTCGGTCGCTGCTTTAGAGGCCTCGGAAGTCGACACAGCGTTGCGCGCCACCTCCTCGACTGCCGCGGTCATTTCATTGACAGCCGTGGCCGCCTGCTGGATCTCGTCATTTTGCCGCGTCAGGCCCCGGGTACTCTCCTCGGTCACAGCGCTCAGGTCTACGGAGGCCGAGGACAACTGATTCGAAGCGTTGGCGATCTGCTGAATGGCGCGCCTCAAACCGCCCTGCATGTCCGCCAAGGCATTAAGCAGTTGCCCCGCTTCATCGCCACGGGTAGTGGAAATGCTTTGGGTCAGATCGCCACTGGCAATGCGCCGGGCACTAGCGACCGCCACTGCTAGTGGGCGAGTGATCATTCGCGTACTTAGAATGCCCAGAGCGACGGCCACCAGAAAGGCAATCCCGATCCCGACCAGCAACCTCAGCCTGGAACTGGCTTCGAGCTCCCGGGCGTCTTCAGCACGTTCTTTGATCTGTCGATTGGTCGAGTCGATCATGACCCGCAGGTACTCGCGGGCACTCTTGAACGCACCCGCCGACAGCGCGTGCAAACGAGTGCGTGCCTGAGCAACATCGCCGGCGTCCATCAACTCAATGACTTTCTGGGCACTTACCACATAAGTGGGCCACAGTTCTTCGTACCTGTCCCCCGCGGCCTGCTCATCCGCCTCCATGGGCGTGGTACGGTAGGTCGCAAAGGCCTTTTCCGCGCGGGCCAGATCCGTCGTCAGGGCCTGGCGAACAAGCATTCTGTCCGCTTCGGGCAGGTCGCTGACCTGAGCGTCGAGCAACTGATAGAGCCCTCGATTATGATTGGTCAGGCTGATCAAGGCCTCGCCGGTGTTGCTCGCTGAAACCAGGTTGTTGGAAAAGGTCAACGACAGTGCAGCGGCCAAACGATTGATCCCCACCATTCCCATCCCACCAACGGCTAGGGTGATCAGGGCGCAAATGACGAACGAGGTCAAAAGCTTGGTCGAGAATTTGGACTGATTCAGAAGGCTCACGTGACAAACTCGATGGATTAGAGATAGAGGTTTAAACGGTTCTTCACGAAGGAGCCCAGGCGATATCAGGACATCACCTGTATCGGCAGCCCTTCTTAAATTCCTTCAGGTTTTCTCTTGCAAGGGGTGTCTTGGACTCTCCGAACAAGTCCTGAGATGTGCTGGATACACCCTCGCTCGCTGGCCGCCACATTGATGTATAGATAATAGGTTCTTCACGGATTACCGAAAAAACAAAAAAAGCCATCCCCGCAAGTAGCGGGGACCCATGTTCGGTCGAGCTATGCAGGGGTACATAAACAACTGACCATGGACTCCCTTCCTGGGAGCGGCACAAAACTGCCATCCCGCGAGTCGCGGGGACCCCATGTTCGGCTGAGCTATGTAGGGGAACATAGACGCAGAACACGGGTTTCCTTCCTAGGAGCGGCACGTAACATGTCGAACGCACGGCAAAACCGAGAGAGATAGAGAGAGAACCTACACCTCTTAGTTGACATGGGCTCAAGGATGCAGTCTTGCAGCATCAGCCGCCATCAGCGGGAGCTGATTTTTGGGTAGGGGGATACTGGTATGTGTCCGGATGTTACTCTGGATTTTTTCAGCGTGGAAAGTCAGACCGCGAGGAAGGAGGCGTACGGATTGACCTGCGCCAATCAATCACGTCCAACAGCATCGATAACTGCGCAGCCGTTGGCGACACGCGGCCCCTGGTTGCTAGCGGCCAGACAAAGCGCCCTTGTTCCAAGCGTTTGCAAAACAGGCACAATCCGTCGCCGCCGCCCACAGCAATTTGATCCGGTCACCACGCCGTCCGCGAAAGGCGACAATCTGACCGGAGAAAGGATCGGCCTCCAGTTGGGTCTGCACCAAAGCCGCCAATCCGTCGAAACCACGGCGCATGTCAGTGACGCTGGCGGCGATCCAGATACGGGTTCCAGCAGGAGGAGCAATCATTGCAATAACTGCTGCAGGACGAGTTGCAGCGTGTGCGGACCGGGTGCACCCGTAACACGCAGCTTGGCTTCTCCTACTTCAACTGCGATTTCGAAATAACGCTCTGCCGGTGGCTGGACGACTTGCGCCAGATCCATTGGCGTCTCGATTATCTGAACAGGTAAAAGCGCTGCACTTTGGCTAACCGGGCCGAATAGCCCCTCTTGGTACTGTTGCCGCCAGCGAAATACCAGGTTGGCGTTGACGTCATGTTCGCGAGCGATCACCGACACGGAGGCACCGGGCTGGAAGGTGGCTTCGACGACTCGGCGTTTAAAGTCGAGCGGGAAGTTGGGACGGCGACCGGTTCGACGGACTGGGGTAACTGTAGCCAAGATAGTGTCCACTAAAAAACGGTGTCCACTATCTTGGCTAATTTGGAGGGCTGTCAGGAGAGGGTGTTGGGCAGACGGTTACACTCGACCTCCCCTCCAATCAACCGTGGAGCTGGCTTGCTCGCGATGGCGTCAGTTCATTCAACATTGATGCAAGCTGCCCCACCGCTATCGCAAGCTAGCTCCCGCAGGGGTGCGTCAGTGACCGAAAAACTTCGACCAGAAGCAATCAATGACCGGCCCTCTCACCTTTGCGATATTCACTGAAGCTCGCTGCATTTTTCTCAAGCGGTAATGCAAGACCATTCGCAATGTAGGAGACCGTACGGTAGTAACCCGCGAGCATCAGAACCTCTAGGATCTGATCGTCGTCGAAGTGTTCTCCAAGGTTCAAGAATGCTTCATCGCTCAACGTCGCTTGATCATGAAGCGCATCGACCGCGGTCAGTAGAGCGGCCTCTTCCGCCTTCCACTGCCCTGGGCGAAGGGGATATTCCAATGTGCCGGCAATCTCTTCCCTGGAGAGCCCGGCGGCCTGCGCGAAGGCCATCACATGCACCCCCCACTCGTATTCACACCCTGTGCGAGCACACACCCTATCGATGACCAGTTCTCTCTGGCGAAGTGTCAGCAATGCGCCATCCAGCAGCGAACCGCCCTTGAATTTTCGCCACGCGCGATCGCTGCTTGCGACGGTCGAGAATAGAACGAGCGGCGGTACCCCTACGCCCATTATCTTGTCGAAATCCGCCCTGACGTCGGCTGGGCAAGGTTCATTGAGTGCTTTGATTCTCGTCATCGCGTATCCTCCGCTATCAAACATGTAGCAAAGATGATCGCTACTAAATATGTAGCAATCAAGGTCAATAACGATGAATGATAATCAGGGCTGCGCTTCATCAATACTCAGGGGACGCCGGCCCATCATGGCGCTTCTGGACTTACTCGGACAAAAATGGGCGCTGAGGATCCTTTGGGAACTGCGCGATGGCGTCATGAGTTCCAGGGCGTTGAGAAGCGCGGCGGGAGACATCTCTCCCACCGTGTTGCAAAGCAGAATCCATGAGCTACGCGACGCGGGCATTGTCGAGCGAGTCGACAGCGGCTATAGCCTCACGCCACTCGGCTTGGAGCTCTCGGAGGCATTCATGCCCCTCTACCGGTTTGCGGACAAATGGGCGGACTGCCTGGAAACTCGATTCATCGAACGGCCCGGTTCATTGCATCAATGAGGTCTGCCTTACCGCCAGCAAGCGAAGGCGCTGAAGCAGCCACCTTATCGTGTGGGAATCCAAGAGGCATGGCGCTGGCAGCGTCCAGCTGTGCCAGTTGATCCGCCGTCAGCGGGACCTCGGCTGACGCCAGGTTATCGGCCATCTTGGGGGTAACTACCGAGCGACATGCGCTTCTGCTTGCCCGCCCAGTAATAACGGAAGAGCCAGACTTTTCCGCCTCTGGCCGTCACATTGAGTGTAAGACCATCACTGTCGCCGAGGGTGTAGTCATTACCGGTGATTCGGGCATGCCGAACTGTCATTTCTGAGAGTGCCATCGCGAGCTCCTGAACAGAGTCAGGGCCAGATGCTCATCTCGCTACACAATCTGCTCCAGCATTAAACCGATTCGGTACGCGTCAGAATTCTGGACTCAATTCTGGACTTAAACGCACCGGATAGTGCTGGATTTCAGTGGTTCACGCTGGAACGAAAAAAGGGCCTAAAGGCCCTGATTTCAATCACTTACAGAATTCAGTGGAACTCTGTAGCGCAATATTTGGAGCGGGAAACGAGACTCGAACTCGCGACCCCGACCTTGGCAAGGTCGTGCTCTACCAACTGAGCTATTCCCGCGTCTTGGTGTGGCGCATTCTATAGAATCCAAACACGCCGTCAACCCTTTGATTCAAAAAAGTTTATTTCGGATCAACGTCAGTCCGCAGGTGCGGCCAGGCGGCGCGCAGGTATTGGACCATCGACCATAGCGTCAGCCCAGCGGACACCAGCAGCAAGGCATAACCCAACAGCACCCAGAAACTGAAATCCGAGGGGTTGGCCAGCAGAATCACCAGGGCCAGCATCTGCGCGGCGGTTTTCCATTTTCCGAGGTTCGACACGGCTACCTGGGCGCGGGCGCCCAGCTCGGCCATCCACTCACGCAGCGCCGAGACGACAATTTCCCGGCCGATGATCACCGCCGCCGGCAGGGTCAGCCAGAGGTTGCCGTGTTCCTGCACCAGCAGCACCAGGGCCACCGCGACCATCAGTTTGTCGGCCACTGGGTCGAGGAACGCGCCGAACGGCGTGCTCTGCTCCAGGCGGCGAGCCAGGTAGCCGTCGAGCCAGTCCGTCGCGGCTGCGAAGGCAAAGACCGAGGCGGAGGCCACGTAGCTCCAGTGGTACGGCAAATAGAACAGCAATATGAAGATCGGGATGAGCAGGACGCGTAGAACGGTAATCAGGTTTGGGATATTCATCGGCACAACTGGCTACGAGGTTGACGGGCATTCTACTCGCTATGCAGGTTTGCATAAATCGACTCTGCGAGCTTTTTACTGATACCGGGTGCTTTGGCTATCTCCTCGATGCTGGCACGAGACAGTTCCTGCAATCCACCAAAATGTTTCAATAGATCGCGCCGGCGCGTCGGCCCGACCCCTGCCACGCCTTCCAGCGTGGAGGTGCGGCGGGTCTTGCCTCGGCGGGCACGGTGGCCGGTGATAGCGAAACGGTGGGCTTCGTCGCGTATCTGCTGGATTAGGTGCAGCGCCGGCGAATCCCCTTTCAACGTGAACTCGTGGGCCGCGTCGTTCAGGTACAACGTCTCGAAACCGGCCTTTCGCGTCGCGCCTTTGGCCACGCCGAGCAGGATCAGGTCAGGAACGGCCAGCTCGTTGAGGACGTCCCGGGCCATGGACAACTGGCCCTTGCCGCCGTCTACCAGAAGGATGTCCGGCAACTTGCCCTCCCCATCCTTTATCTTGCTGAAACGCCGCATCAATGCCTGGTGCATGGCGGCATAGTCATCGCCAGGGGTAACGCCTTCGATGTTGTAGCGACGGTAATCGGACTTGATCGGACCTTCCGGGCCGAAAACCACGCAGGAGGCTACCGTTGCCTCGCCGCTGGAGTGGCTGATGTCATAACACTCCAGCCGTTGCGGCGGCTCGTCCAGGTGGAGGACATCGGCCAGGGCATCGAACCGCGCCGCGACGTGCTGGCGGTTGGCCAAGCGTGCGCCAAGGGCCTGTTCGGCGTTGGTCACGGCCAGTTGCTGCCAGCGCGCACGGGTGCCACGCACACGGTGGCTGATGGTCAGTTCGCGACCGCGAAGCTTTTCGATGGCTTCGATCAAGGCCGGAAAGTCCTCATGAACCACGTTGACGATCAACTCGCTGGGCAAGTCGCGTTCCGGACTGCTGATGTAGTACTGACCCAGGAAAGCGGCCATGACTTCGGAGACGTCTTCCTCGATTCCTACTTGGGGGAAGAAGTTCTTGCTGCCCAAAACCCGGCCGCCCCGCACGTTGATCAAGTGCACACAGGCGCCGCCCGGGTTGATGAACGCGGCCACGATATCGACGTCGCCGCTGCCGCCTTCCATGCTTTGCTGGTCCTGAACCCGGCGCAGCAGCCCGATCTGGTCGCGAAGCTCAGCGGCGCGTTCGAATTCGAGATTGATCGAGGCCTCTTCCATGGCGGCCGACAGCTCATCGGTCAGCGCATTGCTACGCCCCTCCAGGAACATGACCGAGTGACGCACGTCTTCGGCGTAGACCTCAGGCTCCACCAGGCCGACACAGGGCGCCTTGCAGCGTTTGATCTGGTGTTGCAGGCAGGGCCGGGTGCGGTTCTTGTAGTAGCTGTCTTCGCATTGGCGTACGAAAAAGGTTTTCTGCAACAGGCTCAGGCTTTCACGGATGGCCCCGGCACTGGGGTAAGGACCGAAATATCGGCCCTTTGCCTTCTTGGCTCCGCGATGAATGCTCAGGCGCGGAAACGCCCCGTCGGACAAAAACACGTACGGATAGGATTTGTCGTCGCGCAGCAGAATGTTGTACGGCGGCCGCCATTCCTTGATCAGCGTCTGCTCAAGCAGCAACGCCTCGGTTTCATTGGCGGTGATGGTGGTTTCGATCTGCGCGATGCGACCCACCAGCGCGGCCGTCTTCGGTGCCAGGCCAGTCTTGCGGAAGTAGCTGGCCAGGCGCTTCTTGAGGTTTTTGGCCTTACCGACATAAAGCAGGCGCGCGTCGCTGTCGAACATGCGGTACACGCCGGGGCGGCCGCTGCACGTGGACAGGAAAGCACTTGGATCAAACTGTTCGGTCATTATCAGGCGCTGGCGTCGACCATGCCATGACGCACCGCCAGCAGCGTCAACTCGACGTCACTGCTGATCGAAAGCTTTTCGAAGATACGGTAACGGTAGGTATTGACGGTTTTGGGCGACAGGCACAATTTGTCGGAAATAATCTGGACCTTCTGGCAGCCGACGATCATCAGCGCAATCTGGATTTCTCGCTCGGACAGCGCATCGAAGGGCGAATCGTTGGTCGGCTGGAAAGACTTGATCGCCAATTGCTGGGCGATTTGCGGGCTGATGTAGCGTTGTCCGGCAAATACCAGGCGGATGGCCTGGACCATCTCGTTCAAGCCAGCGCCCTTGGTGAGATAGCCCGCCGCCCCCGCTTGAAGCAGCCGGGTGGGAAACGGGTCTTCTTCACAGACGGTCACCGCGACGACCTTGATGTCCGGATGGCTACGCAACAGTTTTCGCGTGGCTTCAAGACCACCGATGCCCGGCATCTTGACGTCCATCAGCACCACGTCGGGTTTCAATTCACGCGCCTTGATCAGGGATTCTTCCCCGGATTCGGCCTGGCCAACCACCTGCAGGCCATCGATGTCAGCCAGCATTCGTGTTATGCCCGTACGGACGAGATCATGGTCGTCGACCACTAACACCCTAATCAAGCAGACACCTCACGATTTGGTCTTGTATGGGTTGCCCACACCTTAGCAAAAAGCACTCGGCAGACCTAGCGCAAACGGGCAGATAAAAGTTACAACAAATCTTCAGATCCAATATCCGACGCCTCAGCCTAGGCGTCTCGCTGCATCCTCAGGAAACATTCATCCTCACCGACCACCCGCAGCCCCATGCGTTCATAGAGCGCGCGGGCCGGGTTGTCCTTGAAAACGGTGAGCCGCAACGCCGGTCGATGCTCATTTGCCACCATCGCCCAGACCTGTCCGATCGCCCAGGTTCCGGCACCCTGCCGACGAAACGCCTCATCGATCTGCAACTCCCGAATGTACAAGGCGCGAGCATCACGACTGAGACTGACGAAACCCAGCGCCTGTTCATTGCGCTGAAGAATCCAGTTCTGTCGGATGACCCAGGCCAGATCGAACGCTTCGTCCTGCCACAGCAAATCATGGCGAAGGTAATAGGGAAGCATATTGCTGCAAGTCAATTGACGTGCGAATTCAACGTCACCGACTTCAGCCGGGCGCCATACAAATCTCATTGAAACCTCGTCACAATGCCACGGGCTCACCCGCCCAACGACCGTCGTCGCGGCGAGCGATGACCAACAGCTCTTCCACGCCTGGGGCCGCTGCCATTAGCGTGCCATCCGGTCATTGTCGACTTCGGTGATTGAAATTGGCACAACGCTGGAGTTTGTCATAAAGCCCGTCGGATTCAAGCGATGGGGTTGTTATTAAAAGGCCATAGCATTTTCTTATTGAACGGCCGCCCCGCGCTCTTGTAAGCTCCAGATCATTCATCGGAGACACAGCATGTCCAGCGCCCTTTCACCGCTTCAACCTACCAGCGCCTCGCGCTCGGTTGCGGCTGCCTGGGCGAACGACGCGCCAACTTCGGTCAGCTTTTATTTTGGGTATTGGTTTAGCCACTGGCGCGCCTGATACCCAACCGGCGCCCATTTTAAACGGGTCGCCTTCCAGAGTTTTCCAAACCCCCGGTCGGCCTCCCGACCGGGGGTTTTGTTTTTCAGGCCCCAGACATACGCAGCATCACACCACTTGAGGATCGAACCATGAACTACGCCACTTATTACCGTTACGACAGTTTTTCCGCCTGGCGATTTACCAGCCACCGCTCGGGACAGCCTGCCGCCTCCGATCGGTCACCTATCGGTGGCATGCCAACGTTGCGGGCCATTACGGCCAATTGTCGAACACCCAACTAGGGCCGGCGCGGGAACGAACCCGCTGCTCGCCCAGGAAGCCAGATCATGAATTCGTCCGTCTCCGCTTTGCCGCTGTCCACGCTCAGCCCTGCCAATGAAACCTTGACCCTGCGCCTGCCAAGCGCGTTGCAACTCAAGCAACAACTGCCGCTAGACAGCGTATTGAGCCAACAAGTTGGCGCCCATCGCCAGGCCATCCGCGCCATCCTCGACGGTGAGGACTCCCGCCTGCTGGTCATCGTCGGCCCTTGCTCCATCCACGACCCGAAATCCGCGCTCGAATACGCCGCCAACCTGGCTCGCCTTGCCCGGGAAGTCAGCGAGAGCATGCTGTTGGTGATGCGCGCCTACGTGGAAAAGCCCCGCACCACCGTGGGCTGGAAAGGCCTGGCCTACGACCCCCATCTCGATGGCAGCGACGACATGGCCACCGGCCTCGAGCTGTCGCGGGAGTTGATGCGTGAGATGCTCCGACTCGGCCTGCCCGTGGCCACCGAGCTGTTGCAGCCGATGGCCGCCGGTTACTTCGACGACCTGCTTAGCTGGGTCGCCATTGGTGCGCGCACCACTGAATCGCAGATTCACCGGGAAATGGCCAGCGGTCTGGGCATGCCGGTCGGTTTCAAGAACGGCACCGACGGCGGGGTTGGCATCGCCTGCGACGCCATGCGCTCCGCGGCGCACCCCCATCGACATTTCGGCGTCGACAGCCAAGGGCATCCGGCGATCATCCAGACCCAAGGCAACCCTGATACGCACCTGGTCCTGCGCGGCGGCCACCGCGGCCCGAACTACGATCGCCAAAGCGTGGCGCAGATTCACGCCGACCTCGCCCGCCTCGACATCCCGGCCCGCATCCTGGTTGATTGCAGCCACGCCAACAGTGGCAAGGATCCGCTGCGCCAGCCCCATGTGTTCGAGGACGTGCTGCAACAGCGCTTGCAAGGCAACAAGGCCCTGATCGGCATGATGCTCGAAAGCCACCTCTTCGAAGGCTGCCAACCGTTGGGGCCGGCGATGCGCTACGGCGTGTCGGTGACCGATGGATGCCTTGGCTGGGAGTCCACCGAGCAGTTGCTGCGCCAGGCTCATCGCAGGTTGCGATTGGGCGTCTGAGTTTCGGACCCGTTCATGCCGTGGCGCGGGAGCTGGCTCCCTCGCCACGGATTTTGTCATCGCGGATCCTTCGTTACGGCCTGGCGCGAACTTCAATGGTGATCTCCGGCGAGCGCTGGCTTACATCATCCAGACGCTCAACCTGATAGAACAGGCGGACCGATTGGCCGCCCTGCTCCTGCCAATAGGCAATCGGCACCGTGAAGACAACTGGCTGGCCGGCCGTGGCCTCGGTGATTTCCCGCTCCTGGGCATCCGAGTAGCTGCCGTCGCATTGCAACCAGACCCGTTCGCCCGCCTCCAGCCCTACGCCGTCGATCACCACCGTCGCTGCGTCATGGAGCCCGTCGACATCCAGTTCACCCTCCATCAACTCCAATACCCTCGGCGCCACCAGCGCTGGGCGTACCAGAGGACCGATCCAGACGGACAGCGGCTCGGCTCGACGTATCGAATGTCCGCGCCTGACGACATAAGCCACGGTCAACGAGTGCCCGATATGGGAAGCGATGTCTCCATGATCGATCCAGAACGATACTTTTTCGCCCACTGCATGAGCCCCTATGTCCAGCACATCCCGCCACAATGGCTTGGAATCGCGGCTGGCCAGAAGGATCAGTCGATCACCGGCCGCCATTCTCGAATAAGGTCGCACGGTCATCGTCGTGCCTTCAGGCACCCGCCCCGGATCGAGGTGCCCACCCACCGCATCATTGGCGATGGGCGGCAGCAGCAGCGGCGCCACGTCGCCAATTTGCAACTGAAGGGCCTGTGAGGCCAATGCGGTCGGCAACTGCTTGCCAATGACCCGGTACGAAATTTCCAGCGAGCCGCCGTCGAGTTCGGCGATATGCGGTTCGCGTACAACAAAGACAAGCTCGCGCCCGACCTGCCGCTCCGTGACGAACCGGCGAATTTGATGGTGGTACTGCTCGCCTTCGTTATTGAGCCCGCGCCAATACAACATCAGCTCGTCTCCACAGGACATGAGCGGGTACGGCTTGACCGTGATGACGGCCTTGCTCCAGGCAGGGTCGACGATGCCTTCGCGGGCCCTCGCCAGCAAAGGCGCGGGCAGCTTTCGCGATGGAGGCCGGCTTTTTCGTACAGTTGATTCAATGGTCATTTCCAGGCTCCAGTCCCTTGGAAAGGGGCACCGCTTCCATAGCGACACCGGATGAAACCATTAGAACTCTCCGGCCCGGGACGCGCAGCCAGACGAGGCGACAAGTTGCGTGGTCTCTCGCTCCTTGAGATGTGGCTTGAAGGGCAATCGGTTATCGGAAGCGTCCGAAACCGCAGGAGCCGCCTGGCTTTTGAGGAAAATTTCTCGCGCTTTCTATTCCTGTTTCCGCAGCTAGTAACGGTTTGGTCCTACACCGCTCACTAACGGCCTGGATTAGAGTGGTGCCGCAAACTCAACATGAACCTCTTCGAAAAAGGTACGAACATGCAACGGAATGCAACCACCCGCTTTCCCATTCTTTTGGTACATGGTTTGTTCGGGTTCGACAGGGTCGGCCCGCTCGAACTTTTTCACGACGTCAGACAGGCGTTGTGCAATGCCGGCGCCCGAGTATTCGTCCCGTACGTGTCGGCCACCCACTCCAACGAAGCGCGCGGCGAACAGTTGCTGGCTCAGATGGACCGGGTTCTCGAAGGAACCGGGGCCGCGAAGGTCAACCTTATCGGCCACGGGCAAGGCGCGTTGGCCGCTCGTTATGCCGCCGCCCTGGCGCCCGGCAGTGTCGCCTCGGTCACCTCCGTCAGCGGCCCCAACCAAGGGTCGGAACTCGCTGACTTCCTGCGCAAGGCCCTCACGCCTGGTCGTTTGCCGGAACACGTGGCGAACCGGGTCGCCACGCTTTTCGCCGATTTCATTTCACTGCTCAGTGGCCAGGCACAGCTTGCGCAAAACGCCATCGCAGCGCTGGCGGCGCTGACTACCGAAGGCGTAGGCGCATTCAATGACAGGTATCCGCAAGGCTTGCCCCGACATTGGGGCGGCAACGGGCCGCAATTGGTTAACGGCGTGCGGTATTACTCTTGGAGTGGCACGGTGCAGGAAACCGCGAAACAAGCCGGCAATAGCGCCCCCGATCCGTTGCATGACTTCTGCCGCGCTTTTTCCGAATATTTCACCACCGAGGCGGGACAGAACGATGGCATCGTCGGACGCTTCAGCTCCCACCTGGGCAAGGTGATCCGCTCCGACTACCCAATGGATCACTTGGACACCCTCAACCAGGGCGCTGACGGAGGCTGGCGCAAGGGAAACGATCCGATGGAGCTCTACGTGAAACATGCAGAACGCTTGCGGATCGTCGGACTCTGACGCAATTTTGGCAACAACCGCGGACTGATTCCGGTAGGCTGGGCGTTTTACGACACTGAAAGGAAGTACCTCCATGGCCAAAGCCACTGCCCGCCACATCCTGGTTTCCAGCGAAGACAAGTGCAACGAACTCAAGGCCCAGATTGAAGCTGGCGCTGATTTCGCTGAAGTCGCCAAAACCAACTCCACATGCCCATCCAGCCGTCAGGGCGGCGACCTGGGCTCGTTCGGCCCGGGCCAGATGGTCAAGGAATTCGACACCGTGGTATTCAGCGCTCCGATCAATGTGGTTCAAGGCCCGGTCAAGACCCAGTTCGGCTATCACCTGCTGGAAGTAACCAGCCGCCAGGACTGATTTCGGTTTATCGACACGACGGTCCGCCTTAGGGCGGGCTGTCATGCTTGAGCCATGCGAAGGGCTGGCGATCAGCGCGTCCCTCGCGTACAAATCGCACTCATCGATCACCCGGCTTTAAGGCTGACAATGCGACTGGCTTTTCCCTCCTGGCTGTTCACTGCCGTGGTCCTGCTGACTGGCGCCGCAGGCGTGAATGCCGCCCCCCAACATGCCCTGACCGTTTATGGCGAACCGGCCAAGTACGCCGAAGGCTTCGCCCATTTTGCCTACGCCAATCCCCAGGCCCCCAAGGGCGGGACGATGCGCCGCTCGGCCGTGGAGATCGGCCATTTCGACCATGTGCTGCCTTATATCGACAAAGGCATCGGCGTCAGCCAGGTCGACGGCATGCTCTATTCGCCGCTGGCCCAACGCTCCCTGGACGAACCCTATACCGTCTACGGCCTTGTCGCCGAAAAAATGGAACGCGCCGAAGATGGCCTGTCCCTGCGCTTCTACCTCAATCCCAAGGCGCGTTTCGCCGATGGCAAGCCCATCACCGCGCAAGACGTGCGCTACAGCTTCGACCTGCTGATGACCCAGGGTAGCCTGCGCTATCGCACGCAGTTCGCCGCCGTCAAAGGTGTCGAGGTGGAATCGGAACGAACCGTTCGCTTCGACTTCAAGAATAACGAAAGCCGCACCCTGCCCCTGGACATCGCCACCCTGCCGGTTTTCCCCGAGCACTGGTGGAAGAGTCGCGACTTCGCCAACGGCGGCGGTTACGAGGCGCCCCTGGGCAGCGGACCGTACAGGGTGAGCAAGGTCGACTCGGGCCGCAGCATCACCTTCGAGCGCAACGCCGACTGGTGGGGCAAGGACCTGCCGGTCAGCCGCGGGCTCTACAACTTCGACCACTTCAGTATCGAATACTTCGGCGACACCGACGTGGCCCGGCAGGTCTTGCGTGGCGGCGCCTACGATTACAACCGCGAGTTCTCCGCCACGGGCTTTTCCATCGGCTACGACAGCCCGGCCCTGCGCGACGGTCGGCTGCAAAAAGCCCACCTTGCCACCGAGGCGCCCCAGCCGGCCCAGGGTTTTGTGTTCAATCTGCAACGGCCACAATTCCAGGACCGCCGCGTACGCCGGGCGCTGGCCATGCTCTGGGACTTCGAGTGGAGCAATCGCCAGATGATGCGCAACCTCTATGTGCGCCAGCAGAGCTTTTTTTCCAACACCGACCTCGCCGCCCGGGAGCTCCCCGACGCGGGGGAACTGGCGATTCTCGAACCGCTGCGCGGCAAAGTACCGCAAGAGGTGTTCACCCAGGTGTTCCAAGCGCCGAAGACCGACGGCAGCGGGGTCATCCGCGACAAGCAATTGCAGGCCCTGGCGCTATTGGAACAGGCCGGCTGGAAACCTGAAGGCGACCGCCTGGTCAATGCCGAAGGCGAGCCACTGAGCTTCACGTTCCTGGTCACGCAAAACGGAATAGACCGCCTGTTGTTGCCTTACAAGCGCACCCTCGCACAGATCGGCGTCGAC
Organism: Pseudomonas algeriensis; assembly: GCF_048847255.1. NCBI lineage: Bacteria > Pseudomonadati > Pseudomonadota > Gammaproteobacteria > Pseudomonadales > Pseudomonadaceae > Pseudomonas > Pseudomonas algeriensis. The sequence goes on along the minus strand of NZ_JBKKRK010000001.1, from coordinate 39,782 downwards.
ATGCACATCCGGCGCATCGACTCGTCCCAGTACGTCAATCGCCTGATGAGCCGCGACTACGACATGATCATTACCGGCTACCCGGTCAGCACTTCGCCGGGCACGGAGCTTTACAATTATTTCGGCTCGGCGGCGGCCAACGACCCGGGAGCCAACAACTACATGGCCTTGCAGAATCCTGCCGTGGACGCCCTCATCGATGGCCTGGTCAAAGCCAGTACCCAGGACGACATGCTCCGCCATGCCCATGCGCTGGACCGGGTGCTGCAATGGAACTACTACTGGATTCCCAACTATTACCCGCCAGGCAGCTCGACGGTCTGGTGGAATCGCTTCGGCATGCCGAAAGTCCAGGCGAGCAATGACGAAGCCATCGAGAGCTGGTGGGAAGTCAGCACCACGCCACTGACCAACGAACAGATGACCGCCGAACGCATCAAGCGTGGCTCGCCTGGAGGGCATCACTGATGTGGGCTTACATTACGCGGCGCTTGCTGCTGATCATTCCCACGCTGGTGATCATCCTGCTGGTGAACTTCGTGATCGTCCAGGCCGCGCCAGGCGGGCCGGTGGAGCAGGCGATCGCTCACCTGCAGGGCATTGGCGGCGCCAGCGTCGGCAGCTCGGGCAATGCCATGACCGGTAGCTCCCGCGCCAGCCGAGGCCTGGATCCGCAATTGATCAAGGACATCGAAAAACAGTACGGCTTCGACAAGCCCGCCCACGAACGCTTGTGGCTGATGCTCACCAGCTACGCCCGCCTGGACTTCGGCAAGAGCTTCTTCCGCGGTGCCACGGTCACCGACCTGATTCTGGAAAAAATGCCGGTGACCATCTCCCTCGGGCTCTGGGCGACGCTGATCACCTACCTCGTGTCGATTCCCCTGGGAATTCGCAAGGCGGTACACCACGGTTCGGCATTCGATGTCTGGAGCAGCACCGCAATCATTATCGGCTACGCCATGCCGGCGTTCCTGTTCGCGATGTTCCTGATCGTGATCTTCGCTGGCGGCACCTCGCTCAATTGGTTCCCGGTGCGCGGGCTCGTCTCGGACAACTTCGAGTCCCTTTCGACGCTGGGCAAGGTCGCGGACTATTTCTGGCACCTGGTGCTGCCCGTCACGTCGTTGGTCATCGGCGGCTTCGCTACCCTGACGATCCTGACCAAGAACTCGTTCCTCAACGAAATCACCCGCCAATACGTGGTCACGGCGCGAGCCAAGGGGATGAGTGAACGACGCGTGCTGTATGGACACGTGTTTCGCAATGCGATGCTGCTGGTGGTGTCGGGCATTCCCCAGGCGTTCATCAGCGTGTTCTTCGCCGGTTCTTTGCTGATCGAGGTGATCTTCTCCCTCGACGGCCTAGGACGCATGAGCTATGAGGCCGCCGTGTCCCGGGACTATCCAGTGGTGTTCGGCTCGCTGTTTATCTTCACGTTGTTCGGCCTGCTGATCAAACTCATCGGCGATCTTTGCTACACCTTGGTGGACCCGCGCATCGACTTCGCCGCGAGGAACGCCTGATGTTCAAGTTATCGCCCCTGGGGCGGCGGCGTTTCGAACGCTTCAGGAAAAACCGTCGCGGCTGGTGGTCGCTGTGGCTGTTCATCGGGCTTTTCGTCCTGACCCTGGGTGGGGAATTGATTGCCAATGACAAGCCCTTGGTGGTGAGCTACCAAGGCTCGTTGTATTTCCCGGTGTTCAAGCGCTACACCGAACAGCAGTTCGGCGGTCAATTGCCGTTCCAGGCTGACTATCGCAGCAGCTATGTGCAGGACCTGATTCACCAGGGCAACGGCTGGCTGCTGTTCCCGCCTATTCCTTTCAGCGACGACACGCCCAACTATGACCTTGAGCGGCCGGCCCCAAGCCCGCCGTCGAGCGTGAACTGGCTGGGCACCGACGACCAGGCACGGGACGTGATGGCGCGGGTCATATTCGGCGCGCGGGTGTCGATCCTGTTCGCCCTGGCGCTGACCGCCATCAGCGCGCTGATCGGCATCGCCGCCGGTGCCCTGCAAGGTTACTACGGCGGCTGGGTGGACCTGCTGGGGCAACGCCTGCTGGAAGTCTGGTCCGGTTTGCCGGTGCTTTACCTGCTGATCATCCTGTCGGGTTTCGTCGAGCCTAACTTCTGGTGGCTGCTGGGTATCATGGCGCTGTTCTCCTGGCTCGCGCTGGTGGACGTGGTGCGTGCCGAATTCCTGCGCGGGCGCAACCTCGAATACGTGAAAGCCGCGCGGGCGCTGGGCCTGACCGACCGCAAGGTCATCGTGCGGCACATCCTGCCCAATGCCATGAACGCCACCCTGAGCTACCTGCCGTTCATTCTCACCGGGGCGATTTCCACCCTGACAGCGCTGGATTTCCTGGGATTCGGCATGCCGGCCGGCAGCGCATCCCTGGGTGAGCTGATCGCGCAGGGCAAGCAGAACCTGCAAGCGCCTTGGCTGGGGCTGACGGCGTTTTTTACTTTGGCGCTGATTCTTTCTCTGTTGGTGTTTATCGGCGAAGCGTTGCGAGACGCGTTCGACCCTCGGTCATGAGCGGAACCTTGAGATGAGCGAAAACCTGATCGAAATCCGTGACCTGAGCGTGGCCTTCAACGGCCAGACGGTGGTGCGCAACCTGTGCCTGGACATCCGCCAAGGCGAATGCCTGGCGCTGGTGGGCGAGTCGGGCTCCGGCAAGTCGGTGACGGCCCATTCCATCCTGCAACTGCTGCCGGAAACCGGCACGCGCACCACCGGCAGCATTTGCTATCGCGGCGAAGAACTGGTGGGTGCCGAGGCCAAGACGCTACGGGAACTGCGCGGCAATCGGATCGCAATGATCTTCCAGGAGCCGATGACTTCGCTGAATCCGCTGCACAGCGTCGAAAAGCAGATCGGCGAAACACTGATGCTGCATCGCGGCCTGGGCGGCAAGGCCGCGCGCCAGCGCATCCTGGAATTGCTGGCCCTGGTCGGCATCCAGAAACCCGCCGAACGACTCAAGGCCTATCCGCACCAGCTATCGGGCGGCCAGCGCCAGCGCGTCATGATCGCCATGGCCCTGGCCTGCGAGCCGGAGCTTCTGATCGCCGACGAACCGACCACCGCCCTGGACGTAACGGTGCAGCGCAAGATCCTGCTGCTGCTCAAATCGTTGCAGCAGCGCCTGGGCATGTCCCTGCTGCTGATCAGCCACGACCTCAACCTGGTGCGCAGCATCGCGCAGCGGGTTTGCGTAATGAAAGCCGGGGAAATTGTCGAGCAGGCGCCCTGTGAAACCTTATTCAGCGCCCCCCGCCACCCTTATAGCTGCGAACTGCTGAACGCCGAACCGGAAGGCGAAGCCCTGCCCCGGGACGAACGCGAAGACGTCCTGCAAGTGCAGGAACTGCGCGTCAGCTTTCCCCTCGGTGGCGGATTGTTCCGGCGCAAGCAGTACCTGCAAGCCGTGGACGGCATCAGCCTGAATATCCAGCGCGGCAAGACCCTGGGCATCGTCGGCGAATCCGGTTCCGGCAAATCCACCCTCGGCCAGGCCATCCTGCGGCTGATAGAGTCCGAAGGCAGCATTCGCTTCCAGGGCCAGGCGCTTGATCATCTGTCGCATAAAGAGCTTCGGCCATGGCGCAAGCAGATGCAGATCGTCTTCCAGGACCCGTTCGGCAGCCTCAGCCCGCGAATGTCAGTGCAACAGATCATCAGTGAAGGCCTGGAAGTCCACAGCCGGTCCAGTGCCGAGCAATGCGAAGCCCAGGTGATCCAGGCGCTCAAGGAGGTCGGCCTCGACCCGCAGAGCCGGCATCGCTACCCCCACGAGTTTTCCGGTGGGCAGCGCCAACGCATCGCCATTGCCCGGGCATTGGTGCTCAAGCCCGCCCTGATCCTGCTTGACGAACCTACGTCCGCCCTCGACCGCACCGTGCAAAAGCAGGTGGTCGCCCTGCTCCGCCAGCTCCAGGAAAAATACGGCCTGACCTACCTGTTCATCAGTCACGACCTGGCGGTGGTCCGCGCCCTGGCCCACGACATGATCGTGATCAAGGACGGCAAGGTGGTCGAGCAAGGCCCCAGCCATGATGTGTTCGATTCACCCCAGCACCCGTATACCAAGGAGTTGTTGGCGGCGGCGCATCCAGAGTGGGCATAATGCGGCACATGGCGTAGCTTCGTGTCGCGCCCATCGCGAGCAAGCTCGCTCCCACATTGGCCGGTGTTGCACTGAAGGCCAAATGTGGGGGCGAGCTTGCTCGCGATGGGGGCCTGACAAGCAACACACAACCCGGATCCGATCATGAACTCCACCGAAAGCCTCAAGGATTACAAGCGCGTGCGTACGCTGGCGATCCGCTCGTTGTTCGAAATCATCGAGCAGTCCAGCGAAGGCACGGTGATCGTCGACCGCGATGCAAACATCGTCTGGATGAACGAGCGCTACGCTCGTCGCTTCGGCCTGAATTCGGCGCAAGAGGCCATCGGCCGGGCTTGCGAAAGCGTCATTCCGGGCAGCTTGTTGCGAGAGGTGGTGCGTACCGGGCGGCCGATCCTGCTGGACATGCAGGACACGCCCAAGGAACCGCTGGTGGTGATGCGCCTGCCGATCCATGACAGCGCCGGCGCGGTGATCGGCGCCATCGGTTTTGCCCTGTTCGACGAGTTGCGCAGCCTGTCGCCGATGCTCAAACGCTACCTGAGCATGCAGGAAGAACTGGCCTCTACCCGCTCGCTGTTGCGGGCACGGCAGACCAAGTACAACTTTGCCCATTTCATCGGCACCAGCGCTGCGGGACTCGAGGTCAAGCGCCGTGCCCGACGCAGCGCCAGCACCGACTCCCCGGTATTGCTCCTCGGCGAAACCGGCACCGGCAAGGAGCTTCTGGCCCAGGCGATTCACGGTGCTTCGCCGCGTGCGCACAAGGCGTTTGTCAGCATCAACAGCGCCGCCATCCCCGAATCCTTGCTGGAAGCCGAATTCTTCGGCACCGCGCCAGGCGCCTTCACCGGTGCCGACCGCAAGGGCCGCGCCGGCAAGCTGCAAATCGCCCAGGGCGGCACATTGTTCCTCGACGAAATCGGCGATATGCCGCTGCCCTTGCAAAGCAAACTGCTGCGCGTGTTGCAGGAAAAGGAATACGAACCGGTCGGCTCCAATGAAGTACTGCAAAGCGATGTCCGGGTCATCGCCGCGACCTCCACCAACCTGGAGGCGGCGATCCAGCGTGGCGAATTCCGGGCGGATCTGTATTACCGCCTCAATGTGCTGCCCATCCAGGTCCCGCCGCTGCGCGAACGCCTGGATGACCTGCCGGCCCTGAGCGAGGCGATCCTCGAAGAATTGCGCAGCCAGCACGAACTGAATCCCGACGCCCTCGACCTGCTGGGCCAGCACGCCTGGCCGGGCAACATCCGGGAGTTGCGCAACGTGCTGGAACGGGCCGCGCTGCTCAGCGACGACCTGATGCTCACCGCCGCCGACATTCGTGCCGCCATCGGTACTTTCACGCCGGTGGTGCGCGCGGCGAGTCCGAGCCTCGAGCCGTTGCCCCAGGAAACCTTCAGCCAGGCCCGGGCCCGATTCGATCGACATTTGATCGAGACCACCCTCGCGCAATGCGGTGGGCGGGTGATTGAGGCAGCCGAGCGGTTGGGACTGGGGCGGTCGACGCTTTACAAGAAAATGGTGGCGCTGGGGATTGCTGAGTCTCAATAAAGAGACTCAATTCTCCATATTTGGACATATGGTTTGGAGCGCTTCGCGCTCATCGCGAGCAGGCTCGCTCCCACAGGAACTGGCGTTCTCCCTGCCATCCTCGTTCACCTGTGGGAGCGAGCCTGCTCGCGATGAGGCCAGTAATCTCAACAAAAATCTCAAAACAGAGACGCACTTTCCAAGCTCACGTCGCCCGCCTCAATAAATTCCTTATATTTCAATAAGTTAAACAAGTGGCACAAAACTCGCTATAGCCCTCCCCACCGCACCACCCACAAAAATAACAATCCAGGAGACACACCATGAGTGTGATCATTGCCTTGGCAGCCCTCACGCTGCTGATGGTTGCCGCCTACCGTGGCTACAGCGTCATTCTTTTTGCCCCCATCGCCGCCCTCGGCGCGGTGTTGCTCACCGATCCGTCCGCCGTTGCCCCAGCCTTCACCGGGGTGTTCATGGACAAGATGGTCGGCTTCATCAAACTCTACTTCCCGGTGTTCCTGCTCGGCGCCGTGTTCGGCAAGCTGATCGAGCTGTCGGGGTTTTCCCGCTCCATCGTCGCGGCGGCGATTCGCCTGCTGGGCACGCGCCAGGCCATGCTGGTGATCGTGCTGGTGTGCGCGCTGCTCACCTATGGCGGCGTGTCGCTGTTCGTCGTGGTCTTTGCGGTTTATCCGTTCGCGGCCGAGATGTTCCGCCAGAGCAACATTCCCAAGCGGCTGATCCCGGCCACCATCGCCCTCGGCGCTTTTTCGTTCACGATGGACGCCCTGCCCGGCACGCCACAGATCCAGAACATCATCCCCAGCACCTTCTTCAATACCACTGCCTGGGCAGCGCCGTGGCTGGGCGTGATCGGTACGATATTCGTGTTCAGCTTCGGCATGCTGTTCTTGCAGCGCCAACGCAACAAGGCCCAGCGCACGGGCGAAGGCTACGGTACCGAGCTGCGCAACGAGCCGGAAACCGCCGAAGACATCAAGCTGCCCAACCCCTGGATCGCCGTTTCGCCATTGCTGGCGGTAGGGGTCATGAACCTGCTGTTCACCCAGTGGATCCCACAGTGGTACGGCAAGACCCATAGCCTGGCCCTGCCGGGCATGGCGGCGCCGGTGACCAGCGACATCGCCAAGCTCACGGCGATCTGGGCCGTGCAAGCGGCCTTGCTGGTGGGCATCGTCATGGTGCTGTTGTTCGGCTTCCGAGCCATTCGCAGCAAGCTGGCCGAAGGCAGCAAGAGCGCGGTGGGCGGTGCGTTGCTCGCGGCCATGAACACCGCGTCGGAATACGGTTTCGGTGCGGTGATCGCCTCCCTGCCGGGCTTCCTGGTGCTCGCCGACTGGCTCAAGAACATCCCCAATCCGCTGGTCAACGAAGCCGTGACCGTAACCCTGCTGGCGGGCATCACCGGGTCCGCGTCGGGTGGCATGAGCATCGCCCTGGCGGCGATGTCGCAAACCTTCATCAGCGCCGCCAACGCCGCCAACATCCCACTGGAAGTGCTGCACCGGGTAGCGGCCATGGCCAGCGGCGGCATGGACACCCTACCCCACAACGGCGCGGTCATCACCTTGCTGGCGGTCACGGGCCTGACCCACCGTGAAGCCTACAAAGACATTTTCTGTATTACGCTGATCAAGACCCTCGCGGTGTTCTTCGTGATCGGTGTGTTCTACGCCACTGGCATTGTGTGAGGTTCCCATGACAACCACCCTTTCCGGCAAGACGGCCCTGGTCACCGGCTCCACCAGCGGCATCGGCCTGGGCATCGCCCTGAGCCTGGCCAAGGCCGGCGCCAACCTGATCCTCAACGGCTTTGGCGATGCTTCGGCGGTGGTCGCCGAAGTCGCTCGACACGGCGTCAAGGTCGGCCATCATCCGGCCGACGTCAGCGACCCCGCGCAGATCGCCGACATGCTCGCTTACGCCGAGCGCGAATTCGGCGGTGTCGACATCCTGGTGAACAATGCCGGCATCCAGCACGTGGCGGCCGTGGAGGATTTCCCGGTGGAGCGCTGGGATTCGATCATTGCGATCAACCTGTCCTCGGTGTTCCACGCCACCCGCCTGAGCCTTCCGGGCATGCGCGCCAAGGGCTGGGGACGGATCGTCAACATTGCCTCGGTGCATGGCCAGGTCGGTTCGGTGGGCAAGGCGGCGTACGTCGCGGCCAAGCACGGGGTGATCGGGTTGACCAAAGTAGTGGGCCTGGAGACTGCCGCCAGCAACGTCACGTGCAACGCCATCTGCCCGGGCTGGGTCCTGACGCCGCTGGTGCAGAAGCAGATCGACGACCGCATCGCCACGGGTGTGGACCCGCAACAGGCCCAGCATGATCTGCTGGCCGAGAAGCAACCGTCCCTGGAGTTCGTGACCCCGCCGCAGTTGGGTGAGCTGGTGCTGTTCCTGTGCAGTGAAGCGGGCAGCCAGGTGCGGGGCGCGGCGTGGAATATTGATGGTGGGTGGTTGGCTCAATAACGCCGCGCCGTCGAGCTTTTGTGGCGAGGGGGCTTGCTCCCGCTCGGCTGCGCAGCAGGCGCCTCTTGGGCCCGCTTCGCAGGCCAGCGGGAGCAAGCTCCCTCGCCACATCCGGCGCCTTGTGCTGAACTATTTGTAAGCCCCAAAACAAGAGGCAAACCATGTCCGACATCCTTTGGCACCCCAGCCCCGAACGCATCGCCCAGTCGCGAATGGACGCCTTTCGCCGGTTCGTCAACGAACGGCACTCGCTGCAACTCAACGACTACCCAACCCTGCATGCCTGGAGCACCGACCACCGCGAAGCCTTCTGGCAGGCCATCGTCGACTTCTTCGAGATCCGCTTCCATCAAGCGCCTGGCGCGGTGCTCGACGAAGGCCCGCAGATGCCCAGTGCCCGCTGGTTTCCAGGGGCGACGCTGAATTTCGCCGAACACTTGTTGCGTCGCCGCGACAGCGCCGTGGCAGTGGTCGCACTCGATGAAAACGGCGGCGAAGAAACGCTGACCTGGGCCGATCTCGCCGCCCATGTCGCCGGCCTGCAAAAAAGCCTGCAAGGCGCTGGCGTGACCCAGGGCGATCGGGTCGCCGCTTGCATGCCCAACACCTGGCAGACGCTGGTGTGCATGCTCGCCACCACCAGCCTGGGCGCCATCTGGTCATGTTCATCGCCGGATTTCGGCACCCAGGGCGTCATCGACCGGTTCGGTCAGATAGAACCCAAAGTCCTGATCACCTGCGCCGGTTATCGCTACGCCGGGAAAACCATCGACCAGCGGCCCAAGGTCAACGAAATACTCGAACGGCTACCGTCGCTGCAACAATTGATCGTACTGCCCTACGCCCAGCCCGACGCCCGCGTCGAAGATTTCAAGACCCCGGCCCGCGTGGCCCTGTGGGACGGTTTCTACCAATGCGGCGGCGAGCCGGTGTTCAACCCCGTGCCGTTCGATCACCCGCTGTACATTCTCTATTCCAGCGGCACCACCGGCGTGCCGAAGTGCATCGTCCACGGCACCGGTGGCGTGCTGCTGCAACATCTCAAGGAACATGGCCTGCACGTCGACCTGGGCCCCGAAGACCGGCTGTTCTACTACACCACTTGCGGCTGGATGATGTGGAATTGGCTGGTGTCGGCGCTGGCCGTGGGCAGCGCGGTTGTGCTCTATGACGGGTCGCCGTTCCACCCCAGCCCGGAACGCCTGCTCGACCTGATCGACCGACAAGGCATCAGCGTATTCGGCACCAGCCCCAAATACCTGGCCGCCCTGGAAAGCCAAGGCATCAAGCCACGCCAGACCCACGACCTGGGCAGCCTGAGGACGATCCTGTCCACGGGATCAGCCTTGGCGCCCCACAGTTACGATTATGTCTACCGCGACTTCAAGGCCGATGTTTGCCTGGCCTCGATGTCCGGCGGCACTGACATCGTGTCGTGCTTCGTCAACGGCAATCCGCTGGCCCCCGTGCGCCGCGGCGAGATGCAAGGCAAGAGCTTGGGTATGGCGGTGCAGGTCTGGAACGAAGCCGGCGAAGCGGTGGTTGGCGAAAAAGGCGAACTGGTCTGCACCCGGCATTTCCCGGCGATGCCCATCGGGCTGTGGAATGATCCCCAGCGGGAGAAACTTCGCGCCTCCTATTTCAGCCAGTTCCCGGGCGTGTGGGCCCAGGGGGACTACGCCGAAGAGCTGCCCCACGGCGGCCTGCTGATCCACGGCCGCTCCGACGCGGTGCTCAACCCCGGTGGCGTGCGCATCGGCACGGCGGAAATCTATCGGCAGGTGGAAAAAGTCGAGGAAGTCCTGGACAGCGTCGCCATCGGCCAGCAATGGCAGGGTGATGTGCGGGTGGTGCTGTTTGTGCGCCTGCGAGAGGGCTTGGTGCTGGACGACGCCTTGGAACAGAAGATCCGCCAGGTCATCCGCGCCAACACTACACCGCGCCACGTGCCGGCGAAAATCCTCGCGGTCAACGATATCCCACGGACCATCAGCGGCAAGGTGGTGGAACTGGCGGTGCGCAACGTGGTGCATGGCGAGGCGGTAAAGAACACCGATGCACTGGCCAATCCCGAGGCGCTGGAGCAGTTTCGTGGGCGGGTGGAGCTTGCGACCTGATCTGAATGTTTTGCTGGGTTTGAGGGCCTCATCGCGAGCAAGCTCTCTCCCACAGGGGACTGTTTGCACCCAAATCCCTTGTGGGAGCGAGCCTGCTCGCGATGAACGATAACGCGGTCGCACTACAAACCGATCAGTCCATGAGCCCCCATTCCCCGCCCGCCGACGGCTCAGCCGGTGGCGCCGCTCCCGATTCGGCATGGAGCTTGAGCCGCAAGCGCAGATTGTTCGCAGAGTCGGCGTTTTTCAACGCCTCTTCTTCATCGATCGCCCCTTCCACCACCAGGTTGAACAGCGCCTGGTCGAACGTTTGCATCCCCAGTTCCTCGGATTTTTCCATGATGCCTTTGAGCTCGCCCAACTCGTTGCGACGGATCAGGTCGGCCACCGTGGGCGAGCCGAGCATCACCTCCACGGCCGCCCGCCGCTGGCCGGTGCGGGTGCGCACCAGCCGCTGGGAGACAAACGCCTTGAGGTTGTTGCCCAGATCCTGCAGCAGTTGCGGCCGGCGTTCTTCCGGGAAGAAATTGACCACCCGGTCCAGGGCCTGGTTGGCGTTATGGGCATGCAGGGTGGAAATCACCAGATGGCCGGTGTCGGCGAAGGCCAAGGCGTGTTCCATGGTCTCGCGGTCGCGTATTTCGCCGATCAGTACTACGTCCGGCGCCTGGCGCAGGGTGTTCTTGAGAGCGGCGTGGAAGCTGCGGGTATCCACACCGACTTCTCGCTGGTTGACGATGGATTTCTTGTGCCGGTGAATATATTCCACCGGGTCCTCGATGGTGATGATATGGCCGCTGCTGTTGCGGTTGCGGTAGTCGATCAGCGCCGCCAGTGATGTGGATTTGCCCGAGCCCGTGGCGCCGACGAACAGCATGAGCCCTTGTTTGTGCATGATGGTTTCGAGCAGCACCTTGGGCAGCTTCAGGTCTTCGAAACGCGGGATATCCAGCTTGACGTTGCGTATGACCATGGACACGTCATTGCGCTGTTTGAAGATGTTGACGCGAAACCGTCCGACACCGGCCAGGGAGATCGCCAGGTTCATTTCCAATTCCCGATCGAACTCAAGGCGCTGTTCGGCGTCCATCAATGACTCGGCAAGCCCAGCGATGTCGCCAACCTTGAACGCCTGGTTGCTCAGCGGCTTGAGCACACCTTCGAAACGCGCGCAGGGCGGCGCGCCGGTGGACATGTAGAGGTCGGAGCCGTCCTGGCTTGCCAGGACTCGCAGTAAAGGATCAATTTCCATGACTATAAAAACTTCCGCGAACTTCAATGGACACGCTGACCCGAGCCAGAAAAACTTCAGATCAACCCGCGCTTACCTTCTTCAGAGGATAGTAGAAGCCGCAGCATCGACATGACATCCAGGGATTCCCGTGATGAATGCAGTACCTGCCAGCAGCGACACACAGCAGTTGATCGCCCGTCTGGACTGGACTTCCAGCCCGCTGGGCGCCCAAGAAACCTGGCCCCCGAGCCTGCGCACCGCCGTGGACATCGTGGTCCATTCGCCCATGCCGATGGCCGTGCTGTGGGGGCCGCAGTTGATCCATCTGTACAACGACGCCTATGCGCGATTGGTCGGCGACAAGCACCCCAGGGCGTTTGGCCAGCCAACCCACACGGCCTGGCCCGAACTTCGCAGCGAAACCGAAGGGGTTTATCGCAGCGTGTTGCAGGGCCGGGTGCGCACCTGCCGCGATCAACGTTGGCGCATGCCATTTGGCGGCCGCCTCTGCGATGTCTGGCTGGACCTGACCTACAGCCCGATCCATGACGAAAACGCCAGCGTCGCCGGAATACTGATCACTGCCATCGAGACGGGCGAGCGGCGACGCCTGGCTCAGGAATTCGAACGGCGCTCCGAGGCCAGCCTCAAGGCCCAGCAGGAAAGCGAAGAACGCTTGCAACTGGCCTTGGCGGCCACCGATGCGTTGGGCACCTGGGACTGGGACATCGGCGAGGATCGCTTCATCGCCGACGCGCATTTTGCCCTCCTCCATGGCGTCGACCCGGCACTGTCACGGCAATTGCCCATCAGCGCCTATCTCGAGGGCGTCCACCCGGAAGATCGGGCGATGGTTGCGCGCAGCATCAAGCACTGCATCACCCATGGCACCGAGTACGCCGAGGAGTATCGGCTGCAGCAGCCCCACGGCGAGCTGCGCTGGGTGTTCGTGCGTGGACGTTGCTACAAGGATCGCCATGGCCGGCCCAAGCGCTTTCTCGGCGCGGCGCTGGACCTGACCGAACGCAAGCGCACCGAACATGCCTTGCGCCAGAGCCAGACCGAGCTGCAACTGATCATCAACGCCATGCCGGTGCTGATCGGCTACGTCGACCGCGAGGAGCGTTTCCGGCTGAACAACAGTGCCTACCTCAATTGGTACGGGCTGACGCCGCAAGAGCTCTACGGCAAGACCATCCGTGAGGTCATCGGCGACGAGGCCTACGCCGCCCGAGCCGAACAGATCGCCGGCGCCCTGGCGGGCAAGCCGTGCAGTTTCACCGTAGAGTCGCCCCACCGCGACGGCCGGCCGCGCCATGCGTTGATCAACTACCTGCCACGCCGTGGCGCCGACGGATCGGTGAACGGTTTTTACATTTTTGTCATCGACGAAACCGAGCGCAAGAAAACCGAGGAAGCCCTGCGCCACCTCAACGAAACGCTGGAAGAAAGGGTGATCGCCCGCACCCAGCAGCTAGCCGAGGCCAACCACCGACTGCAAAGCGAGATGTTCGAACGCGAACGCGCCGAAGAAGCCCTGCGCCATGCGCAGAAGATGGAAGCCGTGGGCCAACTCACCGGCGGCATCGCCCATGACTTCAACAACATGCTCACTGGCATCCTCGGCAGCCTCGACTTGATGCAGCGCTACATCGCCTCCGGTCGTGCCGCCGAGATCGGCCGTTTTACCGAAGCTGCGATTTCATCGGCCAACCGCGCCGCCGCCCTGACCCACCGCCTGCTGGCTTTTTCCCGACGCCAGTCATTGGACCGCAAGCCTCTGGATGCCAACACGCTGGTTCGCTCGCTTGAGGACCTGCTGAGCCGCACCACCGGCGATCACATTGTGCTGCGACTGCAACTGGCCGGCGAGTTGTGGCCGGTCAGCACCGATGCCAGCCAATTGGAAAACGCCTTGCTCAACCTGGTCATCAACGCCCGGGACGCGATGCCCGATGGCGGCGAGTTGAACATCGAGACCGCCAACGTCTACCTCGACGGCAGCGACATCAGCACGCTGGAGCCGGTGAAGGCCGGCGATTACGTGATGATCGCCGTGCGCGACAACGGCAGCGGCATGACCCCCGCCGTGTTGGCAAAGGCCTTCGATCCGTTTTTCACCACCAAGCCCATCGGCCAGGGCACCGGCCTGGGACTGTCGATGATTTATGGTTTCGCCCAGCAATCTGGCGGTCACCTGAGCCTGGACAGTGTCCCGGGCCAAGGTACGCGCGTGCAGTTGTACCTGCCGCGCCTGCACGTCGCGCCGGCGGAACAGGCAACGGCACCGACGACCACCGACGCTCCGCCCGCCATCGCCGGCGAAACGGTGTTGCTGGTGGAGGACGAACCGGCGGTGCGCATGCTGGTGCTCGACCTACTCGCCACCCTGGGCTACACCGCCCTCGAAGCCGAGGACGCCAAGCGGGCGCTGGTATTGCTCGAATCCGAGCAACGCATCGATCTGCTGGTGACCGACGTCGGTCTGCCGGGCATGAACGGCCGCCAGCTGGCGGAAATCGCCCGTCAGCACCGGCCCGGCTTGAAGGTGCTGTTCATGACCGGCTATGCGCAGAAAGCCGCCGAACGCCAAGGTTTCCTGGATCAGGGCATGGACATGGTCGCCAAGCCGTTTACCCTGGACCTGTTGGCCAACAAGATTCGGACGATGATCAACCATGACCACTGACTTGAGGCATAATCGCCGCCCTTTCGCCCCCTTCAGGTCTGTGCCGCAATGAAAGCCCAAGCCCGCCATATCCTGGTGAAAACCGCCGAAGAAGCCGAACAGCTCAAACAACGCATCGCCAAGGGCGAAGCGTTCGACGTGTTGGCAAAGAAATACTCCACCTGCCCCTCCGGCAAGCGCGGCGGCGACCTGGGTGAAGTGCGGCCCGGGCAAATGGTCGGCGCCATCGACGCGGTGATCTTCAAGAAACCACTGCGGGTGGTGCATGGGCCGATCAAGAGCAAGTTTGGCTATCACCTGGTGCAGGTGTTTTATAGGGATTGAAGCGATACCGAGCCCCTGTGGGAGCGAGCTTGCTCGCGAAGGCGTCAGGTCAGCTGCATCAATATTGACTGACACACCGCAATCGCGAGCAAGCTCGCTCCCACAGGGTTTTGGCTGGCCAGATCATCTCGGTATCAATGCCCCCGGCACCTGGATCACCCGGCTCGCCAACAAATGCCCGGCCTCGGCCGCCTCCGCCGGGCTGCCCCCCAGCAAGCGACTCGCCAGGTAGGCGGCGCTGAACGAGTCCCCCGCCGCTGTCGTATCCACCACGCGCTCTACCCGTTGGGCCGGCACGTCATAAGACCGGCCATCACAACGAATCAGGCACGCCTCGGCGCCGCGCTTGAGTACCACTTCCGGTGTCCCCAGTTGCTCATAGGCGATGAACACTGCGTCACTGTCGGCATGGCCAAACAGTGCTTGTTCGTCATCCACGGTCAGCAACGCCAGCTCCACATAGGGCAACACGCTGCGATAGGCCGCCCGGGCCGCCTCGACCGAGGCCCAGAGCCGTGGCCGGTAATTGTTGTCGAACACCACCTGCGCGCCCCGGCGCCGTGCCTCGATCAGGGTCTCGATGAGTTTGCGCCGGCCCTGCTCGCCAATCACCGCCAGGGTGATGCCGCTGAAATACAGCACGTCGTATCCGGGCAACGCTTCCAGGATCGGCACGGCGGCCGGCGTGGTGAAGCAATCCCGCACGGCAGCCTCGTTGCGCCAGTACAGGAAACGCCGCTCGCCCGCCGCATCGGTCTGGATGCAATACAGGCCCGGCAGACGACCGGGCAAACGCTGGACCCTTTCCAACCCGATGTTTTCCGAAGCCCAGCTCTGGCACATGGCATCGCTGAAAGAGTCGTCGCCCAGGGCGGTGACGTAATCCACCGAGCCTTTGTCGCCCAACGCACGGGACAGATACACCGCAGTGTTCAGCGTGTCGCCGCCGAAGCTTTGCTGCAGGCTGCCGTCGGCGCGGTGCTGCAGTTCGATCATGCATTCGCCGATCAGGGCGATGCGGGGTTTAGTGTTGCTCATGGATGTTCCTGATGGTTCGGTGGTGTATTGCGGACCGCTATCGCGAGCAAGCTCGCTCCCACAGGGATCGTGGGTGAATACTGGTTTTGTATTCACAACAAATCCAATGTGGGAGCGAGCCTGCTCGCGATAGCCGCGACTCGCTCTCAAGCCTTAGAAACAAGTCTCCATAAGCTCAACCACCCGCAACCCCTCATCCACCAGGCACCCCACCCGCCACTTGTCGAATGTCAGGCACGGGTGGGAGGTCCCGAACGCAATGATGTCCCCGACCCGCAGCTCGACCCCCGGCGCCACCGTCATGAATGCATGTTGGTCCATCACCGCCGTCACCTTGCAAGCGCTGACGTCGTCACCCGTCACCGAATCAGCCTCGGGTCTATAGCGCTTGAGCGGCACCGGCAGCCCGGCGTCGTAGGCTACGTCGCGCTTGCCCAGGGCTATCACCGCGAAGCCCGGCTCCGGCATCGACTGCACGTGGGCCCAGACTTCCAGGGCCGGACGCAAGCCTTCGTGCAAATCGCTGCGCCGCTCCAGTACGCAGCATTGGGCCTCCTTGTAGATGCCATGGTCGTGGGCCACGTAACTGCCGGGGCGCAGCACGCTGAGGAAACGTCCCTGGGCGTTGCGGGCTTCGAAAGATTCAGCGATCAAGTCGTACCAGGCCGACCCCGAGGCGGTGATGATGGGTTTGTCGATGGCAAACGCGCCGCTGTCCTGCAACTGCATGGCCAGCCCCACCAGGGAAGCGGCGAATGCGCGGATGCCGCTGACGGCATGATCACCGTGGATGACCCCTTCATAGCCTTCGATGCCGGTCAATGCCAGTGCCGGTTGCGCTCCGATGGCCTCGGCCAGGGCCAGCACCTCGGCTTCGGTACGGCAACCGCAACGACCGCCGACGACGCCGTATTCGATCATCACGTTCAGCCGCACGCCGCGAGAAGCGAAATAAGCGCCGAGCTGGGCGACGTTGTCCGGATGATCGACCATGCAATGGAATTCGAACGCCGGGTCGGCCAGCAGATCGGCGATCAATGCCATGTTGGGCTTGCCGACCAATTGATTGGCCATCAGCACGCGCCGTACGCCATGGGCGTAGGCGGCACGGGTCTGCACCGCCGTGGCCAAAGTCAGGCCCCAGGCGCCGGCTTCGATCTGGCGACGAAACAACGCCGGGGTCATGCTGGTCTTGCCGTGGGGCGCCAGCTGCGCACCGCTGTCACTGACAAATTTCTGCATCCATCGGATGTTGTGCTCCAGGGCCTCGCGATGCAGCACCAGCGCCGGCAGGCTCACGTCCCGCAGCAAATGAGCGCCGATGGGCGCGGCGCCCTTCTCGACGCCCGCGTTAGTAATGGCAGAAGACATGTTCGAACTCCTCACACAGCCAAGGCTGTCTATTCGTTGATGCGACGGGCCAGGTGGTTGGCGCTTTCGATCAGCACCCGGCGGTAGTCGGCGTAATTGTTCTTGGCGTCAGCCCTCGGGGCGACGATGCACAGGGTCGCGATGGCCACGCCGTTGGGGTCTTTGACCGGTGCGGCGAAGCAGTGGGTGAAGGTGTCGGCAACGCTATCGAAGGAGAAAAATCCATCGATGCCGGCCTGGCGGATCTCTCCTAGAAACCGCTCCAGCGGCAGGCGTTCGCCGTCCGGCAGGATGAAGTCATCGGGGTCGATCAGGTCGATGATCTGCTGGTCGCTCAGATGCGCCAGCAACAGGCGACCGGAGGCCGTCCAGGGGATCGGCGCGTTTTCACCGATGTCCGAAGAGATGCGAAAGTGCCGCTCGCCCTCCTTCATCAGCGCGACCGTGTATTTGCGCCCGTTGAGCAGACACATCTGCGCGGTTTCCCGGGTCTGCCGGACGATGTCCTGCAAGGCCTGGTCGGCTTCGCGGCTCAGGTCGAAATGCCGCAAATGCGCTTGGCCGAGAAAGTACAACTGGCGCCCCAGGTAGACATGGCCATCCTTGCCCACCGGCTCGAGGATGCGACGCTCCAGCAGCGACGCCACCAACTCATAGACCGTGGACTTGGGGCTGCCGATGCCGCTGGCGATGTCGTTCGGGCGCAACGGCTGGCCGATCTCCTTGAGGAAATCGAGGATATCGAACGCCCGATCCAATCCCCGGGCCCGGCGTTTGATGGTGTCTTCGGTCATGTCTTTGGTTCCTGAAATTTCACCCATAATCGCATGTATCTTTATTGTGGCGAGGGAGCTTGCTCCCGCTCGGCTGCGCAGCGGTCGTAAAGAATGGGCCTGCTGCGCAGGCCAGCGGGAGCAAGCTCCCTCGCCACAGAAGTGAATTCGCCAGAAGATCGTGGTCAGGCCTTTTTCTTGTAGGCCACACAGTCGATCTCGACTTTGCAATCGACCATCATGCTCGCCTGCACACACGCCCGCGCCGGGGCGTGTTCCGGGCTGAAATACTCACCGAACACCTTGTTGAAGCTCCAGAAATCCCGCGGGTCTTCCAGCCAGACACCGCAGCGAACCACATCTTCCAGGCCATAACCGGCCTCTTGGAGAATGGCGATCAGGTTCTTCATGGTCTGGTGGGTCTGCTCGACGATACCGCCAACGATGATTTCGCCGTTCACTGCCGGCACCTGGCCGGACACGTGCAGCCAGCCATCGGCCTCCACGGCACGGGCGAAGGGCCGTGGCTGGCCGCCGCCTGCGGTGCTGCCGGTGCCGTAACGGGTAATGCTCATGGATTTATCTCCTTGTTGAATGGAAGTTAAAAACGGGTGTTCTTGAGGAATTCCGCCAGGCGCGGCGATTGCGGTCGCTCGAACAATTGCTTCGGCGGCCCCTGCTCTTCGATGCGGCCCTGGTTCATGAAGACGATCTTGTCCGAGACTTCGAAGGCAAAGCGCATCTCGTGGGTCACCAGCAGCATGGTCATGCCGTCTTCGGCCAGACCCTTGATCACGTTCAATACTTCGCCGACCAGTTCCGGATCCAGGGCCGAGGTCACTTCGTCGAACAGCATCAGGCTCGGGTTCATCGCAATCGCCCGGGCAATCGCCACGCGCTGCTGCTGACCGCCGGACAACTGACCGGGGAAGTGATCGCGCCGTTCCAGCAGGCCGACCCGCTCCAGCCATTTTTCGGCCAGGGCCACGGCTTCGTCCTTGGGCAGTTTTTTCACCTTGAGCAGGCCCAGGGTGACGTTCTGCAACGCGGTCAGATGCGGGAACAGGTTGAATTGCTGGAAGGCCATGCCGGTCATGGCCCGGTGCCGGGCGATGACTTTCTCGGGGTGGCGCACACGCTTGCCGTCCACCTCGTCATAGCCGATGGACTCGCCGTCGAGCGTGATCCGGCCGCCTTGGAATTCTTCCAGCATGTTGACGCAACGCAGCAGCGTGGTCTTGCCCGAACCACTGGAGCCGATCAGCGTGACCACGTTGCCGCGCTGCATGCTCAGGTCAACGCCCTTGAGCACTTCCAGCGGGCCGTATTGTTTGCGCAGGCCACGAATGTCCAGCAGCGGTTGGGCGTTGGAGAGGGAAATATCAGTCATGGCAAGGCCACCCGCTTTTCAATGTGCCGCCCGAGCAACTCGATGGCGTAATTGATGATGAAAAAGAGAAAACCGGCGAACAGGTAGAACTCCAGGGTCATGAACGTCCGGGCGATGATCTGCTGGGTGCTGAGCAGCAACTCGGCCACACCGATCACTGACAGCAGGGTCGAGGCCTTGACGATCTCGGTGGAGGAATTGACCCAGGTCGGCAGGATCTGCCGCAACGCCTGGGGCAACAGCACGTAGCCCAGCGCCTGCTGGAATGTCAGGCCAATGGCCTGGCTCGCTTCCATCTGCCCACGAGGCAACGCCTGCAGGGCGCCGCGCACGATCTCGGCCACGTGAGAGCCGCAGAACAGCGTCAGGCCCAGCACACCGGCCTGGAACGCACCGATCTGCCAGCCCAGGGCCGGCGCCATGTAGAAGCAAGCCAGCACCAGCACGAACACCGGTGTACCGCGGATCAAGTCGACATAGAACCGAAACGGCGCGCGCATCCAGGCCCGCCCGTATGTCAGCGCCAACCCGGCGAAGAGACCGATCAATGTGCCCAACACAATCGCCAACGCCGAGCATTGCACGCTGGTCAGGAAGCCACTCCACAAAGTGTCCCGGGCGACCCACAACTCGTGCAACCAACTGGGGGATTCGTACATGGGAAACTCCTAACGGCGGATCGCCAGGCGCTGCTCGAAATAACGCAGCAGCATGGCAATGAGGTAACAGGCCGCGACATACAGGGCCGTGGTCACCAGCCAGGTCTCGATCACCCGGTAGCTCTCCACGTTGATCTTGCGGGCGTAATAGGTCAGCTCCGGCACGGCAATCGCCGCCGCCAGGGAGGTGTCCTTGAACAGCGAAATGAAGTTGTTCGACAGGGCCGGCAACACGTTGCGCAGCATTACCGGCACGGTGACGTAAGCCTTGACCTGCCACTCGCCCAGGCCGATCGCCAACCCTGCTTCGCGCTGGCCCTTATGAATACTCAACAGCCCGCCGCGAAACACTTCGGTCAGGTAGGCCCCGGCGTACAGCGAGAGCGTGATAACGAACGACGGCAGCTTGTCCAGGCGAATGCCCAGGCTCGGCAAGGCGAAGTAGATCAACAGGATCAGCACCAGGATCGGCGTGTTGCGGATCACGGTGACGTACACCGAGGCCAACACCCGCAACAAGCGATGCTTGCTGAGCAGCGCGAACGCCATCGCCAGGCCGATCACGCAGCCGATGGCGATCGACACCAGCGCGAGGGAAAGCCCCAGGCCAAGCCCCGCCAGCAAGGTGTCGAAATCGCGCCAGACGGCGGCAAAATTCAACTGATAATTCATGGTCGGCAGTACCTTCGACGGTGCGCCCGCGAGGGGCGCCCCGGGCTCACAGGGTCATTTGAATTCAACAGGGAAACCGATCGCCGGAGACGGCAACTCAACGCCGAACCACTGCTTGAACGACGCCGCATAGGTGGGGAATTCCACACCGGTCATGGCCTCGTGCAGGGTGGTGTTGACGAAGTTCAGCCAGTCCTGGTCGCCGCGCTTGACCGCGCAGGCGTAGGTTTGCGGGCTCCAGGCGTAG
The DNA here is from genome assembly GCF_048847255.1 of Pseudomonas algeriensis. NCBI lineage: Bacteria > Pseudomonadati > Pseudomonadota > Gammaproteobacteria > Pseudomonadales > Pseudomonadaceae > Pseudomonas > Pseudomonas algeriensis. The sequence goes on along the minus strand of NZ_JBKKRK010000001.1, from coordinate 19,088 downwards.
GCCGGGCTGCGGTAGCGACCGGGGTTCTGCACCATCAGGTACTTGACCGAGGATTGGTCGGTGGCGGCGGCATCGGCGCGGCCGGAGTTCACCGCCTGGTACATCAGGTCGACGCTGTCGTATTGGTCGACCTTGGCCTTGGGCAGCGCCTGGTGGACCAGTTCTTCGGCGTAGACGTTTTGCAGCACCGCCACGGTGACGTCGTCATCGGCGGCCTTGAGGTCCTCGATTTCCTTGTACTTGCTGTTGGCCGGCAACAGCAGGCCCACCCCTTCGCGGTAGTACGGCAAGGTGAACGCCACTTGTTGGGCGCGGCTGGCGGTGACGGTGATGAACTGGCAGCTCATGTCGACCTTGTCGGTCAGCAGGTTGGGAATCCGCGCATCGGATGATTGCACCACGAACTCGACTTTTTCCGGGTCATTGAACAGCCCCTTGGCGACCATCCGCGCGATGTCGATATCAAACCCCTGCAACTTGCCATCCGCTCCTTGGAAGTGCCACGGCGCATTGGTGCTGCCCGTGCCCACAATCAATTTCCCGCGTTGCAGCACGCTGTCCAGCTTGCTGTCGGCCGCCTGGGCGACACCCATGGCGGCCGTCGTGGCCGCGAAGAGAAAAACACACGCTTTGAACAAGGAAGGTCGGCGTTGCATGGCAAGCACTCCAGGGTGAGTTTATTCCGCTATACCGGAATTTGGTATGTAACAACGGAATAGACAGCAGAAAGTGTGCCACAGCCTTTCGATGCGGTGGAGTGAAAAATGGAACGTCAATGAAATCAGGAAGATAGAAATCCAGCGGATCGGGAGGCGCAACCATGACCCGCTCGCGGCTGCTACCGATGGCTACGGCCGCTGGGTAACAAGGCCCCATTACGAAGCCTATCGGGGGCGCAATACACCCATCGCACCGAAACGGGGCCGCCACCTGTCAACTCTGACAGTAGCGTCGCCGGAACGTGTTGCTTATGGTCCTGGGGCACGTCTGGACACAGGGAAGCCGCCATGAGCTCGCTCATCACTCACGTCAGCACTCAAAAGGACTACCGCACGGCGCTCAAGACCTGGCGCCCGGTGGTCTTTTATTTCGGCCATCCGCACTGCTACGCCTGCGGCATGGCCGACCCGCTGTTCTGCAAGGTTGCCGAGACCTTCGAGAATCGGGCCGTGATCTACAAACTGAGCACCGATCAATCGCCTCGGCACCCGGAAGTCACCGGCACGCCCACCGTGCTGTTCTATAAAGACGGAAAACTACGGCGCAAGCTCAAGGGCATCGGTGACCCGGCCTCATTCGTCCAGACCTTTACCGAGCTCGTCGGCCGGACCAGACCCAGGCGCTTGCCGACGCCACGGCGGCACGATTTGCGCTGGTTGCGCCAGCAACTCAAAACACTGTGCACCGCCCGCAGGGCCCCGGCACTTTTGCGGCTGCGGGCGACGCCTCGGTAGCGTCGGGCCTGCGAAGCGCCTTCGCTACGTTTTTGCAAAGTCAGCCCGGCATATTCAGCAGATTGTTCTTTGCCGAGCCAAACAACGGCACAACCCGCCAGGGCCGCTTTGGTAGTTTATCGGCATGCAACCACGACCTGCTGCCGGCAGTGTCATCACCGCTCTATGGGAGCCTGATGGATGACCAAACCCTCATATATTCCGCAAAATACCGGGCAGTTCTACATCGATGGTCATTGGCATTCGCCGACCCGGGGGACGACGCTGGCAGTCGTCAATCCGGCCACCGAAGAGGTGCTCGCCGAGGTTGCCCAAGGATCATCCGACGACGTTGACCGCGCCGTCGCGGCGGCAAAGGCGGCGATGCCCGGCTGGGCCGCGACCGCAGTGGCGGATCGCGCCCGAATCCTCGGCAAGATCCATGAACTGATGCTCGAACGCAAGGAAGCGCTGGCCCAGGTGCTGTGCCTGGAAATGGGCGCGGCAATCGGTTTCGCCCGATCCATGCAAGTGCCGCTGGCGGCCGAACACGTTCGTGTGGCGCGCGATGTGCTGTCCACTTATGCATTTCAGAAAATCGAGAGCGGCACCGCCATCGTGCGCGAACCCATCGGCGTCTGCGGTTTGATCACGCCGTGGAACTGGCCGCTCTATCAGATCACCGCCAAGGTCGCCCCGGCGATCGCCGCCGGTTGCACCGTGGTGCTCAAGCCCAGCGAACTGTCGCCTTTGAGCGCCCTGCTGTTCGCCGAACTGGTGCATGACGCCGGCCTGCCGGCAGGCGTGTTCAACCTGGTCAACGGCGGCGGTGCCGAGGTCGGCGCGGCCATGGCGGCGCACCCCGACATTGACATGATTTCCATCACCGGCTCCAATCGCGCCGGCGCCCTGGTGGCCCGAGCCGCCGCCCCCACGGTCAAGCGGGTCACCCAAGAGCTGGGCGGCAAGTCGCCAAACGTGTTTCTGCCCGACGCCGACTTCGCCAAGGCCGTGCCGCCCGGCGTGATGTCGGCGTTACGCAATGTCGGCCAGTCCTGCAGCGCGCCGACGCGGATGATCGTACCCAGGAACCGCCTGGCGGAAGTCGAGGCACTGGCGGCCGCCACGGCCAATGCCATCATCGTCGGTGACCCACGGTCGGAAGACACCGTGCTCGGCCCGATTGCCAACCAGGCCCAGTTCAAGCGCGTGCAGGCGATGATCGAAGCGGGCCTGGAGGAAGGGGCCAAGCTGATTTGCGGTGGGCCGGGACGCGTCGACGGTTTCACCAAAGGCTTCTACACCCGGCCAACCGTGTTCTCGCAAGTCGACAACGGCATGCGCATCGCCCAGGAAGAAATCTTCGGCCCGGTGCTGTGCATCATCCCGTACGACACGCTGGACGAAGCCGTCGCCATCGCCAACGACACCGTCTACGGGCTGGGCGCGCACGTTCAGGGCCGCGACCTTGACCAGGTACGCGCCGTGGCCAAGCGCATCCGTGCCGGGCAAGTGCTGCTGAACTATCCGACCTGGAACCCCATGGCCCCGTTCGGCGGTTACAAGCGCTCGGGCAACGGGCGCGAATATGGGGTCCATGGGTTCGAGGAGTATCTGGAGATCAAGGCGATTGTCGGATTTGGTTGATCGCTCTGATATCGCGGACATCAAATGAAACCGAAATGACCAGCGTTATCCTTGGATTGCCGCATTGCAGCCCGGAGAATGGCCGGCCTCATTTGGCAGGACACATCAATGCGGCAAATCAGCGTCAACGGAAAGCCACTCAGGGGCCTGCATCGCCGCCTTCGCTCAATCGAGCGCTGGGCGTCGAGTTTTGAGGGTAATTTCTATCCAAGGCAGGAAGGTTACCGATATTCGAACTGGAAAATCCCGGTCCACGAACTGCTCGTCGAAGGCGATCAAGCCCGAATCGAAGTCCAGGCGTTCTGCGTCCAGCAGTTGCTCGAGGCAGCGGCCCACATATCCCGGGCGGCAGACCGCTCCGAAGGTTATTACCGCGTCGCCTGCCTTCTGACATGGCCATGGCTCTTTGAAAGCGAAGTCACCATTTTCTATGACAAGGACTACTACCTGGGTTTCCTCAGCGACGCGAACGCGCTAGCGCCCCAACGGATCAGCGACAAGTTGGCGCTGCACGTTCCACCCAATTTCATTGAGCACGGGCGTAACGTAGTCGACCCAGAAAACAACATCACAGTCCAATGGTGGTGCATAGGCGAACCGGCCTGAGCGCCTCGCCCCCCTACTCTTCTGCCCGCCCCTTGCCCCCGCGATCATGCTGATACCGCCGCGCCAGCGGGAACGCCGGCAGCCAGGACTCGCGGCGCACGGTCCAGCATTCGTAGGTGGGCGTCAGTTGGTCGGGGGTATCGAGCGTGCCGAGGTGCACTTCGATCTCGTCGCCGCTGCGGGCGAACAGCGACGAGCCGCAATTGGGGCAGAAGAAGCGCCCGGCATAGTCCCGGGGCTCGCCCGTGACGGTGACGGCGTCCTCGGGGAACACCGCCGCCGCAAAAAACAGTGCACCGTGATGCTTGCGGCAATCCAGGCAGTGGCAAAGGCCGACCCGGTATGGACGGCCAGACGCTTCAAGACGAACGTTGCCGCACAGGCAACCGCCGGTGAATCGTTCCATCGCTGTTCTCCTCTGCGACCGAGAAAAATGTCATGACGCCTGCCGATCAAGGATAGGCGCATGCTGCGCCATCAGTTCCATCACCCAGTCAATGAACACCCGCAGCTTGGCACTGATGTGCCGGTTCGGCGGGTAGGCCACGTACATCGGCATCGACTCCAGGCGCCAATCTTCGAACAACGGGACCAACGTCCCCTGCGCCTGGTGAGTCCGCGACATATAGATGGGCAACCAGAGCACCCCCAGCCCCGCCAGGCCGGCGGCCAGGTAGGCGTTGCCATCGTCGATCGCCAGGGCGTAACGCCCCTTGATGCGCAGGTGCTCGTCCTGTCGGTGCATGGCATAGGGCAAGGCCTTGCCGGTGCGTGCCCACAGGAAACCGACGACGCGATGTTGGGAATCCTCCAGCTCACGCGGGTGGGCCGGGGTACCCAGACGCGCCAGGTAGCTTGGCGCGGCGAAGACCCCAAGGGCCAGGTCGCCGACGCGTCGGGCGATCAGCGATTGATCCTTCAGTTCGCCGCCGCGAACCACGCAATCGACGTTTTCGTCGATTATGTCAATGATGCGGTCGCTGACGCCCATGTCGATCTGGATGTCGGGGTAACGCTCGTAGAACTCCGGCAGCGCCGGTATCAGGATCAGCGCCGCCAGTGGGCTCGGCACATCGACACGCAGCCGCCCGCGCGGCAGGGCCTGGGCGCCGGACAAGCTGGTCTCGGCGTCATCCAGGTCCGCCAACAGGCGAATCGCATGCTCATAGAAGGCCGCGCCGTCCGCCGTGACGTTGACCTTGCGTGTCGTGCGGTTGAGCAACTTGACCCGCAGCCGCGCTTCGAGCTGTTGCACCAGCTGGGTCACGGTGGTCTTGCTCATGTGCAGCGTCTCGGCGGCCTTGGTGAAACTGCCCGACTCCACCACACGCACGAACGCCTGCATCGCATCGAAACGGTCCATTTCCTGCCTCGGATTGTTTGGTTTCTACAAACAGTGATCGCCAAGGTTGCTCGTTTATCGCCCGGACACAAGCCTCTAGAGTGACTTCATCGTTGAGTTCCGGCCGCTTTCGGCCATTGATGGAGAGATTCCCATGACCACCCGAGACGTTGTTTTCCCACCCGGCCGCCAGGCGCTTTACGAGCGCAACCGCTATTCGCCGGCGATTCGCTCCAATGGTTTGCTGTTCGTATCCGGACAGGTCGGCAGCCGCGAGGACGGCTCGCCCGAGCCCGTGCTGGAAGACCAGGTGCGCCGCGCCTTCACCAATCTTGCGGCCATACTCGCCGCCGCCGATTGCAGTTTTGACGACGTGATCGACGTCACGGTCTTCATGGTTGATCCCGAATCGATATTCGAACGGGTCTGGAGCGTGGTGCCCGAATTCTGGGGCCACGCGCCGCACCCAACGCTGACAGCGGTGGGTGTGACATGGCTGTATGGTTTCCAGTTCGAGATCAAGGTGATTGCCAGGTTGCCTGGACCCTCCCTGTAGCATCTGGCGTGTGGAGAGTCAGCGGTGAGTGTGTTGGCTGACCCTCCGCCATCGCGAGCAAGCTCGCTCCCACATTTGATGGGGTAACTTCAATTTTTCTGCCAGCACGGATCCCTGTGGGAGCGAGCTTGCTCCGGGCGGCGATCCGACGATGGCGGAGGGTCAGCTTGCATGGTTTTTACTGCCGACCGCAGGCTACCCCTTCACCGCCGCCTCGATCGCCGCGATGTCGATCTTGGTCATGTTCATCATGGCTTCGAAGGCGCGCTTGGCGGCGGCTTTGTCGGCGCTGGTGATCGCCTCGACCAGAACCCGGGGGCTGATCTGCCACGACACACCCCACTTGTCCTTGCACCAGCCGCAAGCGCTCGCCTGGCCGCCGTTGTCGATGATCGCGTTCCAGAGGCGATCCGTCTCGGCCTGGTCATCGGTTGCGACCTGGAAGGAGAAGGCTTCGTTGTGCTTGAACATCGCGCCGCCATTCAAGCCGATGCAGGGAATGCCGATCACCGTGAAATCCACCGTGATGACATCGCCCTGCTCGCCCGCCGGATAATCGCCCGGCGCATGGTGGATCGCGTTCACCGCGCTGTCGGGAAACGTGCTTGCGTAGAACTCAGCTGCGTCCTGCGCGGTGCCGTCGTACCAGAGGCAAATCCTGTTCTTGTTGTTCATTGGGATTCTCCGAAAGGGACTGGACCATGAAGTCTAGCAGCCCCTTCCAGAGATGAATGCCCAAGGCTCAGGCAAACAGATCGACGCCCAGTTGGAACGCCACCCACAACGCCAGGCCGGTCGCGAACACCAGCGCAATGTTCTCGAACAGGTTGTTGCGGTATTCCTTGCCCAGCAGCGATTTCTGGTTGGACATGATCAGCAGGCCCAGGGAGATCACTGGCAGGCCGACGATGTTCAGCGCGTTGACACCGATGGTCAGGGTCACGAAGTCCGGCATGCCCGGCAGCGACCAGATCAGCGGCGTGACGAGGATGAACAGCATGAACCACTTGTGCATCGGGTCGCGGTGGAACTCCTTGCCATAGCGCTCGCGACGCTCAGGACGCACGTGCTGGAAGGCATCGGTGATCAGCATCGGGAATGCCGTGGTCTTGCCGGAAATGCTGGCGAACAGCGTGGCGAACACACCGACGAAGAACACATACCAACCGATCGAGCCGAAGAACATTTCAAGGGCCTTGCCCAGGTCGCCCAGGGTTTTCACTTCGATGCCATTAGGCCGCAGGATCTCGGCGCCGACGATCCAGATCGCCAGGTTGATGACGATCCCGACAAACACCGCAAACAACAGGTCGTTGCGCTGGATGCGCTTGTGCTCAGGGCCAACCCAGCCTTTCTGACGCATGACATAAGGGTGGACGAAGTTGGCGATGGAACCCGCCACCGCGCCAATCACCGACACCGCCACCAGCAGCGCACCGTGCACGCCTTCATCGGGTGGAATGCTGAAGCCGATGGTGCCTTTGACGATTCCGGCGACATCCGGGCCGGACATGACCGCCAAGGCGAGGAACGCCAGGGTCATGATCGCCAGCAACACCTTCATCACGCCCTCGATCATCGAGTAGATATTGCGCCCGACGAGCATCCACACTGCCAACACCACCGCCACCGAACACAGCAGCGGGTAATCGGTCTTGAGCAGCATCGCCAAGGCCTCGCCGGCGCCCTTGATCATGTAGGCGTTCATCAGGTGCCCCATGAGCAGCGCATACACCAGCATGAACCAGGCGAAAAACGGATTGAGCTGGGCGTAACCCTGCAGGATGGTCATGCCCTGGTTATTGCACAGCTGGAAGCGGGCAATGATGTTGACGATCAGGTATCGGAGCAGCAAGGACACCGCCAGCACCCACATCATTGCGTAGCCGTAGTTCGCGCCGGCCACGGAAGATGTGATGAGATCGCCAGCGCCCAGCCATGACAGTACCGCGATGATACCTGGGCCAAGTAGCTTCAAGAGGCGTACGAAGCGGCTCTGCGCGGGGGCCACGGCCTGGCCTTCTGCGGAGGGAATGCTCGACATGGATGGAATCTCCGTTATTTTTTTTGTGAGGAACGGAAACAGTCGACCATATTTCGTACGACATCGTACAACCATAATTAAGCCGGAAGTATGTAAAAATGTTTCAACTCCCCGACATGGTTACACGCCGGGGAGATCGCCCATCGTCACGGCCCGCTGCCCCGCTCGCCATTGTTGATCATCCAGCGAATCATGCTCGCCAACGGCACCCGATAGTGCTGGGCTGCACACAGGCCCGGTTGCTGCGGGTCGTACCATTCGACGTAGCGGCTGAGCAGTATGTGCTGGCCGTCCTCGGCAAGCCGCAGTTCGAGCTCGCGGCAATGCAGCGAGCCTTGGTCAATGGTCTTCACCCGCCGATGCAGGACCAGCGCCTGGCTATTCATCGGCGCCACCGCGTTCCGGGCATTGCGGCTCGTCCTGGACGGCGCCCAGTTTGCCATCCGCGACGAAATCAGCACGTCGTTGCGCGATGGCGTCGCGCAGCGCCACGTAATAGTCCGGTCGCGCCTGCAACTGGTCGGTGAGCGGCAGCGCCTGCGCGCGTCCATCGACGACGCCGCCCACGGTCTTGATCGTACCCAGGGTCTGGACGGTATCGCTGTTGTCGCCGAAAGGGTCCACGACGAAGCTCACCACCTTGCCGGTCGCGTCCCTCAGGTTGGCAGTGCCCAGCAGCGGCAATTCCACGATCGGTCCGGGGGCGATATTCCAGACGCCAAACGTCTGGCCGAAATCCGATTCATGACGCGCGATGCCCATCTTGCCCGACACGTCGATCAGCCCGACGATGCCCACGGTGGTATTGATGACGAAGCGCCCAAGAGTCGTGACCGAACGCTGCCCATTGCCTTGCAGCAAATCGTTGATGAACACCTTGGGCTCACCGAAGTTGGCGACGAAGTTGTGTACGCCAGCCTGGAACATGTCCGGCAGTTTGCGATACCCACGGGCGACGGGGGCCAGGGCGTAATCGTCCACGGTACGGTTGAAGGCGAAGATGCCGCGGTTCACCGGTTCGGCCGGATCGTGCACCGCATAGGGAACACTTTCGCAACTGCCCGGGTTGGCGGTTGGCGTACTGCTGCAGCCGCTGGCGAGTACCGCCAGCGCGACGATGACGGTGGATCGGACAAACAGCGGCGCGGGTTTGAGGATCGACATGCGGGGCTATCTCGGGGAGGAATGGAGGGGTGCCTATGCCGGTTAAAAGCCAAACACCAAACCCGTGGCGAGGGAGCTTGCTCGCGCCTTAGTGCGAAGCGCTCACCGCTGTTTTGGGGCCGCTTCGCGACCCAGCGGGAGCAAGCTCCCTCGCCACGGGTTCTGGGTGGAACTGACTATTTGGAGAGACCGACATCGACCCCATCCTGCCGCCGTTTTCTTGCCCGCAGATTTCCGGAATATTGCCCGCCGGCAGTTTTGTTTCCGGATTGAAATAAATGACGCAGGCCCGGATTGACCCTAGTATTGCACCCCGTATTCATTGCCCGACGTGACCACCGTGAGCCACTTGTTACTGGTGGACGATGACCTCGAAGTCCTCGCCCTGCTGCGCAAATTCCTTGAGCAACATGGCTATAGCGTCGAAGTCGCCGCCGACGGCAACGCCCTGTGGCAAGCGGTGGAGCGCCGGCAGCCAGACCTGATCATCCTCGACGTGATGTTGCCGGGCGACAATGGGCTGGTGCTGTGCCAGCGCCTGCGCAACGAGCACCGGGTCGGGATCATCATGCTCACCGCCATGGGCGAATTGAGCGACCGTGTCGTCGGCCTGGAAATGGGCGCCGATGACTACCTCACCAAGCCCTTCGATGCCCGAGAATTGCTGGCCCGGGTGCGCGCCGTCCTGCGGCGCACCGGCGAAGCCAGGGGCAGCCCGGGCGACCTCGCCCGGCCGACCCTGGAGTTCGAGGGCTGGCAACTGGACGTCACCCGTCGCGAATTGCGCTCGCCCGACAAAGTCATGATTCCGCTGTCTACCGGGGAATTCGAATTACTGCTGGTCTTTGCCGAACATCCACGCCGGGTGCTCACCCGCCAGCAACTGCTCGACCTGGCCCGTGGCGAGACCTTCGATGCGTTTGACCGAAGCATCGATGTCCAGGTCAGCCGTTTGCGGCGCAAATTGGAAAGCGACGTCACCGGTCCGTCGATGATCCGCACCGTTCGCAACAGTGGCTACCTGTTCAGTCCCCACGTGGTGAAGCGATGACCACCGGGCCCACGAAGGTCCATCGACCACGGGACACCGTGGCACGCTGGATCGCGCTGACCACAATGGTGGCGATGCTGACGTTGCTGGCGCTCAACGAACTGTTCAGCCTGTTGGCCGGCGCCTGGGCGCGCCCTCCCCTGATGGAAACCGGCCTGATGGAAAAGGCCGCAGCGATTACCCGCATCATTGATTCGGTCAAGCCCGCACAACGACCCGACATTGCCGTGGCGGCCAGTGACGAGGCGTTCAGCGTCCAGTGGCTGCGGCGCTATGAAGATGCGCGGTTACCGGTGATCGACGACCCGGAGTTCAGCGAAGGCTCGGCATTCCTGCATCGGCAGTTGGGCAGGCCCGACGCACGGATCGACGCCTACGAACCAGGAGACTGGCCAGCCGATGACCCCGCCAGGCGCTACGCCGTAATCATCGAACTGTCCGATCGCTCCTGGGTAACCGTCTCTGTGACCTCGCGCAGCTGGGGCCTGGGAGAATGGGCCCGCAACCTGATCATCATCGCGCTGATCATGCTGTCGACACTGATCGTCGCCCTGATCGCCACGCGACACCTCGCCACACCGCTGGAGCGCTTTGCCGAGGGCGCCCGACGCTTTGGCGTGGACTTCCGGGCACCGCCGATCCCGGTCGTAGGTCCCTTCGAAATCCGCCAGGCGATCCTGGCGTTCAACGCCATGCAGGCCCAGCTCAAGCACTTCGTCCAGGACCGCACGCAGATGCTCGCCGCCATCTCCCACGACTTGCGAGCCCCCCTGACCCGCATGCGCCTGCGCGGCGAATTCATAGAGGACCCCGATCAGCAATCGAGGTTGTTCCGGGACGTCGACGAGATGCAGGCGATGGTCAACGCCGCCTTGGAATTCTTCCGCGACGAAGCGCGCCTGGAACACGCCACGGCGTTCGACCTGGCGGAACTGCTGCACACCGTCGTCGACGATTTCCGGGACGCTGGCACCGAAGTGTCCTTCGAAGGCGCCCAGCGGTTCGTGTATGTCGGCCGGCCCATCGGGATCAAGCGCGCGCTGAGCAACCTGATCGACAACGCGGCGAAATACGGCAGCGAACCGGGCGTGCGGTTGAAGTCCTTCGCCGACTGCGTCGAGATCCGCATCGTCGATCGCGGGCCGGGCATCGCGCTCCAATATCAGGAGCAAGTGTTCGCGCCGTTCTTTCGCATCGAAGGCTCGCGCAACAAGAACACCGGCGGCGTCGGGCTGGGCCTGTCGGCGGCACGGGCGACGGTACTGGAGCATGGCGGAACGCTGATGCTCAGGAACCGCAGGGACGGTGGTCTCGAGGTCAGGGTCTCGCTGCCGCTCAATTGACCTCGGCACGGCATTGCGGCGAACAATGTCCTAAACAACACGTGCCTTACTCGGTAGGATGTCCGGCCTTTTGACCTGGCCCTGTCGCGCGGAACCGCCCCGATGATCCTGATCGTTTACGCCCATCCCTACCCCGACCAATCGCGGGTCAACCAACAGATGCTCAAGCGCGCGTCCGACAACCCAGACGTGGTCATACGGTCTCTCTACGAGCTTTACCCAGACTTCAACATCGTCGTCGAGGCCGAACAGCGCGCTGCCGAGCAGGCTGACCTGATTGTCCTCCAGCACCCGATGTACTGGTACGGCATGCCGCCTCTCTTGAAATTGTGGATCGATAAAGTGTTCACCCATGGCTGGGCCTATGGCAAAGGCGCCACGGCCCTCAACGGTAAGCGCCTGTTGTGGGCCGTGAGCACGGGTGGCGAACGGGAGCATTTCCAGATCGGCGCGTACCCGGACTTTTCCGCGCTGGCCCAGCCGCTCCATGCCACGGCGCTCTACTGCCACATGCGCTGGCTCGAGCCGGTCGCCGTGCACGGCGCCTACGCCGCCGAGTCCGACACTCAACGGGCACAAATCGAACACTACGGCGCACGCCTGGCCGCTTGGAAGGAAGATTGAAATGCAGACGCACAGCCTGATCGAGATGCTCATCTACCTGGCCTCGGCGACACTGATCGTGCCGATTGCCGTGCGCTTCGGCCTGGGCCCGGTGCTGGGTTACCTGCTGGCCGGTTGCGTGATCGGCCCGTGGGGCCTCAAGCTCATCACCGATGTAAAAGCTATTTTGGAGTTCGCCGAAATCGGCGTCGTCCTGATGCTGTTCATCATTGGTCTAGAGCTCGATCCCAAGCGGCTATGGGCTTTGCGCAGGATGGTGTTCGGCGGCGGCGCCCTGCAGATGCTGGCCTGCGGCGGTGCAATCGCCGCGTTCTGCGCGGCCCTGGGGCTGAATTGGACGGCGGCGCTGCTGGTCGGCCTGACGTTGAGCCTGTCCTCAACCGCCATCGCCATGCAGGCGATGAGCGAACGCAACCTGACCGCCACGGCCGTCGGGCGCAGCAGCTTTGCGGTGCTGTTGTTCCAGGACATCGCGGCCATTCCCCTGGTCGCCATGATCCCGTTGTTGTCGGCCCACGGCCAAACCCCGTCAGGCATGGCCTTGGCGCTGTCGATCGTCAAAATTGTCGCCGCCATCAGCGTCGTCGTGTTGCTGGGGCGCTACGTGACGCGACCGCTGCTGCGCTTCGCCGCGCTCTCGGGCCTGCGGGAGATTTTCAGTGCGGTGGCGCTGTTCCTGGTGTTCGGTTTCGGCTTTCTTCTCGAAGAGGCCGGCCTGTCGATGGCCATGGGCGCGTTCCTCGCCGGCGTGCTGTTGGCAAGCTCCGAATACCGCCACGCCCTGGAAAGCGACATCGAGCCGTTCAAGGGCCTGCTGCTGGGGCTGTTCTTTATCGGCGTGGGCATGTCGATCGATTTCGGCACGCTGATCAACGCACCGCTGAAGGTCATCACCCTGACCCTGGGCTTCATCCTGATCAAACTGCTGGTGATCAAGACCGTCAGCCGCTTCCTGAACGTGCCCGCCGGCCAGCGCTCCTGGCAAGCGGTGCTGCTCGGCCAGGGCAGTGAATTCGCCTTCGTGGTGTTCGGCGCTGCGACGTTGGCCGGCATCCTCACCGACCAGTGGGGCAAAAGCCTGACGCTGGCGGTCGCCCTGTCCATGTGCCTGACGCCCTTGCTGATCCTGCTGCTGGACCGCGTGGAATCGGCCACCAAAAAGGACAACCAGCAATCCGATCTCGTCGACCAGCAGAATCCAAGGGTGATCATTGCCGGCTTCGGTCGTTTCGGGCAGATCGCCGGTCGCTTGCTGATGTCCTGCGGCGTTGAGGTGGTGGTTCTCGACCATGACCCCGACAACATCGAGACGCTGCGCAAGTTTGGCGTAAAAGTGTTCTACGGCGACGCCACGCGCCTCGATCTGCTCCACGCCGCCGGCGCGGCCCAGGCGATGGTGCTGATCAATGCGATAGACGATCAGCAGGACAACCTGACGCTGACCCGAATGGCCCAGGAACACTTCCCCGGATTGAAACTGATCGTGCGGGCGCGGGACATGGCGCACCTGATCACCCTGCGGCAGTTGGGCGTGGAAAGCGCCGAGCGGGAGACCTTTGAAAGCGCGCTGTCATTGGGTCGACGCGCGCTGGTGCAGATGGGTGTCGGCGCATACGAGGCACGCGAACGCGCCGACCAGTTCCGTCGTCTCAACCTGCAGATGCTCGAAGAAATCGTCGCCCAGCCGGAAGACGACCTCAAGTTCCGGCACGACGCCTACCGCCGCGCCAATGCACTGCTCACGGAAATGTTCAACGAGGACCGCGCGCACCCGGTCGACAGCTGGCCGGACCATCACCGAAACGAGAAGGAGCAGGCGCGCAGCTGACGCGCCCCAGCTTCACACCCGCCCGAACTGGCGCCGGTACTGCACCGGCGTCAGCCCTGTCAGCGTCTTGAACATCCGCTGCAGGTTGGAGCTGCTGCTGAAACCCAGCTCGGCGCCGATGCTGGCCAGGGGCAGCGACGTCAATGTCAGGCGTTCGCCCACCTGATTCAACTTGATGCACCGGGCATACGCGGCGACGGTCTGGCCGGTTGCGTCGCCAACCTTGCGCGCCAGCGTGCGCTCGGACATGGCAAGCCGACTCGCCAGCGCCTTGACCGTGATCTGCTCCGCCGGCATCTGCTCGATCAAGCCATGCAACCGGCGCAGCAATCCGTCGGGCTGCTGTATCAGCGCAATCCCCTGAAACGCCACGTGCGGGACGGCCGGGCGCGGCAACACCATCAGCCGGGTAATATCGCGCAGTGCATCGCTACTGACGTTACGTTCGATCAGGTGCTCGGCGATGGGCAGGTAACCGTTCACCCCCGACGCGGTGGCGGTTCGCGCGTTGAACACGCAGTTCTGTTCGCTCTGCCAGCGCACGTTGCCGTACTGCTCCTGCATCGACTGCGCCAACCACCAGGTGACTGTCGCGCCCTGCCCGTCCAATCGGCCACAGGCGGCCAGCAGACAGACCCCGGTGCAGTAGGCCCAGAGTTGCAAGCGCCGGGGGCGGTTCGACAGCGCTTTCAACAGCGGAGCCTGGCCGGCAAGCACACCCTTGACCTGTTCGGCCGATTCGGCCCAGAAACCAGGCACCATGAGCGCATCCAGGTCGGCCTCGCCCAACGACTTCTCAGCCTGAAGACCGATGCCATGGGCGCAGGTCACCGGGCCGGCTTGCAGCGCGACATAGGTCGCCTCGAACAGCACCCGACCACTGCGGCGGTTGGCCGCGTGCAGCAGATCGGCAAAGGCAAACAGGCCGGCAGGCATGCAACCGGGAAACAGCAACAAACCGACGCGGAGTTTTTTCGGCATGGCTCAAATTGAATCAAGGATGTCAGATCCGGCCATTATGCCTATCGCCCGGGATCGGCACCATGGAACGCTCGCCCAACAAGGAACGCTCCATGAAAATCCAACAGATCCGTAACGCCACGATCATCCTTGAGTTCGGCCCGTACCGCGTGCTCGTCGACCCCATGCTGGCCGGCAAAGGCGCCCTGCCGCCGCTTCGCCTGTTCGGCGCGACCCAGCGCAATCCGCTGGTGGAGCTGCCGGCGTCCACGGCAAGCGCTCTTGAAACCGTGACTCATTGTCTGATCACGCACTGCCAGAAAGGCCACTTCGATCATCTCGATCGGGCGGCGAAACACTGGCTGCGAGAACGCCAGATCCCGGTCATCTGCACGCCCCGCGACGCCGGGTACCTCGCCAGGCGAGGCTTGAACGTCCAACCGCTCGCCAACGATCACGAGCAACCCGGCGCGTTCCTGGGTGGCAGCATTCGGTCCGTCAAATGCACCCACGGACGGGGCCTGGTAGGCAAGCTGATGGAGCACGGCGTCGGCTACCTGATCGAGTTGCCCGGCGAGCCCAGCGTCTACCTCACCGGCGACACCGTGCTCACCCCCACTGTGTGCGATTTCGTATTGCGCCATCAGCCGCAGGTCAGCGTCGTACCGGCAGGCGGGGCACGTTTCGATATCGGCGACGACATCATCATGGGCATGGAAGAAACCCTGGAATTCACCCGTCTGTCTCGTGGGACCGTGATGGCCAATCACCTGGAAGCCATCAGCCATTGCCCGACGACACGAGAGGCACTGCGCGCTGCCGCCGAGCGGGCGGGGGTTGCGGAACGGCTGCTCATCCCGGACGACGGTCAGGCACTGGTCTTTTCGTCCCCCCAATGACCCGTCACGGTCATCGGCACGGCCTCTCGGGGCAACATCGGCAGGCGTTGGAAATCGACGGCCTTCACGTCCAAACGCCATTGTAGGTGCCGGCACAAATATTCAAACGTTGCCTGCATCAACGACAAGGTCAACGGCTCGCCAGGACAACGGTGGTAGGTGTACTCGCCGCCGCCCTGGCTGATGACCGATGTTTTCATCGGGCATTGGCCGAAACGTTCGGGCGAAAAACTGTCCGGCGCCTTCCAATGCGCCGCATCGCGGTTGCTGCCGAAAAGGTCCAGCAGCACCCGGGTGCCTTTGTCGAAACGATAGCCGCGCCATTCGAAGCTCTCGCGCACGAACGCGGCCACCATCGGAAAGAACGCATAGAAGCGCCGCGTTTCCTCGGCGAAGGCCCACGCCGCGCCTTCGTTGCGGGCGATGGAGGTGCGCCATCGCGGCTGTCGCTCCAGCTCGATCAGCCCGAACAACAGGAAGCGCCCCACCGCGACCACCGGGCGTAGAATGTTGAGCAATTCGACGGCCGCTACCCGTGGCGCCAACAATTGCCCTTGCTCATCGCGATGCTGGGCAAGCTTGTGCAGAGGGGACTCCGGCAACGCAGGGTGGGCGCCTCGCCTGCAGTTTTCGATCCAGCGCGCGGCCTCGGCTTCGCAGGCCTTGCGCCGCCACCACGCGGCTGGCATGCGCCAATCCAGGCGACCGCTGCCGTCGATCAACGAGGCCAACCGCCGGGTCAGCCGGTGCATTTGTTGGTCGCTCATCGTCGCAACGCCGGCCCATTCGCAGACCGACCGACACAACAGGGCCTCGATCCAAGGCAGGCATTCGAACGCCTCGCCCACTGGAAGTCTTGCCGTGGCCTCGCTCAAGCGAGCTTCATAAACCTGGGCCAAACGCTGGACGTTTTCCTTGTCCAGCAGTTCGAGGAACAATTGCTTGCGTCGCGCATGAGGGGCTCCGTCGAGCCCCTGGACCCCACCGGCCCCCAGCAGAATATTGCGCAGCGGCGCAGGCGTGGACGTGGGCGTTCGGACAAAGCGCCGCGCGTCGTAGAACAGCTCCGCCGCCTCCAGCCCGCTGAGGCAAAGCGTGCGCCGACCCAGCAGCCGGGTCTGGAAAACCGGGCTGCCATAGGCGGCGCACCGCTTGCGAATGAACGGGTAGCCCTCGCGTAAGAACGCCCATGTCGAATCAGCCCAGCGATGGCCGGGAATACCAGGGTCTGCCATGACGAAATCCTTGCCTGACGACGATAAATCTGGGACATCGTCCGGCCGGAGCCTGTTCGATTTTTCAGGCATCAGGCACACCGCCGCGCGGCGCCTGTCGCTACAGCATGGCGTCAAGCTCGGCCAGCATCTGCGCGGGAATTCGCAGCTCACTTGCCGAGAGGTTTTCCTGCAGGTGCGCCACGGATGACGTACCGGGAATCAGCAACATATTCGGCGCACGTTGCAGCAGCCAGGCCAACGCGACGCCCAGCGGTGAAGCGTCCAGGCGCGCGGCGACATCCGACAGGGTTTGCGATTGCAGCGGCGTAAACCCACCCAGTGGGAAGAACGGCACGTAGGCGATGCCTTGCTTGCCCAGCTCTACAATCAGTTGTTCGTCGACGCGATGGGTCAGGTTGTAGTGATTCTGCACGCAGACCACCTTTGCAATGCCCTGGGCCTGCTTGACCTGGGACGCGGTGACGTTGCTCAAGCCCAGATGGCGGATCAGGCCCTGATGCTGCAACTCGGCCAGCGTCGAGAACTGTTCCTCGATGTCGTCATCGGCTGGCGAATGCAAATTGCCCCAGGCGCGCAGGTTGACCACCTCCAACACATCCACGCCAAGGTTGCGCAGGTTGTCATGGACAGCGCGGGTCAGCTCGGCCGGGCTGTGGGCCGGGTTCCATGACGCATCCGTACCCCGGACGGCGCCAACCTTGGTCACGATGACCAGGTCGTCGGCGTAAGGATGCAGCGCTTCATGGATCAGCCGGTTGGTGACATGGGGCCCGTAGAAGTCAGCGGTGTCGATATGGTTGACGCCCGCCGCCACCGCTTCGCGCAGCACGGCGATGGCCGCCGCCGGATCCTTGGGTGGCCCGAAAACCTGGGGGCCCGCCAGTTGCATCGCGCCGTAGCCCATGCGCTTGACCGTACGATCGCCCAGTTGAAAAGTCCCTGCGGTGTCTGCCCTGCTCATCTCGTACCCCTTGGATTAAATATGCCTGGGCCGACTATAGGCGTTGACCACTCCGCTGATAATCAGGTGCAATCCGAACGGGCTGTACGGTGGAGAGAACAATGGCGACAGATATCCAGGACTTGCTGTCCTTCGTGGCGGTGGTGAACGCGGGCGGGTTTCGTGAAGGCGCGCGGATCAGCGGCAAATCCGCCTCCAGCCTCAGCGATGCCGTGCGACGCATCGAAAGCCGGCTCGGCGTGCGCCTGCTCAACCGCACCACCCGTAGCGTGGTGCCGACCGAGGCCGGCGCGCGCCTGATGGAACGCATCGTGCCGGCCTTGGGCGAGGTGGAATCCGCGCTGGACGTGGTCAACGATTTTCGTGATCGTCCCTCGGGCACCCTCAGGCTGAACGTACCGGTCAGCGCCGCCCGGCTGGTGCTGCCCGCGATCATCGCGCCGTTCCTCAAAAGCTACCCTGACATCCGCCTCGAAGTGGTCACCGAGGAAAGTTTCGTCGACATGCTCGCGGCCGGGTGTGACGCCGGCATTCGCTACGACGAACGCCTTGAGCAGGACATGATCGCCATTCCCATCGGCCCACGCTTGCAGCGCTTCGCCACCGCCGCCTCACCGGCATACCTCGACGCCCGTGGCCGACCCGAGCACCCGCGGGACCTGCTGCGGCACGCCTGCCTGGCCGGCAAGTTTCCCAGCGGGGCCCTACCGCTCTGGGAGTACGAACGGGACGGGGAAACCATCAGCGTCGAGCCGAACGGCCCGTTGATCGTGCGCATCGGCGGCGCCATGGACCTGGCGGTGCAGGCGGCGGTGGATGGGCTGGGCATCGTTCATTTGTTCGAGGACTGGCTGCGGCCACACCTGGACAGCGGCCTGCTCGAACCGGTACTCGAACCCTGGTGGCAGCATTTCACCGGGCCGTTCCTCTACTACCCCGGCCGCCGCTACCTACCCTCGCCGCTGCGGGCGTTCGTGGACTTTGTCAATCAGAACCGCGAATAATCCGCTTTGGGAGCGAGCCTGCTCGCGATGGCCGCAGTACATCCAACATCTCCACAAGCTGAACCACCGCTATCGCGAGCAGGGCTCGCTCCCACAAAAAGCCCTGCGCCGTGCCCGCATCCAACAAACAACACTGCCCTCCCTGTGGGAGCGAGCTTGCTCGCGATGGCGACAGTACATCCAACATCTCTGCAAGCTGAACAACCGCTATCGCGAGCAAGCTCGCTCCCACAAGAAGCCCTGCGCCGTGCCCGCATCCAACAAACAACACTGCCCTCCCTGTGGGAGCGAGCTTGCTCGCGATGGCGGCCGCACATCCAACATCTCCATAAGCTGAACCACCGCTATCGCGAGCAAGCGCGCGACCACAAAAGGTCCTGCGGTGTGG